>CAYPPR010000004.1:71471-115528 GCA_964412665.1 uncultured Desulfopila sp.
ATAGTCCACTCGGGTAAAAAGCGGGCGGCGCAGACGGCGTCAATCTATCATGACGCCCTGTCTTTAAAGACGCCTCTGGAAGTGGTCCCTGGTCTCAATCCCCTCGATGATGTCCGGGGTTTTGCCGAACGTATCACTTCGCAGGCTGATACAATGGTGATTGGCCATATGCCGTTTATGCAGCGGCTGTTGGCTTATCTTGTTGCAAAATCCGCAGAAATGAAGATCTATCAGTTTCAGAACTCCGGAATTGTCTGCCTGGATGTAGATGAGCAGGCGGATGGCAGGGTAGACTGGTTTATCAAGTGGACGCTGAATCCAAATGTTTCCTGATTTATAGATTAAATCTTCATTTTTCTCATAAAAAGATTCATGGCGATGCCGATGAAAATGCCCAGCCCATATTCGGTGCAACCAGAGCAATACCGGCGATGAGCAGGGCAATAAAAGTCTCCATAAGAGTTATCCTACGGTTTTTCCAGATCGACATTAAACGTAATGTCAAGCTCCTTACCTTCTTCATCGATAAAAGAATGACCGAAAAGGTTGTGTTCGTCGATTTGTTTTATGAAATCATTTGTCTCTTGATAGGCAAAGACAAGATCAGTAATGATCTGCAAACTATCGCTATCTATCCTATCGGTTTTAAATCCTAAAACCCCGTTCTCTTGCCTGACGAGATAGGCGGCGATAGTGATTTTTTTCCCATCCTTGAAAGTTATGATGATTTCGTAGGTGTCCTCGGTGAGGGGGACATCAGGGCTGGTTATGGCGACTCCTCCGTGGCTGATATCAATGGTTTGCGCCTTGATGGATGTGTCTTTGCAAGACAGCAAGAGAGCTTCGCCCTGGATTGGAACTCGTACATGGATTCTTTTGTAACTCATATGATCATGGATGGTTATTGAGGATTGTCTTTTATTGAATAGTGAGGAACTGATTTATTAAAAACGGTATCACAAAATCGGCGGAAAAGAAATATTTATCCTTAAGACTGGTTACCTGTCCCGCCGAGCCGTCTCCCAACCTTATTTTCAGGTATCATGCACCTACAGTTTGAATTTCGTTTCATATCCTGCTAGGGTGTGTCGTCGGATTGATTTTTTGCGCCGACGAAAGATCGAATGACTTTTACGATTATTAATTCGTCTCAAGGGATAACGGTGAAAATATGGCAGATATTCCAGTGTACATGGTGGTTAATCTGGTCGTAACTGATGCAGACACCTATCGAAAATATGAAAAAGAATTTTTTCCAATCCTAAAAAAATACAAGGGGGAGTTTGTCACCTACGACGATCAGCCGATTCACCTTGAAGGTCACTCTCCCCGTGAAGGACGTATTATCATTTTCAAATTCCCTTCAGAGCAGGCGGCCAAAGATTGGTATGCAGATCCTGACTATCAGGCGATATCTGCATTTAGAAGGGCTGGAACCAACATGGTCTCTCTGACGCTGGTGCATGGTTTGTCACCGAGGAAATAAATCCCAGCACCGTAGCGCAATCCGCCCTGAAAAAGGCGGTCGGCTTTGATCCGGTAGTGTGTGATCTGCTGCAGGGAGGAAGTAATCGAAAAACCTCAGGAAAAAAGATCCCGGCGGATATGGCTGTGCGCGGGAAATCTCGTGCGTATTTCCCGCACGGTAGCAAGGTCGAGCTCGGCGGTTATGTGCGATACTCCGTCCGGCGCCTGACTGACGACCAGCCCCCAGGGATTGACAACCATGCTTCTGCCGAAGGTCAGATTATCCGGGGGAGACGGGCCCCATTGCCCGGCGGCGGCGACCCAGCACAGATTTTCCACGGCCCGGGCCCGTAGCAGCAGTTCCCAGTGGTCCCGGCCGGTCTGTAGGGTAAACGCCGCGGGAAGCAGGAGCACATCGGCGCCCATTTCCGTCAGACGTCGGAAAAGTTCGGGGAATCTCAGATCGTAACAGGTGGCCATGCCGAAGGTGAAATCACCGATGGAGAAAGTCACCAACTCGTTGCCGGGGGAAATAGCATCTGATTCGCGGTAGCTCTTGCCGCCGGGGATTTCCACATCAAAGAGATGGATTTTACGGTACCTGGCAATGCGTTCCCCGTTGGTATCGAAGACGACGCCGGTGTTGAAAAATTGGCTGCCGTCTTGCTCCATGTAGCTGCCGATATGCACATGGACCTTCAGTCTGGCGGCCAGATTGCGCATCCGGTCGAGGCTTGGCGACTGGTCAAGAGGTTCGGCATTGTCCCGCCGGAGCGCTTCAGGACCCATGAAATTGAAATTTTCCGGCAACATAATCAATGTTGCCCCCTTTGCCGCCAGGTGCACGATGGCGCTTTCGGCGGCGGCCAGGTTGTCCTTTTTGTAGTCGCTTGAGTTCAATTTCGACAAACCGATGGTCATTGGCATGGTCTTCACCTGTAATATTTCAGAGATCGAGAGAGGTTCTGGTCGTTACTCTCACCTTGTCAGAGACACGGGTTCGAGAACAACCACCGTTCCCGGGAGAGTTTATTCTCAAAGAAAAGGAAACAATAGGGTCGAATAAGAATATTGCCAAGTCTGCGGCGGCCATAATTTTTCCGGTCGCCGTGGTGGTGGGCATGGATATGTTAACGCGTCCTGCAACTCTTTTTACGCATCAATTTCGGCAGGCTTGAGAATTTCTTCGTTCTGTACCTCCAATTCCGCCTGACAAACCTGCAGGTCATGGATGAGCGTCTTCACCTCGTTGTGTGCCACGATTATTGTATTGTCTGTTTTGTTCTCAAAAAGCTGTTCGGCGATCTCCGAGACGGTTATACCCTTGGCGATAAGGCAGAGCACCTGGAATTCTAGCTCCGACAGTAATTCATGTCGCGGCGCCTCGCTCTTTAGCAGCAGGGCTTCGGCAAGCTTAGCCGCAAGAGCCGGACCGATGTATTTTTGCCCGGCGAGTATCTGCTGGATTGCATTGACCAGGTTGTTCAGGTCCGAGGATTTATTCAGGTAGCCATTGACGCCGGCCTTTAACAGCTGCAGGCCGAATTGTTTTTCCGGCAGCATCGACAGGACGAGGATCGGCATATCCGGTGCGAACAGCTTTATTTCTCTGAGCAGCTCAAAAACATCCATGCCGGGCATGGTAATATCCAAAAGAATAAGGTCGTAGTGTGCACCGCGAAGCTTTTTGAGCAGCTGTCGGCCGTCTTCCGCCTCGTCAATTATCCGCATATCGGTGGTTTTTGACAGGATATGTTGGATTCCCTTGCGAATCAGGGCGTGATCATCTGCTGTGATAATATTTATCATTGATCCATTCTGCTTTCTTGGGCAGTCTCCTGGTAATTATTTATCGCTTTCCACCCATACCCGTCCCCCAGGCATCGACAATCTTTTTAACAATGGCCAGGCCGAGTCCTGAACTTTTTCACTCTGCTGCGGTGCAGCATGTAAGGTGACAAATGGATCAAACAGACGTTGCTGATTTTCGCGGGAAATCCCCGGACCTTGATCCTGCACGCTGAGTACTATTTCCGTGTCGGAAAAGAACAGCTCGACAACAATCCGATCGCCTGAATGGGAGAATTTCAAGGCATTACCGAGGAGATTATTGACAGCCTGGGTCATCTTCGAGGTGTCGATAAACAGATATGACCCGTCATTCGGAGGCGTAATGACAATCTCAACGCCCTTTTGCGCCGCCAGCAAGCTGCTCGGTTGTACCGCTTGGTCCAGCCATGAGGTGATGTCGGTTTGCGATTTTTTCAGGGTGAGTTTGCCGGCCTCAATGACGGAAAAATCGAGGAAATCATTAAGAATGTTCTCCATCAACAGGGTGGATTTTCTGATATAGCCGATAAATTCATGATGCGAACTGCTCAGTTGCTCATTGGTTTCAGTTTCGAGAAATTCGCTGAACATTTTTATGCCCCTCAGCCACTGTCGTACCAATCTGTCGGTCGAACGTTTACATGTTATAAAGATCGGCTATAGTATGCAGATTACACTAGATGGCCGTCAGTCCCACGACGCTGGATGAGTAAAGATAAAGGAAGGTCTATGCGTATATTGAGTATTGAATTGAGTGTATTCCTCATAGTGCTGTTCTCTTTGTGTGCTGTTGCTACAGCGGAAGAAACAGTACAGCTCCGGCCGTATCAACGTTCTCTTGAGCTGACCGGTTTCACCAGAGCCAAAGCGGAAGTAGCCATAGCCGGGGAGGTGAGCGGCCGATGCGGCAAAATCCACGTCGATCTCGGCGATTCCGTGCCCGCATCCGGAGTCGTGGCCGAATTGGACAGCACCCTGGTCCGGCTGGATCTGGTAAAAAACAAAATAGCCCAGGAACAGGCTGGTCGACAGCTGCTGCTCGAGAAAAAAACCCTTGATCGCTATACAACCCTGATGGAAAATAAATCCGCGGCCCAGGCCACCTTTGATGAGGCATCGCTTCGCGCCGATATCCTCGAACTCACCCTGCAGGATCTGGTCAACGAAGAGGCACGGCAAAAGGAAATGCTCGACAGGCATACCCTGCGCGGGCCTCCAGGCTGGCAAGTCATCGAGCGGTTTGTTGAAGAGGGTGCTTTTGTGCATCAGGGGGAGGCAGTGATGCGGCTGGGTGATTTTCGCCAATTGCTTGTCAGTTTTATGCTCAGCTATGAAGAACTCGATCTCTTGCGCAAAATGGAGGAAATCATTCTCCGTTTCCCCGAGCTTGACGCTATGGCGAAGGCGCGGATTTATCGTGTTTCTCCGGGTTTTGATGCAAAGAGCAGGAAAATCCCCGTCGATCTGATTGTTTCGCCGGAGACATTTTCCAGGGCCGTTGATCTGCGCGGCGGCCTGCGTGTCACTCTCACCATTGTCGGCAAGGAGGAAACCGGTTCCTTTGTCGTGCCGGTGAGTGCGCTTGTCAGCCGGTACGAGGCCCACTGGCTGGTTAAAGCCGATGGCCGGCGAAAAAAAGTGATTCTGCTCGGCACCGACGCCCATGGCCAAGAGGCAATTGTTACCGGAAAAGAATTGACCGTAGGCGAATCATTTCTTCTTCTGCCGGCGGATGCCGCGCCCTCGGAGCAGGATCAGCCGCAGGGTTGATGATAGGCTATGCAGCGATTTGTCACCTTTACCCTGGCGCAGAAGGTTTTTTTCAATCTGCTCTTTGTCTTACTGATGGTGATTGGGGCCTTTACCCTCTTGCGCATGCCGGTGGAGCGCTATCCGAATATCCAATTCGGCAAAATGTACATCAATACCTATCTGCCGGGGGCTTCGCCGGAAGAGGTTGAGACACTCGTCACGCGAAAAATAGAAGAGGGACTGGAGGATCTCGAGGATGTCGAATATGTTCGGTCGAGCAGTTATCGGGAGCGGTCCACTATAGTCATCAAGTTTGTCGACGACAGTGATTACGAAAAGCGTTTTGACGATGTGCGCTTGAAAGTACTGACCATCGTCGGCGATCTGCCGGATCGGACCGAACCTCCCATCTTTAATTTTCTTGATGTCAACGACTGGTTTCCCGCCATAAGCGTCAATGTCGCCGGCGAACATGACAATGTCACCCTCGCCCTCGTCGCTGAAGAAATAAAAATAACCCTGGCCCAGATTGCCGGAGTAAAAGAGATAAAGATTAGCGGCGATTATACTCGGGAATTTCACGTTATTCTCTCGGAAGATAAACTCAAGAGGACCGGCCTCACCTTTATGGAGGTTGCGGCGGCCCTGCGCAAGGCGAACATTACCCTGCCGGCCGGTCATGCCGCGACTAAACTGGGGGAATTTGTCGTCAGGGTGGATGAGCAGTTTACCGGCAGAGACGATCTCTTCAGTGCGATCATTCGCCGAGACGGTGACGGCGCCCTGGTGCGCCTCGGTGACCTTGCCGAGGACGGCTATTTTTCCTATCTCGATCCCTTTATCATGGCCTCGGTCAATGGGGTGGATTGTGTCACCTTGCAACTTCTCAAGCATGCGGACGGCAATGCCCTTTTTATTGCCGAGCGTGTCCAGGAGGCGGTCGGCGAACTGCAGCCGATCTATGCCGAGCTCGATATCACTCTCACCGTTACCCAGGATTCGAGTACTAAAATTGAGGATTCGATTCGGGTACTTGGCGTCAATCTGCTGCTCGGTATCATCCTGGTCTGCGCGATCATCTGGCTGTTCATGGGATTTCGTAATGCCGCCCTGACCACCATCGGCATTCCTTTTGCCTTCCTGATCACCACGGTAATCATGTATGCGACGGGCAACTCCATCAACGAAGTGTCACTTTTCGCCTTCGTCCTCGTCTCCGGCATTATCGTCGATGACGCCATTGTCGTCGTTGAAAACATTTATCGCCATCTGCAGACCGGAAAACCCCTTGATGAAGCGATAATCGATGGTACCGCCGAGGTTTTTCTACCGGTAGTCAGTGCGACACTGACCACCGTCGTGGCCTTTCTGCCCATGTTGATCATGACCGGCATGGTTGGCGATTTCTTTGCCATCATCCCGAAAACCATTGCCTTTGCCCTGGCGGCCTCCCTGCTTGAGTGCCTGTTCATTCTTCCCTGCCATTATATGGAATTCGGGCCCCGCCGGGTGCCGGTCGCCGCAGGTGGCGAACGTTCAGATAAAGACAAGGCCTTCTTTTCTACGGCAAAAGAGGGGTGGAGTATGCGCCTGACACGATCGATTTTTCATCGATTAATTTTGCTGGCGCTGCGCTTTCGTAAAAGCTCGCTTGGTCTGCTCGGCCTGATATTTTTCGTGGCCATGGGCATCTTTATCCTCTCCCTGCAGGGCAGAACAGGCCTCATCCGCATTCAATTTTTTCCCGACAACTACTCTCTTTTTTACGCCGAACTGACCGGTCCTTCCGGAACACCCATTGAGACGACCCACACGCTAATCAAAAAAATGGCTGCCCGAATCTCGCAGGACCGTGCGGGACAAGCGGAATCGGCGCTGGGCTTTGCCGGCTATTATATCAATGAGGATTTCAGCCCCCAGTACGGCAACAATCTCGGCTATGTCGCCGTCACCCTGCCTTCCGTCGCCACAAGGCATTTCGCCGACTTTCCCGAAAACGATGTCATCGCCCATCTTGAAACAGTACGGACCATGCTCAAGCCTCTCGTGCCCGAGGGCTTTGCCTTGTCTGTTCGTCCGGAAAAAGACGGGCCGCCGTCCGGCAAGGATGTCAATATCCGCGTTCTCGGCCAGGATTCGGCTAATGTGTCGGCCCTGGCCCGGGCCCTGGGCGACTATCTTCGCGAAGATCCGGAGATATCGCCCTGGCTCGTCGATCTTCGCGACGATCAGGGCAGTGATGCCCGGGTGTTTCGCATAAAGATTGACGCGGAACGAGCTGCGGAATGGGGCTTATCCGTTGCCGATGTGGCCGGACTTGCCGCCTCGGCACTGCAGGGGCAGATAGTTGGTGAGATGAAATTACCGGAAGAAATGATCGATATCCGCCTGAAAACCGCGGGCGAGAAGGCCATGCCGATGGCTGCCGCAATGGATATGCTGGTGGTTGATTTTCCGGCAGGGGAGCTGCGTCTCGGTGATCTGTGCCGGCCGGAATACAGTTTTGAGCCGGGCTACCTCAATCGTTTTCAGCGGCAGCGGGCCATTACCCTGACGGCTAATTTACAGACCGGGGCGCCGCTGACCAGTGCCATGGTGGTAAAAAAGGTCGAAGCGTTCTATTCAACAGTCAGAGGCGCATATTCCGGGGCATCGCTTAATTTTGCCGGTGAGTATGAATCTACTCAGAAGTCCTTCACCTCACTGGCTTATGCCTTTGTCATTGCCGTGGTGGTTATTTATCTGATTCTCGCCGCCCAGTTTAAGTCCTATCTGCAGCCGTTGATCATTATTGCCGCGGTGATCTTTGCTTTGACCGGGGTGGTTCTCGGCACCGGGCTGTCCCGAACCGTGTTTACCATCAACAGCTTTGTCGCGGTCATCGGGGTGACCGGGGTGGTGGTCAATGATTCCCTGGTGCTGGTCGAATTTATCAATAAATGTTACCGCAAGGGCATGAGCCGGCGCGATGCCCTTTTGTGGGCAACGCATATCCGCCTGCGGCCGATTTTGTTGACGACCTTGACAACCACCCTGGGGTTGTTGCCGATGGCTCTGGGCATTCCTGAGTATTCTCTTATCTGGGGCAGTATGGCGATGACCTTTGTTACAGGCCTGTGCACGGCGACCTTTTTGACCATCGTCATTATTCCTGTACTTTGGGATATCATAGAAAAAAGACGAGAACTGCGGCAAAAAATGAGATCAACGGCATAGTCACCGGCCGATTCTTGAAAAAGCTTGCCCGTGCCGGCAAAAATAGCTAAGATGCCAGCCTCAAAATTAGTGCGGGAGAGTGAATGCTCTTCGGCAACAGCCTAACGTAATCAACAACAAAAGGAAGGGGAGAATGGTTAAAAAAAATGTGCTGCTTTTGTGTAGTCTTCTGACGCTGGTATTCGCCGGTCATGCTCTTGCCGTCGAGAAGGTGGTAAATGGTATCGATGCAAACTTTCCACCCTTTGCTTACATTGACCAGACCGGCCAGCCCAGCGGTTTCGATGTTGAGGCGATGAATTGGGTGGCTAAGGAGATAGGCGTTGAGGTCAGCCACCAGCCGATTGAATGGGATGGTATTATCACCAGTCTTCTCACCAAAAAAATTGATATCATCGCTTCCGGCATGAGTATTACTGAAGAACGTGCGCAAAAGGTCGCCTTTTCCGTACCGTACTGGGTCATCAAGCAGGTTATGGTCACCAAGACAGGCTCCCCGCTGACCATCGATGACATTCGCCACGGCAAAAAAACAGTCGGTGTGCAGCAGGGAACATCCGAAGCCAAATGGCTGAAAGAAGAAGCCGCCAAGCAAGGGTGGAACTTTGAACTTCGCTATTACAGTTCTTCTCCGCTTGCCGTCGAGGATGTCTTGAACGGCAGGATCGACGCGGCGGCAATGGATGATGCACCGGCAAAAGACGCCGCTTCCAAAAAAGATGTCCAGCTCGTGGGTACCTTCGGCATGCATGAGGAAGATTTCGGTTATGCCGTTCGTAAGGACGATAAAGAACTGCTCGAAAAAGTCAACAAGGCGCTGACCAAACTGATGGCATCGCCGGAATGGACTGAATTGATAAAAAAGTACGAACTGGACAAATAGTAGTTTTTATTGACGGGCGCATGACCTTCCAGGAGTGCGCCCGTCTTTTTTTGCCATTAAAGACAACCTCCTATCGCAGCCGTTATGGCTGGATCTTTCTTGTCTTTACTCCGCAGGTAACTCGATGCCACAGGCCCTATCCGTCGTCTTTGATTCCTTGCCGTATCTCCTCCAGGGGTCATTTCTGACCATCGGTATAGTTGTTGCCGCGATGTGTCTCGGGCTGGTTCTCGGTATCGGCATGGCGGTCGGTCTGGTCTACGGCAACAGGGTCGTCAGATACCTGCTCACCGCCTATGTATGGATCTTCAGGGGAGTACCGGTAGTGGTGCTGCTCTTTCTTTTTTACTTCGGACTCTTTACCTTTCTCGGCTTGAATTTCAGCGCTTTTACCGCGGTGACCATTGTCCTCGGCATGACCACGGGGGCCTATCAGGCAAATATTTTCCGAGGGGCTATTCTGGCCCTGCCGAAGGGACAGTTTAATGCGGCGATTGGTCTTGGCATGAGTGAGATCCAGGCGATAAAGAGCATTGTTCTGCCGCAGATACTGAGAATGTCCATCCCGGCCTGGTCCAACGAATATTCCATCATCCTTAAGGATTCGGCGCTGGCCTTTGTTATCGGCGCGCCGGAGATCATGGCCAGAACCCAGTTTGTCGCCTCCCGCACCTATCAGCATCTGTCCCTGTATATTACCGCGGGAATTATTTATTTTCTGCTCACCTGGGCCGGGGTGATCGCTCTTCGAAAACTGGAGAAGTCTCTGCGTATCCCCGGCTACTCGCACCAAGGCAACCAATGATGACGGCAAGAATGACCGATATAATGACCGAAACAGATCAGATTCTCCGGGTGACCGATATCACAAAATCTTTTGGCGGTAACACCATTCTCAATGCGGTCAGCGTCAAGCTGGCCAAAGGGGAGATCAAGGTGCTTATCGGCCCGTCCGGCGGAGGCAAAAGCACCCTGCTGCAGTGCATCAACTGTCTCGTTGTGCCGGATGGAGGGACAATCGAGCTGGAGAACGAGGCTATCGATTTCACCCGCAAGCAGGATCTCTACAAGCTGAGACAGCAGGTCGGCATGATTTTTCAGGACTTCAATCTGTTTGACCATCTCACCGCCCTGGATAATATCACCATTGCCCTGCGCAAGGTGAAGAAAATGGATAAAAGCCAGGCCAGACAGCGGGCCCGGCTGGAACTTGACCAGGTCGGCCTGGGCGACAAAGAGGCGCTGTATCCGGCGCAATTGTCCGGCGGCCAGAAACAGCGACTGGCCATTGCCAGGGCGCTGGCCATGGATCCGAAGATACTCCTGCTCGATGAACCGACGTCGGCCCTCGATCCGACCTTGATCGGCGAGGTGATCGCCGTCATCAAGGGGCTGGCGGTCAAGGGGATGACCATGATCATGGCCACCCACCAGATCAGCCTGATTTACAATCTGGCCGATGAAATACTCTTCATGGAAGACGGCCGAATCGTCGAGCAGGGCCCGCCTGCCGCCTTACTGGCCGCCGGCAACACGAGCCGCTCCCAGGGATTTTGCGACCGTCTCAACGAACTTGCCGAGGTGGACGGCTGATGTTCGAACTGTCGCAACTGTTACAATTGTCACCATTTTACCAGGAACTGCTGACCAGTCTGAACCGGGGGCTGCTCATGTCCATTGCCCTGATCATCCCCTCGGCCATCGGCGGGGTGCTGATCGGTATCATCGCCGGTTCCATCCGCACCTTCGGCGATCCGGTTGTCAAGACCATCGGCGACGCCTATGCGGCAATATTTCGCGGCACACCGCTGGTCATCCAGTTGTTTATCCTCTATTTCGGCCTGCCGAATATCGGCATTTACCTGTCGCCCTATGTGGCGGCGGTGGTCGGATTTACCCTGTGCAGCGGCGCCTACCAGTCGGAATATGTGCGCGGGGCGCTGCTGTCGATTAAAAGCGGCCAGTATCTTGGCGCTCAGGCCCTGGGTTTTACCACCTTGCAGGTCATTGTCTGGATCATTGTCCCCCAGGCGGTGCGCCGGGCCATCCACGGTTGCGGCAATGAGATCATCTATCTGATCAAGTATTCTTCTCTGGCCTTTATTGTTACCTGCATCGAACTGACCGGAGAAGGCAAAACCGTTGCCACCGAGTACTTTCGTTACACCGAGGTCTTCACCATTATCGGCCTCTATTACCTTGGCCTGGTCAGTCTGGCCATGATCATTTTGAAAAAAATCGAACAGCGACTGTATGTTCCCGGCTTCGGCCACGGTTGACAGCCTGTTCTACAAGTTTTCGTGTACCTGTTATGTCGCACTCTCCGCATTATGCACCTATTACCAAAGAAATAACCGCTGCCATCCGGGCGCGGCTTAGTGCCGAGGCCATCGTCACCGCCCCCGATACCCTTGCCGAATATGGTGGCGACGCCTCCACCCTGCGTTTTACGCCGGAGCTGGTTGTCCGGGCGAAAAGTGTTGCTGATGTACAGGCCCTGCTGCAACTGGCCAACATCTACCGTTTTCCGGTGACCCCAAGGGGAGGCGGCTCGGGTCTTGCCGGGGGGTGCCTGCCGTCGATGGGCGGCGTGGTGCTGTCGACCATGGGGCTGGACCGTATTGAGCGGATAGACACGAAAAATTTCATCATGCAGGTGCAGTCGGGGGTGATCAGCCAGACGGTTCGCCAGGCAGCCGATGCGGCTGGCCTGTTTTATCCACCGGATCCGGCGGGCATGGACCAGAGCACCATCGGCGGCAATGCCGCCACCGATGCCGGTGGCCCGGCCTGTGTTAAATACGGCACCACCCGTGATTATATCCTTGGGCTCGAAGCGGTGTTGCCCAGCGGTCAGTTAATCACTACCGGGGTGCAGACCAGAAAAGGCGTCGTCGGCTACGATCTCACCAATCTGCTGGTCGGCAGCGAAGGCACCCTGGCGGTGATCACCTCGCTCATTGTAAAACTACTGCCCCGACCGGCGGCGACCACCGGCATGATGTGCGTCTTCAGCGACATGGTTTCGGCGATGAACGCCGTGGCGGCGATCATGGCCGACGGACACCTGCCCAGTGCCATAGAATTTCTCGACCATAAATGCCTCGCCCTCATCGGTGAACTGCTGCCCTTTGGTCTGCCCGGCGACAAGCCGTCCATTCTGATTATCGAGATAGACGGTCCCGAGAGCCGGATTGACGCGGAAATGGAGGCCATCTGTTCGCTTGCCGGTAAGGCTGGGGCGGTTCAGCTGATCAAGGCGGCAACGGCAGAGGAGCGGCAGAACATCTGGGCGGTGCGGCGCCAGGTCAGCCTGCGTATCCATGAGTATGCCAAACTATATATTCCGGAAGATATCGTTGTCCCCCTGACCGCCATCGCCGAGCTGGTCGATGCCCTGCCCGCTTATGAACGGCGATACGGCATCGAGGTCTTTGCCTTCGGTCATGCCGGCGACGGCAATATTCATTTGAACATCACGACCCAGGATCCGGCTGGAGAAGAGGCGGCCTGGGCGGGAACCAGAGCCCTGCTCGAATTGACCCTGCGCCTGCAGGGCACGATTTCCGGCGAACATGGCATCGGCATCGCCAAGTCGCCCTATCTGAGCATGGAACTTTCCGCGAGCAGCATCGATTTGCAGAAAAACATCAAGAAGCTTTTTGACCCCAACATGATTCTCAATCCAGGCAAAATTTTTCCCGCTTGCTGAGGCAATACCATGGTCCCTGCCGCTCACTTTCCCCATCATTATCCGGTCAGTCGCAGGGTGCGCAACATCGCCCCGTCGGCGACCAAAGAGATGGCGCTGGTCGCCGCAGGTATCGAGGGTTGCGTTTCCCTCGGCCAGGGCGTCCCCTCATTTGCCACGCCGGCGCACATTATCGAAGCGGTCACCAGAGTGCTGCAGGAGGATCCCGGCAGCGGGAAATATTCCCTGCAAACCGGCATGGCCGCGCTGCGAAAACGGATCGCCGCCTATCTGCTGGCGGAAAAAAATATCCGTGTTGACCCGGACAGGGAGATCTGTGTCACCGTCGGCGGCATGGAGGCCCTGCTGACGACCATTCTGACCGTGGTCGATACCGGCGATGAAGTCATCCTGCCCTCACCGACCTATGCCTCGTATATCGAGCAGATCACCCTCGCCGGGGGCATGCCCATATTTGTCCCGCTGACCGATACCTGGGGCCTGGATCTGCCGGCTATCCGAGCGGCGATAACCCCCCGGACCCGGGCGATCATTGTCTGCAATCCGGGCAACCCGACCGGCACGGTCTTCAGCGATGACCAAACCCTCGCCCTCTGCCGCCAGGCTGTGGCCGACAATTTTGTCATCATCACCGACGAGGCCTATGATTACATGGTCTATGATGGCGACATGCCGCTTAGCCCGCTTGGCCTGGACGAGTTCCGTGACCATGTCATCTCGATCTATTCGCTGTCGAAGAAATACGCTCTCACCGGCTGGCGGGTAGGCTGGGTGGCTGCGGCCAAAGGATGGATGGAGCAGATCATGAAGGTCCATGACGCGACGACAATCTGCGCCCCGACCCCGTCGCAGTTTGCCGCCCTTGCGGCCCTTGATGGCGACCAGAGCTGTGTTACGGCCATGCGGGCGGAACTGATCAGACGAAAAGAACTGTGTTGTGCACGGCTTGATAGACTGAGCAGCTTCTTTTCCTATGTCCCACCGCAAGGAGCCTTTTACGTCATGGCCAGATACCTTTTCTCGGAGGACTCCTCCCAGGAGATAGCCACCCGAATCCTGCAAGAGGCAAGGGTGATCACCATTCCCGGCGGCTGTTTTGGGGCAGGTGGCGAGCAGCATCTGCGTCTGTCCTTTGGCGGGGAACCGGAGATGATCAATGAGGCCTTTGATCGCCTTGAGGGCTGGCTGGCGAAAACAGCCGGGGCATAACGGTCCCGCCGGCTCGTCAGGAAAAAATTTCCGCCGCCTCCCGGCAGCGCAGGGTATTCAGACCCTCGATCATCTTTTCGGTGACAGCGCGAATGTTCGTGCTTTCACCGTCTATTGTCGGCAGCAGCGCCATGTCGAAACCACTTTCGACGCTACCGAGCTCGTGACAAAACGCCAGGTAGTTTTCTTTATTACGATAAGCGGTGCGGATCAGCGAAGGATAGCTGTCGCCCTCGGTCTGCAGCAGCAGGCGATAATGTTCGGCGAGCACCGTCAGCCAACGGGCGTAGCAGGTGCGTGCTTCCTCCTGCAGCCCCTCGACCTGGTTGACAAGGGATGGAATATCGACCGGTCGACCGCTCTCTGTCGCGGCCAGGGCAGCCTCGAGCGTTCTGCGGCGGGACAGCAGATGATTTTCGGAAAAAGTTTTCAAGCCGTTCTCGAACTCCTTTAATTTCCAGAAATAAAAGACAAAAAATATTGGAATAAAAATCATCCAGATGCGTGGCGTCGGTTTGTCGATGACCTGCAGTGCCAGCTGCCATGCCATACTTTCTTCCTTGACAAGGATCATCTCTTTTCGCTCATCGAGCTTGGTGGTAAGCATAAGGTGTGTGCCGGGAGTGCTTTTGGGTTAGTCGAGAACATCCTGCAGGTAATTCTCCGCTTCTTTTACCTGCTCGACGTCGGTGTAATAATAACGGCTTGGATCGATACCGTTACTCTCGAGATAGTCTGACATCCGGTTGAGGATGCTCACAGATTCGGTCAGATAGGGCAAAAAGACATAGACAAAGAGCAGGCAGACGCTGAGTGATGCAACGAAATTTCTTAGTCTGTGCAACATGCTTGGTTCTTTCTTCATTTCTTCCTCATCGTGTGCCGGCCGGGAGTACATTCTCCCGGCCGGCTGGAAACAACCTGCTTTAGATTTTGGCGGTGATCTCCGGGAAAACCAGGTAAAACATTATATATGCCATAATCAGGGTCAAGACCATGTTTAAACTCTGACCACAGAAATAGAGGATGAGGGGTTTACCGCCTTTGAAATATTGGGCCAGTTCCCGGAAATTAGTGGACAGGCCGATAGCTGCAAAGGATAAGGTAAAGAACCAGCCGCGCATCAACTTTGTTCCACCGCCAACTGCGCCTTGATTGAGCAGCGAATAGGCGATACCCTGGCTCAAGTAGCTGTCGAGCAGTGAGAAAAGAATCGATGCAGCCAGAAAACCGAGAACAAATTTCGGGAAACGATGCCAGATCTCGCCTGCTCCGACCGTTCTGCCCGCCTGACACTCGACGCGCAGACACCAGTACAAAGCGATACAAAAGGCGGTGACGCCGATCATGACATTCTGGATCATTTTGATCGTCGCGGCGACATACATGGCTTTCTCGCCCAAAAAGGCGCCGGCCGCGGCAACCGCCCCCGTGGAGTCGATGGTGCCGCCCATCCAGGCACCACCAAGAATCTCGGGTATGCCCACCGCCTTGATAAATGCCGGCATGGCAATCATCATGATTGAGGTAAATACCAGTGACAAGCCGATGGCCAGGGTCAGTTCCTCTTTTTTGGCGCGGCAGGCCGCTGCCGCGGCGATGGCCGCCGAGGTGCCGCACACCGACATATCGGCGGAAATGACGACATTCAAAGTCTTCGATTCCAATTTCAGAATTTTCTGACCAAAGATGAAGGTACTTATCAGCACGATGGGGGTGACTACCCAGGCAACAAAAATTCCCGGTAGACCAATGGCCAGGATCTTGCCGAACAGCACCTCGGCTCCGAGCAGCACCAGACCGGTTTTGATAAAGAATTCAACCTGACAGGCGGGCAGTACCCATTTGGGCGTACCGATGCTGTTGGCGATGATCATGCCGAGAAGAATACCCCAGGCCTCCGCGCCAAAACCGTACTGCTTGGAAATTGCCTGCCCGCCAAGCATGTAGGCGAGGACCGCGATCAGGAAAACAATGACGAATCCTTTGGCGAAATCCGGAAAACTTTTCTTCATAAGTGCCATGCCACTTCCGAAAATAACGATAAAGAAGGCGCACAGACCAATCAGGGTTGGAATATAATTGTACGGTTTCTGTGAAGCTTTTTTCTTGGCTGAGCTGGCTTTCTTTTCCGCTGCTTGCCATGCCTGTATTTTCTCTTTCGCCGCCTCATTTAGGGTTGGATTCTTGAAAGCTGTCGCTGCCGCGGCTTCTTCAGCCTGCTGCGCCGAAACAAGTGCCGCCGCCGCGTCTTCTTTGGCTTTTTCGTAAGCGGGCAAGGCCGCATCATTGAGCGCCTTGGCCTGAGCTTCGGATCGGATCAGTGAGTCGAGCGGATTATCTTTCCATGTACCGGGCTTTTTCGTCCAGTGGGTAATGAATTTACCGTAGGCCGAACTCGTTCCTTTTAGTTTTTTCTTGTCTGCTTCGGCGTTATACCAGTCAATGGTCTTAAAGGGCGCCTTGGCCATCTCGGCCGCCTGGATCTGATTGGCCGCGGCAATCTTTTCGGTAAACTCCTCCTTGGGGCCAAAGCCGAAATAGGCAGTGAGGCTTACGGCAATAATGAGAAAGCCAAGCCAGATGGCCAGGTAGTCTTCTTTCGTCCAAAGATCCGACCAGCTGCTCCGGCCATGATCAACAACAATGTTTGTTTCTGTTTGTGCCATTTACGATGTCTCCTTGTGGTTTATTCTGAGCCTGGTCTTGCCGACCAATTTGTTTGCGGATCACGTTACAAAATTGATGCCACCTGTAGATGGAATTTTATGTATAATAATTACAGTGGCTTAAGATTTAAGAGACGGTGATGCCCGCCAACTTGGATTGTCACCTGCAAGCTTGAGTTAGCAGGCAAAAATATCCGCCTGTTTTGGGCCCTGTTTTTTTTTCTTTACAATCTGGGCCAGTCTGCTAGACAGAGAGCACCGGCGGTTTTTCTCCGGCGGCAAAATATCCTTCATCTATTTTTTTTGTACGCATGCATCTTCCCAGACCCTCTTCCCTGCAAAGCAAATTTATACTGAGACTGCTCGGTTGCCTGATGCTGATCAGCGTCATCAATCTGACCGCGCTCTATTTTTATATGCAAAAAACCCTGGAAGAGGAGGTCAGTACCCGGGCGACCATCGTCTTACGCCAGGTCGACGCGGTACAGAAATATGTGCAGAGCAGGCTGCGCCCGAAAATGCTCGAGCTGCTGCCGGACAGTTTTATCCTGGAAGCGATGTCTTCGTCGTATATCTCGCGCAGCGTCATGGAGACTCCCCATGCGGAGGCTGCCGATTATGTCTATCGCCGCGTTGCCGTCAATGCTCGCAATCCGCTCTTTGAGGCCAATGAAATCGAGCGAGAATTGATTGGCTACTTCCGTGACAACGAGGACAAACAGCTTTGGCAGGGCTTTAAGCTGGTCAATGACCAGAACATCTTTGTCAGAGCCCGGCCGGTACGATTTGTCGAGAGCTGCATGCTCTGTCATGGCAACAAAGAGGATGCCCCGGTTGAAATGATCGAAAAGTATGGCGCAAGAGGCTTCAACCATCCGCTTGATCAGATCAGCGGGGTTGATCTGGTCGGTATTCCGACCTCCAGCTATGCCGTGAAAAATACCGCCGACTTCACCGCCTATGTCATGGTCTATCTGGTCATCTCCTTTCTTGTCCTGCTAATGATCTATTTGACCTTTCAACGGGTGGTGCTGGTCAATTTTCGCACCCTGACCAGTCAGTTCAAGAAAAACTTCCATGACCAGAAGGGCGAAGAACTGCTCCGGAAGATTGAACATGGTGATGAAATTGAAGAAATGATCGAAAGCATGGAGGGGCTCAGCCAGCACCTTTTTGAAACGGACAGCCGTTTAAAGGAATACGCCGCCGATCTGGAGCAGGAAGTTGACCGGCGCACCGAACAGCTCTTGCGGGAAAACGATACCCACAAAAAGGATCTCACCATGTTGGTGAGCGTCCTCGGCACTTTGAAAATAAGCCGTAATCGTCCCGAGCTGTGGGCCAATGCCCTGCCGCTGTTGGCCGAGAGGTTTCTTCTCACCCGCGCCTCCTATGTCTGCACTTTTTCCGGCAACCAGGATTTTACCTGGCCGAAAGGTGCGGAGTCGCCGGTGCTGCCGACCGATTATGTCCAACTGCTGCTGGAACCGAAATTACGATTCGCCGACAACAAAGTGTTCATTCCCGTTGGCAGCAGTGATGAGACGATAGACGGCCTCCTTCTTCTGCAGCGGCCGTCCCATATACCATTTACCGCCGATGAAGCGGAAATGCTGACCGCCGTCGGTCGACAGCTCGGCATTGCCGCGGAGAACCTGGCGGCCCTCGATGCCATCCTCAGCCAAACCGATAACCTGCAGACCATCTTTGAGGGCATTCCCGATCCCTTGCTGCTCCTCGATCAGGGTGGAGCGGTCATCATGGCCAACACCGCCGCCAATCGACTGATGGAAGACCTGTCTTGCCGGGAGGACAAAAGGGGGGTGATTGACTGCTTGGTCAATGACGCCGACGACCGACAAGAAGACAGCACCGCGCAACTCACCGCCCTGTCCAGGCGGGATGTTGCACTGGACAACGGACGGAGTTTTATCGTCAACACCATTGGCCTTACCCCGGAAGATAACCGCACACCACGGATAGTTGTGTCCATTCAGGAAGATACCGAGAGAAAAAAGATGCTTGGCCAATTTGTTCAGGCAGAAAAAATGGGCACGGTCGGCAAGCTGGCCGCCGGACTCGCCCACGAGATGAACAACCCTCTGGGCGTTATCCTCTGTTATGCGGAACTTTTGAAAAAAAGCCTGCCCGGTGAGCAGCATCAGACCGACATCGACGTGATCATCAAGCATACCAGTCAGGCCCAGGCGGTGCTCCTCGACCTGCTGCACTTTGCCCGTCCGAAGGTGTCGACCGATCGAGAGACGGTTGTCGGCGATGTCGTGGAAAGCGTCATCACCGTGTTTAAGATGCAGGCGGCCAAGAAAGGGGTGTCCCTGTCCTGCCGACGGGCCGATGCGGCAACCGTTGTCCGGGTCGAACCACAGGTCGTGGAACATATCACCCTCAATCTTTTGCTCAATGCCCTTGATGCCCTGCCGGAAGAGGTGGGGGAAATTGTTGTAGAGATTACCTGTGATGCTGATAAACGCGGCCTGCGCCTGACAGTGACGGACAACGGCAGCGGCATCGATCCTGCTGTCCTGCCGTCCATCTTCGATCCGTTTTTCTCAACCAAGGATGTCAATAAGGGGTCCGGCCTTGGCCTTGCCGTTATATATGGCTATATGCATGAACTGGGTGGCTCGATCGAGGCGCGTAATCTGCCGACGGGCGGGACTGTTTTCGAGCTGTACTTTCCAATCACCAGGGGTGTCTGATGGAAAAAAAAATATGCTGAAACGAGTGGATAAGCAACTGCGCGTACTGCTGGTCGACGATCAGCTGGATTTCATCAATGGCCTGGCCCGGCTGCTGATGGCCGAGTTCCAGGATTTTCAGGTGCTGACGGCGGATGGCGGCAAAGCCGCCCTGGCCCTGCTGGATAAATCGTCGGTCGATCTGCTTATTACCGATCTGCAGATGCCGGAAATGAATGGCCTGCAGTTGATGACCGAGATTCAGCGGCGGCATCCGGCCATCAAAGTGATCATTCTCACCGGCTTTGGTACCATCGAAAAAGCGGTCGAGGCGGTCAGGCTCGGGGCCCATGACTTCCTCACCAAACCGGTCTCCTCCGACCAGCTCTACCGGACCGTCGGCAAGGCCGTCGATTTTATCCGACTGGAATGGGAAAATCGGCGACTGCGCGAGTTGCTCGCCCAAGGCGGCAAGGAAAATCTGCTCGGAGAAAGCAACTCGATGCGCCTGGTGCGGCAATCCATCGAGGCCGTTGCCGGATCCGATTACCCGGTGCTGATCGAGGGGGAATCGGGCACCGGCAAAGAGCTGGCGGCAACGATGGTGCATAGGCTCAGTCGGCGGGCTGAAAAATCCTATGTCGCCGTCAACTGCCCCGCCATCCCCGACACTCTGCTGGAAAGCGAATTGTTCGGCTATTGCCGGGGAGCCTTCACCGGTGCCGACCGAGACCGGGAAGGGCTCTTTCTTGCCGCTGATCACGGCACCCTGCATCTCGACGAAATAGGCGACATCTCCCAGTCAATGCAGACCAAGCTTCTACGCTTTCTTCAAGAGGGGGAGGTCAGGCCGGTCGGCTCGACTCGGACCCTCATCACCGATGTTCGGATCATCGCCTCCACCAACCGTTCGCTGGCGGAAAAAGTCGAAGAAAACAGCTTTCGTGCCGATCTTTTTTATCGCCTTAACGTCATCGCCATTCACATGCCGCCGCTACGGGAACGGGTCGAGGACATTGCTCTGCTCGCCCGATATTTTTTGGAAAAGACCCTCGTTGAGATGCGACTTGACGGGATGGCCATTGAACCGGAAGTCCTCTCCTATCTGTCGACCAAAGAGTGGCCCGGCAACGTCCGCGAACTGCAGAGTACCATCAGGAGGCTGGTCGTCTTCAGTGGGCGGGAGAACATCACCATGGCTTCGGTAAGGCGTATTGAAACGCCTGGTCAGGCCGCATTAGCCGGTTTCGGCGAGATGGGACCCTATAAGAGCATGAAAAGTCTTGTCTCCGACCGTTTTTCGCGCAGCTATATCGAACAGCTCCTCACCGTCACCGCCGGTAATGTCTCCGAGGCCTCCAGGGTCAGCGGCCTGTCCCGAACGGCCATCCAGAAGCTTGGCCTGCGTCTGGGTATAGATCTCGGCAGATTCCGTTAGGAGACAGTCCGAGAGCGCCTGGTGTATGCCGTATACTGTTGGGCTGCTGGTAACATAAAATACCAGCAACTCTTTTATAATATTCTTTTTACTTAAATCATTCATTGTTGCTCGCCCCTTTGAGCAAAATATTATTTGACCTTTCTTTATGATTTCATTATAAAAAATATATCCTCACAAAAGATGGAGGTGATTTTTATGAGGACCTCTGAAAGTGGCGGGTAGATTGCGATAGGCTGTGCGGCACAAGCGTGCCGGTAAAAAAGAGGGAAGAGGAAAAGTGATCCGATTATTCACAGGATCTCTATCTTATTCATGCTGTATAATCATGCTGTACATACCAAAGGAGAGAACTTATGGATTTTTTGAGTACACTGGATATGGTAGTGGGAAAAATAGGCGCTTTTGCCTGGGGACCACCAATGTTGATACTGTTGGTTGGAACCGGCTTCTGGCTGACTTTTGCCCTGCGTGGACTCCAGTTTAGAAAACTTGGCCATGCTCTCTATCTGGCCTTGATAAAACGGAAAGAGGACACTGATGAGCCGGGGGATATCACCCACTTTCAGGCCCTGATGACAGCCTTGTCGGCAACCGTTGGTACCGGTAATATTGCCGGGGTGGCAACCGCTATCGCCATCGGTGGACCGGGTGCCTTGTTCTGGATGTGGATTACCGGACTTGTCGGCATGGCCACTAAATATGCGGAAGCGGTTCTGGCGGTGAAGTACCGGGTTGTCGATGAGTACGGCGAGATGAGTGGTGGTCCGATGTACTATATCTCGCGAGGCTTAAAGATGCCCTGGCTTGGAACGATGTTTGCCGTTTTTGCCTCTATAGCCGCTTTTGGTATCGGCAATATGGTGCAATCCAACTCGGTTGCCGATGCAGTGGCAACAACCTACAATGTACCTCATATGGTAACCGGAATAGTTCTTATGGCCTGTACCGCTGCCGTGGTGCTCGGCGGCATCAAAAAAATTGGTAAGGTCACCGGTACCCTGGTGCCGATCATGATAGTTTTTTATATATCGGGTGCCATGTATATCATTCTTGCCAACATAACCGAAGTACCGGCCGCCTTGATTTTTATTGTCAAGCAGGCCTTTAATCCCACAGCCGCCGTTGGTGGTTTTGCCGGGGCAAGCATCATGCTGGCCATCAGGATGGGTGTTGCTCGCGGTGTGTTCTCCAACGAGTCCGGTCTCGGTAGCGCTCCTATTGCTGCAGCGGCCGCCCAGACGAAAAGCCCCATTACTCAGGCCCTGGTTTCCATGACGCAGACTTTTATCGATACCATCATCGTCTGTACCATGACCGGACTGGTGCTCATACTCAGTGGCCTCTGGTCCAGTGGCGAAACCGGTGCGGCGTTGACGACCATGGCTTTTGCCGCGGAAATGCCCGGGGGAGCGCATATCGTGACCATCGGCATTATCCTCTTTGCCTACTCGACCATTCTCGGGTGGTGTTATTATGGTGAAAAGTCGATTGAATATCTTTTCGGGGTGAAGGCGGTTATGCCCTATCGTATAGTTTTTGTTCTTTTTGTCGGTGTTGGGGCAATTGCAAAACTCAGCCTGGTATGGAATATTTCCGACACCATGAACGGTTTGATGGCTATTCCAAACCTCATTGGTCTGCTGTTCCTGACTCCGGTTGTCGTTTCGGAAACAAAGAAGTATTTTGATAACAAAAATAATAGCTGATGCGATGATACATTGGGATGACCTGAAGGTCATCCCAATGTATCATCTGCCGGCTATCGTATTTGCCGGTTTTTAGCTGCGCACAAAAAAGCCTTCTTGCCCGGCACCGGGTAAGAAGGCTTTTTTATTGATGATCGTATCTTGTCCGTATTTTTTGCAGCGTGCAGGAGAATTAAATGTCTCGAGCTGATCGGCGCCAGGATTCAACCAGGATATTTGTCGGCAATATAATCTTTTAAGTACTTGTTTTCCACCTTCGTTTCCTTGAGCTGCGCCTTGACAACATCGCCAATGGAAACCAACCCTTTCAGTTCCTTACCCTCAAAAATAGGCACGTGGCGTATTCTGTTTTCCGTCATGACGGAGAGTATATAATCCAACTTATCATCCGGGCTGCCGACGATGAGGTTGGTACTCATGATTTTCTCAACGGTAAGTGTTTTGACCTCGTCAAGGTGATTGATAACCGCCATGAGCACATCACGCGCCCCAATGATACCAAGGATGTTGCCGTCACTGTCAACGACCAACAGAGAACCGACCCGGTTGGCAGAGTGAATCAACATCGCATCGAAAATGGATGTATCCTTCTCAACGGTAACGACCCGACTTCCTTTTGTCGCAAGAATATCTTTTACTTTCATATCTCAGACTCCACGTTTAGATCAGTCAGCACACAAGTCATTTTGCCGTACTGAAGAGTTAGTACCTCACAGATTGTTACCTTGTTTTTTGCAAGATATAATCCGTACCCAAGGTACTTATCCCGGCTAATTTTCCGTTTACCGGGGTTTGACTGTTTTCACTCCGAATATTTTTCACGAAACAGCAAAAGCTGAATACTTATATAACAATAGGATACAGACCGATAGCAAATACACAGACCACCAGCGCTAAGGTACCTGCACCGGCCAGAGGCGAACCAATAATCTCAAAACTGTCCTCGGCGTCATGAAAATACATAGTAATTATGAGGCGCAGATAATACCACATGGAAAAGGCGCTGCTGATGACAAGGAGTACCGCAAGAGCAGTTTGACCAGCCGAAATGGCACTGGTGAGAATATAAAACTTCCCCATGAAACCGGCGGTTAACGGGATGCCGGCCATTGAAAGAAGAAAAATCGTAATCGCCGCGGCGGAATAAGGACGAACTTTGGCCAAGCCTTTGAAATCATCGAATGTCGCCCGCTTTTCACCCTCCCCGCCAAGGTAGGACAGGGCGGCAAAGATACCGAGGGTACTGACGGCATAGGCGGCCAGATAATAGCCGATAACACTGCCGGTAAAATGGTCGGCACTGATAGCCACAAGAGCGATGAGCAGATAGCCGGAATGAACAATACCTGAAGCCGCGAGCATTCTTTTAAGACTGCTCTGACCAATGGCGACGAGATTACCGCCGAACATGGTCAGGATGGCAATCCAGAACAGAACGGTGATCCAGCTGCTGTGCAAATCGGCGCTCAGTGCGAGAAAGTTGGCAAAAACGGCAAAGACTGCCGTCTTCAGGGCGGTGGCCATAAAACCCGTCACCGGGGCGGAGGCGCCATCATAAACATCAATGACCCAGGCATGAAAGGGGAAGGCGGCAACTTTAAAGAAAAAGGCGACAAAAATAAGAAAGGCGCCTGCAAGAAGCAGTGCCTGGGACGCGGAGCCGGAACTGATAGCACTGCTGATTACAACAAATTTTGTTGTACCGGTGCCGCCATAAATAAGCGCGGTGCCCATGGTGAAAAATGCCCCGGCAAAGGCACCGAGCATCAGATATTTGAGGATCGCTTCAGTGGCGGTGATATTCGCCCGGTCATAGCCAACGAGAATGTATATGGCAAGGGACATGATTTCCAGCGCGATGAATGCGGTGATAAGTTCCTGTGCCATGGTTAAGAGCAGCATACCGCAGGCGCCGAACATCATAATGCTGTAGAATTCCAGGGTGCAGAATAGATTAACCTTGAAATAACTATGGGCACTCATGGCCGTAAAAAAGCCACAGCCGAGGATGATGAGTCCGGCAACCATGGTAAAATTGCTGGACACCAGCATACCGTTAAATACCTTGGCAAAGAGCGTGGTCTCCGGCCCGCAGCCGACGAGCAGCTGAGCAAAAAAAGCAGTGCCAAAGAATCCCATGCTGACAAAGGAGGCGATCTCGACCTGAATCTTCTCATAAGCGGAGAGAAGCATCAACAGGATGGCACCTACACCGATGATGAGAAGAGGGAGGAAGGACAAAAAATCATGCATAGTGGTTACCCTGCCTTAATTCTTATGGTTAGTGTGTCCGGGAGTCGGGACTGTAATTTCGGCAACATGGCTTTGGGTCATCGAGAAGATCTTTGCAACCTGGAGCTGTGCGGCCGGTTCGATTTTTTTAATAAAGACCTGGGGAAAAATTCCCATGGCCATAATGAGCACGATAACGGGGAGAAAGGTCAAGACTTCAGAGACCTTGAGATCGGCAAATTCCACCGTGCGGTCGTTGGTCTTTTCAAAGAACACTCTCTGAAACATCCACAACATATAGCAAACGCCGATGATGAGTGAGGTTCCTGCGAGAACGGCGATAAAGATGTTGAATTTAATAGCCCCAAGAATGATGAGAAATTCGCCGATAAAGCCACTGGTACCGGGGAGACCGACAGAGGCGAGCATGGCGATGGCAAAAAATGTTGCAAAAATCGGTGCCCGGTAGGCAATTCCACCCAAGCTGCCGATGTCCCTGGTACCCATTCGTTCCTCCATCAGGCCGACAAAGAGAAACAGCACGCCGGTACTCGTGGCGTGGGCGGCAATCTGAAAAAGGCTGCCGGTCAGTGCCTGCACATTCATACAGAAGACGCCGACCGCGATAATGCCCATATGGGAAGCGGAAGAGAAGGCGAGCATCCTTTTCATGTCTTTCTGGGCAATGGCCGCTAGCCCGCAGTACATCATGCCGACAACGCCGGCCAGGGAAAACAGGATGGCAAACCGGGCAAATTCAATCTCGAACACCGGTACGACAAAACGAATAACACCGTAAACGCCGATTTTGGCCATAATCGCCGAGAGCACAAAGGTGGTCGCGGTTGGGGCCTCGGTATAGGCGTCGGGCAGCCAGGTATGGAAAGGAAAAAGCGGAATCTTGATGGCAAAGGCCAACATGAACATGAAAAAGGCGAGAACGGCAAACCCGCCGCCCAGATCAAGGGCACTCAGTTGCACTATATCAAAAGTCCAGCTGCCGAATTGGTTATGATAGGAGACCCCGACATATACCAGGGCGGCGAGCATCAACAGCGAGCCGACGATGGTGTAGATGGTAATTTTCAGAGTAGCCGGCAAGCGTTTTGGTCCGCCATAAATACCGATCATAAAAAAGATCGGCAGGAGCATGACTTCCCAGAAGATATAAAAAAGGACTAAATCGGTGGCGCAGATAGCACCGATCATTGCCCCCTGGGCCACAAGCAGATTGGCGTAATAGCCTTTATTCCGTGTGGTAAAAATAGCGAATACCATGGGGAACAAAACAACGCTGGTCATAAGAACGAGCAGACTGATACCGTCAACGCCGAGACCGTAGCTGATACCGAGTGATTCGATCCAGGGACGATGTTCCAGGTATTCCATACCACCTGTTCCGGTAAAACCGAGGAACAGTTCGATACCCATAAGGAGAACAACCAGGGAAACGATCATTCCCGCGATTCGAGATGCTCCGCGACTAATGGGAAAGAGGAGCATTGCCAGTCCGGCGAGGATGGGCAAAAAGATCATGACTGAAAGGGCATATTCAAACATTCTTACACCTTACCTAGTTGATCGATTGAGAGAGGAAGAGACTCATGAGACTCAGCCCTATAACCATATAAATTGCATAAGTCCGTACATAGCCAACCTGCAGGGCCTTGAAAGCGTTGCCTGCTTTTTTGTACAGCCAGCTGGAAAACTTCACATGACTGTCGGTAACATTGGGTTCGAGAAACCGTGTGATAACCGAACCAAAGGCTTTGTATGTTTGGACAAATACAGCATTGTAAATCTCATCGACATAAAACTTGTTGTAGCCGACTTTGGCAAAACCTGTGAACACCGGCTCTTCCGCACCCTCACCAAATTTTTTGTAGGCGATAAAGATACCCACGGCGACGACGGCGATACTCGCCAGCATGGCGAGAAGTTCGAGCCAGACACTGACATGTGGGTGGTGCTCAACGACACTCGGCGCGAGCCAGTGCGAGACGTTGAGTGAGCCACCGAAGATTGCCGGGAGATTCAGTACGCCGGCAAATGCGGCACCGACGGCGAGGATGACGAGTGGAATGGTCATGACCGCAGGCGGCTCGTGGGCATGATCAAAGGCTTCCTGATCCCGTGGTTTGCCGTGGAAAACGAGAAAGATCATGCGGAAGGTGTAATAGGCGGTCATGCCTGCTACGAGCACGCCGATAAACCATATTCCGGTATGACCGTTGGCCAGCGCGGAAAAGAGGATTTCATCCTTACTGAAGAATCCGGAAAACGGCGGGACGCCGGAAAGGGCCAGGGCACCGATGAGCATGGTCCAGTAGGTTCGTGGCATTTTATCTTTCAGACCACCCATTTTCCATATATCCTGCTGATGGTGCAGGGCATAAATGACCGAACCGGCACCAAGAAAGAGCAGGGCCTTGAAGAAGGCATGGGTGAAGACGTGAAAGATTCCGGCGGAGTAGGCGGTAACACCGACCGCGGCAAACATATAGCCGAGCTGACTGACGGTCGAGTAGGCGAGAATCTTTTTAATGTCTTTTTGGAACATGCCGAATATTGCCGCGAGGAGCGCGGTGAGAATACCAACCCAGGCGACAACCGAACCGGCGCTGGGGAATTGCACATAGATAAAACTGAAGCGGGCAACCATATAGACACCTGCGGTGACCATGGTTGCGGCATGGATCAGAGCGGAGACCGGAGTCGGACCGGCCATCGCGTCCGGTAACCAGACGTACAGGGGAATCTGCGCCGATTTACCGCAGGCACCGACAAAGAGCAGAAGACAGACGGCGATACCAATTGCCGGCGTAAGAGTGTGCGCGTTCGCCTGGAGCGAAAGATAGTCAAAGCCGCCGGCACCGATAGCCCAGAATAAAACGGACATGCCGAGAACGAAGCCGAGATCGCCGATACGGTTGACGATAAACGCCTTGTTACCGGCGAGGACATTGTCGGTATCTTCACTGTAGTAACTGATAAGCAGATAGGAGCACAGCCCGACACCTTCCCACCCGACAAACATCACTACCGGACCACTGCCGAGAACCAAAATCAGCATGGAACCGAGAAAGAGGTTCATGTAGGCGAAAAATTTACCGAAATTTTTATCACCAGCCATATAGCCGATAGAATAGATATGGATCAGTGAACCGATAAAGGTAACGAACAGCAGCATCAGGGAACTGAGCGGGTCGGCAAGAAAGCCCATGTTGACATGCAGGTCGCCGACGGCAAACCAGGTATAGGCATTATGCGTGAGAATGCGTTCGTCTGCCGGCAAGCCCTTGAGGTGGTAAAAAACAACCAGGGCCAGGAAAAACGACAGGACCGGGCCAACACAGGCCAGGGCGCCATAGAGCATTTCCGATAACGGATTTTTTCTGCAGGTGAGCATGTGCAGCAGCCCGATCACCAGCGCTCCAATAAGCGGAAACAGGGGTATTAATCCGAGATATGTAGCAGTATGTTCCATGAAATCACCCTTTTAACAGGCTGAATACGTTGGTATCCAGTTTACCCTTGTGCTTATGAAGCAGTATAACTACCGCGAGAGCCAACGCCGCTTCGGCTGCGGCAACAGCCATGACAAGCAGAGCGAGAACCTGCCCATCCATGCTTTCGTGCAGTCGTGAAAAGGCTATAAACGACAAGTTAGCCGCATTGAGCATGAGTTCTATAGACATGAACACGGTGAAGACATTTCGTCTGGATATCACACCGAGTATGCCCAGGGAAAAGAGAATGATACTGAGTATGAGATAATTTTCGATCATTTGTTCGACCTCCTCTTCCCTGCAAGTACTACCGCACCGACAAGAGACACGAGCAGGAGAAGGGAAACAATTTCAAAAGGTAATAACCAGTCTTGAAAGAGCACCAGGCCAACCTCCTTCACTCCGCCGAACCCGGCACCGACAATCGTCGCTTCCGTGCCGGGCAGGCTTTTCACCGCTTTGATAAGGAAGGAGGCGATGGGAAAAATGAGAATAATGCCGCCGATCAGGTAGTAAAAACGACTTTTTTCCTCAGGCAGATCACTGGTCTGAATATTCAGAAACATGATGATAAAGAGGATAAGAGACATGATTGCCCCGGCATAGACGATCAGCTGCAGGACAAAAATCAACTTGGCGGATAACAGTGCGTACAGTCCCGCCAGGGAGATCATTGTCACTATCAGACTCATCGCCCCGCTCATCGGGTGGCGAAAAAGTACCAACCCTGAGGCGCCAAGAACAGACAGCACGGAAAACACATAAAATAGCCACTCTGCAGACATGATATCAAGCGCCCCCTTTCTTATATTCTTCTTCGGAAAAGGCACCGGGGGTTGTCAGCAACTCCTCGAGCCCAAGAACGAAGGATTCCCTATTGTTGTCAGTAACGGAGAAAATCCCGGTATCCATGCGGATCGCATCCACAGGACAGGCTTCAACGCAATAACCGCAATAAATGCACTCAAGCAGGTCTATGTTAAACTTGATTGGCATTTTTTCCGCCTTGCCGTCAAGCCGTTCCCCTGCTTCAATCATGATGCAGTTTGCCGGACAGTTGGTCTGGCACATAAAACAGGCGACACATTTAACCGTCTGATCCTCGTGGGTCGTCAGTCGGTGACGGCCGCGCCAGCGAACCGGAATCTCCGGCTGCACCTCGGGGTAATGCCGGACGTAGAGTTTTCTGTTATCGAGTAGATTTCTCCACAAGTGGCCGAAGGTGGTGGCCATTCCTCTAAAAATCTCGGGGAGGTAAAGCCTTTCCTGCAGACTCGAACCTTTCCGTTCTATTGTTTTGACTTGTGCACCCATGTCATTCTCCTTTAGGAACCGTTACGAAATATATGGTGTATTTCTCACGATTTCTGATGGCTCCTTCTCCCGACCGGCGGGGTTAGCTCAACGCCACGACAACTGCGCTTGTGATAAAGATGTTCAGAAGAGCCAATGGTAGGAGCGTCTGCCATCCAAGTTTCTGTAACTGGTCATATCGAAAACGGGGCAAGGTCCAGCGTACCCAGATAAAGACGAAAATCATCATCGTCACTTTCAGCAGCAAGGTACATATCTGCAGCAGGGCAACAAAGATACCGGCTGCAGGTCCACCTGAGGCACTGAACAGGATGGCCAGCAGCAGCAGCTCTAAAATAATGGTCAATCCCCAAAAACCTTTAATATAGACGTTTGCTTCATGCACGCGAGGGTCATTTTCCCGTGGATAATGACTGACGTTGCTTCGTCTTATCCAGCCGGTAAAGAAATACATGATGACCGGTAGACCGATCATGAGCAGGAAGGCGACCGGCTTGGCATAGTTGATAAGAGTTTCGGTGGCGAGAAAAGGCACCTGATAGCCGCCGAAAAACAGGGTGACGATGATGGCGCTGGAGGCGAACATGGCGACATATTCCCCCATGAAAAATACGGCAAACTTCATGGCACTGTATTCGACATGGAAGCCGGCGACAATCTCACTCTCGCCTTCGGCCAGATCAAATGGGTTTCTGTTGCATTCGGCAAAGGCGGCAATAATGAAAATAACCATGCCGAGCGGTTGCAGAAGAGCTCCCCACATAGGGATGAAACCAAACAGGAGCTTACCCTGAAACTGGGCGATTTCGTTGAGGTTGACGGTACCATAGACAATAAGCACACCGATAATGGCCAGGCCCATGGGAATCTCATAGCTGATGACCTGGGCCGCCGAGCGCAGACTGCCGAGGATGCCGTATTTATTGGATGACGACCAGCCGGCAAGAATAATGCCGTACACCGCGAAACCGGCCAAAGCGAGAAACCAGAGAATACCCAGATCAATGGGGATGCCCTGCATGATGTAGCTTTTTCCGTCCAGGACCAGGGTGTCGGCAAAGGGGACGACGGCAAAAGAGACAATGGCGGTAAAGAAAACTATTATCGGCGCGATAACAAAAAAGAATTTATGTTTGATATGTTCGGAGATAACATCTTCTTTGAAGGCCAGTTTAATACCATCGGAGAGATTCTGCACCAGGCCGGCCGCTCTGAAACCGAATATACCAGCACGGTTCGGGCCGGAACGATCCTGAAAATATCCGGCCCCCCTGCGCTCCATCCAGACGCAGACTGCGACAAAGCAGAGCGGAACAAAAGCGCTGAAGGCAACGCGAATGGCAATCATTACATAATCAAGCAGTGACATTGGCAGCCTCGCTATCGTTTAAATTCAATCCCTTTGCCGGGATTTTGTCAGGTGCAAACTCTTTGAGCGCGCTAATGGATTGCTGGAGTGCCGCGAATCTTTCCTCGGGGCTCACAAGCGGCCCGCCGAGTTGCACGGTGATGGCGCAGATATCGGCAAGATCGTTGTTTTTGGTCAGGGCCTTGGCAAAGCTCTGGAGAATGTTGTCACAGTTTATGACGCTTCCCGCGTACTCACTGTACGAGGCAACGGGTATGGCCAGATCGGCCAGAGCGGTGCATGGGGTGTCATGGGTGCTGACGGCGATGACCTTGGTTCCCTGGAACAGTTTTTTCAGATCACTCTCTTTGTAACTGAGGGTGAGGTCGTTATTGAAGTTGATGAGCAGTTGTGCCTGTTGCACTCCGGATTCAAATGCTTCGCGGCTGCAATCGATGCCGAGCAGAGTGAGACCGGCGCGGTTGGTGGCTTTATCATCTTGGATGAGATAATCGTCGCCGTCTCCCGGCTTGATGTAGCCATCACTGTAGCCAAAGACTGGCGCGCCAAGTTTTTCGGCCAGGGCCTGCACGGCGACCATCTGCTCGAGAGAACAGTTTGGTGAAAGAGCGACTACTATTTTTTCCGCACGCTCTATTTCCTTGGTGCAGGCGGCGAGAACATCGTCGATCGGCCGAACCTTATTGCTGAACCGTGCCTCGGTGAGCCGCCCTTCGTTTTCGCTCTTGTAGCTCAACCGTCCGTCATCACAGATGAAGTAGCCATTGACCTGTTCGTTCAGCCGTGGCCGAAAGCGGTAAATGATATCGTCTTTATATTTTTCTCGATTGTGATCGATGGTGATGTTGCAGCCTTTGGCGCAGCCGTGACAGATACCCGGGGCCTTTTTCAGAAACCAGACCCGCTGCTTAAAGCGAAAATCCGTGCTGGTCATGGCGCCAACGGGACAGAGATCGACGACGTTGCCGGCATAGCGGTTGCTGAGCGGTCTGCCGGGGAAAATATTCACCCGGGCATCATCGGTTCTGTTGACGATACCCAGCTCACCAGTCTTGGTGATCTCGCGGCAGAAGCGCACGCAACGGCCGCAGACAACGCACCGTTCCTGGTCGTGGATCACCCCGGCGCCGAAATCTATTTTTTTGCCTTTGGTGACCTGGGGCACATTCATCCGGCTTTCCGCCTGGTCGTAAGACATGTAGTAGTCTTGCAACTTACATTCTCCGGCCTGGTCGCAGACGGGGCAGTCGGTGGGATGGTTGATGAGTTCAAATTCCATCACATCGTGCTGGATTTTTTTAATATGCGCCGCGTCGAGCAATACCTTCATGCCTTCTTGGGCCGGGGTTTTGCACGCCGGAACAAGGGGCGGCCGACCGTCTTCAATGCCGACCAGACACATGCGACAGTTGCCGTCGGCGCCGAGCGCCGGATGGTAGCACAAATGTGGTATTTCGATGCCGACAGCACCGACAGCGTCGATCAGGTTTTTACCTGCTTCGACCTCGACCTCGACTCCGTTTACAAAAAGTTTTATCTTGTCAGCCATGGGGTGCCTTATTCCTATTTCGCTTCTGCTGCTGAAGAATCATTCTTGGCCACATATGCCTCAAATTCGTGCCTGAACTTATCCAGATAGCTGCGCACCGGCATGGTGCAGGCAGCCGATAAAACGCATACTGTTTTCATCTCGATATTATCGCACAGCTCGCGCAGCAGGTGGACATCTTCCATGCTGCCGTCGCCGCGCAGTATTTTTTTGACAATTTTCAACATCCAGCCTAAGCCCTCCCGACAGGGCGTGCACTGTCCGCAGGATTCGTGGTGATAAAAGTCGATAAGATTTTTCACCAGGTGGACGATGTCGACGGTCTCATCGAGGACGACAATGCCCCCGGAACCAAACATGGTTTTGTGGGCGGCCATGGACTCGTAATCAAGGGTGGCCGTTTTCGCTTCTTCTGGTAACAGCACCGGGGTTGAGCTGCCGCCTGGAATGACCCCTTTGAGTTTGCGGCCTTTCCAGACGCCGCCGGCGACCTTGTCGATGACCTCAAGAAGAGGTAGACCCAGCGGCAGTTCGTACATGCCGGGTTTTTCCACGTGACCGGAGATGCCGAAAAGATGGGTGCCGGGACTCTTTTCCGTACCGTAGGCTTTGTAGGCATCGGCGCCGTTGGCAATGATAAACGGCAGCGAGGCAATGGTCTGGACATTGTTGATGATCGTCGGGCAGCCGTACAGTCCGGCAACCGCGGGAAATGGTGGTTTGCTGCGCGGTTGACCTTTTTTGCCCTCGATGGACTCAAGAAGCGCGGTTTCTTCGCCGCAGACATAGGCACCGGCGCCGCGGTGGACCGTGACATCGAGTTTGAAATCACGACCGCCAACCTTGTCGCCGAGGTATCCCGCCTTGTAGGCTTCGTCTATGGCCGCCTGGAGTGCTACCACTTGGGTGGTGTATTCCCCGCGGATATAAATATAGGTCTCATGGGAACCGATGGCATAGCTGCATATGATGATGCCTTCGATCATCATATGCGGGTCTTTGACCAGGATATAACGATCTTTGAAGGTGGCCGGTTCCGATTCATCGGAGTTGACGGCCAGATAGACAGGTTTACCGGTATTTTTCGGCAAAAAACTCCATTTTACACCGGCCGGAAAACCGGCCCCGCCTCTGCCGCGCAGACCGCTGTTTTTCACCAACTCGATGACATCTTCCGGTGGCATGGAAAAGACCTTGTCGAGGGTGGAATAGGCGCCGTGTTTTTTGGCAACTTTAATCTTGTTGGCGTCTTTTATATCGAACTTGGCACTGAGAATCTTCACTTGCATCTTCGTCCGCCTCCTTATTTCAATGTGGCCAGCAGCGTTTTCAGCTTGTCCACGTCCATGTTCTCGTGGAATTCGCCATTGACCTGAACAACCGGAGCGGTACCGCAGTGACCGAGGCATTCAACCTCTTCCAGACTGAATTTCCCATCGTCACTTATCTGGCCGGGTTGTATGCCGATTTCATTTTTCAGATAGTCAACTATTTCCTGTTTGCCACGCAGCCAGCAGGACAAGGTGCGACAGACACAGATATGATTTTTGCCCATCGGATGCAGATGATACATGGTGTAGAAGGTGGCCGCCTCAAACATCTTGCTGGCAAAGGTGCCGATACGGTCGGCGGCATAGGCCATTGCTTCCTGACTTATCCAGCCTTCTTGTTCCTGTATCAGCCACAGGGCAGGAAGGATCATCGACTCTCTCGTCGGATAACGTTTGACAAGCCTTTCGAATTCAGCATCCCTTTCCTTATCGAACTGGAATGGTGTCCCTGTCGAAATCAGTTGTGAACGATCGCTCATCTGTCCAACTCCCCACCAATTATATTGAGACTACTCAGGTTGATGACGGCGTCCGCTATCATGTTCCCTTCAACCATTTTATGAAAACCACCCATGATGTAAAAACATGGCGGACGTACCTTCAGTTTGTAGGGTTTGCCTGATCCATCGGAGACAAAGTGGAAACCCAGTTCGCCGTTGGCCGCTTCAAAAGAGTCATACCATTCCCCCGGCGGAGCCTTGACGCCCTCAAAAATCAGTTTGAAGTGGTTGGCCAATCCTTCAATGTTGCTATAGACCTGCTGTTTGGGCGGCAGACTCACCTGGGAATCTTTGACGTTGATCGGCCCTGCGGGGATGTGTTTCATCGCCTGGCGAATGATCCGGATAGACTGGGCCATCTCATGAAAACGTATCATGAAGCGGTCGTAAAGGTCGCCGTTGGTGCCGACGGGGACTTCAAAGTCAAAAGATTCGTAGTTATAGTAGGGGGCATCTTTGCGCAGGTCAAAGGGCACGCCACTTGCTCGAAGAGTAGGGCCGGTAAAGCCGTAATTCAGGGCGGTTTCCGCAGTGAGCACACAAACGCCCTGGGTCCGGTCATGGACAATGCGGTTGGTCTCGACCAGTTTCAACGAATCGTGTATACCTTTTTCGATTCCACGAAGCTGCAACTCCAGATCTTTTTCCCAGCCGTCATAAAAATCACGATACATGCCGCCGATTCGGGTGAAAGAACTGGTGAGGCGTGCCCCGGTCAGGCGGCTGATCAGATCGTAGGCGGCCTCTTTTTCATTATAGAGGTACCAGTAGTTTGTCAAACCACCCATATCAACCAGCGAGGCTGCGAGACAGACTAGGTGATCAAGAACCCGGTAGAATTCGGAGAGCACCACACGCATGAATTGCGCCCGTTCGGTAATCGTCACGCCCAGCCACGATTCAACCGCCTTGGCGTAGGCGATGTTGTTCAGCATGGATGAGCAATAGTTGAGCCGATCCGTCAGTGGGATGATTTGGTTGTAGGTCCTGTCCTCGGCGGTTTTTTCAAATCCTCTGTGCAGGTAGCCGATTTCGTTGACGTTGGCTATAATGGTCTCACCGTCCAGTGCCGTCAGAATTCTTATGGCTCCATGGGTGGCTGGATGAGACGGTCCGAGGTTGAGGAACATTACCTGGGTGTTGATGTCTTTTAATGTCTGATCATCAACACCTTTTTTGGCCAGCCTGGCACGAATTTCTTTTTCCAGACTATCTGTTTCGTAACAGATCTGCCCTTTTTCGATGGGATAATCCTTGCGCAGGGGATGTCCCTCGAATTGCCAGTGGTTGAGAATTCTTCTCAGGTCGGGGTGGCCCTGGAAGTGAATGCCGTACTGGTCATATACTTCTCGCTCACCAAACAGTGCCGAGCCCCAGAGATGCGTGGCGCTGGTAATGCCTGTCGCCGGGTCGAGTACCGGGGTGCGTACCTGCACGAGGATATTTTCTTCCCAGTTGCGCAGGGTATAGACAACATAAAATCTGGCTTCTTGGTCCTGCGGATACTCGAGGTAATCGATGGCTGTGACATCAACCATCAGGCCGCAGTTAAAATCCGGCTCGTTTTTCAGCCGGGATAGCGTGTTCTCCAGATTTTCAGGTCGAACATCAAGAACCACTGATTCCAGAACAACCTTGCAGGTCGCGTCTGGAAACGCGGCTTGGATTTTTTCTAAAGCCGTCGCATTCATATCAGTCGAGAATCCCTTTAAAGTCTTTATGGCGGTCTTGGAGCAAACTTTCGCCTTTGATCTGGTCCTGGATTTTAATAAGTGCGTCCAGGACAGCTTCCGGGCGAGGGGGACAGCCGGAGATGAAAACGTCCACGGGAATTATGGTATCGATACCCTGCACGGTGCAGTAGTTATCATATATTCCCCCGGAGCTTGCACAGGCACCCATGGAGATAACCCATTTGGGATCAGGCATCTGCTCATAGATACGCTTCAGGATAGGCGCCTGCTTATAACTGATGGTGCCGCAGACCAGGAGCAGATCCGCCTGGCGAGGAGAAAAGCGGACAACCTCTGCTCCAAAGCGGGATATGTCGTGCTGACTCGCCGCCGCGCTCATGAATTCGATGGCGCAGCAGGCGGTTCCGAATACGAATGGCCACAGTGAATATTGCCGACCCCAATTGATAACTTCATCAAGTTTGGTGGTTATGACTGTGTCGCCGAGACTTGATTCTAATCCTAACGCCAATTGAGCACCCCTTTCTTAAGAATGTAGATGAGTCCAGTGAGAAGCAGCAGCATGAAGACCACCATCTCTGTAAATCCGAACCAGCCAAGTTCACGGACGCAGACAGCCCATGGATACATGAAGACCGCCTCAATGTCGAATATCAGGAAGAGAATTGCGAGGAGGTAGAATTTGACACTGAACTTCTGGTCAACTGTTCCGATGATCGGGCCGACACCACTCTCGTAGGCCTCGTTTTTTATTTTTCCCTTCGATCGCGGCCCCAGAATCGTCGTCGCTATCATAATGCAGGGAATAAGAGCAGCAATACCGATGAGTGCCACTGCCGATAGAATCAGTTCCGTTGACATTGTTAATTCCCCTCACTGCTTTTTTCCATACCATGCCGTCGCTGCGCAACGGACACCTCAACAAAGTAATTATGAATCACCATTCATTAACAGGCCGCTCGGTGGCCTGTCAAGAAATAATTTTGTGTTGCACAGCAGAAAAATTAAAACATCGGTTGATTGTCTTTCTTCTGTAAGATCAAGAGCCCAAGTGTGCATGATGTTCAAAGGATGGTTTTTGTGTGCACTAATGAGTGGTGATGGACAGGGGATTATGTAAGAACCAGGTTGCTATTGGATGAAAAAAGCATATCACGCACAATAGCTATCAATAATTAGAGAAGGCGTTGAATCGTTCCTGACGTTATAAAAGAGCCAATAATTGATGTTAATGAAAAACTTTAATGCATCTATTTCAATGGTTTGTGTGACCACTTAAATGTATTCATTTCAGTGAAGTGTCCTTTTGGTAAAGATTATGAGACGCGATGGGGCGATGGCACTTAGTAGAAATAAGACAGAGAAACAAAAGAGAGCAAAGGCAAGAGAGCGACATAAAAAAACCGGCAATCCTCATACTGAATATGTTCAGGATTGCCGGCTGAAAAAAACAAAAAAGAGAGCTCGGTGAGACTAGGAGCCGATAATCTTACCAACCAAGGGTCAGGTAGTCGTGTATGGAATTGGCGGCATCGCGTCCAGCACCCATGGCCAGAATAACCGTTGCCGCTCCGGTAACAATATCGCCACCGGCCCAGACCCCTTTTTTGGTGGTTTTACCGGTACGAGGATCGGCTTCTACATTACCCCATCTGTTTAATTTCATATCCGGGGTTTCGCTGGTGAGAAGCGGGTTGGCGCCCGAGCCGACAGCGACGATGCACAGATCGCAGGCGATCTCGAATTCAGATCCCTCTATGGCTACCGGGCGGCGTCTGCCGGAATCGTCCGGTTCGCCGAGTTCCATGCGCAGACATTCCATGCCGGTGAGCCGGCCATTCTCGTTGCCGAGGTACTTTGTTGGATTTGTCAGCAGAAAGAGTTCGATGCCTTCTTCTTCCGCGTGGTGAATTTCCGCCTTACGGGCCGGCATTTCCTCCCGGGAGCGCCGATAAACGACTTTGACGCTCTCGGCACCAAGACGCATGGCGGTTCGGGCGGAGTCCATGGCCACGTTGCCCGCACCAAGAACGACCACATTTTTGCCGATCGGGATGGGCGTATCGACTTCGGGGTATTTGTAGGCCTTCATAAGATTGGCCCGGGTGAGGTACTCATTGGCGGAAAGGATGCCGACCAGGTTTTCCCCGGGGATGTTCATAAATCGCGGCAGGCCGGCACCGACACCGACATAGACAGCTTCGTAGCCCTGCTCGAAAAGTTCGTCGAGTGATACTGTTCTGCCGACGACGGCATTGCACTGCAGGTCGACACCAAGTTGTTCAAGAAAGTTGACTTCCTGGGCGACGATGGCTTTTGGTAGCCTAAATTCGGGAATGCCATAGACCAGGACCCCACCGGGCTTATGGAAGGCTTCAAAAATAGTGACGTCATGGCCTTTGGTGATGAGATCGCCGGCAACCGTCAGCCCTGATGGGCCGGAGCCGACAACGGCAACCTTCTTGCCGGTGGGTGCTTCCTTCGGCGGCAGCTCACCGGTGCCGTACTCTCTTTCGTAATCGGCACAGAAGCGCTCAAGATTACCGATGGCAACGGGCTCGCCTTTCTTGCCGACAATGCAGTATCCTTCACACTGAATTTCCTGGGGGCAGACGCGGCCGCAAACCGCCGGCAGGGCATTTTTCGTCCACAGGTTGCGGATAGCCCCGGTCATATCGCCCTGGGCGATGAGATCGATAAAGCCGGGAATGTCGACGCCGACCGGGCAGCCGGTGACACAGGCGGGTTTTTTGCACTGCAGGCAACGGGCGGCCTCGTCCTGGGCCATTTTCATGGTGTAGCCGGTGGGCACCTCAAGGAAATTGCGGGCGCGTATCTTAGGATCCTGCTCAGGCATGGGCTGCCTGGGATTTTTCACTTTCTTCTCAACTGTTGCTGCCATAATGTCCTCCGTAGAAAATCGTTATCCACGATAATATGATGATTTTTGCCAGTTTATGAAACGAGATAAGAAGAGCGGAAAGAGTCGGCTCAGTCGGTCTTGTGCATTTCGCAGTAGGCCTGATGGCTTTTTTTCTCGTCTTCCTGGTAGGCCCTCAGCCTGAGGATCAACTCATCATAATCGACTTTATGGCCATCAAATTCGGGACCGTCCACGCAGGCAAATTTTGTTTCCCCGCCAATAGTTACCCTGCAGCCACCGCACATGCCGGTGCCGTCAACCATTATCGGGTTGAGGCTGACCATGGTCGGCACATTGAATTCCTTGGTGAGATTGCTGACCGCCTTCATCATCGGCACGGGCCCAATGGCGACAACCAGATTGATATCGCCTCCCTGCAGGGCCTCTTTCAAAACGTCGGTGACAAAGCCGTGGTGGCCGTAGGAACCGTCATCGGTACAAACGTGAAGGTCGTGGGAAGCCGCCTTCATCTGTTCTTCGAGGATGAGCAGGTCTTTGTTGCGTGCACCAATGATGCAGGTGACATTGTTGCCCACTTCTTTTAAGCCGCGGGTGATTGGATGCAGTACGGCGACGCCGGTACCACCGCCGACGCAGATTACCTTGCCGACTTTTTCAAGATGGGTGGCCTTGCCCAGTGGGCCGATGACATCCTGGTAGGAGTCACCAACCTGGAGATCTCTGAATATTGCCGTTGATTTTCCGACCACCATGTAAATAATGGTAATGGTGCCCTTTTCAGGGTTGGTGTCGGCCATGGTCAGAGGGATTCTCTCGCCTTCTTCGTTGGCTTTGAGAATGACAAATTGACCGGGCTTGGCCTTTTTGGCTATCAAAGGCGCCTCAATTTCATTGAGGATAACCGTCCCTGCGGCCATTTCTTCTCGTTTCACAATCGTAAACATTTTTTCCTCCTGGCGTAAAAACATTGAATTTTACAAGCAAAAAAATATTTTATTCCGAGCAATTTTCATGAATAAGTAAGCATAAAGTCGTTAATAAATCAACCTCTATTGTCGTATAGCTTTAAAAGCTGAGGATGTCGGCTGATAAAAACAGATGATGTCGGCTGATCGTAATTACCAAAAAAATACAACAGATAAAGATACAACAGACAAAAATAAAAAGACAATTAATCTGCAACAGAGCCAATGCCAGGTAATTGTAATATGCAGGAATGTTTTTTGCTCTTATATACGGTTGGTTAATTGGTAAAAACCGCCATCTTCGCATGGCTGCTGCAAAAGAGTACCTCTCCTTCGAGTAATGCACAGGCCAATATCTTTTTTGATCAGATAATAGTCTGTTAAAGTGAACAATAAGATAGAAGAAGATTGCTTTAACGTGATTTTTTTATTTGTATTTTATCGCGGGAAGGGTATAAGGAAAAAATCGGGTGACTTTTCGGTGGTATGAAAAGTCATAATTGCATAATGCGTCAAAGGAGCATGTCATGGCAGAAGGTACAGTGAAGTGGTTCAATAATTCTAAAGGATTCGGTTTTATTGAGCAGGACGGGGGAAAGGATGTTTTCGTTCATCATTCGGCTATCAAGATGGAAGGTTTTAAGTCCCTTGAAGAAGGAGAACGGGTGAAATTCGATATTGTGGACGGAGCTAAAGGTCCCGCTGCGGAGAATGTAGTCAAAATCTGACACATACTCGTTTAGTCCAAGCCCTCGAGGTATGGACTTTGCCTGTCACAGCGTCATGGGAACTCTTTGGTTCTCTGGCGCTGTTTTTTTTTACCATGGGCTTTTTGAATCCCCATTCGGATTGATGCAGCTGAAAAAGAGACTGGAAGAAAATCTTTCGAAAACTGAACTGGAACACTTGGTGGGCGGCTATGATGTGGTGGGCGATATGGCCATTATTATTGTCCCGCCGGAATTGGCGTCAAAAGAGCAGCTTATTGCTGAGGCAGTCCTCGGCAGCAACAAGAAAATCAGGGTCGTTGCCAAAAGAGCCGGAAATTATGGCGGGGAATTCAGAACCATCCCCCTGCAGGTTCTCGCCGGGGAAAACAGAAAAGAAACGGAGGTGAAGGAGTCGGGTGTCCGGTTGCTGGTCAATCCGGAAACCGTTTATTATTCCGTCAGAAGCGGCAATGAAAGAAGACGGCTCGCCGCGCTGGTGCAACCGGGGGAGTCGGTGCTGGTGCTTTTTTCCGGGATCGGTCCTTTTCCACTGATCATTGCCAGGTACAGCGAGGCGAAATCCGTCGTCGGTGTCGAAAAGAACCCCGAAGCGCATGCCTATGCCCTGGAAAACCTGCGGCGCAATAAAAAACTCAAAAACATCCGGCTTTATCTTGGTGATGTCAGAGACCTGATACCGGCGCTGGCGGCAACCTATGACCGGGTGATCATGCCCCTGCCGGTAGGAGCTGAGGCGTTTTTGCCTTGCGCCCTCGAGGCATTGAAAGAAAATGGAGTGTTACACTTCTATGCGCTGCAGCGTCCGGAACTATTTACTGCGTCCTGTGAGAAAATTGTTCACGCATGCGCCGCTGTCAAGCGAACGGTAGTTTCTACCGCCATCACCAAGTGCGGGCACTGCGCACCCAAAACCTACCGGATCTGTATTGATGCCCGGATTGCCTGAGACGAGTGTGATGGCGAAAAATTTCAATGTCAAGGAGCAACTATGCACGTTTCATTCTATGGCGCGACAGGAGAGGTGACCGGTTCGTTTCATACCGTGGTCACTGACCGGGACACTACCTTACTCGACTGCGGTCTTTTTCAGGGCAGACGAAAGGAGACCGAAGCGAAAAATCGTGTTTTTCCGGTCGATCCGAAGATTTTCACCAACATGGTCCTGTCCCATGCCCATATCGATCACTCCGGCCGCATCCCCATGCTGACCAGAGATGGCTTCAACGGGCACATTTTCTGCACGAGAGCCACTGCCCATGCCTGTAAATATCTACTCAGGGATTCGGCCAAGATCCAGGAAGGTGATGCCGCCTATCTCAATTATAAGACGGCCAAAGTTTTTCTGGCCAAGTTAAAAACCGGGGGTGAGCAGGCCAAGATTTCCAAGGCCGACCAGCAGGAGATAAAGACCCTACTTAAATCGGGAGATCATGATCTGCGCCTTGATGTCGTGGAAAAACTGCTGCGTGAAAATAATCTGCAGATTATCACTCCGCTGTACACCCTGGCCGAGGCGGAAGAGTCGCTGGGCTATTTTCAAGGTATGCCGCTTCATCAGACCGCGACCATCGGCTCGGATCTTTTTTGTACCTTTTATGGCGCCGGTCATATCCTCGGCTCGGCCATGTCGGTTCTCCAGTACAAGGCCAATGGCCAGACTAAAACCGTGCTCTATTCCGGGGATCTCGGACGTTTTGACAAACCGATCATTAAAGATCCAACACTTGATTTTGCCGAGGAGCACAGAAATATCGATCTGATGATCATGGAGAGTACCTACGGCAGCAGGGTACATGAGCCGGTCACCGATATGAAACCGATGCTGAAAAAAGTGCTGACCGAAACCTTTGCCCGGGGCGGTTCGGTGATTATCCCCGCCTTTGCCTACGGGCGAACCCAGGAGCTGCTCTATTTTATCCATGAGCTTTTTCTGGCCAAAGAATTACCACCGATGCCGGTCTGGGTTGACAGCCCGCTGGCGACGAATATGACCAATGTTTTTGGCGAGCATCCGGAAACATACGACGAGGAAACCCACGCATCGTTTTTGCGAAAAGGCCTGAATCCCTTTGATTTTGAACAATTGAAATTTGTCCAGAGCGTGGAGGAATCGATGGCCTTGAACCGGGAAAGCAAATCCCATATTGTCCTGGCCGGATCAGGTATGTGTGAGGGCGGCCGGGTCTTGCATCACCTGCGACATAAGATCCATGATGAGCGCAATACGGTACTGATCGTCGGCTATATGGGGCAAAACACCTTTGGCCGGCGGCTGCAGGAATTAGGTGAGAAATACCAGGCGAATGGCCGGCAGGGAGAACCACCGATGGTCCGTTTCTACAACAAGGACTATCCCCTGAAAGCACGGGTCGTCACCCTGGGCGGGTTCAGTGCCCACGGGGATCGTCAGGAAATGACCCGGGTGCTGAAGAAGTCAAATCTTACTATTAAAAAGATCGCCCTGGTGCATGGGGAAGAAGAGCAGACCCAGGGATTTGCCGAACATCTGCGCCGGGAGGGGTATAATGTTGTCGTGCCGTTTCATGGACAGAGCGTTTTTGTCTAGCCGAGTGTCTCTTTTTTGTTGATTATGATGAAAATACCGATATAACCAAAAACGACGGAAAGCAAAATCGTCTTTTGTCGTAGGAAAAACGTACTGGGTGGCCGCGCAATTTCAAGGCCTGTTCAATGACTTATTATTTGGAGATGACACATGGTACTGACGGTCACATTAGATGAAGATGAGTGTATCGGATGTCAAAGCTGCGTGGAGCTTTGCCCCGATGTCTTCGGTTTTGACGATGAAACCGAAAAGGCCTTTGTTTATAAAGCACATTCAGGCGAGGAAGAGTGCATTGAGGATGCCGCTGCTGCTTGTCCCGTTGATTGTATCGAGGTAGATGAGGAATAGGGACATCCGTCCATTGAAGGTTTCCTGAGCGAGGGATTCCAGATTATCTCTTTCTGAGTCGTTGCTGGTAATGGCAGGAGATGCACGCCTTATAGACCATAAATTATGCCCCTTGAGAAAATTGAACTGCTGGCCCCGGCCAAAAATCTTGCCTGCGGCATCAGCGCCATACATCATGGTGCTGATGCCGTTTACATCGGTGGACCACAATTCGGTGCCCGGGCCGCCGCGTGCAACAGCCTTGGCGATATCGAAAAACTGGTCGCCCACGCCCACCAGTTTCGAGCAAGGGTCTATGTTGCCTTAAATACCATTTTTGACGATCGCCAGCTCGAGCTTGCCGCAGGGCTTTGTCACCAACTGTACGGCATCGGTGTCGATGCCCTGATCATCCAGGATGTCGGCCTGCTCGAAATGGAACTGCCGCCCATTCCCCTGCACAGTTCCACCCAGATGAATAATCGGACGGTGGATAAGGTCC
>CAYPPR010000005.1:0-19709 GCA_964412665.1 uncultured Desulfopila sp.
TCGAAGAAAGCAGCACGGCCTAAATGTAAATATTTTAATGAATCGTAATACTAGTACTGGATGTTTTTTTCCACAGAAGTTCGGCCAGCCGCCTTCTATTTCTTTGATTACTCTCAATTCTCGCCTGTTGTTGCTATAGCCCATTCTTCTTTTTTTTATTCTCCCAACTTCGCAATCTTCCTCTTTATTCTCATTTTCTGAAGTATTTTTAGGATAACTATAATGGTTTGCAACGGATTTTTGAATTCATGAGTAATTGGTGCGGACACTTACCAAGTGCTGCTATTTTTTCATTATGCGGCGCTCTTTTTTGAGTCTCAGTCAGTTCAAAAACACCTTTGATTCGGATGACCTTCCCTATGGCCAGCTTCAGTTAAAAATACAGTCCACCGATTAACCTTCTTCCTGATAGTTTGCTTGTGATCGTGGCGAAAAAAAACATGCCTGAGATGGAGCATTCTAACTTATTGATGTTACAAAGATAATTAACCTATAAAATTGCTCCATTTCTGACCACCGTCGGCATTGATACTACTTTCCCATCTTGCGTTGCTCATTCCCGTCATCCTCGGACAGGCTCCTCGTCACAATAGTTACCCCGATCACTTCCGGTCTATAACATGGGTTGAACAGGAGATACACGGGTCGTAGGCCCGAACGAGCATCTCCAGCAGATGGGTAATGGTCTCGGCAGACTCATGGGCGATGGTCGGAGCAAAAGCGTGCATGTCCGCCTCAAGATTGGCAAGATTCTGGGCGGTCGGGATGACCATGTTGGCTGACAGGCATTTACCGTGATCATCGTACCGGTATTCATGAAAGAGAATACCCCGCGGTGCTTCAACGGCTCCTACTCCTGTTCCGGCACGATCCTTTACCTTCTCATGTCCTGTATCAACCTCAATTCCCTGAGCCAAAAGCGTCCGCAGAATTTCGCCGGTGTCTTCCAGGCAGTGGATGCACTCCACCAGCTGGGCGATGGTGATCATGAAGGGTTTGTGGCAGGGATGCACCAGGCCAAGTTCGTCTGCCACCGTCTTGGCACCATCGGTCAGCTGGTCGTAGTTGTTGTTGAAGCGGGCCAGGGCCCCGGTCATGTATTCCGGCCGGTTCCACTTGGCATACTTGGCGGTGGAGTAATTGACGACATATTCTTTGATCACCTCCCTGTAGGCGTCGGGGGGGACCGGTTCATCCTGGTCGCTGGAAAGAATCTCGCCATCATAGAATGCGTATCGATCGGGATGGGTGAGGGAGACGTATTCGGTTTCCCGGTCCAGCTGCGGCAGCTCGATCTTGCGCAGAGTCCGGACGGTGTCGTGAAGATCTTCCAGCCCCTGCGCCACTCGGTCTTGCATTGCCGCCAAGTGGGCGACTTCTTGCGTGAAGGTGAAGCCTCCCACCGTCATGGCGATCGGATGGGTATGGCGTCCGACTACCACTGCGCTTAAATCATAGCCCAGTTTTTTCAGTCGCATGGCCCGCCGAATCATTTCCGGTTCCTTTTTCACCAGCGGCAAGATGCTTGGAACACCGAAGAAGTCCGGGCCGGCCAGAAAATAGATGTGCAGAATATGGCTGCTCAGTATTTCTCCGTGGTAGGCCAGCCGCCGTAACAGTTTGGTTTGCCGGCTGATCGTCACTGCCAGAGCCGACTCAGTGGCTTTCAGGGCGGCGCATTTGTGGCTCACCGCGCAGATGCCACAGACCCGCGGGGCCATGTGGATCACCTCGTTAAAGTGGTGTCCGCGAAGAAAGGCTTCAAAAAACCTTGGCGCTTCGACCACCGAGAAACGGACCTGCTGCAGTACTCCGTCTTTGATCTCCGCAGTGATATCGCCGTGTCCTTCGACCCGGGTGACATGGTGGACATCGATGGATTTATGCTGTGCCATCGGAAGATGCCTCCCCCTTGTCGACTCGACGTTTGTCGTTGTATATGGCAAATCCGGCCATGATTTCCTCCGCGGTGAGGCTATTATTCCGGGCAACCCCAGCCATTATCGGATGAAGCTTTTCCCTGAAGAGTGCTCGGGCGGGTGCTGCAAGATTGGCCTCGTCGATCAGTCCACGGCATCCCCGGCAGGCGTCGCCGAAGGCGGTGCAGATGGCATTGCAACCGCACCTGGTTACCGGCCCGAGACAGACCATGCCCTTTTCATGGACACAGAGGGTGTCGTTGCGTTTGCACTCGACACAGACCGGTTGATTGGGTGGCGTATAGGCCTGGCGGGTCAGAATCCGCTTGAAGACCGTTGCAAACTCCGGCAGGCTCACCGGACAACCAAGAATCTGGTAATCGACCTTGACCACATCGGCGATCGGTCGGGCGGGAATGGTGTCAATATGCTCGCCGTACTCGCTGTAGACTATTGCCAACAGCTCGTTCGTAGCCCATTTATTCTTCAGTGCGTTGTGGCAACTGATGCTGGCGCAGGTTCCTAAAGAGACGACAATCTCGGCTTGAGCGCGAATGGTCTTGATTCTCTCTCTATCTTGTTCCCGTGTGATGGACCCCTCGCAAAAGGCGATGTCATATTCTTCGCTTGTCTCGGACATCACCTCCCGCCAGGCCACCACTTCGACATGGGTAAGGAGATCGAAAAGTTTATCATCCATTTCGAGGATGGACAGCTGACAGCCCTCACAGCAGGCGAAATCGAAGAAGGCCACCCTCGGTTTTCTCGCAAACGGTATCATCGTTTCTCCTCCTTGGCTGCGTCCTGTTCCTTATCCGGTACCCAGACTTCCCCGGCTTCCGTACGAGTCAGAAGGTCGGAATACCGGAACACCGGGCCGTCCCGGCAGACATAGAAATCATTGAGCTGACAATGGCCGCATTTGCCGATGCCGCATTTAAAACGCCTCTCCAGGGAAAAATAGATGTTCTCCCGGGATAATCCTTTTTGCAAGAGCTCCATGGTGACAAAGCGAAACATTACCGGTGGACCACAGATGGCAACGATGGTGTTCTCCGGGGTAAGATCCATCTCCCTGAGTGGTTCCGTCACCACCCCGGTCCGGCCTTTCCATGTCTCATCGGGTTTGTCGACAGTGAGGTAGAAGTCCAGATGAGGATTCTCGGCCCATTCTGCCGTCTCTTTTTGGAACAGCAGAGTTGATGGAGTTTTTGTCCCGTAGACAACCTGCAGCCGTCCATAGTCTTTTTGCTTATCGCAGATGAAATGGATCAGGCCGCGCAGGGGGGCGATGCCGATACCGCCCGCCACCAATAGAACATTCTTTTTTCTCATTCGCTCAATGGGAAAAGAGCCCTGCCCGTACGGCCCGCGAATGCCCACCCAGTCGCCGGAGGAGAGTGCGGTTATCGCCCGGCTGACATTTCCTTTTGGTTGAACACAGACACTAAAACTTTCGGATCTGGTTGGTGACGAGCAGATCGACAGAGGGGCCTCGCCGTAGCCGAAGACCGACACCTGCACGAACTGACCGGGTGCGTGGTGAAGAGGTCGTCCATCTTCGAGAGCCAGTTCTATAGTTGTCGCGGCAGGCTCACGGTACGTGCTTATCACTTTTGCCCGTTCCGGCATGTAGGAGATAGTGCTGGTGCCAGCGGTCTGTTTATGATCCGGCTCAGCCATTTATTCCTCCATTTTTGCGGCAGCGATGAGCTGATTGGTCACATCGACAATATTGATATCGGCAGTGCAGGCGCGGCTGCAGCGACCGCAGCCGGTGCAGTAGGGACGGCCGAACTGCCTGAAGAGGTAAAGAAATTTTCGCTGCCACCGGTGTCTGACCCGCTGCCATCTCTCTTTCCGAAAATTGTGTCCACCGGCGACCACGGCGAAATCAAGGAGCTGGCACGAATCCCAGGTGCGGTATCGAGCGCCGCCGCGGAGGTCGGCATCGAGTTCGTCGATCATATCGAAGCAGAAACAGGTCGGGCATGCGATGTTACAGGAGCCGCAGCTGTAACATCGTTCGGCGGTCTCCTTCCAGATCGACGTCAAGCCCCCTGTTTCGAGAATATCGGCGAGTTTTTCTAAAGGTGCATCAAACTTTGTCGTGATCCGTTGGGCCTTTTGTTGCCGCCAACGTTTTGCAGCTTCCAGCGCTTCTTCCTCGGCCTTGCTGGTATCTGCTTTTTGGAGGAGTTGTCTGCCGGTATTGGAATGGATTTCTACCAGGTAGCCATGATCGATTGGGGTGAGGAAAAGGTCGCAAGGGAGGCGGGCGGCATCCGTGCCGACGCTGGTGCAGAAACAGTAGGCATCAGGCTGACAATCAAGACCGATGATGCTTGCCCGCCGGCGGTTGGCGGTCCAGCGCATCTCTGCCGGAGGTTGGGCATAGGCCTGATCCAGGGCATCAAGACCGGCGAGATCGCAGGGATGAACTCCGAGCAGGACGAATGGCGACGCGTCGACATGGAGACGCAGGTTGGGAGGCCTGTCGACAGTGAAGCTGAAAAGCTTTTCCTTTGGTGAGGCGAGGAATTTTTTGGGCGGGATAGTTGTCGTCTTGTAGCCGGGAGCGAAGTCTTCCGGCCGTTGCAGCCGACTAAACAGATAATACCCAGGCTGGTCACCACGTTCCCGTGGGCCAAAGACCGGTTGATCGGCCATAATTGCCTCGAGGAACCGGTTGAAGTCCGGGCCTGAAATGACTTGGGTATCTTTTGCCGTCATTTCTCTGCAATCTCCTGGCGTAGTGTTGCTAAACGTTTTTTGTGCGCCAGCTCCTGGCCGATCACCTCCTCGATGGCCGCTCGTTCTGACTCCGGTACCACTTTTTTCATCTCCTGATAAAAATTGATCGACCGGTTTTCAAATTCAATGCCGAAATCGATTGCCTTGAAGGGATCGGTGATGTTTTCGGTTTCTCCAGCAGCATTTTGCGGCTGGGTAAAGACCTTTCCACCGACAAAAGTTTTCATATAGCTTTCGGTTTCACCGGCATAACTTTCGGGTAGCGGATAATCTGACAGGTTCTGGCGCATAACCTCAAATATTTGGATATGATTGCGTTCCTCGTCAAGAAGATACTGAAAGACCATTTTTACTTCAGGGGGTAATGCGGCATCCATGCAGGTCTTGTAGAAATCAACTCCCTGGTTTTCAATCCGGATCGCCATGTCCAGAATTTCTCCGGCTCGAAAGGTTGATGTGGTCATGATAATTTTTCTTCCCCTTTACTGTAATGTGCAGCAGAAAAAAATCACCAATGATGTCTTGTCCTGCCGGACTGTTTCTTGTTTCATCGGACTATTTTGCAATCTTATCGTTACTTGAAAATAAAGTCTGACCCTAGGAGACAAGCTCCTGATTTACAGATTCCGAGCTTGATCCGACCTCCACTTCAAAGAGGTGGGTGAGCCACAGTTTTTCCATCATTGTTTTATCATCTTCAATATCCATGCCACATCATAGCAATCCCTGCAGTCTTAGTCTTACTTCATCGTATTGCCGGTAACTCTCGTAGGGCAATCGGTAAACATGCATTGACAAATACGGCCGAGTCGAATAAGAAAGTTTGTATCGCTAGGGGTGCAGTGCATGCTGAGAGGAGTCTATCCAACCCTATGAACCTGATCCGGGTAATGCCGGCGAAGGGAAGCGGCCTGCTTGGAACCGAGGTTTCGAAGCACGAAGAATGGCCAGATGCCGCTTTCCCGTTGTATGGGGAGGCGGCATTTTTTTTTGCTTTTTGCCAAAAGGAGGAACTATGGCAATTGCCCTACGTATCAATGGACAAGAGGAGCAGCTGCGGGAGTGCACGATTGAAGACCTGGTCGCCGTCAAGGGGTTGGTTGCCGCTTCCCTGGTGGTCGAACATAACGGCCGGATCGTCAAACAGGCCGATTGGCGTACAGTGATGCTCAGGCAGGGCGATGTCCTTGAATTGTTAAATTTTGTCGGAGGAGGTTGAATCATGCAGGATGAACAATTGATAATTGGTGGACACGGCTTTACCAGTCGCCTGTTGACCGGTACGGGAAAATTTGCCGCAAAAAACTGGATTCCAAAAATGCTTGCGGCGAGTGAGTCTGAGATGATCACCGTGGCGCTGCGGCGCATCGACAGTGGCGGCACCAATGAAAATATCCTCGATTTTATACCAAAAAATGTCGTGCTGCTGCCAAACACCTCCGGTGCCCGCACCGCCGAAGAGGCGGTGCGCATCGCTCGGATTGCCAGGGAGGCGGGCTGCGGCAATTTCATCAAGATCGAAGTGATCACCGATATGAAGTACCTTATGCCCGATAACTACGAAACGTTGCGGGCCACGGAGATTCTCGCCCATGAGGATTTCATCGTTCTGCCCTATGTCCTGCCCGATCTGCCCCTGTCGAAAAAACTTGAAGATGCCGGCGCCGCCGCCATCATGCCTCTTGGCTCGCCGATCGGCAGCAACCGAGGCCTTGAGACGAAGTCGCTGATTGCTCTGCTCATTGAAAATTGCCGGGTTCCGGTGGTGGTTGATGCCGGTATCGGACGCCCCTCCCAGGCTGCGGAAGCGATGGAGATGGGCGCCGATGCGGTTCTGGTGAACACGGCCATTGCCACGGCGGAAAATCCTGCCCTGATGGGGCGTGCCTTCGCCCTGGCCGTGCAGGCCGGACGAATGGCCTATCTGGCGCGAATGGGCACTGAGAGTGCGACAGCCCAGGCCTCGTCGCCGTTAACCGGCTTTCTCAACTAAAGAGGCGTGGAAAAAAATTATGTCATTTTATAATGAGATGAAGCGGTATGCACATTTCGACTTTCAGTCATTTTTTGCCGGGGTCACACCGGATCGGGTGGCAGCGGCGTTGGCTAAAGAAAAGCTCTCGGAACAGGATTTTCTGGCCCTGCTCAGTCCTGCCGCTTCCGGTTCTCTCGAACAGATGGCGGCCAAGGCCCATCAGTTGACCAGGCAGTATTTCGGCCACACCATCCAGCTGTTTATCCCCCTCTATATTTCCAACTTCTGCGCCAACCTCTGTGTCTACTGCGGCTTTCATCGGGGCAATGACATCATTCGAAAAAAGCTCAGCCTGGAGGAAATTGAGATTGAGGCCAAAGCGATCGCCGCCACCGGCATGCGCCATCTGCTGCTCCTGACTGGAGAGGCGCCGGGGGTCACGCCCATCGACTATCTCGAAGATGCCGTTCGGCTGCTGAAGAAATATTTCGCCTCGGTCTCAATCGAGATCTTTCCACTCGATGAAGACGACTACCATCGGCTCCGGCTGGCCGGGGTCGACGGCTTGACGCTCTATCAGGAGGTCTACGATGAAGGTCGATATGGCCTTGTACATCAGGCGGGCCGAAAAACCGACTATCGCTATCGGCTCGATGCCCCGGAACGCGGGGCGCGAGCCGGTTTGCGCATGGTCAACGTCGGCCCGCTGCTCGGTCTTGGTGAAGTGCGCAGTGAGGTGTTCTTTTGCGGGCTGCACGCCAGGTATCTCGACGATACTTTTTTGCAGACGGAGATCGGTCTGTCTCTGCCGCGCATGAATCCGGCGGAGGGGAATTATCACCCGGAGTTTTCCGCCGATGACCGGACCTTTGTCCAGTTCATGACCGCTCTGCGCTGCTTTTTGCCACGGGCCGGCATTACCGTTTCCACCAGGGAGAGTGCCACCTTCCGCGATAACCTTATCCGCCTGGGGGTAACCAGGTTTTCCGCCGGTTCATGCACCGGGGTGGGTGGTTATGGCCGGCGACAGGAAACGGGCACGCCGCAGTTTGAGATTACCGATGAGCGAAGTATCGAGGAGGTGGTCATGGCCATCCGCGATGCCGGCTATCAACCGGTATTTAAAGACTGGGATATGATCTGATGCATGATCAGATGGATGATATCCTACGGGTAGGTATTGCCGGGGTCGGAGGGATCGGCTCGAATGTCGCCATGCACCTTGTGCGTGCCGGCTATACTGCCCAGAAACTTGTTGACTTTGATAGGGTGGAGCTGTCCAATCTGAACCGGCAGTTCTATTTTCTTGATCAGCTGGGAAAATACAAGGTTGATATGCTGCGGGAAAATCTCTTGAGAATCAATCCGCATGCGGCTATTGAGACGGCGCGGATGCGGCTTGCGCCGGAAAACATGCTTGCCACCTTCAGGGATTGTCGAATTCTGGTCGAGGGATTTGACGATCAGGAAATGAAAAAAGTGCTGCTGGAAACCTTTGCCGACCTGGACATACCGATTATTTCTGCTTCAGGTATTGCCGGTCGGGAACTTCAGACGATTCGGCTGCACCGGCTTGGCAACTGTACCATTGTCGGTGATTTTCAGACCGATTTCCGAGGCAACGATTTGTATGCGCCAAAGATAGCAGTTATTGCCGCCATGATGGCGGATTGTGTTATAAAAACGGGATAGCGATGATGAACGACAATGAGAAAAACGCGGTGCTGCCAATCGGTTTATACGGCATTACCGCCGAAAAATTCTCCGGCGGACGCGGCAATATCGAGGTGGTGGAACAGATGATCCAGGGCGGCATACAGATCATCCAGTACCGAGAGAAAAGACCGGCGAAAAGTTACCGGACTATTCTTGAAGAATGCCGGCAGATCAGGGCATTGACCCGGGCTGCCGGGGTCACCTTCATCGTTAATGATTATGTCGATATCGCTTTGCTGGTCGATGCCGACGGCGTTCATGTCGGCCAGGATGATCTGCCGGTCGGCGAGGTGAAAAAGCTGCTTGGCCCGGAGAAAATAGTCGGACTTTCAACCCATTCGCCCAGCCAGGCAGCAGATGCGGTGCGGGAAGGTGCCGATTATATCGGCGTAGGTCCTGTCTTTGCCACGAAGACAAAAGATGATGTCTGTGATCCCGTTGGTTGCAGCTATCTTGAATGGGTGGTGGAAAATATTTCTCTGCCCTTTGTCGCCATCGGTGGTATCAAGCTGCACAACATCGACCAGATCGTCCGGCGTGGGGCAAGGTCGGTTTGTCTGGTCACCGAGGTTGTCGGCGCAGCAGATATTGTCGCCAGGATACTGCAAGTCCAGGCGGCCCTTGCTCAACCGCCGTCGCCCTGAAAAAAAGGCGAATTTCTATGAGGTAATGAACTCTTCTTCGACCATTTTATCGATAAAGTCGAGGACGTGCTGGCGCTGGGCGGCAGTGGCATGGGCAATGCAGCTGCAGTGCAGGTTGATCTGGCTGCGCACGAGAAGCTCAAACTTTACCGCGGTGTTGGTCACTTCCACTGCCAGGTGAAAAGGACCATGCTCTTTATGATCAAGCTGGGTTGGCGAAAGCAGGTCGTCCGGCAGCTGCATCCAATACAGGCCGATCATCGGGCCCTGCTTGAGCGATCTTTTCAGGTAGGAGTCGATATTGTCGCGCTCCATTGGTGAGAGTTCATCGATGACAACTTGTCGCATAGGATCAATCCTCGTAAAAAAATCAGCAGTCGCAGCTGCTGGTGGTCTTAAAAATTATGTGCGGCGGCAATTTCATATATCGAGCCAGGTGGTATCGCTGTTCAGATTTTCACAGCCCTCCTCGCGCACAACATACATGTTCTCCAGCCTGATGCCGCCCCAGCCGGGGATATAGATGCCCGGTTCAACGGTGACGATCATGCCGGCCTGCAGCTTTTTACTGCTGCGGCCTGAAAGTCGTGGTTCCTCGTGAACGGCCAGGCCGACGCCGTGGCCGAGAGAGTGGCCGAAATATTCACCGTAGCCGGCATCGGCAATGATGTGACGGGCGGCCCGGTCGGCATCACAGCACTTGACTCCGGCCCGGATTGTTGCCACTCCGGCCAGATGCGCCCTGCGCACCAGCTGGTGCAGCTGCCGGTATTTTTTATCTGCCGTGCCGGGCAGCTGGCCTGGCACTAGATTGCGGGTCATGTCCGAGCAATAACCATTGAGGACAAGGCCCATATCGATGGTCAGCGAAGCATCTTTTTCCACCGGGCTGCTGCCGGGAACTGCGTGCGGCAGAGCGCCGTTTTTGCCACTGGCGACAATTGTTGAAAAACTTGGCGCCTCGGCTCCCTTGCGGCGCATGGTTGTTTCTATGGCCAGGGCGACATCGATTTCCGTCGGGTAGTCTAAGAGCGAGCGGTAAACATTAGTGAAGACTTCCTCATTCAGGCGAACGGCCTGGCGGATAAGATCAATTTCCTTTTCATCTTTGATTATCCGCATTGCTTCGACCAGGCCTTCGGTCGGCACACTTTTTATGTCTTGTTTCGCCAGCGCGGTGGTCATTTTGTCGGCAAAAGAATGCAAGGTGTAGTCGCTTTCAAAGGCCAGCGACGTTATCTGCAGATCGCCAAGCAGCGGACCGAGCAGTTTCAGTAAACCTTTGGGGTAGATGACCACCTCGGCCCAGGGGACATCCTGTTCCGCCTGGAGTTTGAAACGAAAATCAGTGAGCAGATGTACCTTGCCCCGGGCAGGAACCAGGAGCACGCCCGAGGACTCACTGATGCCATGGTCACCGCCCCGATAGCCGCACAGATATTGGCGGTTCTCCGGTTTGCTGACCAGAAAGGCGTCAATTCTTTTTCTTCTGAGTTTTGCCTGCAGTTTTGCTATCCGCTGGTGGTAATCCATAAGCCTTCTTGTCTTTTGGTTGGTTGGGTTGCTGCAATTTTTTTGGCCTTAGCGGACAGCGGGCGAAAATCGCTCTAGAATCATTTCCTTGCGCTGGTTCATGGCATCATTGTATTGATTGTTGAGACTCGTCAACATTTTCGACAGCTCTTCCCTGTATTGCGGATGCATTGCCGGGTTGACGGGCTGTCCTTCCTGCCCCTGGGCCGTCTGCTGCTGTTCCAGTTGTGCCCTGATGGCATCGTCAAGCTGTTGGGTCATCTGTTCCTTATGCCGGCCATACTGCTCGAGAATCTGCACCAGTTCCTGGCAGATTGTTTTGATTTCGGCACTTTGGCCATCAATGGCGAGAACGCCCTGCAGGGCAATTTTCCCCGAAGCCTGCAGTTCTTCATCCCGCGGCAGCACGATATTTCGCAGCAGTGTTTTGGCCATGCCTTTGCGTATTGCCACCTGGTCCTGCGCCGGCTGTGCAGCAAGTAACTGGGCGAGATCCGTTTCTTTTTGGTTGAGGAAATCGGCGGCCAGCCGCATGCCGGTTTTGACCAGATCCTCGTTTTCGACATCCTGAGTTGCCGCTGCGGCCATTTTTGCTGCGCGCTCCAACACCATTTCCATTGTACTCTTGATTTCTGCCATTCTATGTGTCCTTGGTTGAGGAAACCTGCATACCGCAGGGGAGGTTTTAGTTCTCTGATAACGGATGGGGAGAATGTACAACAGACCATGTCCGTTGGCAAAGAAAAACCTGGCCTTCTCTCTTAGGACAAGTTTCTAGCTGCGCAGCATGCGTGCGGCAAAAAAGCCGTCTATAGTCGCCGAGGGATGGGGCATGAAAAAATTGTTTTCTACAAAACGGCGGGCAGGTTCCGGCAGGTACGGCGTGCAGTCGGTGAGAACGAACCCCTGGTGGTCGGCTAAAAACTGCTCGACCACTCGCTTATTTTCTTCCGGTTCCAGCGAGCAGGTGGCGTAGACCAGTAGACCGTTATGTGCGACAAGCCCGGCCGCGACCGAAAGCAGGGCCAGTTGTTCCTGTTGATAGCGCATCAGCTCTTCGGGGCGCCTGTTCCAGCGGATATCAGGGTGTCGTCCGGTGACGCCGGTGCCGGAACAGGGCGCGTCGATGAGTATACCGTCAAAAAAAAGATCACCGTAAAGAGAGGAAAACTGCTGCAGCTGTCCTTCGTAAATGTCCGGGCTCTCTCCCGGAAACAGGCGGGCCAGGTTTTCTTTTAGTTTTTTTAAGCGGTGCACTTCCGGTTCGACCGCATGGATGTGCAGGTCATGCTGCCTGGCCAGTTGGAGGAGGTGACAGGTCTTGCCACCAAGACCGGCACAGGCGTCAAGGTATCGGCCCCCCGCGTGAAAAGGCCCCAGCAGCTGAGTGGCTAGCTGAGCAGCTTCGTCCTGCACCTGAAAAAAACCCCCATTGTAGCCTGGAATTGTCGTGATGGAACCGTGAAAGTTGGCAAGAACAACCGCTTCCGGGGAGTATGCACCTGGACTGCAGGGAATACCGGCCTCTGTAAGTGTCCGGCAGAAATCTTCTCGCCTGATGGTTGGACTGTTCACCCGCACCACCAGGGTCGGTTCACAGTTGTTTGCCGCGCAGATTCTCTTCGTCTCCTCAAGACCGAAATTCTGCTGCCAGCGCTTTATCAGCCATTGCGGGTGATTGAGGATCGGTCCGCCGCTGCTGTCGATCTGTGCTTTGTCTACCATGATCTCTTGTTGGCGAATAGCCTGCCGCAAGACCCCGTTGACAAATCCATGCAGTCTTTGCGGGATTTTTGCCGCCTTGCAGCTTTCAACTGCCTCGTTGACGGCGGCTGATTGCGGAATACGTTTCAGGAAAAAGAGTTGATACAAGCCGACGGCCAGCGCCTGATGGACAAAAGGATCCAGTTTACCAAGCGGTGTTTTCGAGAGGAGCTGCAGCATCCTGTCCAGGAGCTGCCGATGGCGCAGGACACCGTAGACCAGTTGCATGGTCAGGTTTCGTTCGTTGGATTCAAGGCAGTATTTGTGCACCAGCCGATCAAAAAGCAGTTTCACCGGCGATCGACTCCGATAAAGGCTGCAGAGTATTTCCGTGGCGGTGAATCGAGCGGTTCTGAATTGTTTTTTTGGCAAAGTTATTCAACCGGAATTAAGGTACCTTGTGTTAAGCGGCAGTAAGTGATGTCGGCCTGAGTGGCCGTAAGATAGCAACTATCGTCCAGTAGGGGAATGGGAAAAGTGCTCTGCTGGAAAGCATCGTGAGAAAGGGACGGAAATTGTCTTTTTTCGAGCTTCCTTTCGATGGACAATCGTATGGACGGCTGGTATGCTTGACGCGCTTCCCGTTACTTTGTGTAAGAGATGGGCAACGCGTAATTATCGGCTCGACCCGGAATCTTCTCGTTTTACAAAAGACCATAATATAATTATGAAAAACAATAGCTTGCTGCTGGTGTTACTGGCAACGCTCGTTCTAGTCGGCACGGCGCACGCCTACACCAGAGCGGAGGTTGTCCAGCGCGGTTTTCTCCGGTGTGGTGTATCGGCAGGATCTCCCGGCTTTTCCAGTATCGACGCACGTGGCAAGTGGGCCGGTCTTGATGTGGACATTTGTCGGGCTGTGGCGGCAGCGTCGCTGGGAGATGCCGACAAGGTGGAATTCCTGCCGCTGGCCGATAACGAATCTTTCACCGCCCTGCTTGCCGGTGAGGTGGACATCCTCTCCCGTCACTCGACCTGGAGCTTTACCCGGGAATCGGCCCTCGCCGTTCATTTCGCCGGGATCAGTTATTTTGACGGCCAGGGTCTGCTGGTCGCAAAAGAGCTGAACGCCGGCAGTCTGTCTGAGCTGAAAAAGGTAAAGGTATGTAGCCCCGTGAAATCCCGTTTTGCCGCGAATCTCCTCGATTATTTCGAGAGAAATAAAATCGAGCATCGATTTGTCTCTTATGACAATGTTGATCTGGCCTTAGAAGGCTTTCAAAATGCGGTCTGCGACACCATCTCCATGCAGCAGTCGCTGCTATATGGATTGCGATTGGGGTTAGCCAAACCGGACAGTGCCGTAGTGCTGCCCGAGGTTATCGCCAAGGAACCGCTTGGGCCGGTTGTCCGACAGGATGATCACACCTGGGCGAATATCGTCAAATGGTCACTGTATGCCATGGTTAATGGCGAAGAACTGGGGGTGACTTCGGCAAATATTGCAGAGATGCAAGCCAGCAATATACTTGCCGTAAGAAGATTGCTCGGCCTGCAGGGAGCGGCTGGAAAAGGTATTGGTTTACCGGACGACTGGGCTGCTCGGATAATTCGCCAGGTGGGCAATTATGGGGAGGTCTTCGAACGAAACTTTGGCGCGGGGTCTCCTTTGAAGATAGAGCGCGGTTTAAATAATCTTTGGAACAATGGTGGGTTGCAGTATGCACCTCCGCTGCAATAACGGTTTGGTTTGTGTAAAAAAAGGAGGAAGTGTATGAAAATTGAGCAATGTGTTCTCTGTAAAATAGTCGTAACCTTGAGTTGTCTGGTGCTTCTTTCCGCCCCGGTCTTAGCGGCGGAGGAATCCGGCAAGTGGGAAACCGCCGGTAAAGAGATTAGCGAAGCTGCCAAGGCCGTAGGCAATGCGTCCGGAGAAGCGTGGCGGAAAACCAAGGAAAAGACCGCCGAGACCTGGGATAAAACCAAGGAGAAAAGCGCTGAAGTCGCCGAAAAAACCGCGGAGGTCTCGGAAGAGGTGGCCGTAGAGACGGCGGAAAAAAGCAAGGGATTCTGGCAGAAAACCAAGGAAACAACAAAGTCATGGCTGGATAAAACCAGGGCCAAGATTCATCAGATAACCGCACCTCAGGCTGAGCCTGAACCGGAGCCTGCGCCTCAGCCCGAACCGGCTTCATAAAAAACTAATTATCCGCTGTCCATCTACCGGTCGTTTAAGAAGATGGTCAATTCCTGCAGGGAATCAATCGACCAGGTGGGGGGGACCGGCAGGGAAGAGAGTGCGGCATGGCTCCAGTTGACAAAGATGGTGTCGATGCCGGCGCCGGCCCCGCTGCAGATATCGTAGAGGGCGTCTCCGGTAAAAACGGTGCTGGTTTTATCCGCCCCCAGCAGGGACATGGCCTTGAGGGCCGGTTCGGCGTCCGGCTTATGTCTCGCGGTGTCTTCAGGGGTGACCAGCACGTCAAAATATTTGGCGGTGTCGGTGGATTCGAGGATTTTCTCCATGCTGAAGCGCCTTCGTGAGGTGACAATGGCCAGTTTTTTTCCGGCACTCTTCAGTCGTTCCAGGGTCTCGGTGACGTGGGGAAAGGGGTGGATACTGTTCTCCATGATACTCAGCTGATACTGCAGATAATCATCAAGAATCCGATCATGGTCGAGTTCCGCGCCCAGATGGGTAATGAGCTGACTTTTCAGCGGCAGACCAATGCCATTGATAATGATGCTTCTGTCCATGGTCTTGCCGGCATATTTCTCTGCAACATATTGAAAACAGGAACAGATAAGGTCGACTGTGTCAAAGAGGGTGCCGTCGGCATCGAAAAGGTAGCTGTCATACGGTTTCATGGAACGTCTCCGGTGATTGAAAATTGAGCTGAGAGAATACACCATCGGCTGCTGTCGGGCAATCTCCCATGAACACTTTTCAGAATAAGGACCGGTAAACAAATGTCCATCTCCCCACCGACGCATTCCGACGAAGAGCTGAACCGTCTCTTCACCGAGGCGTGCACCGCCCAGACAGAAGGGCGTTTTGCCGAGGCTATGGACAATTACTTGCTGTTGCTGCACTATTTTCCGGAAGCGGCCACGCTTCGCTATAATCTCGGCCTGGTCTACCATAGCCTGGAAAATTTCTCCGCTGCCCTGGGCGAGTTTTCTCAGGCACTGAGCTGTCGGCCTGAAGACAGTGACACCCTGTTTAATCTGGCTCTTTGTCAGAAAAAAACCGGTGATAGTGTCGCGGCAATCGCCTCATACCGCACGCTGCTGCAAGCGATGCCGGACCATGCCGACGGCTGGTATAATCTTGCCGGCTGTTACCGTGACACCTATGCCGATACCCAGGCCATTTCCTGTTACAAGAAGGTGTTGGCGCTCGAGAGTGCATACCTGCCTGCCCTCAACAATCTCGCTTATCTCTATCATCGCAGCGGGGATACAGAGCAGGCGGAAGTCTGCTATCGACAGGTATTGACCTTGCGGCCAAAAGACGATGCCGCCCATTACATGCTTGCCTCACTTCTCGGCACACCGCTTGACTGTGCCCCCGATGCCTATGTGCAGCATTTTTTCGACGCCTATGCCGAAGGCTTTGAGAAAAGTCTGGTCGATGGCCTGGGATACGACAATCCCCGGCAGTTGTTTGCCTGTTTGCAGGGTTGTACCGGCCTGCAGGGTGTGAAAAGTCAATACGCCCGGGGCCTTGATCTCGGTTGTGGCACCGGCCTCAGCGGTATTGCCTTTAAGAAAATCGTCACGGTTCTTGATGGTGTAGACCTCTCCGCCAACATGCTTGCACAGGCGGCAGAGAAGTGCTGTTACCAGGGGCTGTATCAGGACAGCATCAGCCGTTATGTACAGACGACCACAGCCACTTATGATTTTTTTCTCGCCACCGATGTGTTTATCTATGTCGGTGCGCTGGACGATATTTTCACCGGCCTGCGGGCTGTTGCCCGGCCGGAGGCCATCTTCTGCTTTTCCACGGAGACGCTAAATTCGTCAGGCTATCAGTTGCAAAAAACCGGCAGATTTGCCTATTCCCGGGGCTATATACATAACATCGCCTCTGCCACCGGCTGGACGGTAGTGACAAGGCAAGAGACAAAACTGCGTAAAGAAAAGGACCAATGGCTTGCCGGCGATCTTTGGATTCTGCAACTGCAGGCGCGAAATGAATGACGGTGAAGGGCCGGCCCCTTTTCGGCGTGATCCCCCAGGACATTGCTAATGCTCTGGGCTTGTATCAGTATGTCGAGCGTTTGCTCCGGATTTTACAAGCCATACAGCCTATCCAGCGGATTTTGCAGGCCACCTATATCTCTTCTCATTACATGTGTATAAATTTCCGTGGTTTTCACATCAGCATGCCCAAGCAGTTCCTGTAACATACGAATATTGGTGCCATGCTCGAGCATATGCGTTGCAAAAGAATGGAGAGTATGCACGGTTACTCGTTTATCGATACCTGCCTTACGAACAGCGGCCTTAACAGCCTTTTGCAGCCCTGATTCGAGCACATGGTGCCTTCTTTCCTTTTTAGTCCGTGGATCAATGGAACGATTTTTTGACGGGAATACGTATTGCCATGTTGTCTCCCATGCAGCTTTACGGTATTTTTTAGCAAGTGCGTTGGGCAGATAGACTTCGCCGAAACCCTCGTCAAGGTCATCTCTATGTAAATGTTTTACACGTTCAATATGTTGTCGCAGTTCGTCTCGGATCATTTTGGGTAAAAACGTAGTCCTGTCTTTCCCGCCTTTGCCCCCGCGAACAAATAGTTGTCCCTGGCCAAAGTCAACATCATGGATGCGAAGTCGAATGCATTCCATAAGCCGAATACCCGAGGCATAAATCAATCTGGCCATCAACAGATGCGTACCTTGCATTTGTTTAAAAATACTTTCTATCTCATCTTCTGTGCAAACAGTGGGTGGATGTCGTTTTCGTTTGGAACGAATAGGAGCGATGGATCCATCAAGAGGAATGTGGAGGACATCCCTGTAAAGAAAAACTAGTGCATTAAGAGCCTGTTTTTGCGTTGCGGCGGCGACGTTTTCGTTTGTTGCCAGGTGGGACAAAAAACGCTCAATTTCCTGGGCACCCATATCTTTTGGATGGCGCTTTTTCTCGTAAAAACAAATATAGCGCAAAATCCATTGGCTATATGTTTTCTCGGTGGATCGGGCATAATGATAATATCTCAGGGTTTCAAGTACCTGATCCATTAATTACAAATTTGGGTTTGGTGTGAACCTTAGCTTGTTTTCCATAATACGTATGATAATATCAATTATTATGGAATTTATAAATAAAAAATTGATAGGTGGACAATTTAATCCACTTTAGTTGACCTGATAGCATATGGCATGGAAAATCACTGCAGATATAAGGTGATATGGTAGATATTTTCCATGTATTGACGCTGTTAGGTGTCACACATTATGCAGAGAAATGTTTAAGCTAAACAAAGCAGATCAGGAGATACTCAATATCTTGAAGGAGACATTTCTCTCGAAAAATGTTCAGCCTATGTCATCTGATGAGCATCTGAGACTATTGATTTTACGATCTTTTCTCTACGTGTCTCTGTTTGGCCTGCTTATGAAAGCTATTCTTTGGTTTTTGGGTGAAGATGTCTCTGGGCTGTCTAAAATCATATCTATGCCTATAGCATTATTCTTCGGTTTTCTATTCCTTCACATTAACAACAAGTCTGAAAATACGAGCGTTATTATTTTTGGTTTAACATGGGTGTCTATAGTGCTGGCACTGTATTCCTAGTTACATGAATAAAACACTTAACAATCAAATCAAGGTCGCCCACAAAACACGCGGGCTGGACGCTACGCAAAGAACGCGGAGCGCCACTTATTTAAGACGTTAAATGTAGAAATAAGCTTAGAAATAATGGAAAACTCAACTCAAGATAAAATAATTGAATTCATAAAGACATGGCTAATAGGGACAATATCAAGTCGCCTAATTATAATAGGCGTAATGTTCATTGGCTTTGGTTTCTGGGATGTTTTTCTTTACTGCTTCAACACCAGTGTTCTGGAAAAATCAATGAGTACTCCAGGAGAGTCCTTTGGCTGGCCTCAAGCTTTTGGGCTAGTTTGTTTTATATTGGGTTTTTCCATAAAACTTTATTTTTATCTTAAAAATAACAACTCCAAACTGAAAAAAGAAAGATTAACTCTAAAAGAAAATTATTCAACCCTGAGTGATGCAAAAATCCAAGATGAGTTTGAAAGATTATATCAGGCTAAAAATATAGATATTCAAGCAATTAAAAATATATTAAACCACCCCCATAACAAAAACATGGTTATTGAGTTGTATAGAAGCTGTTATAGACATGTCACCCCAAAAGGAGAATGGTTTATTGAGAAAGGAAAATATTTAAACATAAGATATTACATTGGGTATTGTATTTGGTGTTTCGTTCCAATCATGGCAGTGTGTGCGTTAATTATATCTATTATCGAATGGTTTAATCCGGGAATAAGCAATTCAGGCCCATATGCTACTCAAGCATTCTTGATGCTCGGATTAACTGAAGCTTTTGCCGCTTGGCTTTTGCTTAGTGACTTAATAGCAATCGGCCGGGCTGTGACGCTAGTGCAAAACTATAAGCCATAATAAAGAAATTTAACCAGTTGCTCAAGAGGGACGGCAAGAGGCTGTGGCGTTTACCAACCACAAAGTTAAATCAAAACTTAAAAACACTAAACCAGTTTCGGGGTTATGCACTTACCGCCCCTTAGCTCAACGTTATGTTTAATCAAATCAAATTAATGATAGGAATACTCAATGATTAAAAAAATAATACTCCATATACTAATTGGTGGTGCAATATTCTTACTTGGTGCCGTATTACATGATTTCGCAGAAATGAGAGATTTAGGGAATTTTATTGCATATGCAGGTATTGGTTATGCTGTTTTGAGCGCAGTCGTAATTCTATTTAAAGGCAAGCCACTTGCATTTTTAGAAAAAACAGTAGAAGAACGAGAAAAAAATAAAGCACAGGATGATTTGTTAAAATACAAAAAGCTTCTAGATGAAGGCATTCTGTCTCAGGAAGAATTTGCTGTTAAATTAGAAGAGCTCAAAAAGAAAATACTGTAAAAATAACAAATCATTAGTGTGGGGGCGGATAAAGCGAGGGGTAGCGCTTTATCCGCCCCCACATCAAACCTTACGTTTAATCTTAAATTATAGGTATCAAGTGATATTTAATGAAGAAAATGCCGAATTTCTCAGTAACCAGATGTGTTTAAACATCTCTGAGTTTGAGGCCTATCTCTCAGCACTATTTGGACCTGAAACACAATGCTTCAATGAATTGGTTAGTTTTTTATTAAAGGACAAGGCGAGAGAAATACTTTCCCAATTAAATATAATGAATCACATAAGCTAAGAGAGAGTCTAACC
>CAYPPR010000005.1:19719-99283 GCA_964412665.1 uncultured Desulfopila sp.
AAATATAATGAATCAATCTATAGAATTTGCTGACCTAAAAGCAAGAGCTTCTGTTCGTATCCGTTCTGTTTGTGTTATTAACGAAGATCAAGAAGACAATTTGTATGAAATTATATGTTATTTTGGCTGGTTTTTTTCTGGTGGCTTAGCTGAGCTTTTTAAGCATCGACAAGCTGAAAATGAGGGACCCCGTATTTTCCTAAAAGAACGTATTACTTCGACTGAAATCATTGATGCTCATTTACCAAGCTTAGTGGTTGCTTACAGAGGAATGAGCATTGATGAATTTAATTCAAATGTTTTAGGTATGTCATGGACTCTATGTCAAAAGAAAGCAGAAGAGTTTGCATTTACTGTCTATTCCGATAAACCTCGGGGAGTAACCGTCCGTTCGGTAATTCCAAGAGATAGTATTTTATATTACAATCCGATCGATAGTGAAAAAGAAGTCGTAGTCGCATACGGGACGGTGACTAAAAGCAACATCGTAGCTCATTAAACATAACAAATCGCTAAACTCGGATTTCCAAAAGCCGCGCCACTTCGCTCTGCAACTTTTGCAAACCGGTTAGCTCAAACGTTAACTTCTGTAAACAATGTCCCGCAGAAAACAGAACACTACCTATGGAAATTGATAATTTTAAACTTGACTTGCTAAATCTAACAAACGAGCAAGTTTATATGAAATATATCTTAGGTTCTGAGTGTTTTGCGTTAGATCTTAACCAACATTATAAAGTAAGAGAAGCAATATCAAAAAGATATTTCATAGAATTTACTGATATTATACTTGTAGGTTTTGGCAAATTAGGTTTCAGCCTAAAACCACAAAAACGATTTTTTAAATTTGGAGACGATTCAGACATTGACCTTGCAATAGTATCTCCATCATTATTTGAAACAGTTTGGAAAGAGGCATATCTTTACAACAAAAGCTCTGCTGATTGGCCTCAAGCTAAAACATTTTTCAAATATTTATCTAGTGGTTGGATTAGACCAGACAAATTGCCTTCTAGCAAATATTTCGAATTTACTAATAATTGGTGGGAGTTTTTTAATAAATTGACAAGTGATCAGGTATGCGGTCCATATAAAATCAGAGCTGGTATATATCATTCTCATTTTTTTCTAAAGCAATATCAATTAATTTGCATAGATCAGTGTATTCAGGAGACTGCATAATGGACACATCTGCATCAAATAGGCGACTAAGAGTTTTACTAACGGCAATAGGAAACAATACATTAATTCCTCAACCAGACTTTCAAAGAAGGTTGGTTTGGACAAATAAAGACAAGGTCGAGTTTATAAAAACTGTTCTAGAAGGATACCCTTTTCCGGAGATATATATAGCTGCTGGAAAAGTTGACCCAAAAACAGGTGAAGGTGCAGAGGTTCTTGTTGATGGCCAACAAAGGTTGACTACTCTATATCAGTATTTCAAAGGTTCTCCAGATATTAAATTAGGAAATACATATTCCTATGTATAGCGATCTTGAAGAAGAAAAACAGATCGAATTTCTTGAGTACAAAGTAGTTGTTCGTGATATGGGAAATATGGCATTGGAAATAATCAAGGAGGTTTTTAAAAGGATAAATTCGACTAGTTATGGTTTAAACGCGATGGAGTTGCACAACTCTAGGTTTGGTGGAGAATTTAAAAATTTTGCAGAAGAAATAGCACAAATCGATTTTTTTGAAAACTACAGGATTTTCACCGCAACAGATATCAAACGAATGAATGACACAAAATATTGTCTTGTTTTGATAATCACAATGCTAAGCACTTATTTTAATAGAGATAATGATCTTGAAGAATATCTATTTAAGTATAATGAAGAATTTCCATATAAAGATAAAGTATATGCAGAGATTAGAGAAATTTTGATTTTCATTGATTCACTAAATTTTCAATCTTCCTCTAGAGCATTTAAAAAAGCAGACTTCTTCACTTTATTTATTGAATTGCATAGGGCAATAATCAAAAAAAATCATAAGCTAAGTGTTTCATCTATAAGGAATAATCTAGACAATTTTTACAATGATGTAGAGCTAGTTGCTCAAGGGAAAGGTCCATCAAATCCTGATGCTCTAGAATATTACAAAGCGGCTTTACAGGCAAGTAATGATAGAAGTAATAGGATAATAAGAGGGCAGCATATATCAAAAATGCTAAAATAAATACAAGTTAACAAGTCATTTCACCGGCAACGTTTTCCGCTGCGCTACAAAGTTTCCGGTGAATTCCACGTTAACTGTCTGAATCTATGAAGATCGCAACTTGGAATTGTAACGGAGCACTTAGACGAAAATTGGCGGAAGCTGATAGCTTGGGCGCTGATATTCTTGTGGTTCAGGAGTGCGAGAATCCCGCGTTGTCTACCGATGAATATGAAGAGTGGGCAGCAGGTTATCTTTGGGTTGGTGAGTCAAAGAATCTCGGTATTGGTGTCTTCCCGCGGAATGGTAACCGAGTAGAGAGGCTCGACTGGAACGGTACGTTCTGTGTGGCCGGCTTGCAAAGTAAAAGCGGCACGCTGCGCTGGCATACGGAAGATCTCCGGCTTTTTCTGCCGTTCATGATCAATGAGCAAATTACTGCCGTGGCAGTATGGACAAAGGGGAGCAATAACGAAGCCTTTGGATATATGGGGCAGTTCTGGAAGTATCTCCAAATCCACAGGGATGATCTCTGCAATCCGAAGACGATCATTCTCGGCGACTTTAACAGCAACCCCATATGGGATAAGCCGGACCGATGGTGGAATCATTCAGACGTGGTTGCAGAGCTTGAGCATTTGGGATTTGAAAGCCAGTATCATCGCAATTGCGAAGAGGTCCCAGGTCGGGAGACAAGGCCAACTTTCTTTCTTCAGAGAAATCACCAGAAGGCATATCACATCGATTATGTGTTCACCTCTTCAGATTTGGCTGATGCCGCTTCGCTAACAGTCGGAGGTTATGATGACTGGATTTCTGTCAGCGATCATGTCCCTCTGATCTTGTGCATCAACAGTTAACATATTGCTGCACGCGGATAACTTACTCGCTGCGCTCGCAATTTACCGGTGAGCAAAGCATTAGCTCTCTAGAGGCAATATGAAAGTCTATTCATCATTCTCGAATTCGATGAACTTTCATCGTTCAAAAATCAGCACAGCATCGATGTACAAGCGGTATGCGCTTCTGTTTGATCAGGTAATATTTAATAGACATGGCTGCCCTATCGGGAAAGGTGATCTGTTTTCAAGCTTGCATGAATACGTCTCGACTTTAGCAAGCGAAGAGGTAGAGCTGAAAGAGAGACTGAAGCTATCCCGAAACAAGAAATTTCAGGATTTATTTGTTGATTTATGGGATATTGTGGATGACCCGGAAAAAACACATACTGAAGCTCGTGACTATGTTTCAGAGTTTCAATCGAATGAAATTTCGAAATTTTCCTGGGGAAGAAGCCTCATTGATGAAGAAATGGGAATCCATAATCATCATAAAGAATACAAGGCCGAAGCAATAGTCGGCGGTGATATAAGTTCTGATCTCGGGTTTAACTTCCTTTTGAAGAACCGCTACAAAGACTTTCATATTAATTTTGCGCCAGTTGTTGCACAAGCAGTCAGCTCATCCCAGCAAGGACCTGATGTTGGTGAGTTATTCACAACTGATCTAGTTATCCAAAATTTGAAGATCTGAGCTGGGATCATATTCTAGAGTTAAGAGAAGATAAATATATTCAGGCCATTAGACGCAAAATTATTTTCACTTGAGGATCGGGAAGAGCCAATAGATGAAGCTCTTTCGTCTGAGTTAGAATCCACATTGTGGGATTTAGCATCCAAAATTAAGCCCAATATAGGGAAAAGTAGTCTTGAAGCAGTGGTTAGTAATTTACCGCTTCCAACAATCCTAAACCCATTCGGTCTTTACTATGGAGCTAGGTCGATTCATCAAAACCACAAGAATAGTAAAGCTCATTCGTGGATATACTTTGTGCAATCAATGAGAGCCAAAAGCTAACAAGGCGCTGCTGCCGGACAAATTTTCCGCTGCGCTACAAATTTGCCGCAGAGCGCGGCGTTGACAAGACTGCTATGAACGACAAAACCCCCAAAAATGAATTACAGCCGAAAGGGTTTGGCACCTTTGGCGGCGTTTTTACGCCAAGTCTGCTGACGATCCTTGGCGTAATCATGTTCCTACGTTTTTCCACAATAGTAGGATATGCCGGTGTATGGAATGCGCTCTTGATTCTATTGGCCGCCAAGGCAATCTCTTTGATCACAGGCCTATCCGTCGCCTCCATAGCCACCAACATGCGCGTTAAAGGCGGCGGCGCCTACTACTTGATCAGTCGCAGTCTAGGCGTGGAGTTCGGGGGCGTCATCGCCACCTTTTTCTTCATTGCCCAAGCTGTTGCTGTTACACTTTATGTGGTTGGTTTTACAGAAGCCGTTTTTTCCGCCTTTCCCAATCTCGAGCTTTCCTTCAGAACCTTCGCCACGCTCACCAATATTGTCGTCTTTGTCTGCGTCTATATAGGTGCCGGCTGGACGATTAGACTCCAGTACGGCATTCTCGTCATCCTGATCTTGTCTATTCTGTCTTTTTTTATAGGGGCGTGGACAGGCTTTTCTTTCGAGAACCTCAGCAGTAATTTAACACCTCAGTGGTCGCCGGAATTCTCCTTCTTTACAGTCTTTGCACTTTTTTTCCCGGCTGTTACCGGGATCATGGCCGGGGTCAATATGTCCGGTGATTTGAAGGATCCGGCTCGTTCCATCCCCAACGGCACATTTGCCGCCATTGGCGTTTCGGCCCTCATTTATGTTGCCTTAATCGTGGTGTTTGCAGCAGTTATCCCTCGGGCGGAGCTGCTTGGCGAAGGGTTCGTTATGAAGGATTATGCCTTTTCGCCAACTCTCGTTTACGCCGGCGTGTTTTGTGCCACGCTCTCCTCAGCCCTGGGCAGCATGATGGGTGCGCCACGTATTCTTCAAGCTTTTGCCCGTGACAACATCTTCAAACGCCTGCGCTGGTTTGGTCAAGGCAGCGGACTATCCGGGGAGCCCCGGCGCGCTGTCGTGCTGACATTCTTAATTGCACAGATCGGTGTCATGGCAGGGGATCTTGACACCATTGCTCCTGTCATCACCATGTTCTTTTTGATGACCTATGCCACGATCAATTTGGCCTGTTTTTACGAAGGGCGTTCAAGCAATCCCAGCTTCCGGCCCACGTTCCGCTTCAACCATTGGTCAGTTGCCATTGTTGGCGCCATTGGTTGTATCGGTGTCATGTTTTTAATCAACGCTCTTTGGGCTTCAGTGGCTTTAGTCCTGGGGGGTGGTTTTTACTTTTTTATTACTCGTTCGGAAATCAAGGTCAAGTGGGGCGATATTGATGGCGGTATTGCATTCCAGGTTGCGCGCAATGCTTTGTTGCGTCTGGAGCGGGAGCGTTATCATCCCAAGAATTGGCGTCCTTCGATTCTCGCCCTCACCGGCGGCGCGTCCAGCCGTTTGCATCTGGCGGAATACGCCTGCTGGTTTACCGTGGACAGCGGTATTGTTACGCTGGGTCACATCATCAAAGGGGATTTGGAGCAGCTTCACAAACGACGGCATGAAGCGGAAAATATTCTGCGCAAGTTCATTCTTAAGGAAGAGCTTCCCGCCTTTCCCGTTGCCATTGTCGAAGAAGACCTGCATGCCGCTGTCAAAGCGCTTATTCAGTGCCATGGAATAGGCGGAATAAGACCCAACACTGTCATGCTTGGATGGAGCGACGACCCGGAAAAGGCTGAGGACTTCTGGGAGACGATAGCCACCATCAAAGAAATGAAGCGCAGTCTAATTATTGTGGCTACGGAGCAGGAAGATGAGAAGACGCAAATACCAGAGGGATACATCAATATCTGGTGGGATTCAGTTCAAAACGTCGAATTGATGCTGCTGCTGTCCTTTATGCTTAAGAAAAACCGTGAATGGCGAGATCATCCAATTCGAATTATTCGCCCCGTACCGTTCAAAGCTGATGTTGATAACATCGAAAAGGAAATATCTGAAATGCTCGCCAAAGGCCGCATTGAAGCCGACATTTTTGTCGTGCCAACCGAGGATCCATTCGAAGCAGTGCGGACACACATGCATCCCTCCGCCTTGCTTTTCAGCGGATTCGGGCTTGGAAACGGTGAAGATGACATTAAGCTTATACCTGATATACAACGAACAGTAGAATTGCCTGGAGATGTCATTTTGGTATATAACGCCGGAGACGTGTCGATGGAGGCTTGAAAGTAAATAGTTGTTTTTTTGTGAACCGGCTAATTGATTGTTTGCCAGCAACCGCATCAACTCGGACTGGCAATTCCGCTGCGCTCCATTGCCAGCCGGTTATGCGCAGCGTTCGGCGTCACGGGCCGCTGATTCCGTTATCCAGTGGAAGGAGACACTATGGCATCGACCCAAGAATACGACCAAGCGGCAAGCGACATGCGTCTGCCGATTGAACAGTCAGACGCTAACTTGGATGCAAGAGAGTTGATTCGGTACGCCACTCTAGCGGCCTCTAGCCACAACACTCAGCCCTGGAAGTTCCGCATCCAAAAAGACCAAATCACCATCCTGCCTGACTTCTCACGGCGCTGGCCGGTTGTTGACCCCGATGACAGCCATCTCTTCAAGAGCCTAGGCTGCGCTGCCGAGAATCTTGTTCATGCAGCTGCGGCACAGGGCTTTTCAGCTGAGGTTCAATTCGATACCGGTGAAAACGGCATTAACATTTTTCTGAAAAGAGGGGCCACGGCTCGGGTGACGGATCTTTATCGGGCAATACCCAAGCGGCAATGTGTTAAGGCAGCCTATGACGGCAGCCCAATCGGAGTGAAGGAGCTTGATAAATTGCAAGAGGCGGGTAAAAGACCACTTGTCCGTACCATCATGTTGTCGTCCGACACGCAGAAGAGCGCAGTGATTGATTACGTCACGCGGGGAAATATCGCCCAGTTGACTGATCGGGCGTTCCGAAAGGAACTCGTTGCTTGGATTCGTTTCAATCTTGCTGAGGCAATGCGCAAGGGCGACGGCTTGGCCGGACGTATCAGTGGCCAACCGGCATTACCAAGGTGGCTGGCGAAATTGGTTATCGGGCTGGTGCTCACACCTAAAGGGCAAGCCGAAACGGATGCTGCCATGATCAGGAGTTCAGCTGGTGTCGCGGTTTTCGTATCAAGTCGCGACGATAAGGCCGCGTGGGTTGAGGTTGGACGCGCATACGAGCGCTTCGCCCTGCAAGCCACTGTGCTTAATATTCGTACCGCCTTCATCAACCAGCCGATCGAAGTGCGCGAGTTACGCTCGCAGTTCGAATCATGGTTGAAGCTCGAAGGAGAACACACGCTGCTCATGGTTCGATTCGGCCATGGCCCCGTGGCACCCTTCAGTCTGCGTCGCCCAATTGACGATATGATTATTGAAAACTGACCGGCGGATTGCCTACCATATGGCAGCAATGCATAGTGAAGCCGGACAAGTCATTCCGGCGTTAGCAGAGAAATATTTTTCATAATATTATAACGCATTAAAATTAAAATGTTATTTCAAAAACGACTTCGAACTATGCAAGATCGCTTTCGAAATTCTGGATGGCGAATTCAGTGGATTCCGTTACAAACAGTCTTTCATAAGAAAAGATGGTGGCTGTAATTGTTGGCTTGCAAGATTCCCTCTAAGAGCAAAACTGTATGTAGCAGCAACTCCTTGTAGAGAGGATTAAATCGTTTTTGAAAATATCCGAGGAATAAAATAATGGCGAACTTTTTTTCTACCCACTATATTGTAAATGACATTGATATCAGCGCCGGTGTCCATCTTGGCAATGAACGAGCTTTGGTGATCTTCCAAAAGGGCCGTGTCGACTTCTTCCAACATATTGGACTTTCAGATAAAGATATAGGTGGCAATAGAGGAATTATAATCGTGGAATCCGGAGTGAAATATCACCGCGAAGGTTTTCTACATGACCAACTTATTGTGAATGTAGCAGTAGCAGAAATAGCCGGAAAAAAATTTACCCTTAATTATAGTGTCATTAGGGAATCGGATAGACAGGAACTGCTAAGCGGCTTTACAACTTGTTTGGCATTTGACTATCAGTTGAGAAAAGTTGTAGAAATTCCAGATGTTTTTATCGAAAAAACTGAACAATTCCTTTTAAAAAACAATCTGAAATTATAACAAAAATACTGGCAATTAATGCTTCATATCGGAAGGATAGAGTGACAGGCCAAACTGTCGAGTCGCTGATAGAGGCACTTAGAGGCACTTGATACAGCTGGTGGAAAGGTCGAGGTTGTCAAGCACGTGGGTGATCTCATATAGCTTTCAAACTTCAAAATCAGACAAGGAGGTTAGCATGGAAAAGAAACCGACGATCCTATGTATGCATTCTGAAAAAGATTTTAAGAAGCAGGGGAAAGCTATCATTAAATTGGCAAAGAAACAGGGGCTCATTGCCATAACGAATCGGTTGGCACTTTTTATAGACAAGACCTGCCGCAGATGGTGGTTCGGCGATAAAAAGACCGGAGTTCTCCTCTCTGTAGAATATGGTTTGACTGATAAAGAAGCTATCAGCTTCCTCACCAATGAAATTTCAAGCTAGAGACTTCTTATGCTTTTGGCCCGATTTCTCTTCTTTTGGGAGGAGTTGGGTCTCTCTTTTGCGATCAGCCATGGATAAGATTGTGGCTCGCTACGTGCTGATAATCTATCCTTACTCGTTAGCCAACACCAACCTTTGTATTACATTTTTTACAATACCTTCTCGCTCGTAATATTCAATTTTATTCGCCTTTAACTGGTTTTGCATCTTTTCACCAAATTTTCCCGCAATCACGGTTTTGCAGGATTGTTCCAGAAGAAGACTGATCACTACCGAACTGGAATCGTGCCTGATACTCTGGCCAGGATTTTCAACAGATTTCAAAAGACCACCGTTTACGTCAAATATGAGATAATACGGGGCCTTCCCGGCGGTCATGCTTATTTCCGAATCTATACTATCGTCAACTGCTGCGATGGCGATTTTATTTGATGCAACAGAAAGGCTCGGTTGAACTTGCAAAAATAGAGCGCCGAAAAATAAAAGCAGGCAACAGGTTCTGATTTTGTTTTTCATTTTTTCACCATTGTAGATATTTTTCTTTGCAAGTGATTTATCAAACGCCATTTCTAATAGTTTCGATGCCATAGGTCCCTGTAATCGCACATTTAACCAGGGCTAACTTTTGATGGCCTTTATTATCGCGGAAAAGTCCTCATCCGCACCAGCCATCTCTCTCGCCTTGATGTACGAATTGTTAGCGGCACTGGCGGTAAAGAGAGGTTGCCCAAATTCATCGCCCAGCATAAGGGCCAGCCGCATATCCTTTTGCATGTATTTGAGCGGAAATGCCGTCTGAAAATTATTTTTCGCCATGTGCGGCCCCTTCAGGCGAAACATCGGGTTGTCGATAGCTCCCTGAGCCAACACCTCGAGAATGTCATCCATCGACAAGCCGACCTTATTACCCAAAGACAGCCCTTCAGCAAAGCCGGTCATCATTGTTCCCATTACCATATTGATAACGAGTTTCATTTGGGCGCCCTGACCGACTTCCTTGAAATAAAATGATTTCTTACCCATAACCTGTAGAGCCGGTGCAGCATCACGGTACAACGATTCATCTCCTGCGCAGAGAAAAACCAGCGTGCCGTCTTCGGCCGGTTTTTTACTCCCAGAAACCGGCGCTTCAAGAAAACGTCCACCTTTATTCTGCACAGCTCCAGCTATGCGCACTGCAGTGGCCGGATCTACGGTCGAAACATCGACATATCCTTTGCCGGAAGAAATACCTTCCAGAACGCCGCCCTCAGTAAAGAAAAGGGCCTCCGCGGCAGCAGGATCGGAAACCATGGCAAAGGTCATATCGCAGTACGCCGTTACCTCCCCAGGAGTCTTGCCAAGGCGTGCTCCCAACTTAACAAGAGGGGCGCATTTCTCCTGGGTGCGGTTCCAGACAGTTACATCCAGTCCAGCTCTAATAAGGTTGGTTGCCATTGCCTTTCCCATGATGCCAAGCCCTAAAAACCCGTATTTATTCATTTGCCGAACCTCCACATTAAAATGAGTACTTCTCTACTTCCCCTGTATTTTTTACTCTGTCTAGCAAAAGAAACCAAGTTTCCGAGCTGTTACTCCTCATTTTAATCACTGATTGCGTTACTTGAACTAACAATTTTTACAAACAACAGTCACGTAGCAGCGTAGGGTGCGGCAGGGCGTCATTGCAAGACTTGTCAGTAAGTGTTGTTCTTATCGGACAACCTCCTAGTCGACATTGAAAAACTTTAATTGTTGGTACAGATTAATTTTCAACCAGACCCAGTTGAAATGCCTGGTCGTAAAGACGCTGCGCCAAACGCACTGTGGCCTGATCAATCATCCGTCCATCAACGGCAATTGCACCGCGTGACTGTTGTTTGGCTTGCCGGGCTGCTTGAAGAATGGTGATTGCCCGATCAATATCTTCTGGTGACGGCGAGAAGATCCGGTTGATGTCTTCAAGCTGATTTGGATGGATGGCCCATTTGCCGTCGCATCCGAGGGCGCCGGCCATGACCGCTGATTTTTGCAGACCTTCATTGTCTTTGAAATTGCCGTAGGGTGCATCAATTGCCAGAAGGCCATTGGCCTTTGCGGCCATGACCATTCGGCTGAGGGCGAAATGCCAGCGATGACCAGGGTAGATTTCTGCTTCGTTTTCCCCGTGTCCCGATATTGAAATCAGGCGAGCCCCAACGGAAGCAGAGTAGTCGGCAATGCCGAATACCAGGGTCTGCAACCGTCGACTGGCTGCGGCAATGGCCCTGACCTCGGATAAGCCTGCGGCAGTTTCTATCGAAGCCTCGATGCCGATTGAGCTAGTCAGCTGGCGGGCCATTTCCATGCCGTCCAGCATCCGATCTACGAAATGGATGTCACCTGGATGATTGACCTTAGGCACGACGATGGTGTGCAGTTGAGCACCTGCCTCTTCGACTATTTCCATCAGATCGCGGTAAGCGAAGGGCGTGTCCATACTATTGATGCGGAGGCTTACCTTCTTTTCCCCCCAATCAATGTTTTGCAGGGATTCCACGACCTGCCTTCTTGCAGTCTCTTTGGCCTCCAGTGGAACGCTGTCCTCCAGGTCGAGCATGATGACATCGGCTGAGCTTTCGGAGGCTTTTAAATGCATCTTCCGGACATGTCCGGGAACGGATAAAACTGTACGATTGGTTTTCATAGGATGTCTTTTCTCCTTGTAGGAGAGGTGTGCTTGATATTATCGGTCGGTGAGGACCTCCTTTTCCAAAACTCTTCTTTAAGTAATCCCGATCGTACAGCAGGGCAATGAGAAAATAACCTCTTCCTAACCTAATCTTTATAGTCACTCGCTAAGGTGGCCTTTGTTGTGATGTTGGTCTGGAACGTCTTCGGGCCTTTTGAGAGATTTTTCAAATGAGGAGAAATGTACATGTTTTGCACCCCTGTTTCGCCAAACCCCCTGCGTCGCTTGAGCCGCGCCTTATTGTGTCAACTGTTCTGTGCTCTGATCCTGATAAGCGGCTCAGTCCAGGCAATGGATTCCCGTTTCACCGATACTGATGGCGACATGATCGCCGACATTCCCTCCGATCCGAAGGATTGGCTCGATCCCGATACGTTGGTATTTGCTTATACTCCGGTGGAAGACCCGGCGGTGTATGCAAAGGTATGGGATAGCTTCATTGAGCACATGGAAAAGGTCACGGGGAAGAAAGTTCAATTTTTTCCGGTCCAGTCCAATGCCGCCCAGCTTGAGGCGATGAGAGCAGGTAGACTGCATGTTGCCGGCTTTAATACCGGATCGAATCCGCTGGCGGTAAATTGTGCCGGTTTTCGACCATTTGCCATGATGGCCCGGGCTGATGATAGTTTTGGTTACGAGATGGAGATTATTACCTACCCGGAATCGGGCGTAAGCAAAATCGAAGATATCCGCGGCAACAAAATTGCCTTTACTTCACAGACCTCCAACTCGGGTTTTAAAGCTCCTTCCGCTCTTCTTGCAGCCGAATATGGACTGACTGCGGAAAAAGACTATGAGCCCTTATTTTCAGGCAAGCACGACAATTCCATCCTCGGAGTTGCCAACCGCGATTATCCCGCAGCGGCTATAGCCAATTCGGTATTGAAAAGAATGATTTCGAGGGATGTGGTTAAGCCCGAGCAGATCATCACTATCTACAAGTCGCAGACCTTCCCGACAACTGGGTACGGAGTAGTTTATAATCTGCATCCGGACCTGCAGGCCAAAGTTGAAAAGGCCTTCTTTTCATTTCCCTGGGAAGGTTCGACTCTCATGGAGGAATTCAAGAATTCCGGCGAGGCTAAGTTTATCCCAATTACTTACCAGAAGCATTGGGAAGTTGTCCGGACCATCGACCGGGCCATGGGCGTCAGCTACGAGTGTCGTTAAGTCGTGCTAACCCTAACCGCACTGACCAAGCGATACCGCACCGGCGATCTGGCCTTGAAGGAGGTGAGTTTAACCATTCCCGAGGGCCAGGTGGTCGGTCTGATTGGTCCCTCGGGTTCCGGTAAATCGACCCTGATTCGTTGTATCAACAGACTCGTTGAGCCGACCGGTGGATCGGTGCGTCTCAAGGATGTTGAATTGACTGAATTGGGTCGTGCCGATTTGCGCCGCGCCAGACGTCGGATGGGAATGATCTTTCAGGAATACGCCCTGGTGGAGAGATTGACGGTGATGGAAAACGTCCTCTCCGGGCAGTTGGGATATGTGAGCTTCTGGAGTTCGTTCTGGCGGCGTTTTCCAAAAGAGACAGTGGCCCAGGCCTTCTCTACACTTGACAGGGTTGGTCTTGCCGAGCATGTCGATAAGCGTGCCGATGCTCTCTCCGGAGGGCAGCGGCAGCGGGTCGGCATTGCCCGGGCTTTGCTTCAGAACCCCGATCTGCTGTTGGTGGATGAACCTACCGCAAGCCTTGACCCGAAGACTTCGCGGCAGATAATGCGGTTGATAACCGAGGTCTGTGTCGAGCGTGGTCTTGCGGCAATTATCAATATCCATGACGTTGCGCTGGCGCAGCTTTTTGCCAAGCGGATTATTGGCCTGCGCCTGGGAGAGATTGTCTATGACGGCCCCCCGGACGGGCTGTCGGCCGAAGTCCTTACCGATATTTATGGGATTGAAGATTGGAGCGGCACCATCGGTAAGGCTGCAAAAAAACCTGAGGCGGACGAAAAATTTGCCGAGCTGGAAATCCTTGTTGAAGAAAATATGGTGATGACTCGATGAACCGTGGAATTGGCGAAATCGCCAGCATGGGCGGCCATGGTTATCCCGAGCACTGGCGGCGGCCTCCTCTTATCAGCAGGCCCTGGCTGCGCTACGGGCTGGTTTTTGGAGCTTTGCTCTATCTGGTACTGGGTATTTCTTCGGTGGAAATCAACTGGCAGCGGATGTGGGAAGGATTGCCGCGCGGGTGGGATTTTATCTCCGGTTTTCTTGCCCCCGATTTTTTTTCAAGAGGAGGTGACATTAGGGCGGGCATCCTGGAAAGTCTGACCATGACCCTTACTTCAACGGTTGTCGGTATTCTGATCTCCATCCCCATCGGAGTGGGAGCAGCACGAAACCTTGCACCGTTGCCGATTTATGCTCTGTGCCGGACCATCATCGCCCTTTCGCGGAGTTTTCAGGAAATAATTATCGCCATTCTTTTTGTCGCCATGGTCGGCTTCGGTCCGCTGGCCGGCTTTCTTACCCTGGCTTTTGCCACCATTGGCTTTCTCGCCAAATTGCTTGCCGAGGATATAGAAGATATTCAGGAGGCACAAGCCGAGGCGATCCGAGCCACAGGAGCGGGCTGGCTGCAGCTGGTTAACTACGCAATCCAGCCTCAGGTTATGCCGCGACTGATCGGACTATCGTTGTACCGGCTCGATATTAATTTTCGTGAGTCGGCAGTAATCGGCATTGTTGGTGCGGGAGGGATCGGCGCGACTTTAAACACCGCCATCGACCGCTACGAGTTCGATTCGGCCGCTGCTATTCTGATTATTATAATAGTTATCGTGCTGGCGGTGGAATACAGTTCCGGCGCTATTCGGAAGAGGGTGCAGTAATGCCGGTCAAGGACATTGGTGGAGCGAAAATATGGCAGAGGAAAAGTACGGTACAAGAGCTCGCCGGTTGGTTCGGTTGGCTAATGCTGGCCGCACTTTTTGTATTTTGCTGGCAGGTCATGAACCAGCAGACCATATGGAACTTTGTTCATGATGCACCTCGCCAGGCGGCCGACATCGGCAGCCGGATGCTGCCACCGCGCTGGTCGTATATGGAGAGGTTATGGCATCCTCTCTGGGATACCCTCAATATCGCCACCCTCGGTACCTTGCTCGGGGTGGTTCTGGCTCTCCCAGTAGCTTTTTTGGCGGCACGCAATACTACGCCGAGCGAGCGCTACGTCCGGCCCATTGCCATGCTGATAATTGTTTCTTCCCGGTCAATTAATTCACTGATCTGGGCTTTGCTGCTGGTCTCAATTCTCGGGCCCGGCCTGCTTGCCGGAATCATCGCTATAGCGCTGCGTTCAATTGGTTTTATCGGCAAACTCCTCTATGAGGCAATCGAGGAAATCGACAGCTCGCAGGTGGAGGCGGTAGCAGCCACCGGTGCCTCAGCGGCACAAATTCTCGATTACGGGATCACCCCGCAAATTCTTCCGGCCTTTGCCGGGATTACAGTCTTTCGCTGGGATATCAACATCCGTGAATCCACAGTCCTCGGCCTGGTTGGCGCCGGCGGGATAGGTCTTGAATTATCCCACAGTCTCAATACCCTCGCTTGGCCTCAGGTCAGCCTGATCTTTAGCGTCATCCTCGCAACGGTGGTGGTGAGCGAATGGATTTCCGCAAAGGTTCGTTACGCGATCATCTGACAGCAAAAAAGTGCATATTCACCGCTTCATTTTCCAGTTCCTTCCGACCAAGGTGAGCTTTTATACACTCTTGCCCGATGATCTTTCCGAGCTTCAGGCTCGAACGTTTTTTGCGCACCAGTGTGCAAAAAATGCATTCCAAAGCAAGATTCAAGTGTCTGTCGTAAATCGTTTTGCGCCGTTTCTTTGGACATGTTAAGTTGGTACGAAATATGCTACAAGAAATAGTTAAGTGGACCTCCGGGCAGACATGCAACTCGTTCGGATATCGTTATTGAACTACAAGGAAATTATCTTACCGACAGTGTACGCGGTAGTCGGGAGTATGGTACCAAGGGAGGCTTTGGTACTTTGAATTTTTTTTAGACAGACGAACAAGGAGGTGATGCCGGCGACAGCGGTTGAGGAAGTCTCGATCTATTGGTTCGATCTATTGGTTCAATCTGAAGATTTCAGAGGCGTCAAGGCGGAACAACCTCTGAACAAGGTAGCAAAATTTTCAAGGAAGCGGCACGGCCATTGACCGGCCAGACCTGATTTTTATCTCTTCTTGTCGAGGATGGTTGCTGCTTTTTCCAAAGGAGGAAATAATGAAACGATTGGTTCTTGTTCTATCTCTCTTCGCAATTCTCTTTGTGACGGCAGACGCCTCGGCAGTGGATAAAGTCGCCATCAGTAATAATGTCGACGCCATTGTGGCCGGAATCGACAGCGGCCAGGACGTCATGGCCTTTAAGGCCGATGCGTATGAACCCTATGTTTTCATCATGGAAGAAGATGGGCTGATGCTGGTTCACCCGACACTTGCTGGAAAAAGCCTGAAGGAAGAAGCGTCGCCGGTCTATGATGCCCTTGTGCCCGCTGGACCGGAAGGCGCCTGGGTGAAATATGAGTGGAAAGGTAAAGAGAAAAACACCTACGCCAAAAGAACAAAAAGTAACCTGATTGTCGGCAGCGGCTATTGATCGATAATAGCTCCGAAAGTTACAATGTTGCAGTGGATGGTCCCTGACAGGGACAGTCGTGTGCGTAGCAAAAATAAGAGCGGGTGATCTTCAGGATCCCTGCTCTTTGCCATTTAAAGACCAATTTCTTCCATGCAGTGTGGGGCTATTTGCACACTCGCCCGACTTTTTTTATCATTACGACGTAGTCTATTTCTTCGATAGTTGGTAAGCTGCCTTTCAGGTTCTCCGGTAGATTTTCGGTCAGGGTAAACACACTGCCCCCCATGGGTTTGTTCATATCCCGCAGAGCACATTAGTCACTGTCGCCGACTTCCAGGTGATACTGCCCCGACAAAGGCAAATCCTTTCATGGCCACATGATGCAGCTTTTCAACTTGACAGCCGAACAGTTTCCCGGCTAATACTTCGGTTACATTGTATGCATATTTTCGGATTTAGGTGATGTACTCCCAGATAAAAGGCGATGGATGAGGAGGATTGAAAAATGCTGAAAAGAAACGCAGCACATGGACGAATCCTGTTTGCAGCCGTGGTGATCGCACTGGCAAGCCCCGCGGTATCAAAAGAAAAAGATCATCTTGGCCATGACTGGTATTGCCCCGATCCGCAAGCACATGCACAATATGAAAAACACCGTAAAATACACATGGAGACCGACGCGGAAATTATCGTCGACATGCTGGATAAGGTCTTCAATGATCCGGCGTTGACCGCTGAACAAAAAAGAGCCCACGCCTTGGATATTCTCAAAAAAGATCCATCGGAACTGGGAAAAGGCCAAGGCGTGGGGGATTAATATTACAGCTTCTTCAGCGATTCCCTGATAAAGGCGGGAAGGTCGGATGGATGGCGACTGCTGACAATGTTGCCGTCCACCACCACTTCGCTGTCGATAAATTCAGCCCCGGCGTTTTTAATATCCTGGATGATTGATTTATAACAGGTAAATTTGCGCCCTTGCAGAACTTGGGCCGTTACCAGCAATTGTCCCGCATGACAGATGGCGAAAACCGGCTTGTTGCTTTTGACAAAATCAGCCGTGAATCGAACCGCATTGTCGTCGATCCGAAGCTTGTCCGGAGAATAGCCTCCTGGAATCAGCAGCGCATCGAAATCATCGATAGTGACCTCACCTACGGCCTTATCAATTTTCACTTCCGTGCCTTCTTTCTTGCCCTTGACCGTCTTTCCGGCCACCAGACCGATATTGATCACTTGATGGCCTTTTGCCGCAAAGGCCTTGACCGGTTCGGTATATTCCGAATCTTCAAACATATCCGTGAGTATGACAGCGATTTTTTTTGCCATGTTGCTATCTCCTTCTGAAAAGGTTTTTAGTTGATGCTGCACAAGCCTCCTGTTCACGATGGAAACGAATCAAACAATCGGTTGATGCGGTCTTCAATACTCTGTAATTTTTCCTGGTGTGCCTGGTGTTTATCCAAAACATGGATCATCATTTGATTTTCTTCCAGGGAGACACTCGCGGTGCCGGGCAACAGGCTTACGGTCCAGACAAAGAAAGTTTTTGCCGATTGCCGGGGCAGCTGTAGACTGTATGCAACAACATCCGGTGCAAGGGGCAGTTGTGGATGAAACGCCCGGCGCGCAACATCCATGCCTGCCAGAAAAGTCTGCACAAAGAAAAAAAGGAGAAATCCAGGGAGTTCTGTGAGCCGTATGCGCCATTTGCCCGGAGGTATGCAGTATAAGCTGACGCCGGTGGTCAGGACAATGAATCCGAGTGCCGGCAAGATATTGGGCAGCCTGCCCTCGCTCAGTCCCCACCAGAGAAGGGTGTACAGGACCAGACGAAACAGCAGTGCTCGCAGGTGATTTTTGTTCAGCTTCATAACAGTCCTTCTTTACAAAGAGTCAGGAACAAAAAAGCCACCAGAAGGCTGACAAAGAGAAGTCCTGCGGTGTGCCAGTGCATGAAACGTTGTTCAATGCATTTAAATACATGGAGAGAACTCTCCTCTTTACCAAAGAGCTTGAAATACTGTCTCCAGCAGAACCGGACAAGCAGCTTTTGCAAATATTCAAATCGGGACATGCATCTCAGGATGCGATGCAGGAGGGGTTCAACCGTCAGCCGGGTTTTTTGATCCAGGTCGATGTCGGGCAGCGTGCATCTGGCGCAGAAAAATCGAAAGGGCAGGGCGGAAAGCAAACCTGCCAGCACCGGCCAGGCCGTAGTCCATGGCCCATAATCGGTCATCTTCGCAAACTGTGTTGCCATTCCCAGACGATCCATGAAAGAGGGGACGATGGCCATCCCCGCGGCAAGTACCGGCAAAAGTGCGACCCAGGAAAACCACAGGCCGGAGAGCGGTTGTTTCTGCGGCTGGTCCATGGATTCTTGCAACCTGATCAGAAAATGCGCAAGAAGGAGCGCCGTGGCAAAGGCGCTCAGCGTAAAAATCACGGCCGGATCGACAGAGCTGAAAAGAGTGCTCGACACGGCAGCCTGCAATAGGCCGGATTTAGCGCCTGCGCCACCGGTCCAGGGGAATCCGGCCAGTGCCAGAATGGGCAAGAGTGCTCCGCCAAGGACCACCGCTTTCGAGAATCTGTTTGTGCCGGCGGATGGTGCCGTGCCCGCCACGAGAAAAAGTGTGCCTTTGGCCAGGGAGTGGTTGACAACAAGGACAAGAAGAACGGGCAGCAGTGCAGGCCAGAGCGCCGCATCCCGCAAGCCCATACCCAAAGTAAGGGCCATGAGTCCCATCTGACTGATACTGGAGTAGGCGAGAATGGTTTTGGGATCGAGCTGTAAAAGACCAAGCAGAACGCCGTAGAAAAGGGCGATCATGCCAAACCAGGCAAAGACCGTTCCCCATAAAGGAAATTCAATTATCCCCGCCGGAAAGAAATAGAGCCAGCCGAGCAGCCCGGCCTTGATCATGCATCCGCTTAGAACGGCACTGGCCGGGCTCGGCGCGGCCGGATGAGCCAGCGGGAGCCAGAAATGCAGGAGAAAGGCGCCGGCTTTAACGCCAAATCCGATAAAGGCGGCGACGAGGATGGTCCCTCTTCGGGGGGAAGCCTGCAGGGCCGGGGCGATGTCTTCAATACCAATGCCCGGAGCTGAGTGTATGGTCAGAAATATCGCGGTGATAACCGCTGCTTCTCCGATAAGGGCCATGATCAGATAAACGTTGCCGGCCTGAAGTGCCTTTGGCGAGCGGTCATGAATGATCAGTCCATAAGCGGCGAAGGTCATGATGGCGAAAAAGGTGTAAAATGACGGAATATCCCTGGCCAGGATCAGGCCGAAGTTCCCGCTCATGGTGAGCAGGAAGAAAAAGATAAAGGAAGCAAGGCGCGGGTTTTTTGCCATATATGGCAAGGTGAAGAGCGATGAGATAAACCAGACAAAGGCGGTGGCAAAAAGAAATGTCCGACCGTAGCTATCCAGGCCGAACCGTATTCCCAGGAGCAGCTTGGGGAAGGTGATGTCCTCGGCAACGCCGGGTATGACAGCAATAAGCGCGGGAATGGCTGCCGCCGGGAAGAAAAACCGTATTGCTGGTTGCCTTGTCCTCGGCAGGAGCACGAGCAGTCCGATAAGTACTGGAAGAGTAATACTGAGTGTGCATATCATGGCATTATCCCCATACCTTGGACGATCTTGTCCGAGACGCCCAAAGGACTCCACTCCCATCCGGCCCAGAGACCGGCGGCCAGAGAGAAGAAAGCTGTGGCGAAGACAGGCAGGAGCAGGGTCCATTTAGTCTCCAGAGCGCCTTGGCATTGAAGCGGCAGATGAAGATCAGACTGCTTGAACCAGGCAACATAGATAACAGGCAGGAAATACGCGGCATTGAGCAGCGTACTTACCACAAGAACCACCACCACCCAGAATTGTCCGGTCTGCAGACCGCCCAGAGCCAGGTACCATTTGCTGATGAATCCGGCAACGGGCGGCGTGCCTATCATGCCGAAGGCGGCAAGGGTGAAAAGGCCCATTGTCAGCGGCATCCTGCGGCCGATACCACTCAGCTCGTCGATCTTGTGCAGGTTGAGGGTTTCTGCCACATTCCCGGCACAAAAAAACAGGGTGATCTTCATAATGCCCTGATGGATGAGATGCACCAGGCCTCCCATCACCGCCAGGGGGCTGAGCAGGCTTGCTCCTAGGATGATATAGGAGACCTGGCTTACCGTTGAATAGGCCAGCCGTTTTTTGAAATCATTTTGCGTCAAGGCCCGCAGCGATGCATAGATAATGGTCACGGCTGCGACCAGGGTAAGGGGAAAAAGCACTCCCAGAGAGGCCGCATAATTCTGGCCATAGACATAGAATATTACTCGAAAAATACCAAAGGCACCGGCTTTGACAACGGCTACAGCGTGCAGCAGAGCGCTGACCGGAGCCGGGGCGACCATGGCCACCGGCAGCCAGCCGTGCAACGGTACCAGAGCGGTTTTGACACCGAGACCGAGCATAAGCAGAAAAAAAAGGAATTGCAGAAGCCCCCGGGTGTCCTTGCCGGCCAGCTCGGCCAGCACGCCGCCTGCCTTGAAATCAAAGGGTCCGGCCAAGGTGTAGAGATAGACGATAGCTACAAAGAGTACTGCCCCTCCGGTGACATTGTACCACAGGTAAATGCGTCCGGCGCTGAGGGCTTTTTCCGTCCCCCGGTGCACCACCAGAGGATAGGTGACCAGGGTGAGAAATTCATAAAAGATGAAAAAAGTGATCAGGTTGCCGGCCAAAGCAATTCCGGTAGTGGCAGTGACACAGAGGCTGAAGAACCCGAAAAAGCGACTGCGGTTCGGTGATCCCTCGAGGTAGCCGATAGCATAGATGGTGGTGACGAACCAAAGGGTGCTGGACAGGGAAAGAAAGGCCAGGGAAAGATAGTCGACTCGCAAAAGAAAATCAAAACCAAGGGCCAGGGTGTAGCGTGTTTGGTACTCTTTATCAGAGGTGAGAAATCCCCAGGTCATGACAGAGACGATAATAACTTTCAGGGTTGCCCCGAGCATATTCAAAAGAGAACGCTGGGTGGAATGCTTTTCAGAGAGGAAAAAAATAATAATGCCGGTGACCAGGGAAGTGGCCAGCGTGATCAGAGGCAACGCATAGTCCCAGTTCATGGCAACACTCCCCCGCTCTCAAGCCCATGCATTGTTACGGTATGTGATTCCATGTGCAACAGATTAATTATCTCCGAGGTGGTAAAACCGATGAGGATGGCGCCAAGGGCCAGAGTAAAAGCGCAGATCTCCAAGGTGCGAGGGACAGGCTGGAGGTGGACTTCTTTTCTGGACGGGGCAAAGGTGTGCCCCAACATGAGAAAAACGTACCCTGCGGTGAGGAGCCCGCCAACGACAATGACAGGGATCCACCACCATTGTCCGCTGGAGATCACCGCATTAAGCATCATCCACTTGGCGACGAATCCGCCGCTGGGCGGTAAGCCCATGAGGCTGACCCCGGCAATACCTACAGTGAAGACAGTCAGTGGCAGGCGTCCTTTTATGTCGCGAAGATTCCTTAGTTTGTCTGTGCCCAGCGCCTGGATGATATTTCCCACAGCGAGAAAAAGAGCAGCCTTGGCGGTTGCATGGGAGATCGCCTGACACATTCCACCCGTCCACGCCTGCATGTTCCAGGGAGTGCTTCCTTCTCCGGTAGTCTGGGAAATGGTTAAAGGAAAGAGAAGAAAAAGATAACCGATCTGGCTGACCGTGGAGTGGGCGACCAGCAGTTTGAGCCGTTTCTGACGCACCGCCTGGAAGGAGCCCCAGAGGATGGCAAGGCCACCCAGCGTTCCCAGGAACTGAGCAGCTGAGTAGCTGGTAATATGGGGGAATATGACAAACCAGATGCGTAGTATCATGAAAAAAGAGGCCTTGATCACCAGGGCGGAAAGAATCGCACTGACCGGAGCGGGAGCATTGCCGTGGGCGGACGGCAGCCAGAAGTGAAAGGGCAGCAGCGCGGTCTTTATGAGCATGCCGAAGACCATGAGTCCGAAGGCCACAAGCGTCGGCAGGTTGGATGTAATCCGCATCCCCAGGGTATACATGTCGAGGATGCCGTATTCCGCATAGAGAAATCCCACGCCAAGCAGAAAAACCAGCGAGCCCGTCATGGCCGCCATAAGATAGCGAAGAGCGGCGATAAGAGCCTCGGGCCGTCCTGTAAGGCTGGTCAGTGCGACAGCTGCCAGACTGATCAACTCCATCAGGATATACATGTTGAAGATATCAGCGGCAATGAACAGGGCATTTAAGCCCCCCCATAAGAGCATCCACAATGGCCAGAAATATGTATCGATCCTTTGATTTTCCCGGCGGGAGCTGAAGTATGGTCCGGCGTAAAGGGTGACGAAGAGGCCGGTTACGGCGGTAAGGAAAAGAAAGATAATGCTCAGGCCGTCGGCATGCAGCTGTATGCCAAGAGGACTGGTCCAACCACCGAGTGCATGGTTAAATCTGGTCGCGTCGTCGGGTATAAAGGCCAGCAGGAAAACCGCCAGGAACGTCGCTACAGCGGCGGCCGTACCGATCACCACCTTCATCCTGCCAAGGACAAGAAAGGTCAGTAAAGCACCCGAAAAAGGAATGATAGCCACAGTAATCATCATCGACCTTACGCCTCCTTCTCCCCCTTCTTTTCTGCTGAATCACTTTCAGGCCGAGGACAATGGGTGCCAAGGGATGTCAAACCGGTTTTGCTCCTGATTTCCCGCACCAGAGCCAGAGCATACCCGGTGGCGCTGATGGAAACGACGATACCGGTTATGACCATCGCTTGTGGTACGGGATCGGCAAAAATCTCACGGTTACGGTATGCCACGGAGATGAAAAGGAGAAAGACGCCCGCGGCCATGACATTGAGACCCATTATCTTGCGCAGAAGATGCCGCCGGGTAAGGAGGCTGTACAGGCCCATGGCAAAAAGTACTATGGCTGCCGTGCCGTAGAGCAGAAATGGATTCCCCAAAATAGTGATCATGACTCGCACCCCTCTTTGTTTGTGGATCTCCGGTCGGTCGCGGTGCAGCTCTCATCCTCACCGCTGCATTTTGTATTGTTTAAAGGCTGGAGAGCAAGTATCAGTCCGGCCAGACCGGCGCCGATGGAGACAGTGGCAGCGGTCTCTAAAAGGAATATCTGCACGAAGCCGTGCGAGGAATCATAGGCAAGAAAGACTCCTGTAGTCAGGTAGGAGAAGCTGCCAAAGACAAGAAAGGCCAGGAATCCCAGGATGATCAGACTTCGCCATGCCTTATCGGGAAGAATGGTTAAGGAGGGATATCCGGCCATCCATAAAAGTATACTTCCGGCGCCAAGTATAACTCCGGCCTGAAAGGCACCTCCCGGCGCAAAAGCTCCGCGCCAGAGAAGGTAGCCTGAAACTAAAAGTATAAAAGGTGTGATGAACAGGACCATGCTCGCCAGGATGGGAGTGGTTGTTGCCGGAAGAGCCACCGCGCGAAGACCGGAAGATCGCCGTATGCAGAGAACACCAAAAACGGCGAGCAAGAGGATGCCGAGCTCGAGCCAGGTGTCATATCCACGAAAATTCAACAGGACTGCCGTCACTGGGTGTGCCGTGCTGCTTGCCGCAAGTTTGGAATTGACCAGATCTGCCAGTCCCTTTCCCGTGCGGGGCAGGGTTAATACGGTCATGAGAAGCAAAGACATCAAGGTCAGGACAACCGCAAAGGAAACCATTTTGTGGAGTAATGGCAACTTGGAAATCTGCTGCCAGTCACTTGTCGCTTGATGACGGGATGGGGTTTTTATCATCCTCAGGGCATCGACAAGCATCACCCCGGCGAGACCGGCTCCCACAGCTGCCTCGGCAATGGCGATATCAGGGGCTTCCAGTCGGACCCAGGTCAGAGAAAGGATTAATCCAAAGGTAATAAAGAGAACAACCGCCTGGAAATGGTCGGAAGAGTGGAGAAGCCTCCAGCCAAGGAGAAGAAGGGTTATACACAGCGATAGATCGAGTAGAATTCCCGGGTCACTCATGCCTTTGGAATCTTTCGTGTTGATAGGGGTTTTTCGAGAAGGTGTTTATGATCCCTTCCCCGCCTTTTTTTCATCCTCGAGAATAGAGTTGCCAATCAGATAGACAGCGGTGGAACTGGCCAGCATGATCATCAGCCAGATAATGATCAGCTTGATGATGACCGGCAGTACCATCGACCGAAGCGACAAGCCCAGGACGATGAATCCCAACCCGAGGTTATCCGCCTTGCTCAGGGCGTGCATGCGACTCATGGCATCGGGAAAGCGGATCATGCCCACTGTTCCGGCCAGAAAAAAAAACCCGCCGACCAGACAGAATACAACAGAAAATATGTCTTGAATGGCCATCATTCGCTTCTCTCATTTTTCGCTGAAAGCCGTCGCACAAAAGCGATAACGGCCATCACGGAAAGAATGACGAAAACCAGAGCGGTGTCCCTGACCCCGTCCATGTGCAGAGCTTCCGCCAGGAGCAGGCAGATAGCAGTCCCTGCCGTACCAAAGAGCTGGGCGGCGAGCATCCGGTCAGACTTGGTGGGACCGAGAAAGACACGAAACAGGCCGGCAAGAATGTTGAGAAATAAAAACAAGGCCATGAACAAATAAAAGTATTGCACGACTACACGCTCCGGGGTTGTCGTTGACGTTTGTACAAACATTATATTCATAAGCGGAAGGTTTGCATGGATTTTTACCGATGTCTGCTTGTGTCAGAAATTAATTCTCCGTTGTTTCGGTATCTCAAGGGAAACCGACAAGTTTGCTGCGTTCTTCATCCCACAGTTTCAGGTGCATGCCGGAGAGACTCTTGCTGAGAGAGAGGGAGGCTTTATCCCGCAGTGCCGGGATGGCCTCGCAGCACTGTTTGATACGGTAATTGGGAATTCGAGGGTTCAGGTGATGAACGTGATGATAGCCGATGTTGGCAGAAAACCAGCGCAGGATCGGAGGCAAATTGTAGAAGGAGCTGCCTTCCATGGCGGCGCGCATCGGATCCCAGTTCTGCTTCCGCGCCCAGTATCCCCCCTCGAACTGATGTTGCACATAGAAAAGCCAGATGCCCAACGCACCGGCCAGCCAGAGTACGGGCAGCTGGATGAGGAGATATGTCCGCCAGCCGATGGTCGAAGAGGCTGCCAGGACGACAAGGAGGATAAGCAGATTGGTGAACAGAACGCTGACACGTTCCTTTCTCTTCGACTTTCGTGCGGGAAGTCGGAAGCGGAGCAGAAAACTGAACAGTGCACCCAGGCCAAATAGAACCACAGGGTGTCGATAGAGGCGGTAGGACAACCTTTGTACCGGTCCGGCTTCTTCATATTCCGTGTGGGTCATGGTCCAGATATCGCCAAAACCGCGGGCATCGAGGTTGGCGTAGGTCGCATGGTGTCGGAGATGGCTGAATCGCCAATCTTCGAAGGGAGTAAATACCAGCAGGCCCAGGGCATGTCCGAAAAAGGTGTTGGCCGTCTTGTTTGGGAAAAGTGACCCATGCACGCAATCATGAAACAAAACGAACAACCGGACAAGGAAAAGTGCGGCAATCGTCGCCAACAGCAGGGTTATTGCATAGGGATAGCCGCGCTGGATGGTCTGTATCATCAGGAACCACAGGCCACAATATGGCAGAAAGGTGTTCACCAGCTGCCACCCGGCGGTCAAGGTGCTGGGTCTTCGGTAGGCAGACAGGCTAGCATGCCAGGCAGGCCATTTGCGGCCGGATGTCGTGTTTGTTTGCGTCTTGCTGGAAGACGCCGAACCTGTCGTCTTCATAGTCAAAATTCCTCTTTGCTGTGCTTATACCCGTCAAGGGGGGTACTGAAGTGAGATAGTTACAAAATCACTCTTACTGCATATAAGCCGTTTGATATTTTTTTTGCAAGTTGTTAGTCATGCTGTCGGCGCGGGGCCGGGCAAGGCTTTATTCTAAAGGGAAAATAGTGCTTGTTTGTCCCAAATCAACCTGTTTAAATGGAGCAGGAAGATTCGTTCGTCACCAGAGCTTAAAATAGATATTCTCCATTCCCATGGGGCAAAGGGCGGTTTGCTGGCCAATGCCCAAAACATGTACCAGAAGGAGATACACGTGATCTATCAATTTGACACGGTCATCGTCGGTTCCGGAGGCGCCGGACTCTATGCGGCCCTTGAGGCCGGCCAGAAGTCGAAGACAGCGCTATTCGCCCACTCTTCTTGATCTCGCCCCGCGGGATATCGTTTCCCGCGCCATAATCACCGAGCTTCGTGCCGGCAAGGGCATCCGCGGCGACGGTAAAATAGATGATTATCTCCATCTCGATGCAACCGGTCTCGGCAAGGAGGTGCTGCAGAGTAAACTGCCCGATATAAGCAGCTTCTGCCAAACCTACCTGGGCATTGATCCGGCCGACTCGCCCCATTCCGGTACTGCCCACCGCCCATTATGCCATGGGCGGTATTCCGACCGATGTCCACGGTCGGGTGCTCGGTGATGCCAAGGGGACCATCGTCGATGGACTGTATGCCGCCGGGGAATGTGCCTGCATCTCCGTCCACGGCGCCAACCGTCTCGGCACCAACAGCCTGCTCGACCTGGTGGTTTTCGGCCGCCGTGCCGGTCGGCACATTGCCGACTATGTTAAGCAGGCGGACCTGGTCATGCCGAGCAAGGACGCGTCGGATGAAGCCCGTGGCAGGATCGCCCGCCTGACCGACGGCATGACCGGTCCGCACGGAGGAGAAATCACTGACGAGATGCAGACCGTCATGATGGAAAAGGTCGGTATTTATCGCAACGAAGAAGATATGCAGGCGGCCATCGGTGAAATCCAGGCGCTTCGCCAACGCTATCAACAGGTGCGGGTCCAGGACACCGGCAAGAACTTCAACACCGACTTGCTGGAGCTGATCGAACTAGGTAATATGCTCGACCTCTGTCTGATCACCGCCACTTCGGCGGTGGCCCGTCAGGAAAGCCGCGGCGCCCATAGCCGTGAGGATTTCCCGGAACGGGACGACGGGGCCTGGCTCAAGCATACCCTGGCCTTCCTGGAACAGGATGCGGTCCGGCTGGACTACAAGGAAGTGGACACGTCTCTCTGGCAACCGAAACCTCGCACCTATTAGTACCTTACTCCTGAAAACATGTCATAAAAAACAAGAAACCTATAAGTGTGGATTGTAATTATGCTGTTGGAAACACTCACAAGGTACTTATCCTGGCTTATTTCCCGTTTACCGGGGTTAGGCTACAGAGGGCAAAGGAGCGGAAATGAAGATTATTCTCAAGATACAGCGTTTTAATCCGGACATCGATACGGCGCCGCATTTTCAGGCGTATGAAGTGGAGGCGGACCCCAACGAACGGCTGCTCGACGCACTGATGCGCATCAAACGGTTTCAGGACGGCAGTCTCGGCTTTCGTAAGAGCTGCGCCCACGGCGTCTGCGGTTCGGACGCCATGCGCATCAACGGCCGGGACGGGCTGGCCTGCAAAACCCTGGTGAAAGATGTGGTGGAAAAGGAGGGCGAGACGATCACCGTCGAACCGCTGCGCTATCTGCCGGTACAACGGGATCTCATCGTCGATCAGAAACCATTTTTTACGAAATATCGTTTTATCAAACCCTATCTGATCAACGAGGAGGAGGTCGAGGGCAAGGAAAGGCTGCAGTCACCGGAGGAGCGAATGGTGTTCGATGATACGACTAATTGCATTCTTTGTGCCGCCTGTTATTCTGCATGTCCGGTGCTCGGGGAGAAACCGGGCTTTGTCGGCCCGGCTGCCATCGCCCAGGCCTTTCGCTTTATAGCCGATTCCCGCGACCGGGGCAGGGACGAGCGGCTGGAGCTGCTGGATAGTAAAACCGGCGTCTGGCCTTGTCAGAACCATTTCAAGTGTACCCAGGCCTGTCCCCGCTCGATTCTCATCACCAAAAGAATTAACCAGACCAAGGAGCTGATCAAGAAACATCGACGGTAATGCAACAGTTGGCCGAGTAGCACCGAAAACGCCGACACTGTTTCAGTGCGGCGTATCAAATGGGTCGAGCAGCATCTCCTCACGGTTCGTCTCCTCGGCATGAACTTCCGGATTACTGTTAATTATCCGGGCGCATGCGTTCCAGCGCAGCACCGCCTCCTGGTTTTTCGTGTCGCATTCGGTGATCGCTGTATTGAAGGCGTCCATCGCCTTGACCAACCACTGATAGGCCACGGGTCCGGCCCCCGGCCCGCCCTGCCTGAGATGGAATTTGGCCCGGCGCTCAAAAATTATGCCGGAATAATAGGCCTTGCAATGGGAGGCATCCAGCTTGTCGACGATCTCCCTGGCCTGTTCAAACGAGGGACTCACCCCAAAGGTGGCAAATTTGTCGGTCAGGACCAGCAGCAGGGTCTTCAACGCCTCCTGGTGGTCTGGTTTCACAGCTAAAATATCCAGGCAGATGCTTTCCGCATCATTAGGTTCATTGAGTCTTCGATATTGTTGTGCTTTCTCCAGGGCTGCCGGTACAGCTGCAACGGAAATGGTCTTTAATGTGAGCATATGAACCTCCCAAAGGTTTGTCTTGAGAAAAATTCTTTTGATAGACGACGCTACATCTAAAGGTAATTATCCGGAGCAGGTTTGCAAGCGTTGGTGATGGAACCAGGGGGACCGTCAGGCCTTTTTGGTCCACTGGAAAATACGCATCGGCGGGATATTGAAAAGTTCCAGGGAAGTCTGTTCCGGCCCCATGAAAGGCCGGCACAGAGTAGCTACTTGATTATTTACCTGGTAGGCTACGAAGCGACCGTTAGGCGGCAGCAGCATTACAACGGCTTCGATAATTTGCGAGCCGGCACTTCGACTCATGGTAGAAAAAGGGATACCGGAAACTATTGAATTCGGCGGATCCAGGTCATATATTGAGAATATTTTTTTGAGGTCGCGAGCGCTCCCCAGATGTGCCGTGAGCCGATTGTCTTCTATGGTTCTCATTAAGCTGTTGAAGTTCGGGTTGATTTCGATGCTCAGTAGTCTGGCGTGCGGCTGCATTGCCTGCAGCATCGCCCGTGTAATGCCGCCTGCTCCGGGACCTAATTCAATGATAACATCGGCTGCATCGACTTTGGCGGCCTCGACAATCCGTCGTTCCAGGAATCGAGAACTTGGGATAATTGAGCCAATTTGAAGCGGGTGTTTCAAGAACTCCTGAATGAAAACCAGGTGGCCATTCACTTGTGAGTTATTTAGTTCTTCTGAGTTCATTGCACACAATGTTTTTGATGAACACGGTCTGTGTTTTTATTATTGAAGAAAATACAATATGATCATAATCCCCTTGCTCTGACGAGTCAATGCCCTATAGCAAGATTAAGCTTTGCACTTGCCTCTGCCTCAATTCATGGCTATAGGATGAAGCGTTTGAAACACGTCCCGGTAAACGGAAAATAAGGCGGCATATTTAAGAGACATAGCGGAACGTGGAAAAATGGACAACCTCCTAGATGGAGGCATTGAAACGCGCTAATCTGCCGGTTCTGAGATTGTGTTGATAGACTTTCAGAAAAAAACGATAGGCAAAAAACAGGTAGAATAAGGCCAGACAAAGTCCGATAATGAGATTATACACGAGCATCGGTCCGGTTGCCGTCTGCTCCAACTGGGCGCGGAGGCTTTCAAAAACATAGGCCGGGGGGAAAAGTTCGGCGACGAATGCGAGGGAGCGGGGCAGGGTGTCGATCGGATAATACACCCCGGAAATAAGGGAGAGGACCATTGGTAGCGGCCAGGCCAGCCATTCGGCGGTCGGGCCGAGCCGAAAGATCATCGCGCAGGTAAACAATCCCAGGGCCATGCCGAAAATAAACAGGATGGCAATAAAGGGAATCATGCACAGGCCGATGATAAATATATTATAGCCAAAGCCGAATCCGGCAATGATCGACATGCCCACGAATCCCATAACAGCAGTGAACAGGCTGCTGGCCACCAGACCGGTAGTATATTCGGAAATCCTCAGCGGAGAGGCGAAATAGTTTATGAGATTGTTTGACCAGATATCTTCCAGAAAGGCCATCATCATGCCCTGCTGTATACGAGTGAGAAATTCCCACAGGATCAGCGCGCCGAGAATGACGGTGATGAAATTGAAGTTGGCCTTGCCGAGCGTGCCGAGATATTTGGTGATAAACCCCCACTGAATGATGGAGATGGTTAACCAGACGAAATTTCCTGCCAGCCGGGTGGGATTATTGCCCAGCAGATAGAATTGGCGGAGAAAGATCGCATAAATTCTTTTCTGGTTCATGGTTGTTTCCGATTCAGTGATTGGGGGACAACGGTTCCCGGGCAATGGCTATGAACAGTTCTTCCAGAGTCTTCTTGCCATTTTCCCCGGGCAAGGTCTTTGGGTCGCCAACGAGCAGGATCTTTCCTCGGGAAAGAAAGAACACCTTCGTGCACATTTTTTCAATTTCGTTCATATTGTGCGAGGTCCAGACCACCGCCGCACCCGTCTTCGCCGCATAGCTGCGGATTTTTTCTCGGATATCCTCGGCGACACTGGGGTCGAGCGAGGCGGTCGGCTCGTCGAGCAGCAGCAGTTTCGGCGTATTGATCAAGGCCTTGGCCAGATTAAGCCTGGACATTTCTCCAGAGGACAGGACTCCCGCCTTGGTGTGTCTGAATCTTTGCAGATCAAATTCTTCTAAAAGTGCTGCTATTTTCTCGGCCAAGTCGGGAACAGCATAGAGCAGGCCGAATATTTTCAGGTTCTGCAGTACGGTTAAATTGGGGGGGATCTGGGTATATACTGCCGAAAAGTTAATGTCGCCGGCAATGGCATCGGCCTGCTCGGCCATGGATCTGCCCATGATTTCGATTGTGCCACTGCTTGGTTCGAGAATGCCGAGGATCATCGAGATGGTTGTTGTCTTGCCGGCGCCGTTCGGTCCGAGTAGGCCGATGATCTCTCCAGCATCGACGGCCAGGGAGATATCATCGACGGCGGCTATGTTCTGGTAATTCTTTGACAGCTGTTTGACGCTCAGGATATTGCCCATGGCGTTTCCTTTTCCTCGGTGCTTCAATGGAAGGGGAAGAACAAGACAAGGAGACATAATCAAACCTGGTCTGCACATAGGTGAAGCCGTTGATCCGCGAGATGATTTTCGCGGCATCCTTGCCCAGACCATAGAGAATGACCCCCAGCGGGGTTTCGCGCACCCGGTTGGCCGATCTGGCGATACCGATGGCGCCTTCCTGCGGAATAGGGGCTGGACCGTGATTCGTCCCCTGGGCCACGCGGCACATTTCCTTAACTTCAGAAGAGTATTGCATTCGTATCTCCTTGGGAAAGTGTAGTTGGTAAGTGCTTCTTAAAGTTCGGTGAGATTGTCAAACAGTGTTCGGTCGGCCTCGATCTTGTTGCGGTTGCCGATAATCGATCGGTAACTCTTTGGCATCATGTCGGCAAAGGCCGGAGCGAAGCTGCGCAGGTCGGTCGAGGTGGTGGAGATGATTTCCGTCAGCCGCTGTTGCTTGTATGCCACATCGATACCGTTCAAATAGTCGTTTCTCGCCGAGGCGCCTTTCGCGGCGGCACTGCGCAGCGGATCGAAGTTGCCGTAGGTGCCGATAATGAGCTGTTCCATGACCTTGTCCGGCAGATCGAGATCGGCAACAACAGTCGGGACGCTATTGTAAGCGTCATAGGTTCTCTGTACCTGCGGGTCGCGATAACTGACAAAGGCCAGGTTGCCGCTGATCTGACCAAATTGAATGAAACAGCCATATGCTCCACCTAACTGCCGCACGGTGTTCCAGAGATAGTCCCGGGAGAGATAGGTCTTCAGCACTTCGAAATGGCCGTTATAGCCCCGGCCGCCCGGTAGCAGATTGCCGCCCTGGACGGCGAAGACCACTTCGGCCGAGGTAATGAATGCCTCGTGGTCGGCAAACTGCAGCTCCGGCAGCGCATGCTTTTTGACCGGGGTGTCGGCCAGACTGTCGGTGAGGCAGCCGCCTATCCTGGTCAGGTGGTCAAGTTCCTGTCCATCCGCCGTTACGCCCAGCAGTAGGTTGTGCTTATTAAACAACAGGATGGACATTTGCGCCAGAGCCGCGAGGAATTGTTCTTCTTTATTGTCATAATTGAGGACCAGATCCTTGACAGCCAGATAAGAGGTCACTCCGCTGAACATTTCATTATATCTCCCGCCCGGACTTAAATGAGCGAAGACGCGAGTGGTCGGGAGACTGTATCCCTCACTCTGCACAGAATGTTCCGCCCAGGCAAACTCGCGGCCGACAATTTCACGAATTCTGCCACGGTCGGCAAACGACACCGAGGAGAAGATCTCCGCCAGCAGTTGCAGGGCGCGCTCAAGGTAGTCGGGCAGACATTTCAGGTGCAGCCAGAACATCGGCCGAGTGGTCTCCGGTTCCTGCCTTTTGGTGTAGCTGGTCAGAGAATGGGAGAAGGAACCGGTGCAGGTGGCTATTTCCTTGGCGAACTGCTGGTAGTTGAGTCTCTTGGTACCGATTTCCGTGATGATGGTGCCGTAGAGGTCGAGCAGGGGCAGCAGGTGCGGCGGCAGACAGGAAACATCAAAGCCGACATCTATATAGGAAATGTGGTTGGTGATCAGCTCGCTGACCAGCACTTCGCGGCCAAACATTTCCGTCGGCACGGCTTCGTGAAAATCAAGCTCTGTCGACAGGTCGGACAGATCCAGCTGCGGCAGCAGAGAAAGTGCTTCTAGAGTGTTCGGCTGCTGCTGTTCCTGCATCAGTTGCCGGGTACGCTCAACGCGTTTTTGTCTTTCTTCGTCGGACACCGATTTGTCATAGGCGGCGAGTCGCTGCTGTTCTTCGGCTTGCGTCTTCTGCTGTTTGCCGGGGTCGGGTACCAGGGTGACGGTGACGGTTGATGGATTGTCGAGCAAAAACTTTTTGATCAATTCTTCAAAATAGCCGTCGTTTAGGGCCTTGTGGCGGAGCGTCTGGATAAGCTCCTCGTTCATCAGATGGGAGATTGGCTCGTCGTCATATTTCATCCCGGTCATCGCTTTGCCGATAAGATCAAGTCCGCGCTGGGCCTTGCTTGCCTCCTCCCGGAAGCTGAACTCGAACTTGTTCAACTCGCTCAGGACCAGATCCCGGTCAAGACCTTCGGTGACCATCTGCAGCAGAGAATTCCGGTACAATTCGAGAAAAGTATCGCGATGCGCTTCTTCACTGCCGACCACATAGGTGACCATCAGGGTACGGTAGGAGGAGGTGGACAGGTAAAAGCCGCCAAAATCCTTGCACAGGCCGCTGGAGACAATGGCGTTTTTGAGAGGCGAACCATCGGAGTTGAAGAGGATGTTGGCAATGATCTGAAAGGCGCCGTTTTCCTCGCGATTAGCGACCGTGGATACATTCGTGCCGACGGCGAGAAAGGTCTTGCCGGAAATATCGCTGGAGTCGACGGCATAACTGTCGGTGATGAAAACCGGCTCGGAAGGCAGGCTGCCCTGTTCGATGGTCGCCTGGGGCACGGGCTGATCGAAGGCCGAAAAAAATCTCTGCTGGAGAAAGGCAAGTTCATCTTCTAACGGGGCGTCGCCGTAGACGAAAAAGAAGCCGTTGGACGGGTGGTAATGGTTTTTGTGGAAATCGCAGAACTGTTCATAGGTCAGATCAGGAATATTTTTCGGATCGCCGCCGGATTCGTGGGCGTAGGTTGAGCCGGGCATCAGGCCGGCAAAGATGTGATGGAAAATAAAGCGAATCGGGTCGGAGAAGGCGCCTTTCATCTCGTTGTACACGACGCCCTGAAACTTCAACGGTTCATCCGGGCCTTCCTGATGATAGTGCCAGCCTTCCTGCTCGAACGTTGAACGGGCGAGCAGCGGATTGAAAACCACGTCGCAGTAGACGTCCATAATGTTGAAATATTCTTTCAGGTTCCTGGTGGCAAAGGGATAATAGGTGATGTCGGCACCGGTCATGGCGTTGAGAAAGGTGGTCAGTCCGCCCTTGTTGATCTCGCCGAAGACATCCTTAACCGGATATTTTTTGGAGCCCATGAGTACCGAATGTTCGAGAATATGAGCGACCCCGGTTGAATCGGTAGGGACGGTATTGAAGGCGGCGGAAAACGTTTTATTGGTGTCGCTGTTTTTGATGGCCAGAAGCGGACATTTCAGCAATTCGTGTTCAAAGAGATAGACATCGGAATCTATTTCCTGGATAAACTTGTGGGTCTTGAGGGTGAAACCTGAGTAGGTGGAGCCTGGTGTAAATGTCATTGAAAATCCTTATGCTTAAAGTGAGCGACGCTCTTAAAATGTAGGTTTTTCCGAGTCGAGCAACAGGGTAACCGGACCTTCATTGACCAGCTCGACGTCCATGACGGCCTGAAAGATGCCGGTGGCAACCTTGACCTGTTTCTTTTGTATTTCTTCAATAAATCGTCGGTACAGCGGTTCGGCAGTCTCCGGGGGAGCCGCCGATGAAAATCCCGGTCTGCGCCCCTTGCGACAATCGCCGTACAACGTGAATTGGGAAATGATAAGCATTGCCCCATCAATGTCCGCAAGAGAGAGGTTCATTTTTCCCTGCGGATCATCAAATATGCGCAGATTGACGATTTTTTCTGCCAGCCATTGCAGATCGGTCAGCGTGTCGTTGCCGTGGATGTCGAGCAAAACCACCATGCCCCGGTCAATTTCGCCGTGGACCGTGCCGTCAATGGTTACTGACGCCCGGCGTACTCTCTGAATTACCGCCCGCATGTATTCTCCCTGTCGTGCATGGATGATATTCCGCCTGCTGTTTCTCTTGTAATGGTAAGAAATCATTTCATGTTGACTAAGTCAAATGGTATACTCATTTTCCACCGGTATTTGAAGCCGGTTCTTTATTAACTTGGAATAACTGCAGGAAAACAGATGATAAAATTGCTTCAGACTCTCATCGATCAGATGTCGATGGAACTTCCAGGAATACTCGCCGCCGCCGTCGTGACCGTCGAAGACGGTATGTCCATTGCCGAAGTGAGTCGGAGAGAGGATGTCGAACCCGCCGTCGTCGCCGCCTATCTGGCGTCGATTGTCAAATCGAACGCCAAGGCCATCAATCTGCTGGCCGACGATGAGGACGTTGAGGATATCCTTATTACCACCCAGCACTATAATTTTATCGTCAGGCACAATGACAACCAGCCGTTTTTTATCTTTGTCATGACGACAAAAGAGGAATGGGTAGGCAAGGCGCGGCTGTTGATCAAAAAATATGAGGCGCAGTTTGCCGGTTTTGCCAGTTATTTTCAGAAGAACTATCAGTAGATATATTTCCTGCAACACGAACCTGGAACTCTTGACCGTGCTGTCACAGCGATGCCAGTTCCTGGATTTTAGCGCTATGTTTTTTGATGCTGATCCTGATCCAGCCGAGGTTGGTTTCGTGGTCGGCGACAATGACCAGAAAGGCGGTTTCGCCCACGGGAGCGAACATTACCGGGCCGTTTTCAAACTCAAACATGCTCATTCGCAGATCCCCCTGACCAAGTTGTTTGCCGAGAGATTCAGCCGACCCTAAACCGGAAGAGGCAATGGCGGCGACCATTTCCGCGTCAATGCCCGCCCGGGCCAGACTATCAAGTAAAAATCCGTCCCGCCCGACCAGACAAGCAGTATGCACACCTTCGATGTTGGTAAATTCTGCCAAAATAGTCTGAATTTCCGTCATGTCATATTCCTCTGTGAGCATCTCAGGTATATTTTTCAGTATATCGCTCCGATTTTCTAGAGGTTCCGGCGCTGATTGTGTCGGAACCCGCTCGTCGTTTTGTACGGCTGCTTCAAAAAGCAGACCTTCAATATTTTTGCGGATACTGATGAGGGGCGGCTGTACGCCACGTATATTTTGCAGGGAACCGCTATTAAAGCCGAGGATGGTAAAAAAAGCGACTTCCCCGACCAGCTGCTCGCACGTGGCATGGACCACCGCGCCATCCTTGAAAAAAATCATGCCTTCCTGCTCGTCGGTTAATACCTTCAGGGCCGCGGTTGCTCGGGAAAGTGCGTTGAACTGGACGATATCGATCAAATCAACCCCGTCAACAGTGCCCTGAAAACCGTCATTGACCTTGAGCGCTTCTTTGACGATTGCCCGCACCTCGTTAAGGTCGAAAGGTTTTTCGATAAAGCGCAGGCTGCCACCCATCATCGCCTTGTTTTTATAGTCGTTTGACGGGGAAGCGGTCATGATGATGACATCGGTTGCCGGAAAGCGGTTGTTGATTTCGATGAGGAGATCGAGTCCATTCATCCCCGGTATGTTGATATCGGTGATAACAAGGTTGACAGACTGGTCACTGAGAATTGTCAGGGCCTCTTCGGCGGATTTGGCGGCCAGTATTTCAACATCCTGCATGCCTTTATTGAGATTTCTCTGGAGCATCCAGAGCATGTCTTCTTCATCATCTACTACGAGCACTCTTGTCATGGTCGCACCGTTTTTGGATCTTTCGGCAGCAGGCTTTCTTGTGAGAATATCAGCTTCATACTACATTGATTTTTATTGAAAAAACAAGAAAACAATTGCTCCGGCACAAAAATGCAATTTTGGTCATGGGAATAAATCTGCTGAATTTTAAGACGTCGGTAAATGGGCGAGGCGAAATGATGCAATCGGAATCGAAGGGATGCACAGTGTCTTCGAGGTGTTTGTATAGGTTCTTTTGGGTTATTATTGAGTCTAAAAACTGCTGATGGTGGATTAAAATTGTGGTTTTGAGTAATGCATTGCACAGATATATCCAAGAAGAAAGAGGACCGGTGATCATGATCCAGAACGAAAAATTTCTCACGACCAAAGAAGTCGCGCAGCTCCTCCATGTCAACGACAAGATGATCTATACCCTGGTCAATGATAAAGGGCTGCCGGCAACGAAAATTACCGGCAAATGGCTTTTTCCGAGGAGGCTTGTCGAGGACTGGTTGGAGACGAATATTCTCAACTATCGTAAACCGGGATTGAGCGGTTCTTCGGATGAGGGAATCCTGCTGCTGGCAGGCAGTGACGATCTGCTCTTCCAGAAAACGCTGTCACTTTTCCATGCAAGATTTTCCGGTACGGTCGGATTTTTTGCCAATCTCGGCAGCATGGGCGGCTTGAAAAGTCTCAGGCGGGGTATCTGTCATATTGGTGTCTGCCACCTGCTGCAGGACGACAATGAAGAATACAATTTCGATTTCGCCAATCAGGAACTCGACAAGGCGCCGGTCTTTGTCAATTTCAGCCTTCGCCGGCAGGGGCTTTTAGTAAAAAATGGCAATCCGAAGGGAATCAGCGGCATAGCTGATCTGGCCAGAAAAGATGTCACTCTGGTCAATCGTCCGCTGGGCACCGGAACGCGACTGCTCCTTGATTATGAAATTGCCCAATCGGACATCTCTTCCGGACAGATTTCCGGCTACCGCCGTGAAGTGTCCCGGCATCTCGACGCAGGTCTGGAAGTCTTTGCCGGCCATGCCGATGTCGCTCCGGCTATTCAAGCCGTTGCCGGTCTGCTCGGGCTTGACTTTATTCCTCTGCGCTGGGAACGATTTGATCTGCTTATCTTGCGAGAGCGTTTTTTTGAGCGGGCAATTCAAAATTTCATCGGCCTGCTCCATGAGGAGTCTTTTAGGGAGCTGGCCGGAACATATGAAGGATATGATGTGTCACTGTGTGGGAAGATGCTTTTTCCCGATAATTTTACAACTAAGGGGTAATGTATGAAGAAGATAATGATTTGTCTTGGAATTTTATGTTTGGTCGGTAGCTTTGCCGGCATTGCCACTTCCGAAGAGAAGGTTCTGAAGATGTCAACAACAACCAGCACCCAGTCGTCCGGCCTGCTCGATCTGCTCCTGCCGGAATTTGCAAAGGATACCGGTATCAAGGTTAAGGTCATTGCCAAGGGAACCGGAGCGGCGATTCGCGATGGACAGGATGGCAATGTCGATGTGATCTTCGTCCATGCCAAAGGTCGTGAGGAAAAGTTTGTTGCCGATGGTTTTGGCACCAAACGCTATGCCGTTATGCACAACGACTTTGTCATAATTGGGCCTGATGCCGACCCGGCGGGAATCAAGGGCATGTCCGATGCCGGTAAGGCGCTGCAGAAAATCGCCGCGGCGAAGGCGGTCTTTGTCTCCCGGGGAGACGACAGCGGCACACATACCAAAGAACAGGCGCTGTGGATGGAGTCCGGTGTTCCTCTTGCCGAACAGACGCAGAAAATAATCAGCAAGGGAAAAGAAAAGGAAATTAGTTATAAAACCCCGGCCGATGCCGCCGACTGGTATATGTCCATCGGTCAGGGGATGGGGAAAACAATTACTTTTGCGGAAGAAAAACAAGGCTATACCATGACCGATCGGGGGACCTATATTAAATATAAATATGGTAAAACTCCGGCAGTAGAACTTGAAATCCTCTGTGACGGTGGCAATGCGCTGGCCAACCCGTACGGCATCATCCCGGTAAATCCTGCGAAACATCCCCACGTGCAAAACGACCTGGCCATGCAGTTTGTCAACTGGATAATTTCCGAGAGGGGACAAAAGCTCATTGCCGATTACCGTCTCGAAGGGAAACAGCTTTTCTTTGCCGATGCTTTGTAGGTTTCTCGTGTAAATTTTTTAAAATTAGTACATAAGGGAGGCGTATGGGTACATACGCCTCCCTTGTCATAGTTGGATATGACATAAGATTTCTAGTGTGAGAGGATAGATTTGTTATTTGACAGTGTACGGTCTGCATTCCTGCTGTTTATGTCGTTTGATGCTGAACTCATCGAAATCGTTCTAGTTTCGCTTAATGTAAGTTTTTCAGCGACCCTGCTGGCCTCGATTATTGGTATCCCGGGCGGCTTTATCATCGCCTATTCCACTTTTTCCGGCAAACGGCTGGTGTTAACCTGTTTAAACACCCTGCTGGCCCTGCCCACCGTGGTTATCGGCCTGCTCGTCTATTCCTTTATCTCCAGACGCGGCATTCTCGGCCCCCTCGATCTTCTCTATACCCAGAAAGCGATCATTATCGGTCAGATCATTCTCATCGTGCCGGTTATCATGACCCTGACCATTGCCGCCATCAGCCGAATCGACAAGCGCTATCGGATGACCGCCCTGACCCTTGGCGCGAATCACTTCCAGATGGCGCTGGTCATTCTTAAAGAGGCGCGCTACGGTATCTTTGCCGCGGTCATCGCCGCCTTTGGTCGAGTTATCGCCGAGGTGGGCATAAGTATGATGCTCGGCGGCAACGCCAAAGGGTTTACCAGAACCATGACCACGGCCATGGCCCTGGAGTATGATAAGGGCGAATTCGTTCTCGCCGTGGCTCTTGGCATCACTCTGATGACCTTTGCTTTTGCCATTAATATGCTGTTTCACCTCTTGCAGGGCAGGACCGGACATGATGTTGTATAAACTGGAAAAACTGCAGCGATGTCATGGCAGCCGGACCATCCTGAATATCGATGCCCTGGAGATTGAACCGAATCGGATCTACACCTTGATCGGGCCGAACGGCGCCGGAAAAACCAGTCTGTTGAAGATCCTTGCCTTCCTGGATAAGCCGACGAGTGGCAAGGTGTATTTTCTGGATAAACAGGTCTCCTTTGACGATAAACAGCTCTATACCTTGCGGCGCCAGGTGGTACTGCTTGATCAGAACCCGATTATGTTTACCGGTTCGGTGTGGAAAAATGTCGAATTCGGCCTGAAGGTACGCAAGGTGGACGCTAGGATCCGTCGCCGGCGCATCGAAGAGGCCCTTGAACTAGTTGGTATGGAAAACTTTTTTGATTATGACGCCCGAGGGCTGTCCGGAGGTGAGACCAAGCGGGTGGCTCTGGCCAGGGCCCTGGTTTTACAGCCGGAGGTATTACTCTGCGACGAGCCGACCGCCAATGTCGATAATGAGAATCAGGAAATTATTCTTCATATTATTGAGAGAATCAACAAGGAACGCAAGGGGTCGATCATTTTTTCAACCCATTATCTTTCCCAGGGGCAGCGGCTCGCCGACCATACCCTGCTGCTGCAGAACGGCACCCTGTCGGATATCGCCAGCGATAATATCTACCGGGTAAACGTTATCGATTCGACGGAGGAAGGATGTCTCTGTCAGCTTACCGGGCAGCTTTTTTTGCGGCTTCCGGCACATGCCTTCCCTGCTGAGACCAAGGTCGCCAAGGTCCATATCGATCCGGACAGTATCATTTTCAACCCGAAAACGACCAGCTCTGCCGAAGGAAATCTCTTGAGCGGCCATATCACCGATCTTGCCCAGGACAGCGGCCGGATACGTGTTGTCATTGATGTCGGCGTCAAACTGACCGCAGTGCTTTCCATGGTGCAGTATCGCCTGGAAAAACCGGCGATTGGCGATAAAATGCAAATTTTTGTTCCGCACAGCGGAATTCATTTTACCCCAATAGATCTGGCCAGGTAAGACAGGCCTTATTCTGCGGCCAGTCTTTAATTATCTGCCATATCTTGCGTGTAAAGGCACATTGATAATATGCGGGCCATTGATCAAGTTGTTGCTGGTCTGTACATTTTCTCCGCAGGAAAATGGAGCTAACTGATTGAGTTGCGGTTAATCTAGAGGTAAGTGGAAAAGATGATTTTTGTCTTGAAATTGTCTTGAATAACAAGTTAAATGAAATTGATACGAAAACGCCGATTCCCAGCACATGGTCGAGTCGCCTATTAATATCAAAGGACAAAATCTCCACTCTCCCTAAGAAGCAGCTTCTTACTCTCATCTTACAGGAGGTTCAATGGACGCCGCAGAAAAAATCACGCCCGCCGACAAAAGGTATTCGCTTATTGCAGAGATTGATCCACCCAAAGGGGTGAATCTGGACACTTTCCTCGCTACAGCTTTGCAGGTAAGGGGGCGTGTCGATGGTGTCCGGGTGACTGACTGTGAACATGCGATTATGCGCATGTCGCCCATCGCTCCTTGTCTGGCGCTCAAGGAAAAAAACATTGAACCGGAAATGATCATCACCGGCAGGGATAGAAACCGGATTTCTTTTCAGGCCGAGCTCCTTTCCGCCGCGGCGCTGGGTATTAAAAATATCGTTATCAAGGAAGGCCACGATCCGGCGGAGGGCGATCAGCCGGTGGCCAGGACCAGTGGGGATCTTGATCTGGTCTCCATGCTGCAGTGCGTCGCCGCCCTGAACAGTGGCAAGGATCTGGCCGGTGAGGCCCTGGACGGCGCCACTGACTTTCATTTAGGTGTAGCGCTTGAGCTGTCCGACGACGTGAATTTTAACCGGGAACGGGCGGAGTTTTTTAAGCAGCTTGGCCGGTACGGCGTGCAGTCGGTGACCTTGGGACCGACCTATGATCTGAATATTGTCGAACTGTTTGTTCCTTTTGCCGAGGAGACCGGCATCAAGCTTTTTGCCTCGGTGATGTTTTTAAAATCGGTGACAATGGTGCGATACCTCAATAACCTGCCGGGAGTACCGTCGATTCCTCAGGAATTTTTGAAAAAGATGATGGAGGCTCCGGTGAAAAAAGATGCCGGGATGCAGGTTGCCGCTGATCTTATGAGGGATCTGGCCCCTCTTGGCGACGGAGTTGTTTTACATGCTATGGGATGGAGGGACAGGTTGCCAGAATTTCTGGAATTAATCGGTCGCTAGGACGCTGTGAAGAGCGCAGCCGTTCTCTCAACAGCAAACCGGGAAGCAGATATCCTGATCGAAGCTCTCGGCCCATATCACTATCTGCATACCATCCTCGAAGAAACGCCCAACGGCGTGATCGTTGTCGGGCAGGATCATGCCGTCATCCATGCCAATCCGGCAGCGAGCAGATTTCTCGGGGTTCCGTACGGCAGGATCGATGGTGCCGGTTTGCAGGAAATCCTCGGAGAACATAACAGTGAGCTCTTTCTCCTCATACGAGACCATTTTGAACAGCGGGCCAAGAAAATCGGCGGCAAGATACGCCATGAAGTTGAATTTACCCGGGAAGATGAACGCTGCATTCTCAGTGCCGTGGTTGTTTTTCCTCCAGCTGTAACGGAATATTACCTTCTTTATCTTATAGATATCACAGCGCAAAAAAAACTTGAGGGCGAGCTTAGGCGCAGCAACGCCTTTTTTCACAATCTAATTGATAGCTCCGTCGATGGTATCATTGCCTCGGATATGAAGGGGAAGATCGTCCTCTTCAACCAGGAGGCCCAGTCGCTGCTCGGCTATAATCAAGAGGATATTCAATTTCTGCATGTCACTCAGCTGTACAATGAGGGGGTGGCGTACGAACTGATTAAAAGAATGCGCAGCGATCATTTCGGCGGCAAAGGGAAATTGTTGCGCCATGAACTGAATGTCAAGCATAAGGATGGTCATGATATCCCGGTCAGTTTTTCCGGCGGAATTATTTACGACCGTGACCAGGAGATTGCCACTTTTGGCCTGTTCACCGATCTTCGAGCCATGCAGCAGATTGAAGAAGACCTCGAACAGACCCACCGCATGCTCATGCAGTCGGAAAAAATGGCCGGCCTTGGTCGTCTTGCCGCTGGAGTAGCCCACGAAATCAACAATCCGATGTCCGGGATCATGCTCTATGCCAATCTGGTGCAGGAGGATCTGGGAGCGGAGCATCCCCTGACCAGTGACCTGCAGACCATTGTCCATGAGGCGGAGAGGTGCAAAATTATCGTCGCCGACCTGCTGGAATTTTCCCATCAGACCACCTATGAGATGGAGCTGGTCAACCTCAATGATGTCATCGCCAAAACACTGACCGTTCTGCAGCATCAGCCGCTTTTTCAAAATATCGAGATCATCCGCGAGCTGACCCCCGAGCTGCCGCCGATTTACGGTAATGCTATCAGGCTGAATCAAGTGGTTATGAACATCGTCGTTAATGCCGTTCAGGCCATGGAAGGCAAGGGGCAGCTGCGTATTACCAGCAGGACCAGGGCCAATCAGGATATCAACGAGATTCTCATCGTAGATTCGGGGCCCGGGATTGACAACGGCCTGCTCGAAAAAATCTTCGATCCCTTTTTTACCACAAAAGCCGCGGGCGAAGGGACCGGCCTTGGTTTGTCGGTCTCCTATGCGATAGTCAAGGAACATAAAGGGTCAATCAGGGTAACTTCCTCGCCTGAGACGGGAACCACCTTCACCCTCAGGTTTCCGGTTGTCATGGAAACTATGACTGGAGAGAATCATGGATAAAAACTGTATTTCCCCCGATGAACGGAGTGAAAAATTTCTCGCTAAACTGCAATCACGGGATATCGATGTGCAGGCCTGCTATCAGTGTGGCCGCTGTTCATCCGGCTGTCCCATTGGCGATTTTTTTGATCTGAGTGTCATGGAGGTGGTCCGGCTGGCCGCCTATGGCCAGGAGGAGAGGCTGCTGCATAGCCATGCCATCTGGTTATGCGCCGCCTGTGAGACCTGTGCGACAAGATGCCCCAATGAGATCGAAATTGCCGGTCTGATGGACGTTCTGCGCGAACTTGCCCTCAGAAAGGGCATACCACCCGCCGAACCCCGGATTCCCCTGTTTCATCAATCCTTCCTTGGTTCCGTCGGCAGGTGGGGAAAGGCCTACGAGATAGGTATGATAGCCAATTACAAGGTGAAATCAGGAGATCTGATGGGCGATATGAAACTTGGCATGAGCATGTTTTTAAAAGGTAAGCTCAAGCTGGTGCCCCATTCTATTGAAGGCAAATCGGAAATCAAGGAAATATTTTCCGGCAAGGGAAAGGAGTATGACCGATGAAACTTTCTTACTACCCCGGCTGCTCCCTGCAAGGGACAGCGCTTGACTATGATCAGTCGGTACGGGAAATCTGCCGGACACTTGATATTGAGCTGGTGGACATCCCCGACTGGAACTGCTGTGGCGCGTCTTCCGCGCATATGACCGATCATGAGGTGGGCATGCGGCTGCCCATGCGCAACCTGCTGCAGGCCGTGGATGCCGATCTCGACATCCTTGTTCCCTGCGCCGCCTGTTTCCAGAGGCTGAAGGCGGCAGACAAGACACTGCGGGAAAACCCGACCTTCTGGGACGTCAAGGAATATGCCCCGCGATTGCAGATCGTCCATATCAGCAGCTTTCTCGCCAGACCGGAAATTTTGGCGGCAATTAAAGATAAGGTGGTCCGGCCGCTTGGTGATCTGGCCATAGCCTGTTACTATGGCTGCCTGTCCCTGCGTAATCCGCGCGTCACCGATGCACGGAACTGGGAGATGCCGGAAACCCTGGAGCAGATCATCGCCGCGGTTGGTGCCAGGCCAGTTGCCTGGTCGCACCGCACCGAATGCTGCTCCGGTAGTCTGACCATGGCCCGGCCGGATATCGCCGAAAAACTGGTCGGTGACATCGTCACCGCCGCCAAAAGGGCGGGGGCCGGGGCAATGGTCACCGACTGTCCCATGTGTCAGGCCAATGTTGAGAGTCGCCAGGCACCGGAGAGTGGCGTGCCTGCGGGAATGCCGGTGTTTTTTGCTACCGAGCTCATTGCTGCGGCGCTGAGTGGCAGTTATCCCGCCAGGCAGCAGAAGGTGCATCTCATTTCGCCGGCGGTTCTCGCCAATGTCGTCGCTGATGCGTCAACCAGAAAGGAGGATTCGGCATGACAGGAAACCTCAATACCTTTGCAGGCAGTAGAGAAAATCCAACGGGTCATCCAACCGGTGCGGTCATGGTTATCGGTGGCGGTATCAGTGGCATGCAGTCGGCGCTTGATCTGGCCAATGCCGGCATCAAGGTTTATCTGGTGGAAAGCTCCCCGGCAATTGGCGGCAAGATGGCCCAGCTGGATAAGACCTTTCCGACCAATGATTGCTCGATGTGTATCGTCTCGCCAAAACTGGTCGAGGTCGGCCGCCATAAGAATATCGAACTCTTTACCCATAGCGAGGTAAAAAACCTCTCTGGAGATGCCGGCAGCTTCAGAGCCACCATCGTCCGGCATGCCCGGTATGTTGATGTCGCCGCCTGCACCGGCTGCGGCCTGTGCGAACTGGTCTGCCCGGTCACGCAGATTTCACATTTCCCGGAAATGGTTGCGGAAGGAGAGAAAAAGAGGAGGGCCAAGGCAAAGGAGAAAAGCATCATCAAAGGACCAGGCCTGCCGCAAGCCACCTCGTCGCACAAATGGACCTTTACCGTTGATGAACAGGCCTGTTCCATGTGTGGCATATGTCATCGCGCCTGTCTGCACGGAGCGATCAACTGGGAGAAAAAACAGAAAGCGGTTATCGATCAGGAAAAATGCACCGGTTGCGGGGCCTGCTTCGTCGCCTGTCCGGAGAAGTTTCTGGCCATTAAGGTCGATGACGCCCCTGACCTGGATAAAAGCATCGGTGCCGCGGTCCATGCCCGGTCGGAAATCCTCGGCAGAGAATTGGGCCGGAACAAATCAGGTGCCGCGGAGAAAAAGGACTGCATCCGCTGCGGCCTCTGCGCCATTACCTGTGAGAAGGTGATGCACATCGGTGCGCTGAAGATGGTCGAGGAGGGGATCGAGGCCGGGGTGGACATCTGCCAGGTCTGCGGCGCCTGTGTGTCCGTCTGTCCGGTGAATTATCTGACCATAGACCAGGTCACCAACCGGACGCCGCGACCGCTGCTTAATCTTTTCAACGAAGGACTGAACGGGCGAAAACCGGTCAATATTCATTATCCCCAGGCGGTGCCACGGGTGCCGGTCATCGATGAAGCCAGCTGCGTGCAACTCAATACCGGCGCCTGCGGCACCTGCGCAACAATCTGCGGCGTCGGGGCCATCCACTATGATCACCGGGAGACCGAAACGGAGATCGACATCGGTTCGGTCATCTTCTCGCCGGGGATTGAGGTGTTTGACGCTCGGATGCGCGGGGAGTTCGGCTATGGCCTGTATAAAAATGTCGTCACCAGCATCGAATTTGAACGGCTTCTTTCCGCCTCGGGACCAACCTCCGGCACGGTAGCCCGGCCGGGCGACGGCAAACATCCGAAGAAGATTGCCTGGATCCAGTGTGTCGGTTCCCGGGATCACTCCTGTGATCGCGATTACTGCTCGTCGGTCTGCTGTATGTATGCGACGAAAGAGGCATTCATCGCCCGGGAACATGATTCTTCCATTGAGCCGACCATTTTCTATATCGACATGCGCTCGTTTGGCAAGAATTTTGACGAATATGTCACGAGAGCCAAGGAACATCAGGTGCGTTTTGTCCGGGCCATGGTCAGCCGGGTTTTTGAAGATCCCCTGACCGGCGACCTTGAACTGCGCTATGTCGACGAATCCGGCAAGAGACAGACGGAAGCCTTCGACATGGTCGTGCTGTCTGTCGGTATCCAGGTCGCCAAACAGACGAAAGAGCTGGCCGGTACACTCGATATTGAGCTTGATCGCTACGGTTTTGCCGTCACCGACTGCTACCAGCCGTTGGCCACTTCCCGACCGGGCATCTTTGTCAGTGGAGCGGTCAAGGGGCCAAAGGATATTCCCGAGACGGTCTGTGAGGCCTCGGCGGCGGCCGAAGCCGCTTCGGCCAGTCTGGCTCAGGCCCGCGGCAGTCTGATCACCAAGGAGGCTCTGCCTCCCGAGCGGACGCCGGGGTCGGATGACGAGCTGCGCATCGGGGTTTTTATCTGCCATTGCGGCACGAACATCGCCTCGGTGGTCGACGTCGCCGCGGTGACCGAGTATGCCAGGACACTGCCGGGGGTGGTCTACGCCGAGCATCCCCTGTACACCTGTTCACAGGATTCCCAGGAACGGATGCGGGAAATCATCGAAGAGCACCGATTGAACCGGGTGGTCACCTCGGCCTGTTCGCCGACGACCCATGAACCGCTTTTCCAGTCGACCCTGCAGCAGGCCGGGTTGAATAAGTACTTTTTTGATATGGCCAACATCCGCGACCAGTGCAGCTGGGTCCATGCCAACGATCCGATCCTTGCCACGGAAAAAGCGAAAAGACTGACCCGCATGGCCGTGGCCAATGCCACCGCCGGAGAACCTCTCGACGAGCTTGAGTTTACCGTTGATTCACGGTTGCTGGTCGTCGGCGGCGGTGTCGCCGGGATGACGGCGGCCATCGAGGCGGCCCGCCAGGGTTTTGGCGTTTATCTCATTGAACAGGAACCGGTTCTCGGCGGCCAGCTGCTGCATCTGCAGCGCAGTGGTGATGGCCGGAAATTCGCTGATTTCCTGCTCAGCCTCAATGAAAAAATTGGCGCAGATGATCGGATCAAGGTCTTTACCAGCAGCCAGGTGGTCGAACAGTCCGGTTTTGTCGGCTCTTTTGAGACGGAGATCGTCATGCCTTCCGGGGCAACCCGGACGCTCAAGCATGGAGCGATTCTTGTCGCCACCGGGGCCGAGGAATATCGGCCGGAAATCCATGGTCTCGGAACCCTTGATTCGGTGATGACCCAGACCGATTTCGAGGCGGCTCTGGAAAACGGCACGGCAGCTGACTGGCATCATTCCCGCGTCGCCATGCTGCAGTGTGCCGGATCCCGCGATGATGAGCATCTGCCCTATTGTTCACGAATCTGCTGTAATCATGCGATTAAAAATAGTTTACGCTTCAAAAAAATGTTCCCCGAGGCACGAGTGGATGTGCTCTACCGCGATATGCGCTGTTACGGCCTGGGTGAGCTCGACTACCGTGAGGCCCGCCGGGCGGGAGTAAATTTTATCCGTTTTGATCCGGCGGAGAATCCCCCGACGATCAGCACCGGCGAGACCGGCATCGACATCACCGTGACCGATCCGTCTATTCGCCTGCAGGTCCGTCTGCAACCCGACCTGCTGGTTCTGTCCACCGGCATGAAACCGCGGGATACCGAGGAGCTCGCCTCGATGCTGCGTGTGCCGAGAAATGACGGCGGCTTTTTCATCGAGGCCCATGCCAAGCTGCGGCCGGTGGATCTGCCCAGTGAAGGGTTGTTCATGGCCGGTACCGCCCATGGACCGAAGAGCAGTAGCGAGACTATTGCCCAGGCCCAGGCGGCAGTAGCCAGGGCGGCGACCCTGCTGTCACAAGACAGCAAAAAGATGTCCGCGATAATTTCCCGGGTTGATCCGACCAACTGCGCCGTCTGTCTGACCTGTGTCCGGGCCTGTCCCTATGGTGTACCGTTTATCAATGATCAGCATGCCGCGGAGATTAATCCGGCCCTCTGTCAGGGCTGCGGCATTTGTGTGGCCGAGTGTCCGGCCAAGACTATTTTCATGGGTCGATATGACGACCGGAATATCAGGGCAAAGATTGAATCGTACTGCGCGTCCGAAGCATCGCATTAGCCCCGGTAAACCGGAAATAATCTGTAAGGTACTCACCTTCAGGAGGAATAAAAACCATGCATGACTTTTCACCCAGTGTCATTGTTTTTGCCTGCCGCCACTGAGCGTACTCTGCCGCGGACCTGGCAGGTTCGGAGAGAAGATCGTATCCCCCGGCAATCAGTATCGTCATGCTGCCCTGCACCGGACGAATTGACGAGTCGCTGTTACTCAAGGCTTTTGAAAATGGTGCGGATGGCGTGATGGTGATCGGCTGCCTGGAGGGAGATTGTCACTATGTCTCGGGAAATATTCGAGCCCGGGCGCGCGTTGAGAGGGTCTATGCTATCCTTGAGCGAATCAAGATCGGACCCAACCGCATCAGGATGTATAACTTGAGTGCGGGAGAAGGCTCGAAATTTGCCGCATTTGCCAATGAATTTGTCGACCAGATCCGTGAAATCGGACCGAGTCCCATCAATCTGTCACGTGCCGGCAATCAGGTAGTAACCGAGAAGGAGGCAACATGATTACAGGAACACCGAAACCCATCGAAGAGATCCTGGAGATGCTTGAGCCCTATGACAACATCGTTGTCGCCGGTTGTCACGGCTGTGTTACGGTCTGTCGTGTCGGCGGAGAGAAAGAGGTGCAGGTGCTGGCCTCGACCCTGCGGCTGGCAAGAGAAGCGGCCGGCAGGACCATCACTATCCGCGAGGTGAGCCTCGAGCGCCAGTGCGATCCGGAATATATCGAGCAGATGCGGCCCTATGTCGGAGATTATCAGGCGGTTCTCTCCATTGCCTGCGGCGCCGGCATCCAGTTTCTCGCTGAAAAATTCACCACCACGCCGCTGTTGCCGGGGATCAATACCGGCTTTCTCGGCGTCACCGAGCGCCAAGGCGAGTGGTCGGAGCGATGTCAGGGCTGCGGTGACTGTGTGCTGCACCTGACCGGCGGCATCTGTCCCGTGACCCGCTGCGCCAAATCGCTTTTTCACGGCCCCTGCGGCGGTTCCGTACAGGGCATTTGTGAGGTGGACAAAGAGGTGAAATGCGGTTGGCAGCTGATCATCGATAGGCTGAAGGCCCTGGGACAGATGGAAAACTACGGCAAGCTGAAACCGTACAAGGGGTGGAATTCCTCAAGAGACGGCGGTCCACGCCGAATTATCAGGGAGGACATGATCTAATGAAATCGGGAAGCAATCTGGAAAAGGTACTGGCAGCGGGACACTTTTCAGTCACAGCGGAATGCGGTCCTCCCCGTGGCGCCGACCCGGACATTGTCCGGAAGAAGGCGGCCTTTGTCAAAGGCAATGTCGATGCCTGTAATGTCACCGATAATCAGACATCCGTCGTGCGCATGAGTTCACTCGCCGGCTGTATGCTGATTAAAGAGGAGGGCATCGAGCCGCTCATTCAGATGGTGGTGCGGGATCGTAACCGCATCGCCCTGCAGTCGGATCTGCTCGGGGCCTCGGCCATGGGCGTGCGCAATCTGCTCTGTCTGTCCGGCGATCACCAGAAATTCGGCGATGATCCGCAGGCTAAAAATGTCTTTGATATCGATTCGATGCAGCTCATTTATATGGTAAAAACCATGCGCGATGAAGGGATCTTTCCCTCCGGGGATAAGATTCAGGGCGCACCGCAATTTTATATCGGCTGCGCGGTTAATCCCTTTGCTGATCCCTTTGAAATTCGCGTGCCGCGCCTGAAATTGAAGATGGAGGCCGGTGCAGATTTTGTGCAGACCCAGTGCATATACAATATGGATAAGTTTAAAAAATATATGGAGCTGGCCCAAAAAGAGGGGTTGCCTGAAAAAATTAAAATTCTCGCCGGTGTCACGCCGCTCAAATCGGCCGGAATGGCCAAATTCATGCGCAAGATGGTTGCCGGTATGGATATTCCCGATGAAGTGGTTAACCGGATCGCCGCCGAGCCGAAAGAAAAACAAGCGGCCAAAGGCATTGAAATGTGCATCGAGCAGATCCAGGAATTAAAAGAAATGGAAGGGATTGCCGGGGTGCACGTGATGGCCATCGAATGGGAAGAAAAGCTGGAAGAGATCATCGGCGGCGCCGGATTGCTGCCGAGACCTGTGGTGGAGTAAGAGAGAAAAAATTCACTGAGCAATATCATAAAGCACTTATAACGGAGGAAAGAAATGGCTGAGAAAAAAAAGATCTTGCTTGTTGACGACGATCCTGATTTTGTAGAAGCAGTAAAAGTGATTGTGGAAAGCGGTGGTTACGAGGTGAAGGTGGCCTATGACGGCAAGGAAGGGCTCGAGGCGGTAGAAGAAGAAAAACCGGATCTCATTGTCCTCGATGTCATGATGCCGGTGATGAACGGCCATGAAGCATGTGCCCGTCTGAAAGGCAACCCGGAAACCGCCAAGATTCCGGTTATACTGCTGACCGCCGTTGCCGACCGGGTGACCACCAGCACCTATACCCATCGGGATATGCTGGAAAGTGAAGCGGAAGATTATATGCCAAAACCGGTGGAGCCGGCCGAACTGCTGGAGTTGATTAAAAGCTGGTTGAAATAGATAACATTTCCCCTGCTGCCGGTGCAAAAAGCAGCAGGTGGAAAATTTATCAACGTGTCTAGCCTTAAGTAAGCTGGGAAACGCTATGGAAGATGTGCGCATTTTGATCATTGATGACGAAAAGGTTATTCGGGAAGGTGTCGAACGTGCCTTGTCCAAGAGGGGCTACCATATCGTCAAAGCCGAAGACGGCAATCGAGGCCTGGCGCTCCTCCAGGAACAAGACTTTGATATTGTGCTGACCGATCTGATGATGCCCGGCCTCGATGGCTTTGCCGTCCTCGACTGGATACGGGAAAACCGGCCCCGGGTGCAGGTTATCGTCATCACCGGCTTTGCCACGGTCTCCAAGGCGGTCACCGCCATGAAACAGGGCGCCTTTGATTTTGTCGGCAAGCCGTTTACCCCGGACTATATCCGGGTGGTGGTGGATCGGGCCATCGATAAGCTGTCCATGCGCGCGGAAACTGAACAGCTGCGTGAAGAAAAGAACCGTGGCCTGGCTGCCATCGACAAATCCCAGAGCCGATTGAAGTCGGTCTTCAGCTGCATGGCCGAGGCTGTTCTCATAACCGATGCAGCGGGAATTGTCGTGTTGCATAATCCGGCGGCAATAAAGATCCTCGAGATACAGACCGATCCGGTTATCGGTAAACCGCTCTCTGCTTCCATCCGGGATCAGGCGGCGGCAGCCATGGTCACCGAGGCGGTAAGTAAATCGGTGTTGGTGACCCGGGAGTTTGCCCCGGGCGCCATTTCCCGCAAATATCTTCGCGCCTATTGCTCTCCAGTGAAAACCGAGCAAGGCGAGGTGATCGGCTCGGTCACCACCTTTGAGGATGTCAGTGCCCACAAGGAGATTGACCGGATGAAGTCCGATTTTGTCGCCATGGTCGCCCATGAGTTGAAATCACCCCTGGCATCCATCGAACAGATGATCTATGCCCTGCAGGTCGGCTGCGTCCATGAGGCCGCCAGCTCCTGTAACGCACTGCATAAGCGGATGACCACTCGAACCAAGGATCTCCTGCGCCTCATTGATAACCTCTTGAATTTGTCTAAACTTGAAAGCGGCACGGTAGTTTTTAACCTTGAACCGGTGAAAGGCGAAGATATTATAAAGGATGTCATCGACATCAGCATACCGCAGGCACAAGGAAAAAACATAAGCCTCAACTATGAACCATGTGGCGAAGAATGGTGGATAAATGTCGATTACGACCATATGCGGACGGCGATTATGAATATCGTCTCCAACAGCATAAAATATACTCCGGATGGGGGACAGGTCCTGCTCTCGACCTCGGTATCGGGGGGGTTTGCCAATTTTTCGGTAAAAGATTCAGGTATCGGTATCAGCAAGGAGGATGTGCCGCATATTTTCGACCGCTTTTTCCGGGTCAAAGGCAAGGCGACCAGGCATATAACCGGCTCCGGCCTTGGCCTCGCCCTGGTAAAAGAAGTCGTTGAGGCCCATCAGGGCTATATTGATGTCCAGTCAACTCCCGACGTGGGTACTATTTTTACTCTCAGCTTTCCCCTTGCGCAAAGAAACGGCTCCGACGTCGGGGAGGTTTCGGCTGCTGCTTGATTGCACATGACCAATGGAGTAAAAGAGCCCCCGGTGTGTAACTGCACCGGGGGCTCTTTTTTATAATGGCATGTGACGGTAAAAATGTTACGATTGTTACTTTTTTATATGTCCGTCGTTACCTTCTAGCATGGTCGTCAATGCTGCGATATGCGGTCCCGCCTGATTCTTACTCTTCGATACATAAATGAGACGCTTCGAGATAAACTAGCTTTTCCTGCCGAGCCAAATAAATGATTACTAAAAAACAGCTGCTGTACGTAACGTTGCTTACCATTGTCCTTACTGCCGGCAGTATAAGCGCGGCACCACCGTCGGAAAAAGAAAGTATCCCCAACAAAGACCAGATGACTAATGGGCAGGCGATGGTCCTTGGTATTGTTGAGGGATTGACTGAATATCTGCCGGTCAGTTCGACCGGTCATCTGCTCCTCGCCCAGCGGATCATGGATATCGGTCAGGGTCGGGAACTTGCCGAAAACGAGCGGGCCCGCGATAAAGAGGCCGCCGACGCCTATGCCATCTGCATCCAGGCCGGGGCGATCATTGCCGTACTCGGCCTTTATTTCCGCCGGGTCAGGCAAATGTTCGCCGGGCTGTTCGGCCGTGATGCAATTGGTCTGCGTCTGCTTATTGCTGTAGTTGCCGGATTTTTGCCGGCAGCAGTGCTCGGGTTGATATTTAACAATCACATCAAGGAATATCTCTTCGGACCATGGCCGGTGGTGGCTGCATGGCTGGTGGGGGGATTGGCAATCCTTGCGGTCAGCTACCGAAACCGCAATAATCGGACTGTACGAAGCGGCAGTGCGCTTGAAGCGCTTACTTGGAAAATGGCCTTTATTATCGGCATGGCCCAGTGCATTGCCATGTGGCCGGGAGTCAGTCGCAGCCTGGTAACCATTGTCGGTGGGGTTATGATAGGGCTCAGCCTGCCTGCCGCCGTCGAGTATAGCTTTCTCCTCGGTGTCGTCACTTTGGGGGCGGCCACCGTCTATGACGGACTGAAACACGGTCAGGTCATGCTGCAGACCTTCGAGCCGCAGGCCCTGGCCATCGGTCTGTTCTTTGCATTTGTCTCGGCGGTCGTCTCGGTGAAATGGATGGTCGCCTATTTAAACCGTCACGGTCTGGCCATCTTTGGCTATTACCGGGTCGTGCTGGCTGTACTGACTGCCGTTCTGCTTATGGCAAATATCATTTGAAACGACCTAAACGTTTACAGATCCGGTTGTACGAGTATTTTGCTATTCCGCACTGAACGGTTACGCGACGACGCCCGCCGGGAAGTTGGAGAGACGGAACACCTTTTCGTACAAGTGTTGAAGATACTGGGGTTGGACTTGAGACTGGCCTCAACGCGACATGGGCAAGGGGGTAAGGAGGTCTTATTCCATAGTTGAGTCATGATCCAAAATTCAGTAACACTTCACGAAACGGTGCTCCGTCTACTCACAACTTCATCCGGGCAAGCGATTGTGTGCCGCGGCAATTGTTATACTTCTTGCGCTGGACTAACATCCGCGCTGGGATACGCAGTCGCATTGGTTAGTCGAGGATAATCGGCTGGTCCCCGTCATTCTGACAGAGTTGCTGTAAAACAGGATAGGGCTTCTGCTCGAGAAAATCGTCAAAATTTTCCATATCGAAGATATACCTGTTGTAGTAATCCCTAAGTTTTTCTTTGTTGTCTGTTTTACAGAAATCATCGCAAATATCATTAAACTCCATGATTTCCTCCAGGTTGAGCCCGTAATTTCCATAACAGGCCCCCGGAGTAGCGCCAAAAGGCTGATCAACGACCGCATCAACAACGTAAAATGGAATATCTGTAAGATTTGGATAGTTTTGAATGCTGGCGTTGCTGATAATTTCCTCAGTTGTGACGATGGTGTTGACCGAAGCCCGAGCCATCTCCCTACAGGAGCCGTGATGGCCGAATATTCGCCCGTTACCGTACATGTCGGCTGCCTGGACATGGATCAAGGTTAAATCCGGACGGCAGGCCGGGACCAGATAGATGTTTTCCCCGGTAAAGGGGCAGACGGTCATTTTGCCGCGATTGTTCAGCGCAATATCATTGCCGCCATGGTCCGCGGTCGGCAGAAAAGGCACACCCATTGCTCCGGCCTTGAAACGGGCCGCCATACTGCTATCGGTATACTCATCAAGTTGCACCATTTCATTGTCTCTCAAATAGTGCAGCAGTGGTGCTCTGCTTCTGGTCTCCTGGCTGGACCAGGCAAGTTCGATCCGGCTGATAGACAGATGGTCGGCATTGAGTATCATCGCTCCTGCCAGTAACTCACAGCAGATAGAGTTGGACTGGACGGAGAGCGTCAACTCACATACTCCCCGGCGAATAATCTCATGGATGCTCGCAACCGGCAAGCGAGTATCGGCTAAACCACCGATGCTGATATGCATCCCATCCTTCAGACAGCGACGCACAGCTTCCGGCAAAGAGGTTCGTTTATCATACATACCTTTCTTCCTTGCAACTTTTTCGGCAGACGCATCATGAGACACAGCTTCGCGGCGGGGAGAATGTTTTTTTTCACGAGAGCACATCGCTTTATCCGTCAGGAAGATTGTTTTTCTACTCTCTAAATGTGCTTGCTCTTGCATAGCCGACTCCCTCATTATACTTTATTGCTGTAAATGGCGATAAATCGATACAATGTCCTTGCCAACAAATACGACTCCGCGGTATTTTTGGAGACCTTTGCAACGTAAGATATTCTTGAAAAGTTGTAAATCGGCGGCAACCGCAAAAATTCCGGGAAAAAAGATACAGCAGCTGCGAGTTGAAAACACCTGGGGGTGTAGGTTGTAACCTACGAAAATGCAGTGGGTGAAAATGGGATATCAGGGAAGAGTGAAATGGCAGTGCCAGGCATTGACAAAAAAGAGAAAGCAGCGAGAGCAGCTAAAGCGTAAAAACTTTATCTGCAGCCTACAGTTCACCCTTCTCCAGCCAGCGGACCGCGGAATGTATCAGATCCGAGGCATTTTGCAAGTCTAATTTTACTTTTATGCGTTCCCGGTAGGTGCCGATGGTTTTGGCACTGAGGTCAAGTTGAGCGGCGATATCCTTGGTGGTCATGCCCTTGCCGAGAAGGCGAAAGACATCGAGTTCGCGGTGGGTGAGCCGATCAATAGGAGAACGTGTGTCGTCGGGAGAGTGACCGAGAAATTTATTGAGAACATTGGCCAAAAACTGTTTCGAGGCATATTTCTGCCCTCCTTTGACCATCCGGATAGCTTTAACAATGGATTCCGAGGTCTCCTGCTTCATTATATAGCCACTGGCGCCAGCGCGAAAGGCACGTTCGGCATACAGCGACTCATCGTGCATGGAGAGTACCAGCACCGGGAGAAGGGGGGTGTCTCGATGCAGCTCTTTTATGAGTTCAATGCCGTTTCGTCCTTTCAGGGTTATGTCAACAATGACCAGGTCCGGCTGCTTTTCTTCGATGACCCTGAGCGCATTATTAATAGTGTCAGCCTCTCCGCAGACCTGCAGGTCTTTTTCCGTTTCAATCAATTCTTTGAGTCCTGAACGAAAAATCGGGTGATCTTCAACGATTACGATACGAGTCATAGTAAGTATGTTTTCCTTGGGGTGGTAGAAGGTGCCTGCCTCAGGCTGCATTGTTGTTTTCAATGGTGACACCGTGGAGGGTGACAATGACCTGCGTTCCTCTTTCTTGGCCTGGCTGTATCACCAGCTCCGCGCCGATCCGTTCCGCCCGGTAGCGCATGATCTTCAAGCCCATGCCGATTGCATTATTGTGGGAAGAAATGCCGGTGCCGTCGTCCTCGACGACAATTCTCACCTGGCCGTCCACCTTCTCCAGGCGGATAGCAATGCTGTCCGCTTCCGCGTGCCTCACGGCATTGGAAACAGCCTCCTGAATGATCATGTAAATATGGATGGTGTCCGTACTGTCGTCAAAGGACAGATGGCCACATCCGTCAAAGGAGCAGGCCAGGCTATAGACTTCTTCCGTAGTGGTCGCCAGCTCCTCAATAGCTGCTTCAAGACCCCGATCAACGAGAAAGACCGGACAGAGTCCCCGTGCCATTCCTCTTGATTTGCGGATAGCCTCATTTATGAGCGTACGAATTTTCTCCGCCAGTTGCACTGCCTGGGAGTCTTCATCCGCCAATTTTTTCAAAAGGATCTTTGACATTACTTCCGTGCCGATCAGATGGGGACAGAGATCGTCATGGATATCCTGGCCGATTTTGCGGCGTTCTGTTTCCCCGATATCAAGAATACGTTCCTGCAGCTGGTTGCGTTCAGTAATATCTTCTGTAATGACGAGAACATAGGTTCCTCCCCAGAGATCAATGAGGTCGGCGGACACCAGGGCCTGCCTCTTTTCTTTATTACGGGTACGAAAGGTAATGGCCCGATCGCGGATAGGTTTGCCGAAGGCGAGTTCACGCTGTAAGGCAACGAGAGTATCAATAGACGACAAAATACCGGTGCGAAAAAGAGTGCGATTGAGCAGTGCCTTACGCTCGAAGCCGCTTGCCTTGACGAAGCTATCGTTGACACTGACTATCTGGCCAAGAGGGTAGCTGAGGATCATTATGCCGATAGGACTGACGCTGAAGGCTTTAGAAAACATCTCCTCGGATTGTCTGAGGGCAAGTTCCGCCTGGGTTCGCACCTGAATTTCTTTTTTCAGATCATTGCTGTAGAGTTCCAGTCGGGCCATGAAGGTATTGAAATATTCTGCAAGTTTGCCAATTTCACCACTGTATTCACCAATTATGCGCGGGGTGAAATCGCCATTTGGCACCTTAGAGAAATGGGACATTAGTTCCTGCAGGGGGGCAGTGATAGTGCGACTAATTATTAAGGTCAGGGGCAGGAGCAGGAGCAGCGCCGTCACCATTGCCCCGATCATAAATCTGCGGATGGTATGCAGCGGCGCCAAGAACTCTTCAAGATAGCTTGATGAGGCGACAATCCATTGAAATTGTTCAACGTAATTGAATATGACCAGTTTTTCCCTGGCCTCGAGATCTTCAGGGTTTTTCCATGGATAGATGATTTTTCCCTTTTTGGCGCGAATCACTTCCTGGACGAAAAACCGCCCGGTAGCGTCTTTTTCCTGGAAAATATTATGCCCTTCCAGCTGCGGATGGATGACTAGGTTGCCTTTCAGGTCCATGACAAAACTGTAGCCGGTCTGTCCGAAGTTCAGGGCAAGAATTTTTTCCCGAAAATCGTCAATTTTCACAAGTTGGGCAAATTCGCTGCGATAGGTAGACACCGAGATAATCCAGTCCCAAGGCTCAAAATAGGCCATATACAGTGCCTTGCCCCGCTGGCGTTCTTCTCCGGGATTTTGCCAGTCATAGACCAGATAGCCGTTTTTGCGTTCTTTCTGGGCGCTGACAAAATCATAGTTGGAAATATTAACGCCGATCAGAGATCGTTCCGGGTGGACCTGCAAAATGCCGGCACTGTCGATACTGTAGATATAGCCGGATTGACCTATATGCTGGTGCAGAAAAATCTCGGCCACCTGGCGCTTTGCCTCTGTTTCGGAAAGTTCTCCCCGGTCGGCCTGCTGCTGATAGTACCGGGCAATTTCCAGGTTCTTTTCCGCGGTTGCCCGGAGGTAATTCTTCAAAGAAACTTCGGTGGCTATTTCCACCATATTAAGCAGAGCGCTGGTGGATTGTTCGAGTTCACTTTCGATATTTCGTTCGATTGCCGCCCTGAAGAAAAAGAAAATGCCCAGGCTAACAGTAATGAGAATGAAGAGAAAAGCGCAGGAATAGCTGAGGAATAACTTCGTCCTGATGTTGAATTGAAATGATTTCATATACCTGATTCCGGCTTGCTCCTCTTTAAAGAACACGTAACATACTATCCGAAGGTCACTATACGGCAAATCAAAGAGCACGGCAAGAGGCCAAAGGATATGCAGCAAACGCTGAAGGCTACAATATCACTGAACAGCTGTTTTTTGTGAAGGTTTTCTTTCGTCATCCGTGCGAGCTGAAAGTGATCGAGAAAGGTAAAGAAATGAGCGGGACAGGCGATGGTGAGCAGGGAGCCTGAATCCTTCACAGGCGTTAAAGTCATCAAGACTCCCTTTATTAAAGCAAGAAGCGCTTCGTTTTTGTTACTTGAGCCACGGCTTGCCAACCGGCAGAATGGCCCTGCCGAAAACCTGGGCATAAATCGCTGCTGCCATCATATACAAGGCCAGTCCGGCACAGATAAACAGATCGATCGTGGTAATGAGCAAGATATTCTTCATGCCGGCGAGAAAAACCAGATCCAGGCCGATAAAACCCAGGAGTAGGCAGGTAAAAGTCAAAGCCATCGCGGTATGAATGCGCATGGCCGCAATCCACATGATAAAAGTATATATGGTGTAGCCAAGAAGAAATAAGCCAATGTCATGCGGTGTGATTTTCAGATGAGTCCATCCTTCGGGGACAGCGTCAGCCAGGAACCAGATCAAGCCAAGAGCGATCCAGAAAGCGCCATATGAGCAAAAGGCACTGTAGCCGAAATTGTTGCCGCACTTGAATTCCTGGAATCCGGCGATCATCTGCATAAGGCCTCCGACGACCATCGCCGCGCAGAAAACTGTTCCGGTTCCGCCCCAGCCCATATTATGGAACTGTAAAAGTGTGGTCGTCATACCAAAACCTGCCAAACCGACAACTGCTGGATTTCCTTGTGGAGTTGCTTCAGCCATTTTTTCTCCTTTGTTGGATGATGGTCTTTACTCACTTATGTGAGCCTTTATTATTTACCTGTTGAGAATACCCAGCAGTGCTACCGCCTTTGCTGGGTATTTCATGTTTGGGCAAAAGATAGTTAACTCTGCTGTGAAGCGTGCAGCATTCTTTCGTTTTTCGGAGTAAGAAAAGGCATCTTGTCACTGGTCTGCTTTGGAGCGCGTTTAACAAAGGCCTGGGTAGGATCAATATCTTCACGGATCATACGGACCTCTTCCTCGGTTGGCGCGGGAAAGGTAGAAACGTTCGGGGCGACGAGGAGCTCGAAACCAGTCGCTGCCTGAACGGATTCAACGGTCTCTCCGGGGAAGACCTGCAGGATGCGCATCCGGTGGGTTTCTTCGTCGAAGTCAAGAATGGCCTTGGTGGTAATGACTCTATAGGGACCCTTGCCTTGCAGGCCGGCATTATAGCGTGCATTGGGGCTGCCATCGAGAAAACCCGGGCTGGTCACATACTGGAGCTTCTTGTTGAATTTACGTTTGTCGTGCGGCACGATGAGGATGGTACGTTCGCAGGAGGCAGCCATATCGCTGGCGCCGCCGCTGCCGGGCAGACGTACTTTCGGTTTCTGGTACCCGTCCGGGAAATCACCGATCATGGTAGAATTGAGGTTGCCGTACATATCCACCTCCGCTCCGCCGATAAAGCCGATATCGGCATAGCCGCGCTGGGTCATCTCGAAGGCTGCATTCAAGCCTTTCAAATAGGAAGCGCTGGTGAAAGTTTTTGAATCGCCTACGGAGAGCGGGAGTCCAACTTTCAATGGAGGACCAACCGCCCCTGCTTCAAAGACCGGAATCAAGCCTGGAGCATGGGTCATTTTGGCAAGAAGGGAGGCAACCATCGGCAGGCCGGTGCCGACAAAGACTACCTTTCTGTCTTCGAGTATCTTTGATCCCGCCACAACGATGATTTCCTGGGCGGTGTAGTCGCTTGAAGCTGTCATAATAACTCCTTTTTTTGGGGATAATATCTGCGTGTATTAATTTTGCGAGCACAAAGGATCAGGCAAGCCGTTCATAGTTGAAGGACTCGGCTGTCTGGGCAGCCAATATCTTTTCAAAAGGAAATTTCGAAATAAAGTCGGCAAAGGTTTCCACGCCAAAAATATTTTCATCGTAGTAGGCCTGCAGGAGATCGCTTCTGCCTTCTTTGCGCATTGCCTCCGCAGCCGTATGGAATTGTTTGATATGTTCGCCGTCAAAGTAGTAATGCCGACGACAGGCGCCGGGGTAGGAACCAAAAGGTACTTCAACAATGGCATCGACTGCGAGGAACGGAATCATGACATCCTTGGGATTGCTGACTACCAGCTCATGGGCAACGAGTTGTTCACAGGTGATGATGGTATGGGCGGAAGCCATGGCGATCTCGGCGCAGGTACAATCTGTACCGCGGATGATACAGTTGCCGTACATGTCCGCCGCCTGAACGTGGATGATGGCCACATCGGGATTACATGCCGGCAGCAAGGCAATCGGCCTGCCGGTGAAAGGGCAGTCGACAACCTTGGTACGGCTTGTCTGGTTGATATCACTACCTAAAGGACCACGTGTGGGAAGAAAGGGAAGTCCCATGGCGCCGGCTTTGAATCTGGCGGACATGTTGTAATTGCTCCAGTCTTCGATCTCGATCAGACCACGCTCCGCCAGATACCTGAACATCGGTGAAAGACCGAATGCCTCATGGGCCCAATAGGCCATTTCGATGCGTTTGATGGAAAATCTATCCGGGTCGAGCATCATGGCGCCTGCCAGATAATCCGGGGCCATGCCGGCAGACTGCCAGGAAAGGGTCAGGTCCTTGAAACCATGGCGGACCATTTCGTGGGTAATGGCGATTGGCTGACGAATATTTACGAAACCGCCGATGCCGACATTATCTCCATCTTTGATAAATTCCGCCACCGCCTGTTTCAGTGTCATTCGCTTGTCCCGCATCGACTTGTCTTTGTTGACGAGTTTTTCTCGGGCCTCATCGGGGGATAGACCTGTCCAGTACATATTAGATTTTTTTTCCACGTTTCACCTCTTTCTGTTGGTCACTTATTTTGACTCGTGCTGGAGACGGATGAAGTCAAGCCTCCTATTCCTTAATATAAGAAAAACAAGCTTGATTTCTCAGAGCTTGTGGAACAATGTTGAGGGGCTGCTTTTTTTACATCGGACTTTCTTCTTGGCTCTCTCCCGAGGAAAATGGCGCAACCTTTTTTGACCTACCATTAAATGTGTGAGGATATCTCGTTGCCTGGGACTTGTAAATCGTTGAAAAACTGATTGTTTTCGAGTGAAAAGAGTCGGGGGCTGAGGACACGAAACGTCACGGAGTGTAGGTAGAGAGCTTACGTGGTGCGGCGAGTGATAAATTGATTGCATAATGCCGGGCAGATAAGCAATTGCGCAGGAAGAATATAGGTACAAAAAAGAACCATGCCTCGACCCGAAGTCATTTCTTACGCTTGTTTTTTTTATGTGAGTATTTTAGGGCAGGCGACAGAAAATTGCGTTATTGCCACCAGGCAGGCACGGAGCGCTTGCCTGGTGGCAACTGTTAGGTGTTGATCAGTCACGATTAAAGTTCCTTGGGGGACGACCATTCCAATGATGTTCGTGGCTGAGCAGGGTCGCCATTGGCAGTGTGGGGAGAATTTTCTGCTGGAACAGCCCCGACCATGAGATTGCCGACGATAAAAATAATAAACTGTGGACCGTGGCCAGGGTGCGGCCGGTTGCAGTTTGTGCAGTCAAAATTACCTTGAAAGGACGGTTAAAAAAGGATAGGATACTTGGTGTTGATGGCTAATTACAACAAGTATCCAAATGTGAGGATGAGATGACAAATATAGCTGCAGATTCCAACGCGATCAGAGTCTGGCCTGGTTCGCCAAGCCCACTGGGCGCCACCTGGGACGGATCAGGTGTGAATTTCGCCCTGTTTTCGGCACATGCTGAAAAGGTGGAATTGTGCCTGTTCGAACCCGACGGGGTCACGGAGCGCGTTCGGATCACCATGCCGGAATATACTCATGAAGTCTACCACTGCTATTTGCCGGATATCCGACCCGATCAGCTCTATGGGTACCGCGTCCACGGCCCCTATGATCCCCAGGCCGGTCATCGTTTCAACGCCAATAAACTGTTGCTCGATCCCTATGCTAGAATGCTGGTCGGAGACCTGAAGTGGGACGATGCCCTGTTCGGCTATACCGTTGGACATCCAGATGAAGACCTCTCCTTTGACGAGCGGGATTCCGCACCGTTCATGCCCAAATGCCAGGTAGTGGAACAGGCCTATACCTGGGGAAGGCCCAAGGAGTTCCGGCCCTGGCACGAAACCGTGATCTATGAGATGCATGTTCGGGGATATACCATGCTGCATCCTGAGGTGCCGGAGGAGTTGCGTGGCACGTTTCAGGGTCTCGCCACCCAGCCGATTATCGATCACCTTAAACATCTCGGCATTACCGCCATCGAACTGTTGCCCGTGCACGCCTTTTTACAGGACCGTCATCTCATTGAGCGCGGTCTGAGCAATTACTGGGGGTATAACACCATCGGTTTTTTTGCTCCTAACCAAACCTATCTGCGGTCCAGAGACCAGCTGGTTTCGTTCAAAAGCTTTGTCCAGAAAATGCATGACGCCGATATCGAGGTGATTCTGGACGTGGTCTACAACCATACGGCCGAAGGCAATCATTTGGGGCCAACACTTTCTTTCCGGGGGATCGACAACCACTCCTATTACTATTTGATGAATGATCAGAAGCGCTTCTACATTGATTTCACCGGCACGGGTAACGCCATGGAATTTCGTCATCCCAAGGTGCTGTGCATGATCATGGACTCCCTGCGCTACTGGGTGCAGGTGATGGGCGTGGACGGTTTCCGCTTTGATCTGGCCACCACTTTGGCCCGGGCAGAGGGATCCTACGACGAAAATGCCAGCTTCCTGGATGCCGTGGCCCAGGATCCGGTACTGGGCCAGGTTCGACTGATTGCCGAACCTTGGGACACCGGGATGGGTGGGTATCAGGTGGGCAATTTTCCTCCGGGCTGGGCCGAATGGAACGACCAGTACCGGGATTCCATGCGCAAGTTCTGGAAGGGTGATGCAGAACAGCTCGCCGGTTTTGCCGGCCGTTTTTCCGCCTCCGCGGATATCTTCAACCGCCGTGGCCGACGAACCTGGGCCGGCGTCAATTTCATCACAGCCCACGACGGTTTCACCCTGTACGACCTGGTCAGCTACAACCAGAAACACAACGAAGCCAACGGCGAGGACAGCCGGGACGGCTCGGACAACAACAATTCCTGGAACTGCGGTGCGGAAGGCGAGACCGACGATCAGGACATTCTGGCCCTGCGCCGCCGCCAGATGCGCAACTTCCTGGCAACGCTGCTTCTTTCCCAGGGCATACCGATGCTCCTCGCCGGAGACGAATTTGCCCATAGCCAGGGCGGCAATAATAATGTTTACTGCCAGGACAGCGAAATCAGTTGGCTCGATTGGGACATCAACGAGGCGGGACGAGCACAAATGGATTTTGTCAGGCAACTGTTGAAACTGCGTCATGAACATATCGTCTTTCACCGTGACCGATTTTTTTATGGCAAGGTTATCCCGGGCACTGACGTCAAAGACGTGATCTGGTTGCACCCATCTGGCCGCGAAATGACCCAGGAGGACTGGCAGGAGAGTGACGCCCGGAGTTTGGCCATTCGTTTGAGCGGGGAGGCCGGCATTGTGCATCTGACCCAAACCGGCGAGCAGGAACCGGACGACACCTTTTTACTCCTGGTCAATGCCGCTCATGAAGATGTGGTTTTCGTCCTGCCGGATGAGGACATTGCCGTTTGGCGCCTCTTGGTTGACACTGTGGCCGAGGACGGTCAGCCCAAGAGTGATACTTTGCCGGGAGGCACGGAGTGTCTTGTCAGCGACCGTTCGCTGCAGTTGCTGCGTTTGGCGACCAAGACGGCTTAAATAATGTCGTTGCACCATGATCAAGGGATACCACTATGCATAGACAGATCGCATCAATGGCCAAGAGCATTCCTTATGGTCCATGCCTCGAAAAAAACGGCGTGCGTTTTCGTCTCTGGGCGCCGGAAGCAAAGCAAGTGGATGTGCTTCTGGTGGGGCAAGGCCAAGGCCGATGTGTGCTCATGCAGGCCACTAAGGATGGCTGGCATGAGGTATTGGTCCCGGAGGCCGGAACACATTCTTTGTATCACTTCAAAATAAACGGCGAATCCCTGGTCCCGGACCCCGGATCGCGTTTTCAACCAAACGACGTCCAAGGACCAAGTCAGGTTGTGGATACAGCCGGTTTTGTCTGGGAGAACCCGGAATGGAAAGGGCGGCCCTGGGCAGAAACCGTACTCTATGAGTTGCATGTGGGTACTTTCACCCCTGAAGGGACCTATGACGGGGTGCGTGCCCGCCTGCCGTACCTCAAGGAACTGGGGGTCACGGCTGTGGAGTTGATGCCTTTGGCCGATTTTCCCGGCCGGCGTAATTGGGGCTATGACGGTGTGCTGCCCTTTGCTCCGGATTCTGTCTACGGTACGCCCCGCGACCTGCAGCGCCTGATCGATGAGGCCCATGGACTGGGACTGATGGTTTTCCTGGACGTTGTCTACAACCATTTCGGTCCGGAAGGAAACTACCTGCATCTTTACGCTCCTGATTTCTTCACCGAAGCCCACCAGACACCATGGGGTGCGGCCATTGATTTTTCCGTGCCTCAGGTGCGTGATTTTTTCATCGCCAATGCCTTGTACTGGTTGCGGGAGTATCGGTTTGACGGCCTGCGTCTGGACGCAGTCCATGCCATTAAAGATGACAGTCCTGTGCATATCCTGGAGGAGTTGGCCGAAACCGTGGCCGGAGTTTTTCCCGAAGATCGGTTCGTGCATCTGGTCCTGGAAAACGATGCCAACCAGGCTCGGTTCCTTGGTCGGGACGAGGCCGGCAAGCCCAGATTGTACGGGGCCCAATGGAACGACGATATTCATCATGTTTTTCATGTGCTGGCCACCGGAGAAACCCAAGGCTACTACATGGACTACGCAGACCAAGTCCTGAACCGGCTGGGCCGGTGTCTAACCCAGGGGTTCGCTTATCAGGGCGAAGCTTCGGCCCATCGTGGGGATGAGGCCAGGGGGGAAAGCAGCACCCATCTTCCGCCCGAGGCCTTTGTTGCTTTTCTCCAGAACCACGATCAAATCGGCAACCGGGCTCTGGGGGAGCGGCTGACTATGCTGGCACCGAAGGAGCAACGGACAGCCCTGACGGTCATGTACCTGCTTGCCCCCCAGATACCCCTGCTCTATATGGGTGAGGAGTGGGCAACGGAGCAGCCTTTTCCGTTTTTCTGCGATTTTCACGGCGACCTGGCCGACGCAGTCCGCGACGGTCGGCGCAAGGAGTTCGCGGCCTTCCCCGAGTTTGCCGATCCTGCAATGCGCGAGCGTATCCCGAACCCCAACGATCCGGCCACAGCCGAGCGTGCAGTTTTAAACTGGGAAGAACGGCACTCGGTAAAGCACGCTCAGTGGCTGCAACTGTACCAGGAGCTGCTAGCTCGGCGTCGGCAATATATCGTCCCTTTACTCGGCTTGATCCAGACGGGAACCGCTACCTGGCACATCCAGGCCCAAACCGCCTTGACCGTAAGCTGGCCTCTGGTCGATGGCCGAATCCTGCGCATGACGGCCAATCTCGGTGCCACGCCGTTTCTGGTTGATACCGATGCAGATACTCATTTTGATTCACTGATTACAATATACCTTCCACCCGATGCCAGGCGGTATGGAAGCGGAGTTGAGCTTGAGGGCTGGGGTGTGGTGTGGACCCTGACCTCGCCAGATACACATTCCTTATAGTTACCAACCCAGGTGCTTATGAACCAACTCTACAGCCCGACCTCTTTCTACCGGCTCCAGTTCCATGCCGGTTTCACCTTTGCCCATGCTCTGAAGATCGTCCACTATCTCCGGGACATGGGGATTTCCCATATCTACACCTCACCCATCTTAGCTGCCCGGTCCGGTTCGACCCATGGTTACGATATCGTTGATCATCAGTCGTTGAACCCGGAGCTAGGCGGACGTGCAGGATTTGATGCGCTCAGCACCGCGCTGTTGAAGGCGGGAATGGGGCTGGTCATGGATATCGTGCCCAATCACATGGGCATCGGTCGTAGCGACAACTTGTGGTGGTTGGACGTGTTGGAATGGGGGCGCGTCAGCAGGTATGCCCACTATTTCGATATTGAATGGTTTCCGGAATCGCAGGGTATCCATGACCAGGTGCTCCTGCCCGTACTGGGGGATCTATATGGCGAGGTACTGGAACGGGGTGAGTTGCGTCTGCGTTTTGACGCGGCAACCGGTTCCTTCAGCGTTTGGTACCATGAGCACCGTTTTCCTATCTGTCCGGCCACCTACCACCGGATTCTAGGTTCCTGCCTGGAGTATGTCGGTTTGGACACGTCCGCTCAGCCGGATATACATGCTGCGCTCATCGAATCAAAGCGGTTGCGGCTTAAGCCCCGTTCGGAGACACGGCGCAAGGCTCTGCGTACCAGGGGAGAAACCTTTAAAGAAACCCTTTACCGCCTGGTCCGCCAATTTCCTGAGTTGTGTCAGGCGCTGGAACAGGCCGAATGTTTTTTTGGGCCGGAAGCAGCTGATGGCCGCGGCTTGGATCGTTTACATACCTTGCTTGAACAGCAACATTTTCGACCGGCATACTGGCGGGTCGCCGGGCACGAAATCAATTACCGCCGGTTTTTTCAAATCAATGACCTGGCCGGTCTGCGGGTGGAGGAGCCTGAGGTGTTTACCGCGGCGCATACTTTGGTTGAACAGCTGGTGGGGGCGGGCCAGGTGCACGGACTGCGCATAGATCACATCGACGGTCTTTATGACCCGGCCGGATACCTGGGTCAACTGCAGATGCTGGTCGAACCCTATGCCGAGGCCTTGGGCTTTGCTCCCGGGCGGTTTCCAGTGTATGTTGAGAAAATTCTGGAAGAGCACGAGAGCCTGCGCAGTCACTGGCCGACGCACGGAACCACGGGATACGATGCGCTGAGCGAAATCAACGCCGTTCTAGTGGACGCGGACGGTCTGGCCGCCCTGCGTGCCCTGTATGAAGCTCGAGAGGGAGCGGGGAGCACGGACGCCCATGCTGAGAGCGTGCGGGCTAAACGCCAGGTAATGGACCAGGAACTGGCTTCAGAGCTGGAAGTTCTGGCAACGGAAACAACCCGCCTGCTCAAGCGCGCCCCGGCGACCAGAGACTTTTCCCGGGCTGAAATCCGTCAGGCTCTGCAGGAGATCGTTTCCCGGTTTCCGGTCTATCGGACCTATGTCACTGCCGATGGACCGTCCACGGAGGATATCCGTGACCTGGACTGGGCCCTGGGGCTGGCCCGTCAGGCCCGGGCCGTTAGCCATCCCAGATTGTTCGATGTGCTGGAGTCCCTACTCAAGGCCACCTGGAATAAACGCGCCGATGGTCGTTCCCGGGCCGATGTTTTGCACCTGGCCCGCAAGTTTCAGCAGTTCACTGGTCCAGCCATGGCCAAAGGCATGGAGGACACTACCTTGTATCGAGTTTTGCCCCTGACTGCCATGAACGAGGTGGGCATGGGGCCGGATCGCCGAATCTGTACGGCGGGAGATTTCCACCGGCACATGCTGTCGCGGACCACCACTTGGCCCGAGGCCATGCTGACAACTGCCACCCACGACACCAAGCGCAGTGAAGATGTTCGAGCCAGGATCGCGGTGCTTTCCGAAATGCCCCCTGTTTGGGCTGAGTACGTGGAGCGCTGGCAGACCCTCAACCGCCGCGCCCGGCAGGACGTCGACGGCGTTGTCAGGCCCTCCAGCCGGGATGAGTACCTGTTCTACCAGACCCTGATCGGTGTCTGGCCTATGTCCGATCCGGGGCACGATACGCCGGAGCCATCATTCCTGGCGGCTTTGCAAGATCGCCTGCAGGCCTACATGGTCAAGGCCGCTCGGGAGGCCAAAATCAATACCTCCTGGCTCAATCCCGACGAAGAGTATGAAAAGGCTCTGATCGACTTCGTGGGCCAGGTTCTTGACGGTAGCCCGGTGTCGATGCCTTTTTTACGCGATGTACAGGATCTCGTGCGAACCATGGCCGCTCCCGGCTTCTGCAATTCCCTGAGCCAGATGGTCCTGCGTCTGACCATTCCCGGCGTCCCGGACAATTATCAGGGAACAGAGTTGTGGGACGATTCGCTGGTGGATCCGGACAATCGACGAGCGGTGGATTATTCCCTCAGAACGAAGAATCTTTACGCGTTTCAGCAAGCCGAGAAAAACGAAGACCTGGTTGGACTGGTCGCGGCGCTCGGGCAGTCATGGCCGAATGGCCGCTTGAAGCAGTTCGTCATGTGGCGGTTGCTGACCTTGCGCCGCAGCCATTCGGATCTGTTCCTGCGCGGACGCTATCTTCCCCTTGAAGTCAGCGGGCCGCACGCCGAGCACATCATTGCCTTTGCTCGGACCAATAAGCACCAGTCCATGTTTGTGGCCGTGCCCCGACTTAGCGCTGCTTTGTGTGCGTCCGGCTATACCTTGCCGACAGGCTCAGACTGGACAGGTACCAGCGTACTGCTCGATCTGCTCGGCAAGGACGGCAAGGACGGTGTCTGGAACAACATTCTTACCGGCCAAAACATGGTAATGCAGGATGGACAAGCTGCCGGAATAACCCTGTTCGCCGAGCTGCCGATATGTATCATGATCCTGGTCGATCAGCCTGGTAAGGGGGGCTGAAGACCAGACGCCGGAACCGGGGACATCCGCTTTTGGGTGGCGTCTATCGAAACATACGTTTTCCAATTGATGAAAACTTTCCGTTGCCCGTTCGTTGGAATGCTGAAAAAAATCAGCGGTTAATGAGTGAGAGGGGCGTATCTTTTGAAGATGTGTTGTTCGCACGACAGTCTGAACGGTTACTTGACGATTTGGTGCATCCAAACAAGAATAAGTATCCAAATCAACGTATGTTGATGGTCTAAATTGACGCATATGCTTGGCTGGTCCTTATGTTGAAAATGAGGACGAAATCTTTGTGAAATGTATGATCCCCAGCAGGAAGGCCACAAAACATTATTTAAAGGGGGGAGTATGAGTATTAAAAAAAAAGAATCGAGAAGATCAAGAATTGCTGGATGCATTTGAAGCAGATGAATTTCAATCTGATTTGACAGAAGACCAGCGATCTCAGCTTGCGAAATTTGCTAAGGAAACGATCAAGAAGGTTAAACGCATTAATATTCGGATATCACGGAGTGACTTGGAAGCTCTTCAACGTCGAGCTCTAGAAGAAGGTCTTCCTCGTCCGTCAGTGAACTACCTTCCTGCCGAGGAGTTGGCGGCATTACCACTCGCAGCGAAAACGGTGTTGCCGATTTCGACGAACCCCTGGCGCTAATGGAAGAAATGTAGATTCCGCTCCTGATCTACGGCGAGTCGAATGGTTTTGTGCTCGACAGGGAAAAAGAATTTCTCAACGTGTATCAGGGCCTGGCGGAATCCTTTCCCAGACTGCACATCATTATGGAGCATATCACCTTCGCCGCTGCGGTTGATTTTTTGCAGCGATATCAAAATTTTTCGGCAACAGTGACCCTCCATCACCTGCTTATAACCTCAGATTTAGTTATCGGCGGCCTGTTACAACCCGATCTTTTCTGCAAGCCGATCGCCAAAAGACCGGAGGATCGCCTGCGTTTGCGAGATGCAGTTTTCTCCGGGCACTGAAGGATCATGTTCGGCTCCGACTCCGCGCCCCATCCCCGGCATAAAAAAGAATGCTGCGGCTGTGGCGCGGGTATCTTTTCCGCTTCCGTGGCCCTGCCGATGCTGTCCGAATTGTTCGAAGAAGCAGACCGCCTGGATCTGCTGCAGAACTTTATCAGCGGGAACGCTTGTCGGCGCTATGGCCTGCAGCCCCCGGCAAAAACCGTCACCCTGGAAAAGAAACCCTGGATGGTGCCGGAACTCTGCGGTATGGTCAAGCAATTTTTTGCTGGACGCCAACTTAGATGGTCCATTACTCAAACAATATAATCACTGCTGCCAGCGAAAATTGAGGGCATCGTGGGCACAGGAATCAACACACTCCCCACAGTTCCAACAGTAGGAGGAGCTTGCCTCGCCGGCGGTCGGCATGAGTCCCATAGGACAACTTTTCACACACCGCCCACACTCCGTGCAGTTGGCCTGGATGTGCTGCACGCGAAGCTTTCTCTTGGTGCCCAATAGTGCCAGCAATCCGCCAAGCGGACAAAAGCTCCGGCAGAAAAACCGGCGGGTCAACAGTTCGAGCAACAGAATAATCAACAGCAGTATCCCTTCAAGGGCCAGAGTTCGAAAAAATACCGCCATCATTATCTCCCGGCCAACCAGTCCCGGCGGCGAGAGAAAGACAAAGAGCGGCGCGCCAAGGACCATACTGAGCAGGACTTCGCCAATTAAGGTAAACCAGAGGACTTTTTTGGCGATCAGCAGATGGTTCGGCAGATATTTTTTTCGTCCGATGTACTTTCTGATCCGCTCAAAGATCTCTAAAATAAAAGACACCGGGCAGATCCAGGAGCAAAAGACCCGACCCAGCAAAAGAGCAAGCAATACCGGAATGAGCATACCAATCAACGCCGGCAGATACAGCGACTTGGTTAGCAGCACACTTTCCAATCCCTCTAGAGGGGAGACAAACCACAGGCTGCCGAGTGCAAAAGACTGGTACCAGCCCTGGATAAAATTGATGTGCAGAAAATAGTTCAAAAAAGGGTTGAGAAGAATAAGCAAAAACGCACCGCTGAGCACCGCCATTCGCCATCGACCATACCTCGTGGGTCGGCCAGGGCTGCTGTCGTCTGCCCCGACATCCTTGTTACTTGCAACCGGGACCATCAGCCCACCTGTTCCCTGATAGAGAGCGGTTGAACATTGACTGCCTTGAGATTACCGGAAACGCGGACGGGACAGGCATTGGTGCAGATACCACAGCCAGTGCAGGCGGACGCATCTACTACCGGTCGCAGCTGGTCAAGACGAATAGCCTTCTCGGCATAAGGGCATTTATCGTAGCAGGTCCTGCATAATATTGTCCCCAACCAGGCAACACAATGAAAGTGATTGATCACCGCCAGGCCCATTCGGGTGTCCTGCTGCCGAATGGGCTGCAGACTTCCGGTTGGACAGACGGCAACACACTTCATGCAGAGATAGCAGGGGATTTTCTCGATCGCAACAAGAGGGGTACCGGCATGCATGCCGGCCCGAATATCAAGCATATTGATGGAACGATACGGGCAGACTTCGACACACCGGCCGCAGCGAATGCATCTGGCGGCAAAAATTTCTTCGCCGACCGCGCCGGGTGGTCGCAACCTGTTGGTAGCAACCGGCGACTTCAGTAGATCGGCCCCGGCTGATCCAGGGGCAAGGGACAGACTGGCGAAGCCCGCCCCGAGCAGCTGAAGAAAGGTACGGCGTTGCACTACGTATCACGCAAAAGGCTTACGAAAACCAAACGGTCTGGCCGGTTTTTCGCCCGCGGCCATACGTTCGGCCTCATCTTCGGCATTCAGATAGGTGAGTCCTACATGGAGGACATTCTGGTCCTTGCTGATCCGATCGATGATTTTTTCCATTTCTTCGGATGATTCCGTCTCCAGCACGGCGACGATATGGCCTTTTGGGTCATCGCCATGCACTTCGACCTCGGCGATAGTGGCCAAACATCGTAAAACTTCATCCTTTTCGGCAACTCGACTGGTAATTACAATTCCGCTGATCGGCATATTGCCTCCTGTAGATGCTCTTTTGGTTACAACCGACAAGAGAGTCGGCTGCAACCTGTTATGATCAAACCAGATAAGGCTGTAGCGGTTTTGGACCGGAGGCCCGCTTGACCTGAACCGCACAGATCTTGAATTCCGGTTCTTTCGAGCCGGGATCAATAGCATCTATGGTCACCTTATTGATCATTCGATCCGGATGCTGATCATGCCAGTAGACAAAAACCATCCCCTCAATCGGTCCTTCGTAGACCTTGGCCGGCAGAAGATTGACGCCACGGCGTGACTTTATTTCAACCATATCCCCCGGCTTGATGCCGAGGCGTCCTGCATCCTTCGGATTGATCTCAGCATACGCATAAGGATTGGCTCGAAGGAGCTCCGGTATTCGGCCGGTCATCGACATGGTATGCCAGTGATCAATAATCCGGCCGGTGGAGAGATAGAACGGATACTCCGCATCGGGAATTTCTTCCGGGTCGGCCTGCTCGCGCTGCCAGATCCACAGGGTGCGATCCGGGTGGGCAGGGCCATAGAACTGATACGGGAGATCGTTTTTCGATTCAGTGCTTGCCATCGGGTCCCGCCCCTTGACAAATTTTTTCACTGTCCCGCCGGTCAGCGCAAACTCCTCGGTCGGTGCCGGCCACTGTACGCCATCGGCCATTTTTTCAAGCACTGAATAGGTTGCGCCACGCAGATCATTGTCCCGGTTAGCAGTTAATTTCTGGGTATATTCGTCCCAGATAGCCTTGGGTAGTTCATACCCTTCGGCCATACCTTCAAAAGGCTTGATGCACTGGGCAATCACGGGGTCGTTCATCTTCTCTCCCAGCCTGCGCGCCCACTCCCGCACGATCCACACTTCCGCTTTCGCCTCTCCCGGCGAATCGATAGCCTTTTTCGTCAACTGCGACCGACGCTCGGTACAGCCATAGACACCGGTTTTCTCGAAGTGAAACGAGGCTGGCAATACCAGGTTGGCCTTCTGCGTGGTAAGGGTTGGAAAGATATCGGTGCAGACGATAAAGACATCTTCTCTGTCCATGCCCTTATTATAGAGATTACAATGAGGCAGGCTCTGCACGGGGCTGGTGCAGTTGATCCAGATCGCTTTGATCCTTCCTTCGTTGATCGCCGAAAACATGGCCATGGTATGCAGACCCGGTTGCTCAGGGATCCGGCCCGCCGGTACTCCCCAGGCAGCCTCCACTTGGCGACGCATTTTTTCATTTTCCACCGGTCGATGGCCGGGGAGAATATGGCAGAGACCGCCGCCCTCCCGGACCCCACCACAGGCATTAGGTTGACCGGTAAGGGACAGACTGTCGGCCCCGTCAGTCAACAACTGGCCAGTGAGGATATGCAGGTTATGCACCAGATTGTTGGCCCAGACCCCTTGCTTACGCTGATTCAGCCCCATCGTCCAGAGGCTGACAGTCCCCTTGGATGTAGCAAACCAGCGAGCAATCGTCCTGATATCATCGGGCGTAAATGTTCCCCCACATTCCTTGGCAGCCATTTCCGGAGTATATTTTGCCAGCTGGGCCTGGTAATCTTCAAGGGTCGTCTGCTCGGCTTTGCCTTTGCGAAAACTCACATAGTTGGTAATAAAATCCTTGTCGTAGAGTTTTTCCTGCACAATGACATGGGCCATGGCATTGAGGAGCGCCAGATCGGTTCCCGGTTTGAACTGCAAATGTTTATCGGCAATTCTTGAAGTCTGGGAAATTCGCGGGTCGATATTAATCACCTTGACCGTATCGGGGTTATCAAGCTTTCGCCTCATAATCCGCCGAAACAGGACCGGATGAGCTTCGGCGGTATTGGAACCGATAATAAAGAAACAATGGGCTTTTTCCAGGTCGGCATAGCTGCCGATGGGCTCATCAGCACCAAAAGAGCTCAAATAGCCGCCGACTGCGCTGGCCATGCACAATCGGGGGTTGCCTTCAACATTATTTGACTGCAGACCGCCACGCATAATCTTTTGGAACAGATAGGTCTCTTCGGTGAGCGACTGACCGGAGCCATAATAGGCCACCGCATCGCCGCCGCCCGCCTTATGTGCATTGGCAAACTGGTCGGCGGCTATGTCCAGAGCCTTATCCCAGGATATTTCCTTGAATTTTTCGCTCTTTTTTTCGCGGTACAGCGGCTTGGTCAAGCGATCCGGATGACGCATACATTTCCAGAAATAGGTGCCTTTCATGCAGACATAGCCAAAATTGGTCCGTGACTCGGCGACCCCGCGCAAGCCCACCGGCACGCCATCTTTTACCCCAAGTTCCACCCGGCAGCCGACGCCGCAGAGGCGACAACTACCGCGATGCCATGATACTCCCTCGTCAGCCCAAACAAGATTCATAGTATCGATCGGCAAATTCATACTCACGTAGGAAGCAGCGGAAAGCGCCGCCGCTTTTTTTATAAAATCACGCCTCGTTTGTGTCATCGCAATCTCCTCGTCTATCGGTTCAATAGCGTCGTAAAAGATCCTCATCAACAGGTTTTTATGAGATTTTCTTGTTTACTTTTGTACCTTAAAAGAATGGGGAATATGACAATCCCAACATGGTTTGTCTTTGGGGCATTTTTCCATCATATTAAGATGACAGGTGGCGCAGATTTGCCGGCTCGGCGTTACCAAAAAATCACCGTAGGTGCCATGACATTGATAACATTTGACCATCGCTATACCATGAGACGATTGATACCATTGCCGCTCAAGCTCTGGGGTTGCGTCCCGGTGGCAATCAGCGCAGGCGATCAGCATCTCCTGTGTGGACAGTTCCGGATGCACATCTGTGTTCGTCTTATTTGCCATCACCGACGGGCACAGGAACAGCATCCCCAATATAATCAGGGTAAAACCAGTACCATGTACTTTTCTCTGCTTTTTCACCATACACCTCCTGCAAAGGTTTCAGTAGCAAACAGCCCTCTCATCAAGTTTTTTTTGCCTCTCTAAAATCATACTAACGAAGCGATTCAGTCCCGGCAAGGTATTTATGCGTTGTATTACATCTCGCCTCATCATGCATCATCTTCCTGTTTCAGTGCCTCATCCTTACTCGCCACCAACCATTGATCTGCCCCCTGATAATAGCTATTTTTTAAGTATCGTCCGGCCGAGGGGAAGTCCCTTTGACCCCCGGCAAGAAAGTTACAGTGCAAACAGGAGGAAGGTGATAAGCAACCGCTTTTTAATAGGTGATAGGTGAATTCGGTAATAATATGTCTTTTATTCAGAGGCATTTCCTGATCTGGCCACCTCTTGTGGACGAATTGCGCAACAAGTTGTTGCGCAATTTCCGGAATCTGCCTTGAGCGATATTTACAAACCAATGGACGTGTCGGAATATCAGCTGACTCGCGCCTTGCCTCGCGGGCTGATTGAGTCGATCGGGTGGCCGCTTCGGCCAGCTTATTTCGAGAGTTGGTCAAGGGAGATATCCGCCATGGCGGCGGCGCTGGTTTGCTGGATTTTTCATGGTTGTCTGAAGGCTTGACGAGATTTCAAAAGCAAGGCGTTTCGGGGTTCTCCCTTGGCTGTGCGAACATTAAACCAGGCACTGGCGGGAAGGATCTTGTGTTCGCCCAGGGCTTGCAAAATGCGAGGAGAACCCACCAGCGAGGAAAGGGCAGAGGAAAAAGTCGCGCCTAGTAGCCCCGCCAAAACAGGAGGGCCCCAAACGGCACGATCAATCATCACATTGTAGTTGTTGAGCAGGTCTTCGGTGGGGGTCGTCATTGCCAGCAGTACCGCCAGCAAAATATAAACGACGAAGCATATGGCAATGGCTGCAAGTGTTCCAACGGGGATGCTTTGGCGCGGATTTTGCAAATCGCCGGACATGTTGGCGCCCGCCATAATACCTGTCGCGGCAGGGAAAAAGATTGCAAACACCACCCAAAAGTCAACACCCTGGAACGCTGTTTCCGGAGAACCGGGAAAGGTACCCCACCATTGCACATTCTGATCCCATGATGTGGTAAAAACTGAGGCGCCAACAGAAATTAACGAAACGATTATCGTTACCAGGATCACATATTGGATTTTAAAAGCCAAACTCGTGCTGATGAAGGCAATGGTAAATAAGACAACGAATGTCCCGAGATCGACCAGCATGGGCGAATGATCAGGAAAAATCCACAGCCAGCCGGCCCGAAAGCCGAATATATACATAGCCACGGCCAAAGCCTGGGCAAGGTAGAGGGGGATGCCGACACTGCCGCCTACTTCCAGACCCAACGATTGTGAGATGACGGAAAATGCGCCACCTGTACCTATTCTTATGTTGGTGGTGATACTGGACAAGGAGAGGCCCGTGCAGAAAGTGATGGCAAATGCAAGAGAAATAATGAGCAATGCCCCTAGAAGTCCGGCGTTGCCGACCACCCAGCCCACCCGCAGATACATAATCACGCCTAAAATGGTCAAAAGCGTCGGCGTGAAGACCCCGCTGAACGTTCCAAAAAGCTTCCTGGAAGGTTTTTTGGTGATCTTCTCCTTGACTTCCTTTTGCACTGCCTGCTCGGCGCTCGCAGGCCTTTCCATTTTGGATTCTTCGGTCATATATGCTCTTGCGACCTCCGTCGGCGAGCATGCCGGTTTCAATCAACCATTAATAGCGATACAATCGCTCGATGCAAGTCGCGTGTTTCGTCACTCAGCTCTCCAAACAGCTCATGTTAAGGCTGAGTTTGTTGAGCAAATTGAAGTCTCGTTCCACCCCGGTCACTGGATTAAGCACCTATTACCCGTCCGCTTCAAGACGCCTTGCGCACAACGCGATGCACGAAGCCGAGCTTTTCGATGACTTTCGGTGACACAACGAACGGATACGCATGTTCGTGGCCCATGCTGCGATTGAGGCTGTTGAGCGCAAAGGTAAGTGGCAGCCAGTGCTCGATCAATGTGTCGATGCTCGCTTCGCGGTAAGGGTCGAAATCATGACGCACTCTTTCCCGGGCGTCGTCACCGGCCTTGGGGTGAATACCGATACCGAACTGCCAAGCGGTTTCCAGGGTATCGATCATGTGCAGGTAATGAGCCCAGGTTTCGGCCCAGTCTTCCCACGGATGCATGGTCGCGTAGCTGCTGATGAAACTTTCCTGCCAGTCAGTCGGTGCACCATGCTGATAGTGGTGCTCAAGCGCGGCACCGTAATCCACGGTATCATCTCCGAACAGGCTGCGGCATTCTTCGAGCCAGGAGGTGTCCCGAATCAACTGATCCCAGTAGTAGTGTCCCGACTCGTGACGGAAGTGGCCGAGCAAGGTGCGGTACGGTTCATCCAGTTGCCCCCGCATGCGCTCCCGCTCGACAGGGTCGGCTTCCTTGATATTGATGGTGATCAGACCTTCGGCGTGGCCGGTAAAGACCTTGCCGCGCTCGCTGAAGGGAGATCCGCTATCGGCCAGAAAGTCGAAAGCGAGCGCCGTCGGATCCTCGCTGCGCGGTACCACCGGCAGGCCCAGCCGCAGGAGCGAATAGACCAGACGGTGCTTTTCCGTCTCAAGTGTGCGCCACAGGTCGCTATTACCTTCCACACCAAGATCCGGAATGGTGGTATTGAGTCGACAGGCCGTACAGAAAGGGTGGTCATCTTCGATGGGCACCATCCAGTTACACACTGCATGCTGCTCATAGTTGGCGCACATGCGGTATTTCGCCTCTTCGCCACGAGGTCGCCAGACACCCTCCTCCAGGGCTGCTTCGAGTGAACGCAGCTGAAGTCGGTCGGGCAGGAAGCCGAGCATTGCTTCGCAGCGCTCGCATACTACGTTTTCAAAGTACAGCCGTTGACTGCAATGACTGCAGTTAAATAATCGCATGACAGATCTCGTCTTATTAAAGTTTGAAAAAGCTGACGGCTAAATCCTCTTCCAGGGCTTATATTTTTGAAGCGGAAACCCTGAATACGGTGAAATTTTCAGCGCTTGGCGATAATCCAAACGGCATGTACGATACCGGGGATATACCCCAAGAGCGTTAAAAGGATGTTCAGCCAGAACGCCCCCCCAATTCCTACCTGAAGAAAAACACCAAGTGGCGGCAGAAGTATCGCAATCAAAATCCGAACCAGATCCATATTTTTTCTCCTTGTTTCCGGTTCTTCAGGAACATTTCCGGAAGAACACCTATTCTAAAGATCATACACCAGCAGCCACATTCAACAAAGCGCGGACCAGAACGAATCCGAGCATACCGACTGATATCACAAATCCTATCAGCACCGCGCCGAGCCCCCAGACAAACAGTCGACTGGCGACCACCGTTTCCCGAGGATTGTCAAGGTAGCTATTAAGCAGATGCACGTTGCGCTGGTTCGCTTTCCAGACAAAATCGAAGAGGTCTCCAAGCACAGGCACAGTGCCTGCGAGCGCATCGATGGCAATATTGAAGGCCATTTTCAGAAGCAGTACTTTCGGTGCGCCCATGCGAGCCGCATCTGAAATGACCACACTGGAAACGAGAGCCCCGAGCGTATCGCCAACCCCTGGAATGAGACCAATTAATCCGTCCAGTCCAAAACGCACATTGAAGCCTGGAATCCTGATTGAACTGTCGAGATACCAGGCCAACCGCTCGAGTTTTTTCCTGGACTTGTCCCGCTCGGTTTTTTTCATTTAAAATTTCCCGGCAACGATTAAAATACAAACAGTGATTTTATGGGCACTCAAGCATTTATTTCCTTTGAATCAACTTCGCTCAAACGGACTAAACGATGTACGGCCCGCCCCTCGCAATGCTCGTAGGGGGGCGGGTCGAAGCAAAGCATCTCCACTGTCGGCAACTCAACCTAATCGGCGCATTGCTGCACCGATTACGTTCATCAATCAAGTGGGGCTACTTGTTGTCGGTATTATATTCGTCTATGGCTTTTTCCCAGGAGTCGCTCATCGCCTGATAGGCGTCAGAAAATCCTTTTTTCATCTGTTCCCAGGCACCTGCAGAGCTGTTCTTGAAGCTTCCATACCATTCGGCAAGATTATTTCTCTGCTGACGCAGTGCTTTCAGACTGGCTCTGGCTTTTTGCCGGGCCGCTTGATTCATATTGTCCCAGTTGTTGTCAACGCGATTTTCCAGTTCGTCAATTCGCCCGTCAAGCTTTTTGAGTCCCTGCTCGGCTTCTTTGACGGCCAGATCTCGCTGATCAACGGTGTACTGCTGAAGGGTGTTGAGCAACTCCTTCGTTTCCTTTTTGACATCCTGGGCAGTGACAGTGTCATTGCTGGATTGCGCTTGTGCAATTGGCAAAAAACACAACATCAAAACTGCAATCATGGTAACCTGAAAATCGGATAAAGCACACATCTTAAGCCCAAAAAACAACTCCACAAGCACGATTTAGTTGAAAAACCGTGCTTTTTTTCTTGCTTTTTCGCGTGTACGTATTATATTTATGCATACACTTTAAAAGGGGGTTTATTCATGGCTAAACCAATAACAGGAAAAACTCACGTCGGCGAACGGCGTGA
>CAYPPR010000006.1:0-97487 GCA_964412665.1 uncultured Desulfopila sp.
GAAAGATGAAAATCGTTACCATCCCCTGTTCTTTTGATAACTACAGTTACCTCATTATTTGTGAAAAAACCGGGGAGGCGGCCGTTGTCGATCCGGCGGAATTTTATCCTCTTTTTCGTCAGATTGAAAAAACCGGTGTACGGTTGCAGGCTATTTACTGCACCCATCACCATGCCGATCATATCGGTGGTCTGGAAGACCTGCTGGTGGAATTCCCCGGAGCTGCCGTTTATGGTCATGAGAGCGACAAAAATAGGATCCCGGGGATGAACCATTCGCTGAGGGACGGTAGCAAAATCAGCATCGGCACTACCGAGGGACAGGTCATGCATACACCGGGGCATACTAACGGCAGCCTCTGTTATCTGTTTGGGGATGCGCTTTTTACCGGCGACACCCTCTTTGGTGGCGGCTGCGGCAGATTATTCGAGGGGAGCCCGCAACAAATGTACGATGCACTGAATGGTCGCATCAAAACTCTTCCCAGCCAAACGCAGATCTATTTCGGTCATGAGTATACGCTGCAGAACCTCAAGTTTGCAAACTTTGTCGAACCCGGCAACGAATCAGTCACCAGGCGTCTGCAGCAGACAACAGTCCAGCGCGACCGGGGGCAGCTGACCACCCCTTCGAACCTTGAGCTGGAGTGTCAAACCAATCCTTTTTTGCGCTGTGCTAAAGAGGGTGTCGTCCGGACTGTTGCCGAAAAATTTATCGGCGAAGCAGGTGATCCGTTGGCGGTATTCACCGCTCTGCGTCGGCTGAAAGACAGTTTTTAGCCGGTATCCGGCAGGTATCTCCCAGTAACGGCCGCTTTTTCTCTCATGGCACAGGGGAGTGCATGCCAAAAGCATCGTTGACCTTCAAACAATAATCGGCTAGATGTCTCTGCATCGGTTGTGTTTCGCTGCTGTATAAAGAGGACAGTAAACGAGCAAAAATTATTTAGGAGGAATTGACGATGAAAAAGCTATTAACCGCGGCATTATTGTGCACTTTTATCAGCCTGCAGGGGCTTGCTGCCGGCGCTGCCACCATTTCCGTGAATCAGTTCGTTGAGCATCCCGCACTCGACGCGGTTCTGCAGGGTTTTCAAGACTATCTGCAGGAAAAAGGCATTGCGGTAAGCTATAATGTCCATAACGCCCAGGCCAATATGGGCACGGCCACCCAGATTGCTCAGCAGATGATAGGCGAAAAAGCCGATCTCCTGGTGGCCATCGCCACTCCTTCCGCCCAGACCTGTGTTCAGGCCCTGAACAAAGCGCCGGCCGAACTGAAACGTCCCTTCCTGTTCACCGCGGTGACCGATCCTGTTGCCGCCGGACTGGTGAAAGATCTGCAGCAGCCTGATCCCGGTATTACCGGGGTATCCGACCTTTTGCCCATTGAAGAACATATCAAGATGGTGCTTTCCTTTAAAAGCGATATTAAAACGCTTGGACTGCTTTATAACGCCGGCGAGGCCAATTCGAAAGCGACTATTGCCTCAATAAAGGCCTTGAGCGGCAAGCTCGGCTTTGCCACGGTTGAGGCCACCGCCTCAAAGACAGCCGATGTCTATCAGGCGGCAAAAAGCCTGGTCGGCAGAGCCGATGCGATCTTCATTCCCACCGATAACACCATCATTTCCGCCCTCGAATCGGTCATTAAAGTCGGGGTGCAGAATAAACTGCCCGTTTTTGCCGCGGACGTTGATTCGGTAGCAAGAGGTGCCGTCGCAGCCATGGGATTTGATTATTACAAACACGGCTATCAAACCGGGGCCATTGCCGAGAGAATCCTCAACGGAGAAAAACCCGAAACCATTCCGGTACAGTTTCAAAAAGATCTGCAGCTGCATATCAATGTTGATTACTCGAAGCAGATGGGGGTTACCCCGCCCGAAGCCCTGCTGCAGATGGCAACAAAGACTTACCAGTAGGATGCAAAAATTATCATGACAATCTATGCAGCACTTGGTGCCGTAGAGCAGGGGTTTGTCTACGGCATAATGGTTATCGGGGTCTATCTGACCTTTCGCATCCTTGATTTTCCCGATCTCACCGTCGATGGCAGCCTGCCGCTCGGCGCGGCGATCTCGGCGGTGGCCATCACCAGTGGCGTCAATCCCTATTTCTCTCTGCTTTTCGCCCTGGCCGGCGGCTTTATGGCCGGAATGGTCACGGCCTTTTTGAACACCAAATTCAAGATCCTCCATCTGCTTGCCTCGATTCTGACCATGATCGCCCTGTATTCGATCAACATCCGCATTATGTCCGGCCCCAATGTGGCGCTGTTAGGTCAGACGACGGTATTTGATTCGGTGACCAACCTGGGCATTCCTGCCCATTATGCCGGGCTGCTTATTTTTGGCACCTTTGCCCTGCTGGTCCTCGCCGCAATTATCTGGTTTCTCGGCACGGAGCTGGGGCAGGCGATCCTGGCCACCGGCGACAATCCACAGATGATTCGCAGCCTTGGGGTAAATACCAACACCATAATTATTCTCGGTGTCGGCCTGTCAAACGGCCTGGTTGCCCTGAGCGGCGCGCTGGTCGCCCAGAATCAGGGCGCCGCCGATGTCGGCATGGGCATCGGCACCATTGTCGCCGGCCTCGCCTCGGTGATTATCGGCGAGACGGTCTTTGGCTGTAAGACCATGCCGCGAGCCTTTATCGCCGCGCTGCTCGGCTCCATTGTCTACCGTCTGGCCATAGCCCTGGCCCTGGGGATGGAATTTGGTAACTTTCGATTTAATCCAAGTGATTTGAACCTGATAACGGCGCTGCTGGTCATCGGCGCGCTTATCACACCTAACCTCAAGAAGAGATTGATTCAGCGGTGATCAGACTAGACAACATTGTAAAATATTTTCACAAGGGCAGTGTCAATGAGGTCTTCGCCCTGAACAACATCAGTCTGCAGATTGATGAGGGCGATTTCATCACGGTGATCGGTTCGAACGGCGCCGGCAAATCGACCTTGCTGAACTGCATTGCCGGTGGTTTTTTTCCCGATTCCGGGCGGATTACCATCGCCGGTCACGATGTCACCGGCTGGCCCGAGCATAAAAGGGCTGCTCTGATATCGCGGGTCTTTCAGAATCCACTGCTTGGTACCTGTCCTTCAGCCACTCTTGAACAGAATATGGCCCTGGCCGGGCTGCGCGGCAAGAGACGCGGCCTGGCCAGAGGAGTGAAGAACCGCGATCGACAGCATTTTCGCGAAGAACTACAAAAGCTTGGTCTTGGTCTGGAAAATCGTCTGCTTGACAAGGTAGGCCTGCTTTCAGGTGGTCAGCGGCAGGCGCTGACCATGCTCATGGCCACGATGATTAAACCGGAAGTGCTGCTTCTCGATGAACATATCGCCGCCCTCGATCCGAAAACGGCGAACATGATCCTCAACCTGACCCAGGAAATCGTCAAGGGACAGAAGCTGACAACGCTGATGATCACCCATAACATGAAGCATGCCATCAGTTTCGGCAACAGGCTGATTATGCTGCATCAGGGAAAAATACTCCTTGATCTGCACGGCAAGGAAAAAGAGAATCTGACGGTGAAAGACCTCCTTGAGCAGTTCTATACCGCCCAGGGAGAAGAGCTGGCCCTGGATTCTCTGTTGTTGAATTGAGAGCGGCATTGTATTACGGAACACACCAGAGAGCCGTCTTTTCCAGTTTATTGATCAGCTTGCATGTTATCCCTCCCGCCATGTTGAAATCCTTCATCAGACCATGTTCCTGGCCGTGCAGACCGACGGCGACCGCGGCGTAACTGCCTTTTGCCGCCTCACTGAGAATTGCACCGGGGACGGAGAGGTTCCAGGTTGCATTGCGGTTTATGCGTGCGTCGCTGACGCCGTGGCCCTGGAGTATGGCTTTGGCACGCTGAAAGATCTCATCTGCCTCTGCTCCGAGAGCATTGCCGACATGGAACAGGGTAATCGTATGGTGGTCCTGGGCCGCGAGGATGAAGCCGACATGGTCAGCCGCCCGGTAGGCATTCTCCGAGCCGTCGAGACAGAGCAGGACGTTTTTTCTACCCGGTGCGGTCTCGGGGCAGATCCACAGCGGTGACGTGCAGCAGTTGTCTTTGACCATATGCTGTGCCAGTTCGTCCGCCGGTCTTTCAAACACCCACTGCAGAGTATAGGATGCCCGCCGACCGAGGATAATGGCGTCATAGAGACCTTTCGAGCCTTCCGTGAGGATGTCCTTCACCTTGCCGTAGCGTTCGGCAACCGTCTTCGTCAGTACCTGGTCGATGGACATCCTGCTTTTGCTGAGTAATTCCATCGCCCGGTCGATTGATTTTCTTGCTCCACTGCTAAGGTTGCCGTTTATCTTGTCGTCGGGGTGGGCCCACATAGTCGACACCGTGCCTGTACCAGTTCCGTCCAGGCGGCAGATATGCAGCAAAGTCAGGTGGTGTTCGGACATCTCTTTGAAAAATGAGCAAATAAAGCGGACACCATAGAGGTGCTCGACATCATCGCTGATGGTGACAAGGAAGTGTTTATTCATAGTAGTCGTTTCCAATAAAATATTATGAAAGATGTGCAGTTTGCTCAACATAATAAGGCGCTCTTGCAGCGAAGGCAACCCGGCGCCTCCGGTTGCCGGGGCGAAGCTTCCTCGTTGTCACAGGAATCAGGTCATCCAGCTGCGGAAGGCATGACAGAAGGTGGAAGCGCATTACTTTGTTGGTAAGCAGGTCGTGTACGTAAAAACACCTGGAACGATCATGACAAAGAAAGAGGCAACTATGCTTAAATTATTTTCAAAAATTTTCTTTATGGGGTGTATCGGCGCTTTCCTGACCGGTTGTGCCAGTTACTATACCGGCCAGGAATCCGATCATTTCGACGGCAAGAGTTTTTATAATCCCGGAAAACCGCTTAGCAAGGGGTTTACTGCCTTTGTCAAATGGCGCATCAGTGCCGACAGGCAGCCATGGCCAGAGTACACGGAACTGACCACATATGATCATCCACCCCGGCGGGTCATGGGCGAGCAGCTCCGTGTTTCTCTGGTTGGACATGCGACGGTACTCATCCAGACCCAGGGCCTGAATATTCTCACCGATCCGGTCTGGGCCGAACGGGCAAGCCCGGTGCAGTGGGCCGGTCCCCGGCGGGTGCATCCTGCCGGCATTGCCTTTGCCGACCTGCCGCCCATCGATGTCGTGCTGATCAGTCACAATCACTACGATCATCTCGACCTGGCAGCGCTGGAGCGGCTCCGGCAGCACTCAAACCCGCGAATTATCGTCCCGCTCGGCAACGATCGCATTCTTGCCGGGCACAATAATGCACTGGTAGCCGAGGCCTATGACTGGGGCGATTCCGTGCAGATCAGCAACGAGGTGGCAGTCTATATCGAGCCGATGCACCACTGGTCGGCACGGGGAATATTTGATCGTAACCGGGCTTTGTGGGCGGCCTTCACCATTACCACTCCCGGGGGCAATATCTATTTCGTTGGCGACAGCGGCTACGGCAATGGTGATTACTTCCGGGCGGCAAGGGAAAAGTTCGGCTCGTTCCGGCTGGCCATTCTGCCCATTGGCGACTATGATCCGCGCTGGTTCATGGCCTATGGGCATATGAACCCCAAAGAAAGCCTGCTTGCCTTTGAAGATCTGGGCCGACCACACTTTTTGCCCATGCATTACCAGATGTTTCCCCTGGCCGATACCGGCTATGCACAGCCCCTGCAGGATCTCCGCCAGGCAATGGATGCTCACTCTGTGGAGGAGGGGCGCATCGTCCCGCTTATAGCCGGAGAAAGCTGGTTTGTGCCCAGGTAAATTATGAAATGTCGAGGCGCGTGCGCAGTGCTCGTTTCAACCACTAAGGAGTTTTTGCCAGTCAAGCTGCGCGAAGGTTGCATGCAGCAGATGGTCGTCGTCGGCAATGCGGACCTGAAGATCGGTAAAGGTCGCTTTGGCCAGGGGAACGACGAGATCGACCGGCGTCACCGTGTCGTTTTTGCCGATCAGTAGAAAGGTGGGTGTCGTCAGGAGCTGCGCGGGTGGTCGGTATTCTGCAAAGTTAAGCGCCGGCGCAAGGAGAATGAGCCTGGCCGTTTTTTCAGGGTGGGCCAGAGCAAAGCAGGTGGCCATCAGGCCGCCGAAGCTTGATCCGACCAGGATCAGCTGCTCCCCGTCTTCGACCAGTTTCTCCAGTTGGTGCAGCCGATCAGCCAGTGTCCCGGCAAAATCCGGGCAGACAACGTGGGGAAAGTTCCGGGCAAAAAAGCGCCCTTTCGTGCCGCTGCCCGAAGAGTCCAGGCCGTGCAGGAAATAGGTGCTCGTATTCTTTCGCATCAGCTGTCCTTGGGCGATGTTTTTCCCGCCAGATAGAGAAAGGGTTTCCAGTAGAATTGATTGATTTTCTCTTTTAATTTGCTCAGACGAGTGCCGGTTCTCTCCATAAGGTAATACAGGGTCGGTACGACAACCAGGGTAAGAAAGGTGGCGACAATGAGACCGAAGACCACGACAATGGCCATCGACTGCCACCACTGGCTTGATTCGCTGACCCAGGACATCGCCCCTTTATGAAAGTCAAAAGAAATTCCGGTAATCATCGGGATGAGCCCCAGAATAGTTGTAACGGCGGTAAGCAGAACCGGGCGGAGGCGGGTGGCTCCGGCCGAGATGACCGCGTCTTTAATGGCCATGCCCCTCTCACGCAACCGGTTGGTGTAGTCGATCAGCACAATGGCATTATTCACCACCACACCGGCAAGAGAGATGACCCCTACTCCGGTCATAATGATGCCGAACGGCGATTGAAACAAGGTCAGGCCGAGAAAAGCGCCGCCGAGTGATAAGACAACCGAGGTCATGATAATAAAAGGCTGGCTTACCGAGTTGAACATGGAGACCAGGATGAGAAAAATGAACAGGAGGGCAACGAGAAAAGCCTTGCTGAGAAAGTCCTCCGACTCCTGCTGGAACTCAAACTCGCCGGTAAAGGTCATCTTATAGCCGGGCGGCAAGGGGAAGTTCTTGAGAAACTCGGCAGCTTGGGCCCGGGCAACCGGGCCGGGGATTTTTTTCTCATCGACACCTGCTTTCACGGTCACCACCCGCTCGTTATTGATCCGGTTGATATCGCCGATGGACCCGACAAAGCTCACTTTAGCCACCGTCGACAACGGAACCATCTGGCCCGACGGCGTCGGCAGCATCAGCTCGTGGAGAATGTCCACGACCCTGCGATCCGATTCGGCCAGTTGCACGGTGATGTCGTAATCGTCGTCGCCCTCGCGGTAGGTTGAGACTTCCAGGCCGTTATAGGCACTTTTCAAGGCGAAACCGATGAGGTCGGTGGACAGGCCAAAGAAGGCAGCCTTCTGTCTGTCCACCAGCACCTGAACCGAAGGAATGCCTTCGACAAAATCGTCGCGCACATCTTCCACATGGGGCTGCTGCACGAGGATGTCTTTTACCTGTCCGGCTATTTCTCCCAGTACGGCAAAATTGTCGCCGGCGATTTCGATGTTGATCGGCGCTCCGGTCGGCGGCCCTTCCTCTTCATTGGCGATGGTGATTTTTCCGCCCGGAATATCTTTAATTCTCTTTCTTATCTCGCTGACGGTGTCATGGGAGGACTGCCGGCGATCTTCGAGGTCGACAAAACGAACGCCGACGTGATTGGGGGTATTCGAGGCAAAGGCCGATGCGGCAGCTGCGGAAACCACCCCCTTCATATAGATATTTTTTATGTTTTCCAGATCACTTGGCCCAAAATAGTCTTCACCGTCCGGGGTGGTATACGGTTTTGGGCTCAAGGCCGACAGAGGGCTCATAGGGACGTCGATTGCCGCTACCCCGGCAACCGCCTTTTCGACGCGCTGAATGATGGTGTCGATATAGTCAAGATCCGCACCCTCCGGAACATCGATATTGACGAACATGCCTTTCGGGTCGATCTCTGGAAAGAATTCCACCGGTTTTTCCAGGCCGATCACCAGCAGCCAGCTCTGGAACATAATAATAAGGATGCAGAAGCCGATACCGATGACGGTGACTGGTTTCTGGAGTGCGTTCGTCAGCATCTTGCTGTACCAGGTGAGCAGCAAACCGCGGATCTCCACTGGACGTTCCATGGCGCCGGCTATAGCGGCGGCGCTTTTTGCCTCACCCGTCGGTGGATTTTTCACTCTCATAAACAACGAGGCCATAGCCGGGTTAATAACCAGGGCGACAAAGAGACTGGAGGAAAGAGTGACGATCAGGGTCAGCGGCATAAAGCTCATGAACTCGCCCATGATACCCGGCCAGAACAGCATCGGCGAAAATGCCGCCAGGGTGGTCACTGTGGAGCCGATAACCGGATAGGCGACTTCGGAAGTCGCCTGCATCACCGCCTCCACCCGGCCGACGCCCTGTTCCATGAAACGGTAGCAGTTTTCAACGATAACGATGGCGTTATCGACCAGCATGCCGAGGGCAAGGGTGAGGCTGAACAGGACGACCATGTTCAGGGTGATGCCCATCACATAGAGAATGGTAAAGGAGAGCAGCATGGAAAAGGGGATGGCCATACTGACCAGAATGGCGTTACGGATGCCCATGACCAGAAAGATGACAATAAGCACCAGTACCAGACCGGTGAGTATATTGTTTTCCAGGTCGGCAACCATCGCATCGATATCTTTTGCCTTGTTGAGGACCTTGGTGATCTCCGTGCCGGCCGGCCACCTTGCTTGGTCGCCGGCAATGATCTTGTCAACGGCCTGACTGATGCTGATAATATTTTCACCGGAGCGTTTCTTTACCGAAATATTAACCGCTTCCCGGCCGTCAAGGCGGGAGATGCTCGTTTCTTCCTTAAAGCCGTCAACCACCCTGGCCACATCTTTCAGGTAGACCGGCTCGCCGTCATGGAGCGTCAGCACCAGACCGTATATCTCTTCCGGGGTCTTGAATTCCCCCGGCACCCGCAGTTGAAACCGACCCTGGCCAAGACGAATATTGCCGCCGGAGGTGTTGGTGTTTTCACTTTTTACCGCAGTCTGAAAGCTGCCGATGCTCAGGCCGTAATAGGCCAGTTTCTCTGGGAAAACCTCCACACGGATCTCGCGTTCCAGCCCACCGGTGACTTCTGCTTCCAGGACCCCGGTCACCCCTTCGATATCGTCTTTGAGGTCATCGGCGATATCTTTCAGGCAGGGCAGGCCACAAGTTCCCGAGAGCGAATAGATGACGATGGGCATCTCGGAAAAATTTACCTCGAAAACAGACGGATCGTCTTCAAGGTCGCTGGGCAGTGACCCTTTGGCCTCATCGACCTTATCCTTGACGTCCTGGACCGCCTTGTCGATATCCGTGCCGGTGACAAATTCTACATTAATAGAGGAGAGCCCTTCGGAGCTGACCGATTGGATTTTTTTCAGGCCGTCGAGCCCTTTGAGCTTTTTTTCAATTTCTATGGTGATAGCCGTTTCTATATCGGTGGGGGAAACACCGCGATAGTCGGTTGAGATAAAAACATTGGGGATGGTGATGTCCGGATCGCTTTCTCGCGGCAGTACTTTATAACAGTAGCCGCCGATAATGATGAGAACCAGAGCCAGGACAGCCACCGTGGTGCTCTTTTTGACAGCCGTGTCGGAAATTATCATAAAGGCAGCTCCGCCGGACTGGTCAGTGTTTTGATGATGTTGATGCTTTGGTTGTCTTCGACATCGCGGTGTCCTTCAACGAGCAGCCTGTCACCGGGATTGAGACCCGCGATTATCTGCACCATCCATTTTTCCATGATGCCCAGGGTGACCTTTCTTTTCCTGGCGACACCTTCTTGTTCTATAAAAACATACTGTTCGTCATTACGGGAAATGACACTGTAAAAGGGGACCGCGAGGGCATTGTCCACCCGTTCCTTGATGATGTCGGCACGGACGAACATGCCGTCGAGCACCTCTCCGGCATCATTTTGTATGGCGAGCTCAAGATTATACAGCCTGGCCGCGGTCTGCGGAGAGGGCGAGAGAAAATGGGTTTTCCCTTTGAATATTTTATCACCTAATGCCTGAACGGTGAGCTCGACATTTTCCAGCCGGCGGACGGCGTTCACGTCCGACTCCGGAATGCCGACAACCCCTTTCATGCGATCGATTTGCAAAATTTCGGCAAGGGGATCGCCCACCGAGAGCTGCAGGCCTATCTTGGCATCCAGGCGGGAGATAATGCCGTCCATGGGCGAGGTGACCGTCGTTCGGGATAAAAGCAGTCCGGCGTCTTCGTAGTCGGCCCTGGCCTTCTGCATGGCGGTTTTGGCACTGTCCAGCGTGGCGACGGGGACGACTCCCTTGTCGTACATCGCCTTTTGCCGGTTATATTCAGCCTTGCTCAGATTGTAGGCCGCCTCGGCCCTGTCGACGGCTATGCGAAAATCGTCATCCTCGATACGGGCGAGGATGTCGTCCTTGTTGACCCGGTCGCCCTCGTCGACCACTACTTCGGTAATGGTGCCGTTCAGCTTGGCCATCAGCTGCAGCCTGGTCCATGGCTCTATATACCCGGGCAAATTGATGCGGTCGGTAATGGTCGTTGGCGAGAGGGTTAAGGTGACCACGTTGACCGGTGGTTTTTCCTGCCGCACTTCTTTAGCCTTGTTGACGGCGATCTGGTCGCTTTTGTTTTTGATTGCGCCGAACAGGATGAAGATGAGAACAATCATCGCCAGCAGTACAAATCTAGGCAGATTGTTCCAGATAAAAAAGACAATTTTACCACGTGGGGTATTGGGTGGCGTTGGGCTAGGCATTGGATTACTTGCTGACCTGAGTGGTTGGATGTTTTGGTTCTAATCCTTCCAGAACCTGCCTGAAAAGAAGTTCCATGGCCGGTTCTACCTCTTCTGTCGATATCCTGCCGGTATACCAGGCCGAAATTATCATGATATACAGGCTATAAAAATGGGCGGTCATATACAAGAGCTCGACATCCTTGCGCAATTCTCCGCGTTCCTGGCCTCTTTGTAAAATTGGGAAAAGTATCTGGAAATACTTGTCATCGGTTTCCAGATTATCCTGGATATCGGATTCCTTGGGAAAGATCGATTCACGCATATACAGTCGGCCAAATTCTCTGTTTTGGGTAACATGATGAAATTCCGTCATGTAGATGGTCAGCATCTGCTCTAGTATTGAAGCATCCTGATTAGAGCGCTTCACCAGTTCTAGGTGTATCTTCTCAAGCTCATAATCACAAAAGCCCTTGATAAGGTCTTTCTTGGTCTGAAAATAGCTGTAGACCGTTCCCTTGCCGACACCGGCTGCCTTGGCAATTTGTTCAATAGAGGTATTTTCGTAGCCCTGGGCACTAAAAAGAGAGATTGCCGCTTCGACTATGGCCTGCTTGTTGCGTTGTTTTTTAGCCTCTCGTACTGACATATATGGGGTCTCCGTTAATGAGAAATGACTGGAGTCGAAATTATTAAGCGATACTTCTTGTCAGGTCAATAAAAATAATTGACTGCGGTCAAAAATAATTATTTTTTGATCGTAATGTATTGAAAATATGTGTTAATAAAAAGGTGTTGTCCATAAAATGTAATGGAAGCACGGGAAAAAAGGAGACATCATTTTGCTGGATATCGTAAAATGCACTGGTAAAAAGTCGCATGTCTGTATATAAAAACGACAGCTGTTTAAGGTAATGTTTAAATTTGATTATAAATTAGTGCCCGGAAAGGATGGACAATGGAAGCTCAGGTTGAAGTCAGTCAATGGTTGGGGCAGATAGCAGGACTGTTACCCTTTGGGTATGCCTATGGTGCCGGCATGGTCTCTGCCGTGAATCCATGCGGTTTTGCCATGTTGCCCGTCTACCTGACGCTGTATTTGGGTGCTGAAGAGACTGAGTTCCGTCAAAAGTCTCTTTTTCTGCGGCTGTTAAAAGCCTTCTGGATTGCCATTGTCGTGACCGCCGGGTTTGCCCTTTTATTCGGCATTGTCGGGGCAATTGTCTCGGCGGGGGGCTCCTTTTTAATGGGTGTTATGCCCTGGCTGGCAGTTGTCGTCGGTCTAGGCTTGATGTTTCTTGGCATCTGGATGCTTTTGGGCCATACCTTATCGTCGCATCTTTTCCTTGCTATGGCAGCGAGAATCAGTGATCCGAGGCGGATGTCCGCCGTCGGCTTTTTCCTTTTTGGTGTTGCCTTTGGGGCGACCTCGCTCAGCTGCACCCTGCCGATATTTCTCATGGTGGTCGGCAGTTCCGTCGCTGCCGGGGATTTTGCCGGCGGACTTCTCCAGTTCGGTAGTTACATCCTGGGCATGGGCAGTGTCATGCTGCTGCTGACCCTTGGCATAGCGCTGGTCAAGGGGGGCGTCGTGGTCGGCACCCTTCGCAGAATACTGCCCTATGTGCAGAAGATATCCGCCATTCTGCTCCTGCTCGCCGGCGGCTATATTGTCTACTACTGGTTGTCCAGCGGACTTCTTTTGTAATAATTTTTCTCTGACTATAGCGGTGAAGATGTATGACAAGTGTTCGTGGAATCCTCGCTGCTGCCGCGGCCTTTATCACTTGGGGGATATTACCGGCCTACTGGAAACTTCTGCAGCAGGTGCCCGCCTATGAAATATTGTGTCACCGGATGTCCTGGTCGCTGTTGCTGACCCTCGGCCTGGTGGTTGTTACCGGTAGAAGGGCACTGTTTAGCCAGGCGCTGAAAGAGCGAAAAAATCTCATTACCTTTACGGCAACCGGGCTACTACTCGCGGTCAACTGGCTGCTGTACATCTGGGCGGTCAACGCTGGTTTTATTGTCGAGGCCAGTCTCGGGTACTTTATCAATCCATTGATAAATGTGTTTTTCGGTATGGTCTTTTTTCGGGAAAAAATGCGTTGGATCCAATGGCTCGCGCTTTTCCTCGCTTTCTGCGGCGTGACCTATCTTACCGTCTTCTATGGTCAATTCCCCTGGATCGCCCTGGTGCTGGCAACCTCCTTTGCCACCTATGGGCTGTTGCACAAAAAGAATAATCTTGGTGCGCTTGATGGCTTGTGTCTGGAAACCGGCATTTTGTTTCTGCCTGCGACAGCCGTTCTTGTCGGCCTGGCCTTTACCGGCGGTGGATCTTTTGGACGGATTGACCTTTCAGGATCCTTACTCCTTATCGGGACCGGTGTTGTTACAACAGTACCGCTCCTCTTCTTTGGCTACGCCGCGCATAAAATCCCTCTCTCCACTTTGGGCATGCTGCAGTACCTGGCTCCGACGATTAACCTTATCATCGGTGTCTTTGTGTATGGTGAAGACTTTCCACGGGCTCGAATGGTTGGCTTTATACTCATCTGGGGAGCTTTGGCTATTTTTATGGCGGAAAATCTGTTCCGCCGCTACGGCAGTAAGAAAAAGGTGCTGGCAGGGGTGCCGCCGCCGAAGCTCTCTTGAATATCTCTTGATCTAAAAAACAAAACCTTATATCAGAGTGAACTCCTGCAAAAATTCCCTTATGTATGGTTAAGAAAATTTCTTGTCAGCCGATAGTATATAAAGAGATACTCGTTGCACTAAAAATTGTAGAGAGTCATTTTCTCGGCTTTTTCCGTAAGTGGCATATTGCTAACCAAAAATAATTTTTCCTTCGATGAATCAATATACAGTGCAGAAAGGCGACACAATTGCCCAGGTTACAAGTCGCCTGCAGACAGACTGGCAGACCCTGCGCAAGCAGAACCCAGGTGCTATCGGCAGGTCAAAGGCAAACGGGAATTGGTTTGTCCGGGAGGGCGCCAATATCACGGTTGGCAAGGGGAGTTTTGCCGCCGCCCTGAGCCAGGCGGCAGAAATAAAAGAGCCCCCTTCGCAACCGCCGTCACCAAGACAACCGGAGAAGGTGTCCGAATATACCGTGCAGCCCGGCGACACGCTTTGGGGACTTGCCGTCCGGCAGTTTCATGTTAATCTGCCGGACCTCATCCGCGATAATAACATTACCAATCCGGATCTTCTCGAGGTTGGTCAAAAACTCGAGATCAGGCAGACCGGACCGCAACCGCCCAGCGAAGTGGTCGCCAGTTGGTACGGCGAAGATTACCATGGCCGACCCATGGCCGATGGTGACCCGTATGATATGCATGCCAACACCATAGCCCATAAGGAGCTGCCGTTAGGCACCAGGGTCGAGTTGAAAAACCCGCGCACCGGTCAGACCGCATCGGCGGTGGTCACTGATCGGGGACCGTTTATCGAAGGCCGTGATATCGATCTGTCCTATGGTCTGGCCAGCAAGCTTTCCCTCGTCGATGCCGGCGTTGATACCTTGATGATGGAGATATTGTAGGGCGGATTTTTACGAGAAGAAACTGTGGGAGCATTGATCGGTATAGTTCGCAGGGGAGTGATCGGCAAGAAAACCGGGGGCTTCGAACCAGCAGCGTGGAGAATCAGCTGCGTTGGCATGGGGCAGATAGCGTGGTTCACCGACGTGTAAGACCCCAGGGAGCATGGGAACGCCGACGACAATGTCTCTTGGGTTGACTACCCGGTAAATGTCTATGTCTTTTGCTGACGCCACGAAATCACCATTGCCAATCCTCGGTGAACCGAAAGTATACACACCCGCAGGTTTTTTCAATGAAGCCGCGAGCACGGCCAGCGCACCGCCCAGGCTATGCCCGGTATAATACAGTGGAGCGGACAGGGTATCCAGCTGCTGTCGAATTTCTTCCCATACTTCCAGCATAAGTTGCTTGAAACCATTGTGTACAGAGCCTCCCGAGGGCCACGTGGAGAGAGTCGTGCTCAAATTGAATAACCAGTTGGCAATTGTTCCCTGTGTTCCCCTGAAAACCAAAACTGAAAAATGTTTTCCGTGCCCAGGCAAACTGTTTATGATGGCGCATTGCACATGTTTGCCATTGTAGAACCATTGTTCTTCAAGATGTACCCTGTGTAAAAACACGTTTCGGGCTGCGGTCTGATCTTTACCGACGCTCTGATGGTTGTCTTTCACGTAAATTAACCTGGATAGTTCGGACAACCACCATGCATTAGCCCGGCTGAATTCAGCCCTATGGACTTCAAATGGCTGTGGGCTGCTGCCTGCTGGAAAAAAATCTACTGCTTTCCCTGGATTGAAAAGCGCTTTCCATGCATAACTGTAGGCCATTTTACACACTCATTGAATTGTCAAATAAATCTCTGGGCGTCTAAATGACACCACTAATTTGACAAACAAAGTAGGCAAAAAAGCTGTCCCTGTCAAGCAAACATGAGGATTGTGTTATTTATTTGTTATATTTGCATTAAGGGGATACGGAGGCGTCAGTTTTTACGCATGGAAAGAGCGATCCGTTGCCGTTGGCTGTCTATTTCCACAACGCGCACTTCGACCTGCTGGCCGATTCTCACAACTTCTCCCGGGTCTTTGACATACCGATCGGCCAGTTGACTGATATGGATGAGGCCGTCCTGTTTTATGCCGATATCGGCAAAGGCGCCAAAGCGGGTAATGTTGGTAATGAGCGCCGGCAGGCGCATCCCTTCGGTGAGATCATCCATTGTGTGAATGCCGGCGGCGAAGTGAAACTGTTCAAAGCCCTTGCGCGGATCCCGGCCGGGTTTGGCCAGTTCCTCCATGATATCCGTCAGGGTAGCCAGGCCGGTCAAGTCGTCGATATATCTTTTCAGATTGATGGAGCGGTGGAGCGTATCGGAGTGCAACAACTCAGCAAGGGCAACACCGATATCTCCGGCCATTTTCTTAACCAGCCCATAGCGCTCCGGATGGACACCGCTGGCGTCAAGTGGATTGGAGCCATTGCGGATGCGCAGAAAACCAGCACTCTGTTCGAAGGCTTTTGGACCGAGTCGCGCAACCTTTAAGAGCTCGCGGCGGGTCTGAAAAGGGCCGTTGCTGTTCCTGTGCAGGATGATATTGTCGGCCAGGGTTCGGCCCAGTCCGGCGACGTAGGTCAGTAGTTCGGCACTGGCGCTATTCAGTTCAACCCCAACGCTGTTGACACAGCTTTCCACAACTTCCACGAGCTTCTTCTTCAATTCGATCTGGTTGACATCGTGCTGATACTGTCCAACGCCAATGGATTTGGGGTCGATCTTCACCAGTTCCGCCAGGGGATCCTGCAGCCGCCGGCCGATGGAAACAGCCCCGCGTACGGTAATGTCATGATCGGGAAATTCGGTACGTGCCGTGGCCGATGCGGAATAGATCGAGGCACCATCTTCGTTGACCAGGGTGATGATAAGAGCACTGTCCAGCCCCAGAGACCGGACAAAAGTTTCCGTCTCACGTCCAGCCGTGCCGTTACCGATGGCAATAGCCTCTATACGGTGTTTGTCGACCAAGCCGGTGACGATTCTGCCGGCTTCTTCGAGCTTTCCGCCGCCATGGGTTGGAAAGATGGTGCTATTGTGGAGCAGTTTGCCCTGTTCATCGAGACAGACGAGTTTTGCGCCGGTGCGATAGCCGGGATCAAGTGCCAAGACCCGTTTTTCACCAAGTGGAGCGGCCAGAAGCAGTTGGCGCAGATTCTCGGCAAAGACCTGGATTGCCTCTTCGTCGGCTCGTGCCTTCAGCTCCTTGCACAATTCATTTTCCAGTGAGGGGGCGAGCAGCCTTTGGTAGCTGTCGGTGAGGGCGACGGATACTTCTTTCTGCCAACGATTGTTTTTCAGATGGTGTTTCTGCAGGAGCTGCAGACAGTTATCATTGCTCGGGCGAACGGTAAGCTTGAGGACTTTCTCGTTTTCTCCGCGAAACATGGCGAGCAGCCTATGGCCGGCCGCTTTTGCAGCCAACTCCTTCCAGTCAAAATAGTCGCGGTATTTCTCTCCGTGCGCCATATTCTTTTTGACGACTTTCGCCTCAACAATCGCCTGGTTTTGAAAAAGTCGGCGCAGTTCGGCCCGGGTCGCCGGATCTTCCGCGACCAGTTCGGCGATGATATCCCGTGCTCCCGACAACGCATCTTCTTCGGTGCAGACACCTTTTTCGGGATCGAGAAACTGTTCGAGCTTGACGGGGAGGTTGGTGTCGGCAAACATCTGCTCAGCCAGCGGGGAGAGACCCTTTTCGCGGGCGATAAGACCGCGGGTTTTTCGCTTTGGCCGGTAGGGCAGGTAGATGTCTTCAAGCTCGGTCAGGCTCTGCGCTTTGCCGAGCTGCTGGGTAAGCGTATTGGTGAGCAGTGCATTTTTTGTCAGGGATTCGATAATCGCCTCGCGCCGCTTATCGATGTCCATGAGTTTCTGCTGCTGGTCACGAATGGCTAGAATAGCCACTTCGTCAAGGGAGCCGGTCAGCTCCTTGCGGTACCTGGCGATAAAGGGAACGGTACCACCTTCCGCGAGTAGATTGAGCGTCCCGGTGACCTGAGCAGCCGAGATGTTCAGCTGTCGTGCTATGAGAGGTGAATACCTTAGTGCCGTTGTCATTCAGGCTATACCGCCGATCGAACGGCTTCAGCAACCAAGAGTGCCTGTCGTGTCGCGGCGACGTTGTGCACTCTGACAATGTTGACCTTTTTGTCAGCAGATAATGCTGCGATGACGGCGGTGGCCAGGTCTCTTGCCTCTTCAGCGGGAATACCGGTAATCATCCCAAGAAAACGTTTACGGCTATGGCCGAGAAGGAGTGGAACCCCGAGAGCATCGACAAAGGAATTGAGGTGTTTGATGATTGACAGGTTATGTTGCAGGTTCTTGCCGAAACCGATACCAGGATCAATGATCAGGCGGTTACGGTCAATACCCTTATCGGTGATCCAGTCAATACGTTTAGCAAAAAAATCGATAATTTCCCCGACCACGTCATGGTACATTGGATTGACCTGCATATCCGACGGCGTTCCCTGCATATGCATGATAATAACCGGTACGCTGCTCTCTCGAACTACCGTTATCATCTGCGGGTCTTTTTTTAAGGCATAAATATCGTTGATGATGTCCGCTCCGGCCTGGAGGGCTTCTCTTGCGACAACGGCCTTGCTGGTATCGATGGAGATGGGGATGGTGTGTTTTTGGCGAATCGCTTTAATAACCGGAATTACTCGACGCAGTTCTTCTTCGGTGGAAACGGGTTTGGCGAAAGGGCGGGTTGATTCCCCGCCAACATCCAGAATATCCGCGCCAGCGGTTATGAGAGCCTCCGCCTGGCTGACGGCCGCCTGACAGTCAGCAAATTTACCGCCATCGGAGAAAGAATCGGGGGTCACATTGAGGATACCCATTATCTTGATGGCGGCAACTTCCGTCACGGTCTTTCGTCTGCCTTGTCTGAACCTTCACCGGCGCCGCCGTCTCGATCCTTTTCGACGTCATCGCTCTTCTCTATGTCGGCTGCCGGTTGCTCGTCGGCGACCTTTTTTTCTGCGATGGCTTCTTCTGCGGCAGCTTCGGCGCTTTGTTTCGCTTCGGCCGCATCACTTTCTTGTTGCTCCGGTGCGGCCTTCATTTTCGACTTTGTAGCTTTTTTCATCCGCGACGTGTATTTGCCGGGGCGAAGTTCTTCAACCATACGCTCGATGTCGCTGAGAACGATGGTCTCTTTTTCCAGCAGTTCTTCTGCCATCATCGTGAGGATGTCACGATGTCCTTCCAGCAGTAGGGTGACGGTGTCCATGGCCTCGTCGATGAATTTCCTTACGGCGATATCAATCTTTCTTGAGGTATCTTCACTGAAATCTCGATTTTGACCAATTTCCCGGCCAAGGAAAATTTGTTCTTCTTTTTTGCCATAGGTGAGTGCACCAAGGTCATCGCTCATGCCCCATTCGCAAACCATTTTTCTCGCCAGCCCGGAGGCGCGTTCAATATCATTTCCCGCCCCCGTGGTGATCTCGTCAAAAATGATCTTTTCGGCAATCCGGCCACCATAAAGTATGCAGATGGTGTTTTTCAGATAGGATTTCGAATGGGTATATTTATCATCCGTCGGCAGCTGCATGGTCAGACCAAGGGCGCGACCACGCGGTATAATAGTAACTTTATGAATAGGGTCGGTGTCAGCCAGCAACCAAGCAACCAGGGCGTGGCCGGCCTCGTGGTAAGCAGTGATCTTCTTTTCCTTATCGCTGATAATCATCGAACGCCGCTCAGCGCCCATCATAATCTTGTCCTTGGCCTTTTCCAGGAGTTCCAGGGTGATTTCTTTCGCTCCCGAGCGGGCGGCCATAAGGGCAGCCTCGTTGACCAGGTTCTCCAGATCGGCGCCGGAAAAACCTGGGGTGCCACGGGCAAGTATTTCCAGGTCGACATTTGCTGCCATCTTGGTTTTTTTGGCGTAGATGGCGAGAATTTTCTGTCGCCCGCCAACATCGGGTACGGGGACAATCACCTGGCGGTCAAAACGTCCGGGACGAAGCAGGGCAGGGTCAAGAACATCCGGTCTGTTGGTTGCCGCAACAATAATAACCCCATCGTTGGTCTCAAAACCGTCCATTTCCACCAGCAACTGGTTCAGGGTCTGCTCGCGCTCATCGTGGCCGCCGCCAAGACCTGCACCACGGTGCCGGCCGACAGCGTCAATTTCATCAATAAAAATAATACACGGCGCGCTCTTTTTCCCTTGGGCAAACATGTCACGTACACGGGAAGCACCGACACCAACGAACATTTCGACAAAGTCGGAGCCGGAAATGGAGAAAAACGGTACATCGGCTTCGCCGGCAATGGCTTTGGCCAGTAAGGTTTTACCCGTACCAGGTGCTCCAGCGAGGAGAACGCCAGTTGGAATTCGGCCGCCAAGAGTAGTGAATTTACTCGGATCTTTCAAGAAATCAACAATTTCTTCAAGTTCTTCTTTGGCTTCGTCTATGCCGGCAACATCGGCAAAGGTAACCTTGTTCTCACTTTGTTCCGTCAGACGAGCGCGGTTTTTTCCAAAAGAAAGTGCGCCGCCCTTGCCGCCGCCCTGCATCTGTCGCATAAAAAACACCCATACGCCGATAAGCAGCAACATTGGAAACCATGACACAAAGATGGTCATCAGCCAGGAATCTTTTTGGGTTTCCTTTACGTTGATATCCACCCCGGACTCACGGAGAATGGCAATTAAGTCACTGTCATTCGGGGGATAGATGGTCTGGAATGGTTTGCCGTCCTGTAGAGTTCCCGAAATAACGTCTCCGCTGATGGTGACGCGGTTTATCGACTTGTTCGTCACACTTGTCATGAACTCACTATAGGTGAGCGAGGTTACATTGCCCTGTGGCTTATTGAAAAGATTAAAAAGGAGGATCATGGTCAGACCAATCACCAGCCACATGCTTAAATTTTTATAAAAAGTATTCAACGACTCCTCCGGTGACTCAAGATTTTCTAATATTGTCTCAGAGTGTTCTATCAAGACAACACAATATAACTCTTTTGCGTACAGCGGATAAGCAAAATGGTTTGCCAATCAAATTTTTCAGTTATCCGCCGATGACAGTCGAATATTCACTTCGAACTGCTGCTATTGTACTCGCCGCTCAATTAAGGTAAATCAAAATGTGAGAATGTCGAGCTGGTTCTGTATATATTTTATCTTCTCACATTGGTTGGGTAAAATATTGGACAGGATGTACAACCAGTTCGTTTTCTTTCAATTCCTCTATACCTTTGACTAAAGCGGCCGCTCCGCTGGCCGTGGTGGTGTAGGGGATATGGTAATCAAGTGCCGCCCTTCTGATCAAATAGGAGTCTTCCGTCGTGCGCCTTCCGAGGGAGGTATTGATGATCCATGAAATCTGGCCGTCCTGTACCTTGTCAAGGATGTGCGGACGTCCCTGGGAGATCTTGTTGATAAGCTCGCAGGCAACACCACCATCCTGCAGGAAGGCGGCGGTGGCGGTGGTGGCATAAATAGAGAAATCGAGGGCAATAAGTGCCCGGGCAACGGGTAAAATAGCCGCTTTATCGTTGTCGCGCACACTGATAAATACATTGCCCGCTGCAGGCACTTTGGCGCCGGCGGCCAGATGCGATTTAACGATGGCCAGGCCCAGATTATCGTCGATGCCCATGACCTCTCCGGTGGATTTCATCTCCGGGCCAAGAAGGGTGTCGACCTTTTCAAAGCGGTCAAAAGGAAAGACCGACTCTTTGACCGCCCAGTGTTTAATATTCACCTCGGTCGTTAGTCCTAGTTGCTGCAGGGTGGCGCCCATCATCACCTTGGTGGCGAGTTTAGCAAGTGGCACTCCAGTCGCCTTGCTGACAAAAGGCACCGTGCGTGAAGCGCGCGGGTTAACCTCAAGAATGTAAAGCTGTTTATCTTTAACGGCGAACTGGACGTTCATCAGACCGATGACGCCAAGTTCTTCAGCCATGGCCCTGCTCGCCCGCTTTATCTCTTCGATAAGTTCGCTCGACAGGGTGTGTGGTGGCAGGATGCTACATGAATCGCCCGAATGGATGCCCGCCTCTTCGACGTGTTCGAGGATACCCCCGATGATCGTCTGTTTGCCGTCACAGATGGCATCGACGTCAATTTCTATCGCATCTTTGAGGAATTTATCAATAAGTATCGGATGCTCAAGCTTGGTGCCGCCGACGGCTATCATGAAGTCACGGATGCCCAGGTCATTGTAGACGATGCGCATATCCCGGCCGCCAAGAACATAAGAGGGGCGGACCACCACCGGATACCCAATGCGGTTTGCCGCGGTAAGTGCCTCCTCCAGGGTATGCACGGTATCATTGTCCGGCTGGCGCAGGTCAAGTTTCTGCAAAAACTGCTGGAAGCGTTTTCGGTCTTCGGCCCGGTCAATGGCGTCCGGCTGGGTACCGACGATTTTCACTCCGGCTTCGGCGAGGGGAACGGCCAGGTTCAGGGGAGTCTGGCCGCCGAACTGGACGATGATGCCGTCCGGTTGTTCCTGGTCGATGATATTCAAAACATCTTCTCGGGTAAGCGGCTCAAAGAAAAGCTTGTCGGAGGTATCGTAGTCGGTGGAGACGGTTTCCGGGTTGGAGTTGATCATGATAGATTCAACACCTATTTCCCTGAGAGCAAAGGCCGCATGGACACAGCAGTAATCAAACTCAATGCCCTGGCCGATACGGTTCGGCCCGCCGCCGAGAATGATGATCTTTTTGCCCTCGGTCTTTTTTGCCTCGTTTTCCTGTTCGTAGGTTGAATAATAGTAGGGCGTGTAGGATTCAAATTCGGCAGCGCAGGTGTCGACCAGTTTGTACACCGGTAGAATATCGAGCTTTTTACGCAGCTGACGGATGTCATCTTCAGAAGTACCCGTCAAGTAGGCCAGCTGCTGATCGGCAAAGCCCCGCTCCTTACAAAAGCGGAGAAAGTCGGGATCCAAGCCTTGAAAACCACGCACGGCGATGTCCCTTTCCGTCTCGACAATCTGCTGGAAATTATACAAAAACCATCGATCGATTCGGGTCAGTTCATACAACTCGTCCAGGCCCATGTCCCTTTTCAATGCTTCATAAATAAAGGAGACCCGCTTCGAGCTGGGGATCCGTAATCCCCGGGCCAGATCTTCCTGGTCTAGGTGAGTGAGAATCTCTTTGCCGTCGCCACCGAAGCCGGATCTACCGGTTTCCAGTGAACGCATGGCTTTTTGGAAAGCCTCTTTGAAGGTCCGGCCGATGGACATGGTTTCCCCCACCGATTTCATCGAAGTGGTCAGCACATCATCAGCCTCCGGGAACTTTTCAAAGGTCCAGCGGGGAATCTTAACCACACAGTAATCGATGCTTGGTTCAAAGGCCGCAAGGGTTTCCCGGGTGATATCGTTTTTCAGCTCGTCAAGGGTGTAACCCACTGCAAGTTTTGCGGCAATTTTGGCAATCGGAAAACCGGTGGCCTTGGAGGCAAGGGCCGAGCTTCTTGACACTCTCGGGTTCATCTCGATGACCATCAGTTCGCCGTCTTCCGGGTTGACGGCAAACTGGACGTTTGAACCGCCGGTTTCCACGCCGATCTCACGCATAATGGCAATGGCTGCGTCGCGCATTTCCTGGTATTCACGATCAGTCAGGGTCTGGGCAGGGGCGACGGTTATACTGTCGCCGGTGTGCACCCCCATGGCGTCAATGTTTTCAATGGAACAGATGATGACTACGTTGTCGTTTTTATCGCGCATCACCTCCAGCTCATACTCTTTCCAGCCGAGGAGACTGCGTTCGAGCATGACCTCGGTGGTCATCGATAGATCGAGCCCGGAGGTACATAAATCTTCCAGTTCCTGACGATTGTAGGCTATCCCGCCACCGGTGCCGCCCAAAGTAAAACTTGGTCGAACGATAACCGGGAAGCCGAGTTCGTCGCCGGCGGCAATGGCTGCCTCAAGGGTCTTGACAATGATTGATTCAGGGACCTTGAGATTGATTTTGCGCATGGCATCGCGAAACTCCTCGCGTCCTTCGGCCTTTTTAATGACTGCGATATCGGCCGCCAGCAGTTCGACATTAAATTTATCGAGAATGCCCATTTCCGCCACCTTGATGGCGGCATTGAGGGCCGTCTGACCGCCAAGGGTCGGCAGCATGGCGTCCGGGCGTTCTTTTTCGATGACCTTGGCGATGAATTCCGGGGTGATCGGCTCGATGTAGGTGCTGTCGGCCAGCTCCGGATCGGTCATGATCGTTGCCGGATTGGAGTTAATGAGGACGACCTCATAGCCTTCTTCTTTTAAGGCCTTGACCGCCTGGGCGCCGGAATAGTCAAATTCGCAGGCCTGGCTGATGATGATCGGGCCGGAGCCTATGATGAGGATCTTTTTGATATCTGTTCTTTTCGGCATGATTTTTTGGTGTGTATTTAGCTGTTTAAGTTACCCTTTGCCGGGCAATATTGTCGGCGGCTTTGGCCTGGTTGTTTATCCGCGCATCATTGCAAGAAAGCGGTCAAAAAGATAGATGGCGTCATGGGGGCCCGGTGCGTGTTCGGGATGGTACTGGACCGAGAACGCAGGATATTTGGTGTGTCGCATGCCTTCCAGGCTGTTGTCGTTGAGGTTGATGTGGGTCACTTCAACTTCGCCACTCGGTAGACTTTTTTCGTCAATGCAAAAGCCATGGTTCTGGGCGGTTATCTCGACATGGCCGGTGCTAAGATCCTTCACCGGCTGGTTGCCGCCTCGGTGGCCGAATTTCAGTTTGTAGGCGCTACCGCCGTAGGCAAGGCCAAGCATCTGGTGACCAAGGCAAATGCCGAAGATTGGTTTTTTGCCGAGCAGTTCCCTGATGGTGTCGACCACGCCCGCAACTCCCTCGGGGTCACCGGGACCGTTGGAGAGAAAAATACCGTCCGGGTTCATAGCCAGGACGGTTTCGGCGCTGGTGGTCGCCGGGACGACCTGAACCATGCAGCCTTTTTCGGTTAAGAGCCGCAGCTGGTTGTATTTTATGCCAAAGTCAAAGGCGACGACTTTAAATGGATTGTTCATGCCGGTCTGGGCGGTACTGAAATTGGTGCCCGGCACAGGATGATTATCCGCCCAGCCGTATGGGGTAGTGCAGGTGACCCGTTGCACCATGTCCTGGCCGATCAACCCCGGCCATTCGTTGGCTCTTTTTACCAGGGAGTCGTGGCTGAGGTCCCGGGTAGAGACGATACCTTTCATCGCCCCTTTGGTACGAATATGTCGGACCAGCGCCCTGGTGTCAAAGCCTTCTACGCCAAGCACGCCATATTCCATGAGGAAATCGGCAAGGGTCTGGGTTGAGCGATGGTTGGAAGGGTATGCATGGTATTCTTTGACCAGAAAAGCCATGGGGTGGACAGCCGCCGATTCCATGTCTTCCGGATTGATGCCGTAGTTGCCGATCAGCGGGTAGGTCATGGTGACGATCTGGCCGGTATAGGAGGGATCCGTCAGAATCTCCTGATAGCCGCTGAGGGATGTATTGAATACAATCTCGCCTACCGCCTCACCGTGACCGGTAAATGAGCGTCCTGCAAAGATGGTCCCGTCTTCCAGGGCGATAAGTGCTTTCATGGCGGTTTTTCCTTTGTTAGTGCGTGTGTTCATCGAAGATAACTTTCGAGCTTCTGAAGAATGAAAAGAGGACAAATCCGAGTAATTTGACCTGACAGTTAAATGTCTAGAGTTCATCTTGAATGTAGAGGCAAAATTCCAATATATAACCTACTCCTACTGAATTCGTCAACCGTAAATGGTCATGCCAACGCTGATTCGGGGTTGGACCCCATGGTACGTCGGCCGGGGGAATGGTAAAGAGCAGAAAAAAGCATTGTAAGAAAATCTGGAGGACGTAATCCTGATGGATGTAGTAAGTATTATCGATTTATGTTTGATCGAAATGAATAATCTGTCCGGCGGCAATGCCATGCATTGGGGGCCGGAGGAGGTTAGTTTCTCACGAGAAGAAAGAGTAAACCATTGAAGCCCGACCAAAGTAGTGTCAGGCAGGTTGCAGCCAGGCAGATCATCGCCAGAACTTTGTGGGCAAACTTCTCTCGGTTTTTATCTGCGTATCCGAGCAGATAACCAAGCAGTGCTCCAGCGACCATACCACCGCCATGGCCCCAGTTGTTGATGCCCGGAATCATAAAGCCGAAGAGACCAATGCCGATTGCCCAGCCGCCGATTTGTCTGAAGATATTCTGGCCGTAAATGCCGCCACGGCTCTTGCCATAATAGAGCAGGGCGCCGATAAGACTGCAGAGGGCCGCCGAAGCCCCGATAGTAAAGCGCACCCCGGCCAGGGTGGAGAGAAAAAAACCGCCGACGCCACCGAGAGTATAAAGAATAATCATCCTGTTGATACCATATTCCTGGATGACGAGAGGTGCTAGTTGACGAAGGGCCAGCATGTTGAATACAATATGCAGGAGTCCGCCGTGCAGATAGTTGGCGGCGAGCAAAGACCACCAGCGATCCAGCTGAAAAACGGGGATGGTGCCGGTCGAACCAAGCACCAGCAGGCTCTGGTTGCTTGGCGAGAGAAAACGAAAGGGGCTGAAGTGGAGACTGCCGGTTCGTGGATCAATAAGGATCGACACGATAAACAGGACGACGTTGACGGCGATAATTATTGTCACCAGTTGCTCGCCGTTGGAAATGCCGGCAGTGAATATATTGTTTTTCCATTTGGATGCCGGTTTCTGCAAGCCACAAAATGGACAGGCCGCTGCAGAGCGGCTGATGAGTTTTCGGCAGCTGGGACAAAGCAGGGAGTTTTTCTGGTTGGTATTTGACATTTAGTTTACTACCCGAATATCTCAATGGTTGTTGATGAAAACATTTATCTCACCGTTACCAATACCAGAAATTATATTGCTTGGGAAGCTTCTGTCGGCAAAATTCCCGCGCTATCGATTTTGTGTCGGAGGCGGGGAAACAAGGTTCCGATCTCTGGTGAGACTGAGTAAAAATAACGAAAGGCCCGAGACAATATTCTGTCTTCGGGCCTGTCGTTGGTTCAGCAGGTAATGCCCAAGAATTCTCTACCAGATTTCAAATGATCCTGTCGGCGTACATAAACATTCTGCATTGAGGAATTTGACGGAGTAGCCTTCTTCTTTGAGCATTCTGTAGCCGATCTCACCACGTCCACCGGTTGTGCAGTGCACGACAATAAATTTGTCCTTTGGAATTTCACTCATCCGGGCCTTCATCTGTTCTAGCGGGATGGAGACCGAGCCGGGGAAGTGGCCTGACTCATATTCTGCCGGTGTTCGTGCATCGATCACCCGAATAAGATCGGAATTAAGGGATTTAGTGAAATCAGTGATGCTGATTTCTCCCGGTCCGAGTTTTTTCTGCCAGTTGATCGGCATATCGTCCGTTGCGGTGAGAGCCGGTCCTGTCTGTAGTTTTTTTCCTGCACCTTTCCATGCGTCCAGCGCTCCATGAAAACCGACGACATTTCTGAAACCCCATTCAGCAACAATTTTCCGGGCTGCATCAACTTCAGCATCTTTGTCGGAATAAAGATAAATAGGTGCACTTAGACTCTTGGGAAAAGAATAATCTGCATCCTCAAGCTCATCAAAGGGAATAGAATAGGCTCTGGGAATATACCCTTTTGTCACTTCAGCGGTTTTCCGTAAATCAACCAGGACTATATTGCCGTCTGCAACATAGTCGATACTCGGGAGTATGCGGTTTCCTGCTTTTTTCCAGGCAGGAATACCTTCCAAGTAAACGAGAGGATTTTTGTGACCCCATTTAGCCGCCAGACCGGCGGAATTTGGACTCATGGTTCAGGTGGAACCTCCACAATAAAAGACCAGCTGTTTGTCCTGGTATTTTTCAAGAAGTTTTGCGCCATCGTCACCCATTTTGACAATTTGAGAATACGGGATAGAGACAGCCCCGGGGATATGGCTTATATCGTACATGTTGGTGGGACGGGAATCAATGACAAGCAGATTCTTGTGGCTGGTCATGAGTTCAGCAAGTTCCTTGGTCTTGATTTCTTTTGTGCCTGCCGGCATTGTAGCATGCACCACTTCCAGGGAGGTCGCAATATTTTCGCCATTCACCAGGGAGTAGTTGACGATTATTGGATCGCCTGTGTTGAATTCTTTTGTCGAATCAACTCCTTTGAGTTTTGTGTCGTCGGTAAATTTAACTAAAAAGAAACTATTGTCTTTTTGGGTCAAAGCAATGGTTTTTGCTTTTTGTGAGATATTGCTAATTTTTCCTTTGACGCTTTGCGCATCAGCCGGTGTCTCGGCCTTTGCCGCATCCGCGGCAAAAACGAGTCCGTTAAAGCTCGGCACCGCCTCGCTTATAATAAATACATTGGTTACCAGCAAGGCACTCAGTCCCAGCTTTAAAAATGTTTTTTTCATCGTTCACCTCTTGGTTGAAAGAACCCTGTCGGGGATTTTAGTTAAATCCCCATCTTGTGGTAGTTTTGCCTGTAGTAGTTAAGTACCCATCACACAAAAACAATGCGCAAGAGAAGCAAATCCACATTGCAAGCAACCTGATTTTCAGCAGATCAGGAGAAAAACAATCAGTTTATGTCAATAGGATATTTTGCAGATTCAGTCTGACTAAAGTAACATGCGGTAAATATGCAGTAGTTTAACTATTCAATAGAATATTAATATTGTCGAGCCGAAAAAGCAAGAAATTTTCCTTAAGACGTAACAGCATCTATTTAAAAAAAATGTACCCAAGTAAAAAGAGATGGCAGGCTGTAACGAAGAAAAAGAGGAGGAAAAACCTTACGGGGCGGAGTGCTAACCGTCCCGTAAGAAATCAATGATGACTAACTACACGACAAAGGAGTCGCTGAACAGTTTCTCTATGGCCTCATATCCGGCATCGCTCAGGTAGCGGGTACCGCTGCCGACAAAGGTGTCATATTCAATGCGAGGTGCATCTTCTTTCCATCCGGCCTTCCAGGTGAACCATTTTTTTTGCGGCTGGTCGAAAACATGCAGAGGACGGTTAAACATTTTAGCAAGTTCCACGGCCCAGCCGGTTCCGCCTTTGACGGAACCATCTTCCTGGATTGAGCCGATAACAAAAACTTGGTGCCCACTATTCACCATGTGGAAAATGGTCTGCAATACTTTTCGAATTTTATCGGTTTCATAGTAGGTGCGGTTAAGCATGCGGGAAGCCAGTTCCATGCTGATGTCACCTCGCTCCAGTTGCTCTTTCTTCAGAATGACAACATTCTTATCCCGGAAAAGTTTGTGGCCGTCGAATGAGTAGACGACATCTTTGATGCCGAACTTTTCCGCCATTTCACCGAAGGTGGCTTCGGCGCCTTTGAGACCGCTGCTGTATAACGTGTACTTTGAAAGATCCATTTAATAACTCCTTGGGAGCCGTTACGAAATAACCCGGCCACTTATATCCATTTCGTTACGGATCCCTATGGCGTTCCGAGCATTCCTCCGGCCATGTTGTTTTTGACAATGCCTTAGGTCAGGAAACGAGTGTAATTTAATTCTGCTGCAGTGTACTCATAGTTACAGTGAAAGGCAACATTTCCTGTTGTTTTCAGGAGGATCGATTATTCTTTTTTCCGACCCTTGACAAAAACACGACAGGGAGCAGGATATCCTTCGACGGTCAACAGCGGATTGTCTGGATCGATGAAATCGGTGAACGACTCAAAGGTCATCCAGTCGGTCCGGCGCTGTTCCATGTCTGACATCGGATGGGTACAGAAGAGCTTGATGTCGTCAAATCCGGCTTTTTTCAACCAGTTGCACAGGCAGCTGCCGGTTGGTACAAAGTAGGTTCCCGGTACCTTGGCGTAGGTTTCATCAGGGAAGAGGGCGATGGGCGCTTCACCGGGAATGGCCTGGGATTCAACAATAAGAGTGCCACCGGGCTGCAGGGCGAGGAGAATATCGCGCAGGGTATCAATGGGTGAAGGACGATGGTAGATAATGCCCATCAGAAACACCACATCAAAACAACGCTCAAAAAGATTGAGATGTTCTATGCCCAGCAGGTCGATATCCAGTTCGGGTCTTCCTGCCATGGCGTTCAGTGCCTTGAAACAGTAATAATGCTGCACGGACGGCTCAAAACCAAGGACCAGTCGTGGGGCGGACGCGGCCATGCGAAACATGTAGTAGCCGTTGTTGCAACCGATGTCAGCTATTACCTTGCCGGCAAGGTCAGGGAGTTCCGGTAGAAGCCGCTGCCACTTTCGTTCACTGCACCATTCCGCATCAATATTGACGCCGAAAACGGAAAAAGGCCCTTTGCGCCAGGGCATGAAGGCTTGGAGGTTTTTCGTTACGTGCTGTCGTTGATCCTCAGTGATTTCGTCCGGCCGGCCAATAATAATGCTATCCCCGCTGCAGTCGACGTGCGCTGCACGGAACCGGGCGAGTTGCTCAAATGGGTTTCTATAACGCAAAAAGCCTTTTTTTTCTTGCGCAACCCAAGCGCGACGCCGGGTATGTTCCAGGGTGATCGCGTCCGTATGTGCCGAATCAGGCAAAAGCGAGAGGTAGTTCATTGCAGGGAAATAGGTGTTCTTGGGAAGATATTACTCGGGCTTCATGGCGATAAGCGAGATGAAATTGAACCACTGAAAGAAAGTCTCGGTGGCGGCGAAACCGCATTTTTGCAGCATGGCCTTGTTCTCTTCAATAGAGTAAGGAATGAGGACATTTTCTAACGCTTCACGTTTTTTGGATATTTCGAGCTCCGAATAGCCGCGGGACTTCTTGAACTGATAGTAGGTGTCGATATATTGCCGATTGAGTCGCCGGTCATGGCAGATCACCTTCTCGCTGATGAGGGCGATCCCGCCGGGCCTCAGGCAGTGGAAGAGTCGTTGCAGAAAACTTTCCCGCTGCAGTGGCCGGATAAACTGCATGGTATAATTGACAATGATGGCACCTGCTCCCGCATGGTCGAAAGCGGTAATATCTTCAAGCAAAAAGGAAATATTCTGCTGTCGGGTATACAGCTCCGACTTCAGTCGTGCCTTGTCGAGCATTGGGGCGGAATTGTCAATGCCGACGAACAGCAGTTCTTTATGTTCCAGCAGACGGGAAAATTCGAGCAGGGTCGTCCCGGTGGCACAGCCAAGATCGTAGACCCTGTCTCCCTGCATCATAAAGCCGTCCAGCAGCTTGGCCTCTGCCTCAATCACCTGACGATAAAAAGGTATCGAACGATCAAGCATGTCGTCAAAGACTTCGACCACTCGATCATTAAAGACAAAATCTTCCTCTATGGTGTCGATGTTAAACAGGGTATCTTTGGCTGCGCCGGTCATAGTGAAAATAAGAAACTATTTCTTATACCAGGAGCCGTCCGGTTTTTGGAACCAGTGCCCCGCTTGACCGTTTTCAGCGATCATTTTCGCCCGCCGCTGGCCGACCAGAACCGGCGATGCGCCCTGGCTGTTGCCGATTGCCGCATAGACGGCGGCACGGTCGCTGTTTTCCGCCTCTACGAGAGTCAGCTGCGGCTTGCCGGCGCCGCGATATTCCAGGAATCCTTTGTTGTTCTCGCCGATAACCCCTTGATCTTTCAAGGCGTTGATGGCTGGAATTCTTGCGGCCATTTGTTCTTTAATGGAAGCGGAGTGAGCAAGCGTTGCCAGCAATAAAGAACAGGCGATAAAAAGAAAGAGAGAAGAAATAAAAAAAATGTTTTTACGCATGGGGCACCTCGTGGATTTGAACCGATAATTATTCCGTTTGTTTTTCATCCAGGTCGCCGAAGAAATCATCAAGGGCTCTATCCACCTTGACGTTGATATCAATGGTAATGTGGATAGGTTTGATTTCAACAGGCTTTATCTCAACCTCATGTCGCGTACAGGCTGAAGAGAACAACAGGCCGGTCGACAAAAGAATTAAAAAGACATATTCTTTTCGTGCTGTCATATTACATATTCTCCATAAAGGATTGGATGTTTTTTCCATAGTGCAAGAGGTCCTGCATGGGGAATCGAAAATTCACATCCAGTCGGATTGGATGCTGAATGCCCGGACCCCGGTTGCTGGGAACAATCTGTCCATTTTTGTAGCCGAAGGGTAAGGGCGCTGCAGGTTTACCATCCAGTTGCATGGCAATGACCAGATCGTTTTTTCGGCTGTTAAAATGAAGTTTCGTCCAGTTATACGAGAAATTCTCCAGGGCCTGCATTGAATAATCCACAGAGGCGCTTCTGCCGATGTCCGGCATTCCTTGACGCAGCTGCCTGGTATCTTTGAAGCGGACTATACCACTATTGCCTGGTGTGGAAAACAGAAATCCGTCATCAAAGGTAACGCCTTCTCTGTTGATGACCATCGGCAGCCTGCCGTTTAGCGAACCCTCTCCTTCGGTTTCATCAATGCCGAATTGAGCGAGCAGTTCGGTGAAACCCAATCGGTCACAGTACAGTGTGGTATCCAGCTCCTGCATCGTGCCGGCGAGGGTAAAGCTGCCGGTTTCAACATTGCCGCCGCACCAGCCGGCCTGGACTTTTTCCAGAAAAATGGATTGCTCGTCTTCGATGCGAAAACGTATCCTTGCGTCAGACAGTTTTATTTTGCCGAAACTAAGGGAACCGATGCTGCCCAGCTGGCCTGGCCCACTCTGCAGTAGGGGCAGATGGGGAAAGACAACAGCAAAGTTGATATCCGACAGCATGTTGTCACCGTGGCTCAAGGTACCGCCACTGTAGTTAAGGGTCAGTTTTCCACCAGGGACCTTGTTGAGCAGGGAAAATTGACCGTCTGCGGCAATCTTGCCGCTGAAAGAGAGTTTGTCCGGCAGCTTGAGAAAGCGGGGAAAAGTTGCCGAGTTGATAGCTGTTGCCGGGAAACGGCACCGCGCGGAAATATCCGTCGTTGTCTGTGCAGAGCCATCGCAGGTGAGTTGTAAAGCAGGAATAAAAGGGGTGGTGAATCGGGTGGTGAAGGTAATCCCCGCAGGAGACGGCAGCAGGGTCGCCTGGAGTCGGCCGCTGTTGACCTGGCGATAATGTATCTGCTCAATTTCCAGGGACCCGGCAGCCTTGGCTGTACCCTTTACTGGAAAGGGGTATTGAAAAGGTAGGTGCAGGGACAGGTTAACCAAATGTGTTTGGCTCTTTTTCATCGTGATGTGCGGGATCAGGCCCTTCAGTTCGGCGGTGGTAGCTGTTCCGTCGATGAGAATATTTCCATCAGCCTTGAATGGGCTGCAGGAAAAGCTGTCCCCGACCTCGGCGGCTTCGCTCGCCAGTGCATAATTGATTCGTGTTGTGGCCTGCTGGTGGCTGCCGTTAAAGTTTAAGTTGAGGCCGGACTGGGTTTTGTCGAAAAAAATATCGCCGCTGCCACTGAATTTTCCTGCGGGAATGGTTATCTCGCCTTGCAGGTTAAGAGCCATCTTTTCCGGTTCGGCCAGAACAATATTGTTCATAATAAAATCGGATGTATCTTTGGTGCCGGTTACTTGTAGGGTGGCCGGTTCGTTCGGGCGACTATTTTCAAAAATAAATACGTCCTTTTGAAATCGCACGCCGGGGAATTCGACAGTTGCCGCATAGTCGATAATCCTGTCGAGTGACTGGCTGAAACGGACCGTGCTCTGAAGAGAAAGTCCTCCCGTAAGCTGTGCGTTTTGTAAATAGGGAGACAAAAAGCTGAGCTGCCCAATGTCCGGCATCTGTAATTGCAAGACTGCCTCATAACCCGAAACAACGGATTGTAGAGTGAGGTCACCATGCAAGAGCAGGTCGCCACGTATCTGCACTGGTCCGGCTAGCGTGGTCAGGAGTTTTTTATTCGCCGGTTGTTCAAGAAAGCCAAGGGAAAAGCGGCTGTCGACGAGAACAGTGATGGGTTTCTGTTGGTTCCTGTGAACCGTAACAGCACAGTTTTTTAAAATAATTGTTTCCACCGCCAGTGGTAAAAGGAAGGGGGAGCGGCTCTTTTCTTCCAGGCCGGCAGAATCACCGATCGGCAGACCACGGATTATTGGCCGGCCGTTCTGCATTTCCAGTTGCAACGAGGCGGAATCGAGCAGCAGACTGGATATTGTTCCCTGCAACAGGGAGCTGGGAGTATATGCTAGTTCGAATCGGGGTACGGACAGGGTTGGTCGATCGGCATCAGCCAGGGTCAATGTACCCCTGATTTTCCAGGGCGAGAGTCTGGAGAGGCTGAGCTCTTTTTCGGCAAAAGGAAGCCCCCTCAGGAGCCGGGGAAAAAGATAGAGATCAGCAAGCGAAGGGAGAAAGAGAAAAAAAAGTGTACATCCCAGTAACAGCAAGACAGGAAGGGTGACCAGGAAATGGAATCTCTTTGTCATTTTTGTTTTCTAATTTACTTTTTATTACAAGGTCTTGAACGGTGTAGTGTGGGCAGGGAAGCTCATATTAGCCTTGCCTTGTTGCTTTTCTGCCAGTATAAACCTATTGCGCAGGTCTTGCATAACAAATTGGTGGTATTCTTGAATGGGAAGACCGTTTCTGCTCCCTTCAGATAAAGAAAAAAAACAGGTTGTCGGTATGTCTAATGAAATTGATTTTGATGCATTGCTCAATAAATACAAAGCAGACCCTTTCGATTATGTCGATGTTTTTGCAGTTCATACCGGACGTGTATCATTTAAAGTGGTCGAAGGAGAAGAAGTAAACGCGGCCAGTGGGGAATGGCTGCAGGTACCGGGAACCCGGTTATATGAAATTAACCGGGAACGAAATCCGAAAATAATCGCCGCGCCGACCAATGGCACGGTGGCAAAAATCAATACTGAGTTTGATGGTCAATTCGTCGAGGCCGGTGAAAAACTCATGACTATCAAGCATCCTCTTAAAAAGAAAGAGATTATTGAAAATATTCTGAAAGAAGTACTGTCGCTTTTTGTCGCTCCGGAAACGGCTAAATATTTTTTTGCCCTGGATATCCACTACCGTATAGAAAAAAAGGGTGCCCGGGCGGTGACCATTGAGCCGGGAGAAGAGATTCTGACCATGTCCCTGATGAAACGGGATAGCGCCGTATATTACAATGGACAGCGCGGGGTTATTCATTCCATTTATTTCAAACAAGGAATTTCCGTAGCCCAGGGCGAGCCTTTGCTGGGCATCTGTGCTCCGGAGCAACTTGCACTCATACAGAAAATTATCACCCGGGTGAAGGCGGATTGGGACACTGACCACTAACTGCGATGCCGCTTATCTTTCTTTCCTGCATCGATATGCATTGACAATATGCCAATAAATAGACCGACCTCGGAGGAGATTAGCCGCTTTTTGCACCAGGCGCAATCAAGTGAGAAATCCCTGCTCGACAGTCCGGTTGATGCCGACGCAGTCATGCGCTACGGGGCCTTTGTCGGTTCGGTCATCGAGTGCCACGCCTCCTTGCCGCGGGCAATGGATCACGCCCGCAGCCTGATTAACAAAAAGGTCCAGGCCGGCAGTGTAGTCGCCAGTGGGACGGTGATACTGGCAGACACAATGAGCCGCTCCAAGGGGCGGTTTGCCCGGGTGTGGCACGCTCCTCCCGGCGGTATCTGGGGGTGTATGATCCATGCAAACACCCTTTTGCCGCAATCCCGTCGATTCATTTCCCTGGCGGCAGGCCTCTCCTGCTGTGAGGCTGTGCGTGAGTTCGGCCTGGAAAAGGCCACTTTGCGCTGGGTGAACGATGTCCTGGTCGATGGAAAAAAGCTTGCCGGTTTTTTAGTAGAGAGTTTTACCGAACCCGTGCATGGCGAGGAATTTACCCTGGTCGGTTTCGGTATCAATGTGAATAACTGTTTATTCCCCGCCGATCTTGCCGACTCATCGATTTCCCTGGGAAAAATTTTGGCCAGGGACATCGATATCCAAATATTCACTGCTGTATTTATCTCCAGGCTGGCCTGGAATTTCGGTCTGCTCTATCATGAGGAGGCCAAAGAACTCAGGGAAGAAAGTTTTTCCGGCAGGGGAGGACAACATCTGCTCCTGGAAAGATGGCTTGCATCTTCGGATACCGTCGGTAAAAGAGTTGTCTACGGCTTTGACGTGATGACCGCGCCGCAGTACCGGGCTGATGTGCTGGGCATCGATGCCGATGGCGGCATTATCCTGCGGCTTGCGGATGGTCATGAGAAAACAGAATACAGCGGAGAAGTACGTTATCTGGAAATGTTGTAATGAGATGCAGACAACATTGCAGACCAATAGCTGGAGCGGTGCTCCGTTGAGAAAAAATCCCGCAGCACCGGCTGTTATCGCCTGAGAAATTTCCGAGCTATTTTCCACGATACGATGTCCCGCTGAAACAATTGATTACCGTAGCTCTGCAGCAGTGAGATGGCTTCGTAAAGGATGCTGCCGGATATCTTCAGGCGGTGCAGGCGATCCAGGGGCTGGTCCTGGGCCGAACGGAGCATTTTGATCGTCCCGTGGGAGAGTGGCAGCCCCTTTTGCAAATGCGGCTTGCACAGTGAGCAGACGATTCGGCCGCTGGTGGTATCAAAACTGTAGCGGTGTTTACCGGCAACCGGTGAACCGCATTGGACACAGCTCTGCAGGTCCGGTCGGTAGCCGACGTAATCATAGAAGCGAATAAGAAACAAAGCGAGGATAGACATCGGTGGCTGCTGCTGATCAAGATTATGCAGAGCCCATAAACTCAGGCGGAAAATATGGATGTCCGGTTCATTTTCCCGCACGCCAATGAGGAGGAATTCTCTGATGACGGAAGCGATGCTGTACAGTTCAAGGTTTTGGCGAAGACGCAAAAAACAGGTATGCAGCTCGGCATCGACGAAAAATGCCAGAGATCTGTTGGCCTTCTGTTGATAGGTAATGTGCAGAAAACTAAACAGTTCCAGCTTATTGACAAAACGCCGTTTACTTTTTTTGGCTCCCTTTGCTATGGCGGTAAGCCGGCCGACATCCTGGCAAAACAATGTGACGATCACATCGGACTCGCCGTGTTCCGTACAGTTTAAGACGAGAGCATCGGTTTCCCTGGCCTGTGCCGCCATAGAGTATTACTGTGGGGGGGCGGGCTGAGTGTCTTTAACGGTTTGTAAAAAGAGTGGTGGAGCAGCCGTGGGTATTTCTTCGGCGACAGCGGCTGTAGCTGTGGATGGATAGGAAAGGCCAAAGATATCCTGTTGCTTGGTTTGCGGCTTTTGCCCTCGTGCAGGGGACAAATTAGATGAGAAAACACCGGATGCCGGTCTGTATGTTGATACCTGTTCAATTCGTTGTGGCTCCTCCAGGCTCCGTAACTTCTGGCTGAGATAGGTGGCCGGATTCCAGGATAAATACCAGCACAAAGCCCCCCCCAAGACCAGCATTAAAAGCAGCAGCAGGCTGAAGAGTGAAAAAGGCATAAAAGAAGGCCGCTCAGCCATAGTCTCCACTTCATGGGCGAGTTTACCCGTTCGAACCATGGCGGCGGTTATAGACTTTTGCGGGCGTGGTCTCTCCTGAGTGTACATCTGTAAAACTTCTTTGGGATCAAGTAAGAGACTCTTGGCATAGAGAGCGTAAAATCCACGGGCGAACACATCGGCCGGCAGGGCGGCAAAGTTGTTTTCTTCAATAGCCTGAAGACTTTTTGATGATATTTTGGTTTCCCCCGCTACCGCCACCAGCTCTTTTCCCTGGGTGATTCTCGTCTCCCGCAGATACTCTCCGAGAGTGGCATATTCCGTTTTACTGGGCTCAAGCGACATAACATTTCCTGGATAATTATAGACCCGAAGGACTTAGAGTATTTGAATATAAGCATCTTCTTTGAGTTTTCGGACCCACTCAGAGTAGGCAGTTTGTAATTTTTCCTCAAAGATTTTTCCTCTGATTTCTTCTTTGACCGTCTCAAGCGCGGCCGTAACAACGAGAGCTTTTTCTTCTCCAGACAGCAATTTGAAAAACTGGTAACCAGCGGGTGTTTCGATGATTTCGCTGATGTCGCCAGGCTGGAGGGATTCTATTGCCTCACGCATGGCCGGCGCCATCTCATCGAGAGTGAAAACACCGATATCACCGCCGTCAACCGCTGAGGGCAATTCGGAGAATTTTTCAGCCAAGCTTCTGAAATCCTGTCCTTTCCTGGCAAGACCGAGTATCCGTTCCGTTTTTTCTTTTGTTGCTCGTTTTGCCGCGGCCAATTCTTCCGCATTGTCCGATTTGTCCCAACTGCAGCCGATCTGGAGCAGGTAGTAGCTTCCTTGGTCTACTCGTGACGTGTAATGTTCATCGTAATAATCGAGAATCATTTCTTCAGTAACGACTATTTTAGAGCGGACATCAAAACTGAGAAGCCTGCTTTGCAGAATTTGAGATTTTAGCTTATTCCTGTATGATTCGTCCGTTAGCCCAGACTTCTCGAGTTTTTCTTTGAAATCGGTTGGCGTAAGAGACATGCCGTTGCGCACATTTTCATAAGCCGCCTCGATATCTTCCTCGGAGACGTTGACGTTATATCGGGTGGCCTTTTGATGGATGAGGCGTCGTTCGATCATGCCGTTCAGGGCGACTTCCCGTGCCTGCTCCAGGGCGCCAACCGCTGGGACTCCTGGGTTGTTTTCTGTGATGGATCGAAACACACTGGATGTCTCTTCTTCAAGCTCCGAGAGAGTAATAACTTCATCGTTGACGACCGCTACAACTTTATCGACAACTTCGGCACAAAGGTATAGAGGGAAAAGCAGTCCCAGGAATATAATCGGCAGCAAGCGGTTACAATACGACTGAATCTGTCGATGAAAACTTATTTTCTTCATAAAAAACCTACAATTTAAAAAATATTACGTAGAAAAAAAAGCAATGACGTGCTTCAGTTGTTCATTGCAGTGGCGAACTTTGTGAAAAGGGTCTCTGCGAATGTACCTAATCTGTGGCTGAGTTGCTATCTTTCTTTCCAGTTGGTTGACTTTGGGATAATATGGGATATTTTATGCCCAGAGTATATCACAGAAGAATTAAATTTCAATTCTCCTCCGGAGGGGATTCATGGAAAAACAAAAAAAGAGCCGGATACCTTTGTGGTGTATCGCGCTGATCTTCACTCTCATACCGTCTGTAATGGCCCAGGCAGCAACGCAAATGCCGCCATTTTCCCTGGAGAGTGTCCGCGACGGCAGGATTGTCAAATCAGATGTATTTAACGGCAAGGTCTTACTGCTGACATTTTTTGCAACCTGGTGTCCGCCGTGTGTGGAAGAAGTGCCTATTCTCGTAAAATTGCAAAAGGAACACGCCGCTGCCGGATTCTCGGTGGTGGGGTTGTCGGTCGATCAGACGAGCCCGGCTTCGGTGGCAAAATTTATGAAAAAGCAGCACATAAATTATCCGGTGCTGATGGCTAAATCACGGACCACGCAGGATTTCGGTGGCGTATACGGTATTCCCGTTGCCTTTTTAGTGAATAAATCCGGTAATGTAGTAAAAAAATACACCGGATATGTGCAACACGAGATTCTTGAAAGGGACGTTCGCAGCCTGCTTGATTGATTGATGACGGTTGCATTTAACATAAAATTGAAATAGAATGTACCTTTAAATTGCAGTTGTTGTTTGTAAAGAGTGGGGCTTTGCTCCGAAATAAAATCAGAAATCAAAGGAGAAAAACAATGAATAAGAAGATTGTCGCGTGCGCCATGGCTTTAGTTTTTGCACTGAGTACTGCTGGTTTGGGTTTTGCTGCAAAACTTAACTGCACGGTAGACGCAGTTGATGGTGATAAAGTGACCATGACCTGTGAGAAGGCCGATAAACTCGGTGCCGGCGACAAAATCAAGGTATCCACTCCCAGGAAGGGTGCTATCGAGGGTTGTTGATTGACAGAGTATTGTTCTTTAAGTATTGTGCCGGGTCGGCTGATTTCCTATCAGCCGACCCGTTTTTTTTGCTTGTCACCCGCTGAAGCTCTATGAGGTTCCACCTATGGATATACGTACTCTTCCAGAAGCCGAACGGCAGATATATAACCGTATTCGAAAAAAGTATAAACTGACTTTTGATCGGCTGCGTTTTGGCGAAAAGCAGATCCGTTTGCTCAAGATTGCCGATCTGGAAGAGTTTCTCGACGGCAAGGACCCCTTTGCCGATGTTTCGGAGTTTCCTTTTTGGATTCGACTCTGGGATGCGGCGATGATCCTCGCCTATGTTCTTGGCTCGCAACCTAATGGTACTGGCAGCAGACTACTGGAGCTTGGTGCTGGACTGGGGGCTCCCGGCCTTGCTGCCGCTTCGGCTGGTTTTGAGGTGACAATCAGTGATTATGAGGAGATTATAATGGATTTTCAGAAGGTGAGTGCTGCTGCTTCCGGACTGAACGGCATCCATTTTAGTCATCTTGACTGGTTGAATCCGCCGGAAATGGAACCGTTTGATGTCCTTGCCGGGGCAGAGATACTTTTTCGCGATGAATTTTTCGAGCCTTTACTGAATATCTGCAAAACTTGTCTGAAACCGGACGGAGTAATTTATCTGGCCCATGATGCGAAACGGCAGAGCCTGCCGAAATTCCTTAAACTGGCCCAGAGTGATTTTGATATTGGGCTCAAAGAGCAGGTTATCAAGCGGGACGGGAAAAAAATAACAATCGTCATCAACCGGTTACGCCCCAAAAAAAACTGATTACCCTGTTTACACTGTCGTAACCGTCTGGTAATTATTTGCTGCCGCAGGTGAACTGAAAACAGCCGACGGGCTGTGCTTACTCTCGTAAAATCCATGTCGTTATATCCCATTAATGTCAATATTACCGATAAGCTCTGTGTCGTCGTCGGCGGGGGACCGGTCGCTTTGCGCAAGACAAAAAGTCTCTTTGCCGGGGGAGCCGATATCCGAGTCATCAGCCCGAAGGCGCATGCTGAACTGCAGATTTTGGCGCGGCATAAAGAAGTTGAATGGTTTGCAAGAGACTTTGTCGAGGGTGATTTGAAGGGAGCCTTTCTGGTTTTTGCGGCAACGAACAATCCTGAAGTCCAGGGGCTCATCGCCCGGGAAGCCGCCAAATACGCTGTTTTACTGAACAGTGCCGATGATCCGCAAAACAGCCATTTTCATGTCCCTGCCCACTTTCGGCGGGGGAAAATGCTTGTTACGGTTTCCACCGGTGGCAGTAGTCCCGCCCTGGCCCAACAAGTCAGACAGCAACTGGAAGGTGTCGTCGTTGCCGAATACGAGATCGTTGCCGACCTTTTCTCGTTGATACGGGAGAAGGTCGTGGATGCGGGTGGCGATTCCCTTGCTAATGCGGAACTTTTCCGAAGATTGCTGCAGCAGGGCATGGTGGAACTGGTACTTGAGGCACACTGGTTTGAGCTGCAGATGATGCTGCTTCGCGAGCTGCCAGAGTTCGTCGATGCGGTGTCGCTGATGAAAAAAATTCTTGAAAAGCACGATACATCAGGGGATTGAGATGAGACCAACCTTGGTAAACGGGAAGAAAACCGGTGTAAGATACACAGCAAGCGCCAAACCTGAATGTTGTCTATTGATGTAAGGGTATCCATGGAAGAAATAAACTATCTCCTTTTTCAATCGGTTCTGGGCGTAACCTTCATTGCCGCAGCGGCATATCTGGTCTTTTTTGTTAATCAGAACAAAAAAATACGCAAAATCGCTCGGATGCTTCTCCTTGTCTCCGGGGTACTGCAGACACTGCATATAGCTTCACGTTTTATTCTGGCGGGCCATACGCCGATAACGTCGCAGCATGAAGCGGTGGTTTTTTTCGCCTGGGCGACAACCTGGGCCTATCTTTCTTTCAGGTGGCGCTATACCGTCAAGAACTTCGGCACCTTTGTCTCGGTTTTCATCTGCTGCCTTTTAGTGATCTCTTCTTTTTCTTCACGGGCGTTTACACCGCTCCTGCCGGCCCTGCAAAGTAACTGGCTGCCAATTCATGCCGGCGTTTCGATTGTTGCCTACGGTTTTTTGTCCCTCGCCTTTTGCGGCGGCCTGATGTATCTGCTGCAGGAAAGAGAACTGAAAAGTAAGAAATTCGGCTTCTTCTTTTCCCGTTTCCCTTCGCTTGACGCCCTTGATCAGCTGAATAATCACTGTCTCACCGCCGGTTTTGTCTTTTTAACCCTCGGCATTGTCACCGGTTCCGTGTGGGCGCGCCAGGCCTGGGGGACCTATTGGCACTGGGACCCGAAAGAGACCTGGTCGCTGATAACCTGGTTTGTTTATCTGGTTACACTCCACCAACGGTACACGGTCGGCTGGCGTGGTAAAAGAGCTGCCGTTATGGCCATAGTCGGTTTTGCTGCCGTTGTTTTTACCCTGTGGGGAGTAACCTACCTGCTTGGAGGTGTTCATAGTTATGCCAAGTGAAAGGATACTGCTTCTTGGGGTAAATCATAAGACGACTCCCGTCGAAATACGCGAGAAAATTGCCCTGTCGGGTGGCTACGAAGAGCCACTTGCGGCAATGAAAAATATTCAAGGCTTGCGCGAGTACTATCTTCTTTCTACTTGTAACCGGGTAGAATTTCTGCTGGTCACCGAGGCCAAAAGCAACGTAGAAGAGGCTATTATTGATTTTCTTTTCGGCGACAGAGTGGACCGGGCGGATTGCCGCCAATATCTCTATATGTTCTATGATAAGGAGGCGGTGCATCATTTGTTTATGGTCGCTGCCAGTCTCGATTCGATGGTGATTGGCGAGGCACAGATTCTTGGGCAGTTGAAAGAAGCCTATCGGTTTGCCGCCCATTTTGGCTGTACCGGCCCCCTGTTGAATAAACTCTTGCACAAGTCTTTTTCGGTAGCTAAAAGAGTACGGACCGAAACGGCTATCGGTTCTTCAGCCGTCTCTATCAGCTATGCCGCCGTACAGCTGGCCAAAAAAATATTCGGCAACCTGGAAGATAAGAATGTGCTTCTGGTCGGGGCTGGCGAAATGGCTGAACTTGCCGCGGAACATCTTGTCGGCAACGGCGTCGGCTCGGTGACCGTTGCCAACCGTACCCTTGCTCGGGCGGTCGGTTTGGCACAATGCTTTAAAGGGAAAGCCGTGGCCATGGAAGAACTGGTGGCCCAGCTGGAACATGTCGATATTATTATCAGTTCGACAGGGGCAACGGAAATTATTCTGCATAAGGACGAGGTGAAGTCGGTGATGAAAGCCAGAATGAACCGCCCGCTTTTCTTTATCGATATTGCTGTGCCCAGGGATCTTGATCCTCGGTTGAATGAACTTGAAAACGTCTATCTTTACGACATTGATGATTTAAGCAATGTCGTCGAGATAAATAAATCGGAACGAGACAAGGAGGCGGTTAAAGCATCACGTATTGTCGATGAGGAGACGCTTAAATTTGAGCGATGGTTTGTCGGCCTGGCGGTGACGCCGACAATCCAGGCGCTTAAAGAAAAAATGGATGGAATCGGCCAGTTGGAACTGGACCGGACCTTGGCCAGGATGCCCGATATGACCGATGCCGATCGAGATAATCTCAGCCGGATGGTTATGGCCATTACCGCCAAAATTCTCCACGATCCACTGATGTATCTAAAGAGTGAATCATGCGCCGGACGGGATAATAGCGATCTAAAAGTAACCACTGTCCGTGAATTGTTCGGTCTGCAAAAAGGGGAGAACGAAAAGTCGTCATGATGGCAAATGAGTTGACCGAGACAATCGAAAACGAATGGTATATCGTCAGATATTCCGGAGAAACTCCGGAAATTGCCTATAATTCGGCGATCTATCAGTTGACACGAGCGCAAGACGGACCACATCTCCTCCTGGAAGCAGAGCAGATTCAATTCCTTAAAAATGCGGCTGTTGACCGGTATACTGAAATAATCTTACGGGATTTGCACCATGGCAACAGCGGTACGCCCATCTACCGGGGGATTGCTCGGTCGATTATAAATTATCGGCGGTTTTGCACGTTTTGTTCGCGTCAGCAACTGCAGGTGGGCGACGTTCGGCGGCAGGCAGCCGAGGCTCTTCTGCTCTTTCTTGAAACGGAAATTATCCGGCTGCAAGGCGGCAATCGGCCTACCATTATCAACTGCAGTTACCAGGAGCTACAGAATTTTTCTCTGGAGCTTGGTGTTGAGTTAGGCGACAGGCATGGAACATTGGCGGAACATTGTCCACTCTCCGCCTAAATCCCACCGGGCGATGGTAACGCGTCGTATCACCAGGTAACGTCTTCTTTTGTCATCTCCTGAAAATTTAACGGCAACCCCGGCTGTTTCTATTAAAAAACCATCGTAAGGTTGCTCCGATTGGCAATCGTCGTCAATGGCAATCGTCGATAAATTCAACAGCCTGCTGGGTGTAATTTTTCAGTTGGTATGTCTTTGTCGTGGTATTTGTTTTTCTGTTCTGTTATCTCTTACAAAGACAATTGTAGCCCAAATCCGTTTTTTTGAACCCTCTTTGAAGACAATTATGAAAAATATAAAGATATTTTTGGTCTTTTCTCTGACACTCTTTTGTCTAACTTCTGCAACCTTAACCTTTGGTAATATCACCAAAGACCGCGAGGTCGACCAGAAAAGAAACAGGCTCATCGGCTATATCCTCAGTAAGCAGCTGCCTACTCTCCATTTCAGTGACAAGGTTTTCAATGATGACCTGGCCCGAGCCGCATTTAATCTCTATATAAAGCAGCTGGATTACCAGAAGCGGTTTCTGTTGAAAAAAGATGTGGAACAGCTGGAAGCCTTTGCGCCCTATATTGATGATAATCTTGCTGATGGGCGGATAACTCTGCCTGATACCGGTTATGATATTCTCAGTGAAAAGATCGACCTCGTGCAGAAGATGGTCGGCACCATACTGGCAAGTGACAGGGTGGGCGCCGGCCCCGTTGCCGGTTTTACTGCCTATACCGTTCAGCCGGGAGACACCCTGGTCAGGATTGCTGATCGCTTTGACGACATTGAGGTGGGCGACCTGATCGTCGATAACAATCTTGACGAACCGCAAAGGATACAGGTCGGGCAGCTGTTGAAAATTCGCAGGCCGGTGCTCTTGACGCAGGGAGAGCTTTATGTCGGCAGTTTTAGTGTGCATAAAAAAGAATCCTATGAAACAGATCCGGAAAAAATTGAATTCGCTGTAAGTAATGCGGAACTGCAGGATCGATGGCGGAAGGTGCTGAAAGGTCAGGTCATTTCACAGTATCTTGATCTTGAGGAAGACCAGAAAAACAGTCTGGATAAAGCCGATGGGACAAAGCTACCGACCAAACAACTGAGTGAGGCGGAACTCTGGAAAGAGGCCCTGAACAAGGTCGGTAAGCGGAATAAAAATTTTTTCCAGCGCCTGCATCAGGAAACATTGCAGGACCATTATGATCGTTTTTTCAATTGTGTTACTCGGGCCTTCGGACCACATACCAACTACATACCTCCGGCAAGCAAAGAGCAGTTTGATATAAATATGCGCGGCAGTCTTGAAGGAATCGGGGCGCTTTTGCGTGAAGACGACGGCTTTATTAAAGTCATCAGGATAATACCCGGCAGTGCCTCGGCCAGGCAGGGGAGTCTCAAGGCAGAGGACATAATTCTGCAGGTCGCCCAGGAAGGCGAAGAGCCGGTTGATATTACCGATATGCGGCTGCGCGATGCAGTTCGCCTGATCCGCGGTCCTAAGGACGAAGCGGTCAGCCTGACGGTAAAAAAGCCCGATGGCGTTACGCAGGTCATCAGGATTATTCGCGATGTCGTTCAGATCGAAGAAACCTTCGTGAAAAGTTCAGTGCTTGAATCAGCCGACGGTCGTAAAACCGGTTATATTTATATCCCCTCTTTTTACCGTGATTTTGAAGGGACAAGAAATGGTGCCAAGGGACGCAATTCCACGGATGATACCCAGAAAGAAATCCTTAAGGCAATTGAACAGAACGTCGATGGTATAATCCTCGACTTACGAGACGATGGGGGTGGCGCACTTGTTGATGCTGTTGATATCACAGGACTCTTTATTAAATCCGGACCAGTGGTTCAGGTATTGAACAGATTCGGTGACAAACGGGTATTGAGTGACACCAACAACGACGTCTCCTACGATGGACCTTTGGTGGTACTGGTCAATAAATTTTCTGCCTCGGCCTCGGAAATTGTTGCCGCGGCACTGCAGGATTACGGGCGAGCGGTGATTGTCGGGGGGGCGCATACCCACGGCAAGGGAACCGTACAGACGATTATTGATATCAATGACAATATCCCTCTGCTGAATCTGCATAAGTATGAAGATCTCGGGGCCTTGAAGGTCACCATCCAGAAATTTTACCGGGTCAATGGAAGTTCAACGCAGTACCGGGGAGTAGAACCCGATATCGTATTGCCGAATCTGCTCGAACACGTCAAGTCGGGGGAGCGCTACCTTGATTATTCTCTGCCTTGGGATTCCATCCAACCTGTTGAATTTACGCCTGAGGACCAGCGATTTGATGTGGAAAAAATACGGCAGGGGAGTCTGGAGCGAGCGGCTTTTGACAAAGGCCTGGAAATTATCAGGGAAGAAGCTGTCAAAGCGGCGGAACGCAGTGACGATACAATGCTTTCCGTGCAGATCGACGATATGCGTTTCAAGCGTGAAGAGTCACGGATCATGAGAGAAAAGGTCGGGGCCCACTACCGTAAATACCGCGAAGAACAGGGAGACGATGCCGAATTTGCTGAGCCGGATAATTCGCAGGATGACCCGAAAGAAAAGTGGTTGAAAGATGTTAAGGAGGATCCGTACATTCGCGAGGCGGTCAATATGGTCGGCGATATTATCCGGTTTTCCAAGCAGTAAAAATGGACGGGACCCCCTCTTTCTATCGTCATTTGCGCGAACTGTGCTCTCGTAAAATGTTCTTGAAAAAGAGAGAAAAAGGTGCTAGAAATGTCAATTTGTGAATGGTCATTCATTTGTCTTTCCTTTTACCAGGAGACCATTCAATAGCAGTTGTGCTGTTAATAGAAAGGGTTGTAAGCGTATGGATCTTGCTGAGGGTTTTAGAAACCACAGAGAAAAAATAGTAAATAAATGGGTTGAATATACTTTGTCAACCTATGTGTCATCAGGCTTTTTTGTCAGAGAGCGGGATACCTTTGCCAATCCGGTCGGTGCGAATATTAGGCAGGCACTGGAAAAACTTTTTTTGCTGCTCTCCAAGGGGGCTGATGCCAAAGAGTTTATCCCGCCGCTTGAACAGATAATGAGTATTCGTTCCGTGCAGGAGTTCACTCCTTCGCAGGCCGTTGCACCATTGAATGGTGTGAAGCATATTACCCGTGAAATTTTTGCGGCTGACAAAGAGCGAAAAAAGCTGGTAAATGAGCTGTATGATTTTGAATTTGCAGTTGACCTTGCGGTACTGGCGGCATTTGACATATACATGCACTATCGAGAGCGTCTGTATCAGGTGCGGATCAATGAGATAAAGTCGGGAAGTCATATATTAACAGACAGCAAATGCCCATCGAATCTGCTGTCTGATAAAAAAAATATACTTTAGGTTAATGGTATTTAACTGGTCTCTGTGCTGGTTGGTCGGCTCTTCTCCGCAACCGCATGGTGTCCAAAACAGTTTAATTGAAGCGAGGTAAGAAATGAAGTACGCCTTCTCATTCCTGGCAGTCATAGCGCTGGTACTGATTGCCGGACTCGGATCTCAGATACCGGGGATGCCGTATCTGTTTGGTGTCGCTCTGCCGTATCTGGCCTTGATGATTTTCCTTGGTGGCTGCGTCTACAGGGTGGTGCAATGGGCAAAGTCCCCTGTGCCGTTTTCGATCCAGACCACCTGCGGACAGGGAAAATCATTGGACTTTATCAAGCATAATAGACTTGAAGCTCCAAACACTACCGCAGAGGTTGTTGCAAGAATGTTTCTTGAAGTGGTGACTTTTCGGTCACTGTTTAGAAACACCAAATCGGAAATTTATAATGGGCCTCAGGTCACCTACGAATCCTCCAAATGGTTGTGGATGTTCGCCCTGATTTTTCATTATTCGTTTCTGGTGATCATCCTACGACATATGCGTCTGTTTTTGGATCCGGTTCCCGCATGGATCAGCTGGCTTGAACTTGGCGACGGTCTCTTCCAGGTCGGTGCTCCCAACTGGTACATCACCGACATCGGACTGCTGGCTGGTGTTATCCTGCTCTTTTCCAGAAGGCTTATTACCCGCCATGTCCGTTTCATGTCCCTGATGAATGATTATTTCCCGCTGGTGCTGATCTTTGGTATTGCCCTGTCCGGTATTCTGATGCGCTATTTCCTGCGTACCGATATCGACATTGTCAATATTAAACAACTGGCCGTCGGTCTCGTTACTTTCTCACCGACTATCGGCGCGGAAATAGGCGCAATATTTTATATTCATTTCTTTCTGGTGTGTGCTCTGCTGGCCTATTTTCCGTTCAGTAAACTCATGCACTTTGCCGGGGTCTTTATGAGCCCGACCAGAAATATGAAAAACGACAGTCGGGCAAAACGACACGTCAATCCCTGGAATCCGCGCATTCTGCCTCATTCCTATGCCGGATATGAGGATGAATTCCGTGAATTTATGGTAGACGCCGGTATTCCTGTCGAAAAGGAGCTCGCTCCCAAAAAGGATGAAGAATAACAACCTTGACCCACAACTAGCTTAAGAGGATTAGATAACGATGTCAGTTCCCAAATTAGAACAATTATCGAAAAGCGTAGTGCAGGGACCATCCTTGGCCACAGGAGCAATACCGACCATGGACTGGATGGAATCCCCGGCTATATTTAAACCGGGGAATTATGCCTATCCTGCCAAATCGGAAAAGGTTGCCTATCTGGACAGTCAGGCTGGGCTGCATTTCCCAAACTCCCGCGAATGGTCCCCGGAAGATGAGGATTGGAAGCTGCCGGAAAATTGGCAGGAGATAATACTCAAAGGTCTCAAAGAGCGTCTGGAAAAATTTCGTTCGCTGAAGATTTTCATGGATTGCTGCGTCCGCTGCGGTGCCTGTGCCGACAAATGCCACTTCTTCCTCGGTACCGGTGATCCGAAAAATATGCCGGTCATGCGGGCTGAGTTACTCAGATCCGTCTATCGCAATGATTTTACCCTGGCCGGTAAGATTCTCGGCAAAATGGCCGGTGCCCGCGAAATGACCGTGGCTGTCTTGAAAGAGTGGTTCATGTACTCTTATCAGTGTACGGAATGCCGTAGATGCTCAGTCTTTTGTCCGTATGGCATTGATACCGCCGAAGTAACCATGATGCTTCGCGAGTTGTTGCATCTGGTCGGCGTGGGTATCAACTGGGTGCTCGAACCGGTTTCCAACTCCAACCGTACCGGTAACCATATGGGACTGCAACCCCACACTTTCAAAGACAATGTCGAATTTCTTGTCGATGACGTTGAAGCACTTACCGGCGTCAAGCCAAATATCAGTTTCAACAGAAAAGGCGCCGAGGTTTTGTTCATTACGCCATCGGCTGACGTTTTTGCCGAGCCCGGGCTGTACACCGCCATGGGATATCTCGCTCTCTTTGAAGCGATCGGTCTCGACTATACATGGTCTACCTATGCCTCGGAGGGTGGTAACTTCGGTCTCTTCACCAACAATGAGACGATGAAGAAGCTCAATGCGAAAATGTACGCCGAAGCGAAGAGATTAGGTGTTAAGTATATTATCGGTGGGGAGTGCGGGCATATGTGGCGTGTTGTCCATCAATATATGGATAGCATGAACGGCCCGGCGGATTTCCTGGAAAAACCGGTATCACCTATCACCGGCACTGTTTTCGAAAATGCCGCCTCAACAAAAATGGTTCATATCAGCGAATTCACTGCCGATCTTATTAAACATGGCAAACTGAAATTTGATAAGAGTCGTAACAGTCACGTGAAAGCGACCTACCATGATTCCTGCAATACGGCCAGGGCAATGGGGCTTCTTGATGAACCTCGGTACATTATGGACCATATTGTCGACTGGGTTGAAATGCCGGAAAATACCATCCGTGAGCAGACTTTCTGCTGTGGTTCGGGAACCGGTCTCAATACCGATGAGATCATGGAGCTGAGAATGCGTTCAGGATTACCGCGGGCCAATGCCGTCAAATATGTTCACGACAAACATGATGTCAACATGTTGGCGTGTGTCTGCGCGATCGACAGGGCGACACTGACATCCCTGATGGACTATTGGAATCCGGGGGTCAGGGTATGCGGCATCTCTGAGCTTCTAGCCAATGCCCTTGTTTTAGACGGTGAAAACCGGCCCGAGCTCGATGATGGCTTTCGTACCATGCTCTAAAATATCCTGAACTGAACAGAGGAGTTAACGTAATGTACAATAAAAGAACAATAATACCGGGGCTGGCCATATTTGTCCTGTTTGTGACCTTCCCGCTCTGGTTCAATGCGTTTTCGACGGCAAGCACGGTACCCAAACCTGAATTGCCTCCGGGTGGAGAAAAACAATGTGTCGCCTCGGCTACCGAAATGCGGGCAAGTCATATGGCGCTGCTCCATGAATGGCGTGACGAGGTGCTTCGTGACGGCGACCGTATAGCTGTGACGGTTGACGGAAAAGAATATCGTAAAGGTTTGCAGATGGCCTGTATGCAGTGCCATTCCAACAAGGAGAAATTCTGTGACTCCTGTCATGATTATGTATCTGTCACCCCCTACTGCTGGGATTGTCATTTGACCCCGACCGCAGCGGCGGAAAAAAAGGAGACACACTAATGGATAAGCAACGAAGAAAATTTCTTAAGATTGCCGGGGCAACTGCTCTGGCCGGAATCAGTGCTCCGGTGGTAGTAAAACTCACCTCTTCTCCAGCTCTTGCTTCTTCGACGGAGCATGGTGCAACGGCGGCTAATGCCGCTTCCGCTTCTGTCGATACCCACAAGGCGACAGGCCATGGCGTGGAAGAAGCCCCGACGGGAGTACGACTTGGCATGCTCATCGACATGCGCAAATTGTATGGTCATCCGGAACTTCTCGAAAAATGTGCCGCTGCCTGCCACAAGGTACATAACGTACCGGAGATTGAGGGTGCGAAAAGCGAGATCAAATGGCTCTGGGATGTGCCGTTTGAAAATGCCTTTCCGGAGCATTCAGCCTACCATGCCTCTAATACTACCAAGGAAAACAATTACCTGGTTCTCTGTAATCAATGTGACGAGCCACCCTGCGTGCGGGTCTGCCCGACCAAGGCAACTTTTAGAATGGAATCCACCGGGATTGTCGTCATGGACTACCATCGTTGCATCGGCTGCAGGTTCTGTATGATGGGTTGTCCGTATGGTGCCAGAAGCTTTAACTGGATGGAACCTCGGCCGTATATCAAGGAATATAATGCCGATTTTGCAACCCGTATGCGCGGTGTTGTCGAGAAATGTAATTTCTGCGGCGAACGACTTGCCCTTGGGCTGGAACCGGCATGTGTCGAGGCTGTCAAGGATATCGGTGCACTTGTTTTTGGGGATTTGAACGATCCGAATTCCGAGATTCGTCGCATTCTTGACCAGGAACATACCATCCAACGGAAGCCATCCCTTGGAACCAAACCGTCAGTCTTTTACATAGTGTGAGGGAGTCATGATTGAAAAAGTATTAAAAGGCAACTCTAACTACTGGATGTGGCTGGCATTTCTCACTGCATTCATTGCCGTCGGAGCGATCTGTTATCTCAGGCAGTTTCTCTTCGGCATGCATTTAACCGGTATGGGCCGAGACCTGTCATGGGGGCTGTACATTTCGCAATTTACCTTTTTGGTCGGGGTTGCGGCGGGAGGACTAATGCTCGTCTTGCCCTATTACATTCACAACTATAAAAAATTCGGCAGGTTAACTATTCTTGGTGAATTTCTGGCTATATCGGCCCTGATAATGTGTCTTATGTTCATCATGGCTGATATCGGTCAGCCCTTGCGTGGACTGAATATGATTCTCCATCCGACTCCCAATTCCATGCTTTTCTGGGATATGGTGGTTTTGCTTGGCTATCTCACCCTGAACATTATCTGCGGCTGGGTTATCCTCACCGCGGAACGGAAACAGGTGAAGCCGCCGAAGTGGGTGTATATCTTTGTCTATGTTTCTATTCCCTTTGCCGTTTCCATCCATACTGTAACGGCTATGTTGTACTGTGGTCTACCCGGCCGACATTTCTGGTTGACCGCTATTACCGCCCCTAGATTTCTCGCTTCGGCTTTTGCCGCAGGACCGGCCCTCATTGTTATTGCCTGTCTGATTATGAAGCGGGTGGCCAATTTTGATGCCGGAAAAGAAGCAATCAACAAGCTCATTACTATTATTATGTATGCAGCTATAATTAACGCTTTTTTTGTCGGCCTGGAATTCTTCGTTGGCTATTACTCAAATATTCCTGGACATAAGCACGCTCTGCAGTATTTGTTTTTCGGTCTTGAGCATCATGGCCATGTGTATAACAATCTGGTACCCTTCATGTGGAGTTCTACGCTGCTCCTTTTTGGTGGACTTGGTCTCTTTGCTTACATGAAAATCGGCAAGGTGTACACCGATTTAATGGTGGGCATCGGCTGTGCGATGATTTTTGTTGCGCTCTGGCTCGACAAGGGACTTGGGTTTGTCATGGGGGGACTGGTCGTCAATCCATTGCATGAGATCGTCGAGTATTATCCTACGGCAAATGAAATCGGCATCACACTCGGTATCTGGGCGACCGGATTGCTGCTGGTGACTGTTCTTTACAAAATTGCCATTGGTGTTGAACATGAAGTAGAATCCTAGTTATCAGACTTCTTTTGCCATGAAAAGAGCCCCCGACTTGTCGGGGGCTTTTTTTTTTGTTAAGAGAATATGATACAGGGCAATAGATGCGCCATAGCTCAAGTTGACTCATGTTGTTATCCGAGGATATCATTTGAAAAGAAAACGGATTCTCATTGTTTTTTACTCTTTCACCCAGCAAACTCGAGTGTTGCTGAAGAGATTTGTCGAAGGACTTGAGAGTGAAGCAGTCGATGTGTTTCTCGAACGTCTGGAACCAGTCAAACCATATCCGTTTCCTTTCAAGACAAATTTCAGTTTGGCTGTGGCCATGATCAGAACGTTTTTTCGGCAGAGGATGACTATCCATCCGGTGAGTGCACAATGTTTTGAGGATTGGGATTGTGTCGTTATAGCCGGTCCAACCTGGTCCTACCATCCAAGTGGACCAGTGCTGGATTTTCTTGATAGATACGGGCAACAGGTCTGCGCAGGCAAGACGGTTATCCCGTTTATATCATGCAGGTCATATTGGCGGATACATTATTGGACACTGAAACATTATTTCCAGCGATATGGAGCCAGGCTTTTTGAGCCAATCGTCTTTGTGCATCCCATCAGAGAGCCCTGGCGGTTTGTCGGCCTGGTCCTCCAGATGCGCGGGAAAATGGTGCGAAAGGAAAATTCTTGGTTCAGGAGACATTATCCGGGGTTTGGCCACAATAAAGAGCAGGGAGACACTGCGATGCAAGAAGGCAGGCGGGTCGCGAGGAGACTGATCACGGAGAACGAGTGAAACGGATATGTCTCAGGGCCACTGTCCGGTGAGATAGAGGTGAAAAAAATAAAGAATGTTTTCTGCATAGAAAGTATAAACAAGTGCTGACAAAGAGAGAAAAGGACCAAAAGGGATCCGCGTCCGGCCGCCTTTTTTTTGATACAGCATGGCGATTAAGCCTACGATCGAGCCGCTCAGGGAGCTGGCAAAAATGACGAAAGGCAACGATTGCCAGCCAAGCCAGGCGCCAATCATGGCAAGCAGTTTAATATCACCGCCGCCCATGCCGTCGACCTTGCGCAGCATAAAGTAAAAAAATGCCACGGCATAAAGTACGCCGCCGCCGACAAGCAATCCGATGAGTGAGCTTTGCCAGGTGACGGTGGGACTGACAAAAGAAAACAGGACCCCAAGGATGATGCCGGGAAGACTGATGACATCCGGAATTATCTGGTGGTGAATATCTATAACGATAATGACCAGAAGCGCGGCACTGAACAGAAAATAACCGGCAGCGGCAATGGTCAAATGGAAAGTAGCAACGATAGCGGCGGCAAGAAGGGCCATGGCCAGCTCGACCAGCGGATACTGGACGGAGATCGGCATCCGGCAATGGCCGCATTTTCCCCGTAGAAAAAGAAAACTGACGATGGGAATATTCTCATACCAGCGCAGAGGAGCGGAGCATTGTGGGCAGTGCGAGGCTGGGTAGACTATCGATTGATCCTGTGCCGGCAAGCGCAGAATGACAACGTTTAAAAAACTGCCGACAATGCCGCCGAAAATGGCAGCGATTATGACAAAAGCTGGGTCGGTGACCATAATATAAATAATAACTTAGTTGAAGTTCTATCAAATACTTATTCGACTGTTTTGGCTAGTTAAACGCCGCTACGCAATAATCTTTCACATTGTATCAAGCAACTATGTCACAATACCAGGAAAAAGCAACTGTTACCCGTGTCGAACAGTTTTCCGAAAAAAACTATCGTTTGACGCTCGATTGTCCACGGATTGCCGGGTGTGCGAAACCCGGGCAGTTTGTCATGATCCGGGTCGGTCTCGGAAAGGATCCTCTGCTGCGGCGGCCTTTTTCCATCCACCAGACCAGTGCGGATGGGCAGATACAGATTTATTTTAAGATTGTCGGTAGAGGGACGGATATTCTAGCAGAGAAGAGGCCAGGTGAAACGCTGTCGGTTTTCGGGCCTCTGGGGCGGGGATATCGCCTTGACATAACATCTCCCTCGGTGATTGTCGGTGGCGGATTGGGTATTGCGCCGCTACTGTTTCTCGCTAAGGAAAATTGTCGCTTGAAAAACGATTGCAGTAAGGACCTTCTCATTCTCGGTGCACGGGAAAAAATCGAACTTGATCCTCTCCTGGCTGATTTTCATGAGTTTGGTCTTAATACCCACTTAGCAACCGATGACGGCTCTCTCGGCTATAAGGGTTTTGTTATCGAGCTCATGCAATCTTTACCGTTACCGACCGGCTGCACCGTCTACTGCTGTGGTCCGGAAAAGATGATGGCCGCTGTCAGTTCCTTGTGCGCGTTCAGGACGATTCCGTGCCAGGTATCCGTTGAAAGCGTTATGGCCTGCGGTATGGGCGCCTGTCTCGGCTGCTCCAGGCCCGCCGCAAATGGCAGCTATACCCATGTCTGTCTCAATGGCCCAGTCTATAATGCGGAGGATTTGCTATGGGAGAGCTGAACTCAGGAAAAAATGTCTTGGCCGATCTGCGCGTCAACATCGGCTCGCTTGAGCTGGCCAATCCGGTGATGACTGCCTCGGGAACGTTTGGTTATGCCCGAGAGTTTGAAAATCTGATGAATCTGCAGCGTCTCGGTGCAGTGATCGTCAAAGGGATTTCGCTGCACCCCCGAGCGGGCAATCCACCGCCGCGGATTGTCGAAACCGCCTGTGGCATGTTGAACGCCATTGGCCTGCAGAATGTTGGGGTTGACCGGTTCATCGCCGAGAAAATGCCCTACCTGGGCGGCTTGCATGTCCCGGTCATCGTCAATATTCTCGGCGATTCCCTGGCTGAATATGAGGAAATCACTGCAAGGCTGGCGGGCATCCCCGGGGTGGCCGGCATTGAGGTGAACATCTCCTGCCCGAATGTCAAAAAAGGCGGCGTGGCCTTCGGTACCGACCCGGCCATGGCGGCTGCGGTAACATCGGCGGTAAAGAAAAGGGCGGATGTGCCGGTGATGGTGAAACTGTCGCCCAATGTCTCGGATATCAAGGTTATTGCCCGGGCGGTTGAGGACGGGGGAGCTGATTCCATATCCCTCATCAATACCCTCATCGGTATGGCCATTGACCTGAACACGAAACAACCCGTTCTTGCTAATGTCATTGGCGGTCTTTCCGGACCGGCGATAAAGCCGGTGGCCTTGCGTATGGTCTATGAGGTGGCAAAGGTCGTGTCCATTCCGATTGTCGGCATAGGCGGCATCGAGTCGGCGGAAGATGCCCTGGAGTTCATGCTTGCCGGGGCAACAGCCGTGCAGATCGGTACGGCAAATTTTATTAACCCGAGAGCCAGCGAAGATGTCGTCGACGGCATAGCTGCCTATGTGGTTGAGGAAAAATTGACATCAATCCGTTCCCTTATAGGCGGGCTGCGCTTGCCCGCAGCAAGGCAGCAGTCCCTTATCCCCATGAAAAATCACGCGAAATAATTATGATAGAAATACAGCCCGTGCAGCATATCGATGCGGCAATTGAAGTGCCCGGTTCCAAAAGTCTTACCCAGAGAGCGCTTATTGCCGCATCTCTGGCCAAGGGAACGAGCACCCTGTCTGGCCCGCTGGAAAGTGACGATACCAGATACTCGTCCGAGGCGCTTATGCAGATGGGCGTCGATATGGACAAAGGAAAAGAGTGGATAATACATGGCAAGGCAGGGTTGATTGAGCCGTCGAGTGAGCCTATTTTCCTGGGTAACAACGGCACGGCAACCCGTTTTCTCACCTCGGTTGCCTCCTTAGGCTATGGCGATTTTCTTATTGATGGCGATGCCCGCATGCACCAGCGACCCATTGGGCCGTTGATGGCAGCTCTGCGCGGCTGGGGGGTGGATATTACCGCCACCAGGGGAACCGATTGCCCGCCGCTCGCCATCAAGGGGCGGGGACTTGCCGGTGGCATGACCATTTTGCCGGAAGGACAAAGCAGCCAATACCTGTCTTCTCTTCTGCTCGTGGCGCCTTACGCCAAAGCGCCTTGTGTGCTGCGTGTGCAGGGCGAAGTTTTTTCCAAACCCTATGTGGCCATGACTCTTTCGGTGATGGATGCCTTTGGTATAGCCGTTGACTGCTCACCTGACTTCAGTTCTTTTTCCATCCCGCAGGGCTGCTACCGGGCGCGGGAATATCAGATTGAAGGGGATGCCTCGAATGCCTCCTATTTCTGGGCGGCCGCTGCTGTCACCGGAGGGCGGGTCACCGTGACCAATGTCCCCGTACCCTCTCTGCAGGGCGATGCCATGCTTGTCCCTCTGTTGGGGCGGATGGGCTGCGATGTAAGTAGATCGGGAAAAGGTATAACCTTACATGGGCCGGGACGATTGGAAGGGATCTGTGTGGACATGGGCGATATGCCGGATGTCGTGCCGACCCTGGCGGTTGTTGCCGCCTTTGCCCATGGGCGGACGGTGATTGAAAATATTGCTCATCTGCGCATAAAAGAGTGCGACCGTCTCGCCGCCGTGGTCGCCGAGCTGACGAAACTCGGCGTAAAAGTCGAAGAACAGGACGCGGCCATGATCATTCATGGCGAAGGGGGAGCAGGATTAAAGGGTGCGGTTATCGAAACCTATGAGGATCATAGAATGGCAATGAGTCTTGCCGTAGCCGGGCTGCGCATTCCCGGCGTACAAATCACCGGGGAAGAATGCGTGGCCAAGTCTTTTCCGGATTTCTGGGAAAGATTCGGCCTGCTTGCAGCAAGATAATCGGGTTTCTGTTGCCGGCTTGCTTTTTGCCGACCGTGACCGGGTGGTGTATATCTACCTGCTATATCGACGAAAAAGCAGGACTTTGGTGCCGGTGCTTGCCTGGAGTCGTTGCGCAGCATTGCCCCTATTGACGGCTATTTCAAGAAAATCATGACTGTCGTAAAGCGCCAGCATGCCGTTTTTTTCCTGGCCGACATAGGAAGAAGCAAGAGGAACGTCTAGGAATTCTGTATCTTCGTCACCTATCTGGAGAGAGATTTTCTGCTCCCCACTCAATCCCTCCAAATCTCTACGGGAAATATTCGTGCACAGGTTGCCAAACCGATCGACATGGGTGATTTCGCCGTGAAGAACGTCATCAATGACGGCACACGGTCCGGGACCGCTGAGCAGACAATCTTGTGGGAGGACAGGTGGCCCAACCCTACCGATGGGCAGACCGGTCGCCAGCTGCGCCGCCACCGGAGCCATTATATCCCGCCCGTGGAAGGTCGCGCTTACCGTCGGAAGAAAGAGATCTGCCTCGGTTATCCTGTGCACAGCCGCCGGCTTGGTCCCGTTTAAGATCGGTGTAAAGATGCCGTTATCCGGTCCGACGAAGAAATAGCCATCCGAGTGTATTGCCAGAAGAGGTCGGTCTGAACCGACACCAGGATCGACAATAACCAGGTGCACGCTGCCGGGAGGAAAATAGCTGTATGACCTGGTGAGAAGATGCGAGGCGCTGGAGGTATCCTGTGGGGGGATCAGATGCGAGATATCGACGATGTGAAGAGCCGGATTATGGCAGAGCATGACCCCCTTGACGACACCGACATATTCATCCGTCAGACCAAAATCGGTAATGAGGGTGACGAGAGGATATGCAGGGTTTGTCGGTCGGTGGGTCGTCACGCCGGTTGCTGCATAGGTACGCGCTGATACTGAAATATTTTCATATCTTCTCTGTGGCCGCTTGTTAATTCTTGATGCCGGGGAAACCCTTTTTCACCAGAAAGTAGAGTTCACCCTCTTCCTTCATATGATTTGCGGCAAGTTCGGCATAATCTCCGCTCCCCCAGAAGAGGTCGACACGTCCCGTTCCCTTGATCGCCGCTCCTGAATCCTGCGGAAAAACGAAACGGTGCAGTGGCTTCCAGCTGGAGATGTTGCCATCTTGTGCATGCACCGGTCGACGTGAAACCATATAGCCGATAGTCCCACCGGGAAGGACCGATGCGTCTATGGCAATCGATCTGCCGGGAGTGAGTCGTTCGCCGCTGCTTCCTTTTGGTGCAAGAGCATCACCCCAGGAGAAAAATATGTAGCGTGGATTATGCTGCAGGATGCGCTCCTGTTGTTCCGGGTTATTGTTCAGATAGGTCCTGATAGCCGGGACAGTCACATCGGCCAGTGTCATAATCTTTTTATCAACCAGAAGTTTACCGATAGAGCGGTACTCCAGACCATTTGAGCCGGCAAAACGCACGGAACGAATCGAAAGATCCGCCAGCTGGATCCTGCCGGATCCCTGAACGTGGAGCAGGAAGGCATCAAAGGGATCCTGCAGAAAAGCCAGCTCGTTTCCCTTTAACAGTTGGTTCTGCTCGATTTCGGCACGGGACCAGTACGGTACGAAGTTGTTGTCCTGGTCATAACGACCGATACGGCTACTGCCGCTATCTTCGCCAGGGAGAACAGTGAGCGATGTCGGCAATGAGTAGATAGGGTAGACAAAGGGTGGTTCGCGGGTGAGACTGCCGGAAAACACCGGTTCGTAATAGCCGGTGACCAGCATGCGCCGCTGTTGTTGTTTGGTTCTTCCTCCAGCCTGGTAGACGAGAAAATTCTCGTGCAGATAACGATTCAGCTCTCTGATGTCCGGCTTTTTTTCCAGTTGTCCAAGAAGTTCCCGGACAGAGTGGAGAAGCCAGGCCGTATCATAACTGTCCTCCCCCAAAAGACAGTCGGCCATTGGGTCTTGTTTCTCTAAAAAGTTCGCTTGGTGTTGCGCGCATTTAATCAGAGACTCGATGTCCAGGTCATCGGAGAAAAAGGGAACCTCCTCCTGCCCGAGGCGATGCAAAGGTTTGTAGGTATCTTGTGCGCCGAGCAGGTATAGGCCGCCGGCAGCTAAGATCGACAGCAGGAGCACCAGTAGAATGAGGAGGCGCAATCGAGGGGACATAATAGCGGGCCGATTAAGTTTTTGAATGCTTCCGCCATTTCACTGACCGCCATGGCATGCTTTTGGCTGTGGTTGTATTGTATTCAGTAATGGCCTGAAAGTTCGGGTAGCCGGCGACATAGCGCATGTCGGCATTTCTCTTTGACGATAGTTCCAGTTCGATGATGAAAAGTTTTCCTTTCTGCGGCGAGAGTAAGTGATGGCGTTCCTCCACGATTTGATGACATGAGAATAATGTACCATTGTCAGCGGTAAAAAGAGAGAAATTTTTCGAGAAATTCTTCCAGTTGATCGGCCGGTAAACTATTGATCCCCGCGGCGGCAGCTCGACCTCCACCGGTGGGAAAAAGTTGACAGAGGGTATCGGCACCCTGGCGGTCATCAAGCGGGGCCCGCACACTTATTCTCAGGGTTTTATTACTGTTTTCCATGAGCACTGCATGGGCGGCATTGGTTTTTTCTCGCGCCTTGAGGTTGGAAAAGACACCGGTAACTCTCCTGGCCCATGGCCTGTCGGGGAGCATGTAGACTCTGTTTTTACCCGGAGTTTTCATCTCCTTCACTTGCATTACCGCTGCAATATCATCACGATACCCCCTTCTCAAAACGGCAAGTTCTTTTGATTGGGCAATAAAATCAAAAGGATTGCTGTAAGGTTGGACTGCCATGAAGAGATCTGCCGGGTGGAAGTGGAGATCCGCGAGAGTTGTGCCGTAGCCGTTATAATTAAACAGCTCACCCAGCTCCTGCAGTTGATTGGTCTGCTGTGGAGTTAGGCCCTGGTCGTCGGCATACCGGCCGGCTAACTGGTGTAAATTGTCACCAAAGGCGCCGCAGATAGCCCAAAGACAGTACTTGCCGGCCAGAGCCGCATCAACAATAAGTGCCGTGCAAGTATCTGGAGAGTGATCAATGAAGGTTCGCAGTAAGGGGGATTGGGGCAGGGTGCCGGCAAAGTGGTGGTCGAAGTAGACAACCTCATTGTTGTTGCCAAGTAAGCGCTCGAGCGGGATTTGATTACTGTCAAGGGAAATGTCAAAAACAGCCAGCGAACTGTTGCGCAGGTTTTCAACCTGTGAGAGAAGGCGGATATCTCGTTTAACACCGGTCAGTAATTGTGCGTCGAAAACTGGGTTTGCCAGGCGGTATTGCTGCAGGGCGAAGATGCCATCGGCGTCACCATTGAAAATGTCATAGTGCATGGTCTTTTCTCATTTACAGAAACCGCTCGTGCATCGGTGGCTGAACAGTTTCTTGTTAAATTTAAAAACTTGTCCCCAGTGGAACACCGATGTTGGCGAGATTGAAAATGACCAGATAGGTGGTATCTTCGGGGGTGTACCGTGTCTCAAGTTTCACTGACCAGCAAGGCGCTTGGTAGATGAGCGCCCCTCTAGCTTCGATGGTTTCATCCTGGGACAGCGAATGTTCAATTGATCCGTCGGCGCTCCAGCCATTAATAAGACGAGCGAGGAAGTATGCATTGATCTGCTCGATATTTTTCGCCTCGTTATAGCTGTAATCAAGGTTGAGGTAATCGCCCCTGCTGTTGCTGTAGTATCCTTCAAAGTTGTGGCGGTTGAATTCGCTGTCATAAACGTCATAGTATGTTTTATAAGAAATGGCGGTCCTGGTGAACGGTTTCCATTTCAATTCGGAAAATATTTCGGAAAATGGCCGGTCGGAGGCTTCATCGCGGAGGTCGTAGGATTGTTCCAGCTTCAGCTCTAGGAATGTAGAGGGGTTTTCTTCGTTGCCACCAAAGTTTAGAAAAGAGTTTAAATAGTTGTCAATACCGTAGGTAATTAATTGTTTATCCTCTATACGATCCACATCATCAAACTCAGGCAGATCCTCCTGGTCAACGTCAGCCAGGTAGCCGTATTGAACATAGGGCCGTACCTGATGGGCAACTGTACGGCTGTCTCTCGACGCCGAGAAGAAATCTTTTTCCAGAGTGGTTGCCAGTTCGATTTCGAATTCAGGATACAGACGGTTTTGCATAGTGTCTTTGTCCCATGTCTCGTCCCCGTAGGTTTCGACCACATAGAAGGTATCCCGGAGGGAAAGTTCGGCTCTGGATTCAAGGTATGGCCCGAGAGGTATGGGCGACGATATCGACGGATTGACATCCAATCGATGTCCCCCAATGCCGTCCTCCCGCCAATAGTTGACGTAATTTGTATCCCAGTCGAAAGAAAAAGATGAATCCCCGAGAGGCATGACACCGGAATAGTCGATACTGGGCAATTGCCAGAGCGGTGTGTCGGTATCGGCGGCGTCGGTGTCTGCATCGTTGATGGCGAGCAGACTTACCTGCAGTGACGTGCCATTCCAGGTGCGAAGCGTGTTGAGGGTGTTTTCACGCAAGGCATCGGTGTCATTCTGGAAACCACGGCCAAAGGTACCGAGATAACGGTTATGGGTCTTTTCAAAACCGGTTGGACCGGAGTCAAACTCCGTGAGATAGTCCTGGTCGGAAACAATATCGAGATCGAGGCGTGTCTGCCAGTCGGCAAAGGAATGGTCGGCTTTACCCCGAATCCAGTATCGGTCGCTGTTATCATGGGTATAGCCGGTATCGTTATAATATTCGGTTTCAGAAGGATCGGAAAGTTTGTCGTCGAGATAATCGGCGCTTATGATACCCTTGTCGGAAGCACTGGCAACATAGCGGAATTCGACCCCCGGCATGAATCCGCGATTATGTAGGTAGGCCGGATAGAACGTTGCATCGGCCGACTCGGAAATATTGAGAAAGAATGGAAAATTAAAGCCGAAGCCGTTATTGTTTGAAGAAGAAAATTCCGGGAAAAGAAATCCGGTCTGCCGGGTGTTTTTTACTGGAACAAGCAGGTAAGGCGTATACAGGACCGGTACGTTTCGGATGTTGAATCTGGCATGCTTGAGGACGGCAAATCCATCTTGACGGACGTTGGTCTTCGAGCTGGAGAAACTCCAGGGGGGGATCTGACCACTCTCAAGTTTACAGGTTATCACCCAGCCATCATCGATTCGGTAGGTGTCAGGTCCGGTCTTTTCGATTTTTTTTCCTTCGAGATGAAGGGCATTTTCCTTATGGAGGATTGTTGCATTGGAAAAAATTCCGGTTTCGGTGGCTAACTGCACGGTTCCTTCCTCAGCAAAAAGCTGGCTATCTTTAGTGGAGATCTGCACATTTCCTTTGGCCTTGATGGATTCTAAATCCATATCATAGGCAATCCAGTCGGCCTTGATTGTCATGACCGTTTGATATTCCGGGACTGCCGCCTGTTCAACCTCCTCAGCTACCATTTCCCCTTCTTCAGCTGTTTCTTCAAGGAGTTCGGACCATTGAGAAAAGCTGATTTCAGCTGCCGAGCGCCGTGGCGGCAGCCGCTCTTTTTTTATCAGGACCACATCACCCTGCGCGATAATGCTGTTTGGATCTTCATAGCGCACAAGCTTATCGGCAGAAATATTCCATTCTTCACTCGAGACTTTTTCTGCATGTGCCTCGATAGTAAGTCCCCAAGATATCGACACAGCCAATGCAACCAGGATAAATTGAGAAAAGGTAAATCGAAAAAAAATTGAAAACACTGTCTACTCCTTTCGAAAGATCGTTGTCTGCTTTGCAATAAGCTTTCCTCTTTGCAGGGAAAAGAGTAAAATAAGCGTAAGTGTTCACTTGCACCCCATCTGCTGACGATCAGACCGTCGTGAACAGGTTGTGGTTGTTTTTATGAAAATGCCTCGATTTTGGACGAAATGTCTATTCTCGGACAAGCCTCCCAGCATATGAAGTTTTTTATATAGCTAGCCGAAGATTTAGGTTTTTACGAGTTTGTTATCGTTTAGTACATTTATTCTTGGTCAAGAGCACGAATTTACGGTTCGAAGCCGACACTGTCAAGTTTAAAGTCGTGGGTAGAATGGAAATTGATAACATTATCTGCCTAGTATTATTTGAAAAATGACCATTTTTTTGATAGGTGCCGGTAAACTTTTACGAAAGAGAAAAAAAACGGAAAATTAAATTTCGTCCATAGGGAGAAAGAACAAATATTATTTGTGTTTCCTGCAAATTGACAGTACTAGTGTGTCGGGGAAGTATCTCTATCCAAATATGGCAAAATGGCAAACATGCATTTACCAGTACCGAATTCGACCTTGTCATTGGTCTTTAAAGGCGGTCACGGAAGGGTTTTGTACAGTCCAAGGGGCTCGTTTGCACATGGCCGGCACCGGCTAATATTTACAGCTTGAAAGGTAAACTGTCTTTTCGGTTTTTCAGTGAACGTGCGTAAAGGATGTCAGGGATCTTCTCCTACCAAGAATTGTAGGTGTATATTGAGCAGAGAGAAATTTTCAGCTATGGAAAACGTGACGGCATTACGGCAGGTAATTCGGCTGGTCCGGCACAATACATTTAATGGCTGAGCTGATCTTGCTGAATGTATTCCGCTAAAAGTATCAGCGCCTTTTTAGAAAGAGCAGCACAATTCTGCGAAGGCGTCCCCCGTAAGGGGAACTGAAAAGCGTCTGCCCTGCGGGGTGGATATTCTCGAATCCCGTCTGTCGGGATGAAGTACCAATACGATGATTGTTGGTCATGCCGGGTGGTTATTATCCGCATGATCAGGGATTCTATTAATACGATAGCCGGATAGTTCGCTCACTGTAGGTGTGCCGCATCCGGTAAAAAGGACGAAATATGGTTGTAAAGAAAAATGCCGAGAAAGAAAAAAAGACTGTTCAGATAAAAGCGACGACCGGGGCGTGGTGGAAGAGTACCACCAGTACCAGTACAGACGATGCGTCTTCCGTCGCCGCCCAGGCTGTAGAACTGGTGCATGAGCCGGCCGCGACTGAAAAACAGATTGAAAAAGCAGTATCTGAAGTTGCACCGAAAGTTGCGCCCAAGCGGAGACCGAGGAAAAAACCGGCGGTAACGGTCAGCGTAGAAAAAGTGTCTGTCGAGGCTGACGTAGCAGAAATCGAAGAGCCGAAAAAAAGTGTCCCCGCTAGAAAGCCACCTGCAGGGCGAAGACCGACAAAGCCGAAAGAAGCTGACAAAAACAGCACGGTAACGCCGACAGCATCGCCGGAAGAGAAAGAGGTGGTTGTCGGCGTCGATATCGATAAAGCAGCCTCAGCGCCGGATGCGCGCTCTGCTGAGGAAAAAGTACCAGTGAAACGCTCAAGGGGACGTCGGGGCAGAGGGTCAGGGAAAAAGACCGTTGCCGTTGAAGAGACAGCTTTGCCGAAAGAAGAAACCGAGCAGGATGTGGACTCTGCCGGAGATGCTGTAGAGACAAAAGAAGCCGCGGACATCGAGGCGGTTGTTGCTCGTCATGATGAGCTGGACGAGCAAGCTGCTCTGTCTGAATCACGTCCGGCTAAGGAAAAAACCTCAAGGACCGCGCAGCCTAAAAAAGAAGAGGAGTCGAAGAGAGTTTGCAAGCTGCTTATTAATGCCGAAGAGCCTGAGGAATGCCGCTTGGCTTTGCTTGAGGATGGCCGGCTGGAATCCATCCACGTCTCAACGATTTCTCGAACACAGACAAAAAACAATATCTACAAGGCGCGTATCGTTGCTCTTGAACCGAGCCTTCAGGCGGCATTTGTCGATTATGGTACGGAAAAAAATGGTTTTCTGCCGTTTAGTGAGATTCATCCCGAATATTATAAGCAGAATTTGAGTGCGGAGATTCGGCAACAGGTTGAAAATAACCAATGGAAAAAAATCAACATTACTGATGTCGTGGAACGGGGACAGGAGATCCTGGCCCAGGTCGTAAAAGAAGAGGTGGGCAAAAAAGGCGCGAATATGACCACTTTTCTATCGATTCCCGGACGATGCGTTGTGCTTATGCCGGGCTCGGATTCGTCGGGGATTTCGCGAAAAATTTCCGGCGAACAGCGGAGATCGCAGCTTCGTGATACCATGGCTGCCATGGATTTACCGGAGGGGATCGGTTGGATTGTCCGTACGGCCAGTGTTGATATAACCCAGGATACCCTGTCTCGAGATGTCGAATATCTGCTTGAACTGTGGAGCGAGATCAAAAACAAAGGGCAGGAGATGGACGGGGTTGGCCTGGTGTATGAAGATCACCGGAGTGTTCTGCGATTTTTACGGGAACATTTCGATCCCTCCATTCAGGAAATCCTTGTTGATGATCGAACGGCTCTGGAACAGGTGAAAGAGTTCGTCAAGATGCTGCCGGCGGAGCAGCAGAAAAATGTCAATGTCCGTTACCACCAGGGCGCACGACCGATTTTTAATCAGTACAGCGTTGAGGACCAGATAGAGTCAATCTATCAACCTCAGGTCAATCTGCCGTCGGGGGGCTCCATAGTCATAGATCCAACCGAGGCACTGGTCGCCATCGATGTGAACTCGGGCTCAACCTCCAAGGGTAAAAATTTTGAAGCTTCTATCTTTCAAGCGAACATGGAAGCAGCTGTGGAACTCGCCCGGCAATTAAGGTTGCGGGATCTCGGCGGGCTCATCGTTGTCGACTTTATCGATATGCGCAGCAAAAAGAATATCCTGGCCGTTGAAAGAGAAGTGAAAGCGGCAATGAAGAAGGACAAGGCCAAAGTGGACTTCAGCAGAATCTCCAAGTTTGGGCTCATGGAGATTTCGCGGCAAAAATTAGGTGCCCCCATTGAATCAGGAAATTATCGAAGATGTGAGCATTGTAAGGGACGGGGGACTGTCCGGTCGGTCGAGACGCTCTCGCTCTATTATTTGCGACGAATTCAGACCGGTGCCAGTCGGAAACAGGTTGAGACCATTGAATGCCATTTCCCACTTGATGTGGCGTCGTATCTGCTCAACAAAAAGCGGAGCGAACTCAGTGAGCTGGAAAAGCGCTATCAGGTAGAAATTTCCATCATTGCTGAAGTCGATATGAAACCAGCAGACCACGAAGTGATTTTCCACAAAACGGAAAAAGAAATAAATACCAAAAAACAGGCTTGAGTTACCGAACAATCTAGGGTATAAGAGCAGCTCCTCAATGCACCAGTAGCTCAGCTGGATAGAGTACCTGACTACGAATCAGGGGGTCGCAGGTTCGAATCCTGCCTGGTGTACCAAGAAATTCAAGGACTTACGGTTAATGACTGTAGGTCCTTTTTCTTTTTGCGGGCATTTTGTCCGCTCCTGCCCCGATTCTTGAAGAATTACGTCTCGAAAAAGGATCGACCATCTTAGAAGTCGTTACTTGGGGGAAGTTTCTCTGGCACCTCAATCATTTGGTCACTGTTTCCGTTAGGAACATGGTTTGTCCTTCTAGGACAAAGAAACCGCACCAGTTTAAAAAAAATGGCCAGAAAAATCGCGGAGCGACGACAACGAGGATACTCTGTTTAGTTTACCGTTTCTGGTAAATTACCGGTGGGATAATGAATGAGGACACCGCGGGTAAGATTCTTGCATCACAATCAGAGAGAGCTATCTAAATGGCAGTCAACAATCTCGGCAGGACAATACCCGATCAGAATTCTTCGGCGTGATGCACTGGCCGGTACTTGTTAACAGCTTACTTGCACAGGTGAAAAGGGGAGTGTGAAATTTTTGAAAACTTTGTGACATACGCATCAGGGTGCAAAAAATGCTTCTTTCACTTATGAACTCGATCAAGAAACGAACTATCCTCAGAGATCTAACGTTAGGTCTCACTGTCACTATTGTTTTGGTCACCGCCACAATCAGCCTTCTCTACTATGTCACATCGATATCAAGTGCTGAGAAGCGCCTCTACGATCAGGCTGCGGACTATGGCATCAGGTTATCAAATCGTCTGGCTACACCACTCTTGAATAAAGATGAGGCCACGGTAATACGAACTTCCTCGATGTATTCAAAATTGTATGACATCGAGGTATTGCGCGTATTCAATGCAGATGGCGAGGCGATATACGATCCTCTAGTTACTGAACAGACAGGCCTTACTACCGTAACGAAATCTGTGCACTGGTATGGCCGGCATGTCGGATATGTGGAAATTTCGCTCACAAGAAAAGGAATCATTGAGGCTGAAAAAAGAACCCTGTATCTGACGTTAGTATTAATGTTTTCTGTCATTGTAGCCGCCATCATCGCAAGCAGGTTATTGCTAAAGGCATTCTTAACGAGACCATTGGCTGATATAGCAGAGGGTATTGAAGTCATTGCAGGTGGCTCGTATAATCACGTCCTGACTCCTGTAAATCGCTGGGACATCGATGTCATCATCGAAAAAATAAACGTAATGGCCAGTCAAATTGCTGCAAGGGACAAACAACTCCGAGACTTGATAGAGTCGATAGAGAAAAGTCGGGATGACCTGCACCAGAGTTTGGAGGAAACGGTGATATCATTAGCATCCACTGCTGAAAAAAGGGACCCCTATACTGCTGGGCATCAAGAACGGGTCAATCGTTTGGCGCTGGCAATTGCCAAGGAACAAGGGCTTCCGGAGCAACAGATGGAAGGGCTCCACATTGCAGCTTTGCTGCACGATATCGGCAAGATTGCCCTGCCGGCCGAATACCTTGCTAAGCCGACTAAGCTCTCGGAATTGGAAAAACTCGTCATCCAGCACCACTCCGAGGTAGGGTATGAGATACTCAAAAATATTCACTTCCCCTGGCCAGTGGCAGAGATTGTCTATCAGCATCATGAACACCTGGACGGCTCTGGTTACCCAAGGGGACTAACCGACAATGAAATCTATCTGGAGGCGAAGATCCTTGCTGTTGCCGATGTGGTGGAAGCAATGTCTTCCCACCGCCCTTATCGTCCTTCCTTAGGCATAAATGCGGCTTTGGACGAGATCCGCGCAGGCAGGGGAACCCTGTATCATAGTCCGAGCGTGGACGCCTGCCTTCGGCTCGTCGAGGAGAAGAAGATTGAATTTTTCTCCAAAGACTGGTGCCCTCTTTTTTAGTCCGTCCAGCTCTTATCCTTTATATTGCAGACATATTAGGGTAATGTCATCCGCCTGCTGGGCGTTGCCCTTGAATCGTTTGACATCGTCTGTCACTGCCGAGACTATATCGGACGGCGTACCCAGTTTTTCATCTTCCAGGACGTCTCGTAGTCTGTCGACCGTATACCAGTCGTCATTTTGTCCGATCGCTTCCGGCACGCCGTCGGTATAGGCGAGAATGACATCACCCGCTTTCATCTCGATGGTTCCTTCTTCGTATATGATTGCATCGAACGCGCCCAGAACAGAACCATGTTTGTCTTTAATGAGCTCAAAAGATCCGCCGCTTTTCATAAAAAAAGGTGGGTTATGGCCGGCGTTGGTATATGTCAGAAGACCTGATTTGATATCCAGGATGCCGATGAAAAGAGAACAAAACATGCTAGCCGGATTATGACGATTGAGTTCCCGGTTGGCTTGCCGAACAATTTCTGCCGTTCGACTTTTTCCGCTATAGGCGTAGTCCCGAATCATTGTTTTGACGACCGCCATGAAAAGAGCTGCCGGAACACCTTTGCCGGAGACATCGCCCACGCAAAAGCAAAGTCGGTTTTTTCTGATGAAATAATGGTCATAGAAGTCGCCGCCAACCTCCAGGGCCGGATGGCAGAGGGCAGAAAAAGAGAATTCAGGTTCCTCGGGCAATGCGGCGGGCAGAAGGCTCATCTGTATCTCGCGACCTATTTGCAGCTCTTTCTCCATCCTTTTTTGCGAGGCAGCCAGGGCGTCAGCCATTCTGCGCTGCTGGGTGACAATCCGTATCGCCAGGATTATCGACTTTTGAAAATCCTTCAATGAAAACTCGGAACAGCTGATCTCCAGTATTTCGCGCCGGCCCTGGAGCTCCGCTTCAAAGTCTTGCCGGTTATGCTCACTTGCCAGTAATTGTTGAATCGGGTGTGCAGGAGAGTCGAGAGAGATTGCAGGTGCTGTCAAAGGAAGCAACTCGGAAAGGTCAGCACCTAAAATCGACAGATGATTTTTGCCTGCAAGCTGATCAAAGGCCTTATTGCACCAGCGGACTTCGCCGGTGCCATCCGTCCAGACAATGGCATCCTCGATTTCGCTGAGGGCCACTTCCATCTTGCCGATGGTCTGGCGAAGTTCATCGATAACCGGTAAGGCGGGGGCATGCGATTCATGGAGAGGTGCCGCTATTGGTGCCTGATCAAGAGGGATGAGTTTTGCGCCGATCAAATAATTATCGCTAATCTTTTCCACGACAATAAGATGTTTCGACCACCGTCTGCGGCCATCTCCCATAACCACAGCCGCCTCAACGACGTGATCGGCAATTCGCGATTTGCCGGTAACGAGAAATCTGGAGAAGCCCATGTTGTGGGAATCATGGAAGGCAGTAGGGATAATTTGATTGAGACTGGAGCCGATGAGTTCTTCGGTCCATTGGTAAATATCAAAAAAACATGCATTGGCATAAATCAACGAGCCACTGCTGTCGGAAACGACCACAGGGGTATCTTTGACTTTTTTCAATTCGTCTATTTTATTCATAACCTAGCCTGCTTTTTCTTTTGCTGTATGTGATATGTCTATGGAAAAGCGGTAACAAATTAGAAGAATAGACATATTTTAGAGCAAAAGGAAGAACAACCAATCAACGCGGCGTCAAAAGATTCCCAGGAATTCTTCGGGCGACGGGAGAGCCGTCAGCTGCAGGCTCGCGAACCATGCGACGCTTGGATCTGGCTGTGACAATTGTTTCGCCAATGGAAAAAAAAAGAAATTGGCAACAGCCAGAACAAAAAAAAGGGGATAACTCAATTCGAGTTATCCCCTTCCTATATTTGGTGGAGCTAGTCGGGATCGAACCGACGACCTCTTGACTGCCAGTCAAGCGCTCTCCCAGCTGAGCTATAGCCCCTTTATGGCCGTAAATTCCGCTTGGTCGTAAAGTTGGAATATCATTAACAGGGTTTAATTTTCATGTCAATAAAAAACACTTCAAAACAGTTCAATCTTTGTCGACATATACCATATTTCTTGCTAATGAAAGTAAGGTTTGTTATGTATTGAGATCTTGTGAGAAGTATGTTTCATGATGCCCAATTTACTCATTTTGACGGGCGCCCATCTCCTGCTTCAACTCTTATTTGCTAGATATTGAAGGGTGCGACAAGGTGCCTGTTATGGAAGGACGACTATATGTATTCACCATTTAATTTTCTTTTTGGCTGGCTGTCCAATGATTTGGCAATTGATCTTGGCACGGCAAATACCGTTCTCTATGTCAAGGGCAAGGGGATTGTGCTGCGCGAACCATCCGTCGTTGCCGTCAGGCAGGATGGACGAATGAGTAAAGTGCTTGCTGTCGGGCAGGAAGCAAAAATGATGCTTGGGAAAACCCCGGGGAACATAACTGCTATTCGGCCGATCAAGGACGGGGTCATTGCTGATTTCGAAGTAACCGAGGCAATGCTGAGATATTTCATCAATAAGGTGCACAATAGAAGAACGCTGGTCCATCCGCGCATTATCATCTCCGTTCCGTCCGGGATAACCCAGGTGGAAAAAAGAGCGGTGAAGGAATCTGCTGAGTCGGCAGGAGCCAGGGAGGTGTATCTGATTGAGGAGCCGATGGCTGCAGCGATAGGGGCCGGATTGCCGATCACCGAACCTACTGCCAATATGATTATTGACATTGGCGGGGGCACGACGGAGGTGGCGGTTATTTCTCTGTCCGGTATAGTCTATGCGAAATCCGTCAGGGTTGCCGGTGATAAGATGGATGAATCCATTCTCCAGTACATCAAACGCAAGCATAACCTGGCTATTGGGGAACGGACAGCGGAACTGATCAAGACGACCATCGGTAATGTCATGCCGGAAGAACCCTATGAAACAATGGATATAAAAGGAAGGGACCTTGTCTCCGGGGTACCGAAAACCTTGCAGATTTCCGCGGACGAAATTCAATCGGCGATAGCTGAGCAGGTTGACGTCATTGTTGAAGCGGTAAGGGTCGCCCTTGAGGTGACTCCGCCGGAACTGGCTGCGGATATTGTCGATAATGGTATTGTTCTCACCGGAGGTGGGGCATTATTGAAAAATCTCGATAAATGTCTGCGAGAAGCAACCGGAATGCCGATAATCGTTGCCGATGATCCTCTGTCTTCCGTCGTTCTCGGTTCCGGCAAAGCGCTTGATAACCTTGATATCCTGCGCGAGGTGACTATCGAATAGGTACCGTCCTCACCGATGATATATTTGTACCGGATCAACCACCGGTACTCCTTCATATTCCGTTCACAACTGTTGTGATCCGTGCGAAAGAAACCAAAAGCTATACAGGAGCGATCGATCTTTGCAACCATTAAGGTTCTGCTCCTCATGACGATAGTGCTTGTCGTTGCTATGTTACTGCTCGTCTCGATGGCCGGCGGCCGTTTTGGTACCCTGCAACAACTCACCCTCGATTTTGTCGGCCCTATGCAGAGTGCGGTTACGCGATCGTTAGCCGTGGTTACCTCGGTAAAAGACGACTATATTGCCTTATGGAATGTGCGGGCGGAGAATAAACGGCTACAGGAGTCTATCGATAAGTATTTGCAAAAGATCGGAGAATATCGCGAAGAGCACACAACCAATCTTTACCTTGAGCAACTACTCGACTTCAAGGAAAAGGTCAGCTTTGAACCGCTGTCCGCCCGGGTCGTAGGCAAGGAGCCCGCCTACTGGTATCAGACCATTGTGGTCGATCGAGGGAGGACGGACGACGTTCTGGAAGGTATGATTGTTCTTGCTCCAAGAGGAGTCGTCGGACAGGTTATTCATGCCGGTGAGCATTATTCTAAAATCCTGCTGGCCAATGCCCCAAGCAGCGCCATAGACGCAATGATTCAGAAAAATCGAATTCGGGGTATTCTAAAAGGGGCCGGAGAGCGGGGCTATATTCTCCACTATGTGTTGAAAAATGTCGATGTGCAGGAAGGTGATTACATTGTTACCGCCGGCATCGGTGGCGTTTTCCCGGCCGGAATCCCTCTTGGTCGGGTATCGAAGGTCCATGAGAAACAAAGAGGTATGTTTCAGGAGATCGAAGTGCAACCCAGTGTCGATTTTCAGAAACTGGAATTTGTCTTTATTGATCCGACGGATCGTCGAAAAATCCTCGACTCAACCAACCCTTCGACAAGGAGGTAGAAACGGGCAATGCTGTTCTTTGTGTTCTGGTTGCTGGGGATTGCCCTGATTGTCGTGCAGACAACCTTGTTACAGTCGCTGCCGCTGTGGCTCGGGCGGCCGGATTTCGTTTTTATTCTCGTTACCTTCATCGCCTACCGTTTTCCCTGGATACCCGGTATTATCCTGGTCTTCTCCCTGACATGGATTATGGATGTTGTCGCCGGTGTCTATCTCGGTTTGTATCCTTTGATGTGTCTTCTCACCTTTAGCGCTTTGAAATCGCTGACAAATAGAAGTGCCATCAAGGAGTCGACGTACCAGATTCCGCTTGTCGGCCTGAGTTATTTTCTGGTACAGATGTTTCTCTATTTTGTCTCATCGCTGGCTCTCGGCGAAAACGTCCAGGAATGGTCATGGGGGCTTACTCTGCAGAGAACCGCTCTGTTGGTTGTTGTCGCCATTCCTCTTTTTCTTCTGTTGAGTAGTTTCTACGAGTATCTACAGAAACGTCGTTTGCGCGCCAGACCTCTCCGTCGCCGTCCTCGCAGAACGGTGTGATCTACAAAGGTGAAAAGGACTTTGAAATCAGCATTGAAAAATATTGAAGATATTGCCGAGCGAGACGAAGGCGCTCTGGATCTTTTAAAAAAAAGGTTGCTGGCGGTCGCCATCGTCGTCATTTTATTCATGGTCGTTATTGTTCTGCGACTCTGGTTTCTGCAGATCATTAATGGGGAGGAATATGAAAATAGAGCCTACGGCAACAGAGTCAGAATCAGGCAGCTTGCTCCCCCCAGGGGACATATCCTTGATCGTCATAATCGAGAAATTGTCACCAACCGGCCATCCTTTAATGTTGCCTTGATTCAGGAGGATTCCGATGACCTCGGTAATGTCTTGAAACGAATTGCACCGGTGCTTGATATGGATGTTTCCGAGCTGTGGGAAAAAATCCGGCAGGCATCGGATACCCCGAGATATGTGCCGGTGGTGCTGAAGGAAGATATCGATTGGCAGACTCTTGCCTATCTGGAAAATCATAATCATGAATTTTCCGGGATTCGTACCGAAGTGCAGCCCGTCCGGGTTTATCATTATGAGGACCTGGCCGCCAATGTTATTGGTTACCTAGGTTCGATTTCCAAAAAGGAACTGGAAGAGGCTGACAAGACTGTCTATCGCGGCGGCGATATCATTGGTAAAAAAGGTCTCGAAAAGCTACGCGAGCAGGATCTGCGTGGGGAGAAAGGTCACAGTTATTCGGAGGTTGACGCCAAGGGCTTTGAGCAGCAGTTACTGAAAACCGTGGAGCCGCTCCCCGGTAGACAGATTCGCCTGACACTCGATGTCGATCTGCAACAGATCGCTGAGAGCTATATGGCGGCGGGAGAAAAGGCAGGTGCTGTGGTGGCAATGGAGGTGAAAACCGGCAGATTGCTCGTCGCTGTTTCCGCCCCGACCATTCATATCAACGACTTTGTCGGCGGGATCTCAACAAAAAAATGGCAGGCTCTGCTCGACAATCCACGACATCCGCTTATCAACAAAGTAGTGCAGGCAAGCTACCCGCCCGGTTCGACCTACAAGATGGTGACAGCCATGGCCGGTCTGGCCACGGGTGTGATTGATAAGGACACAGTGTTCTATTGTCCGGGGCACTATACGTTCGGCAATAGAAGATATCACTGTTGGAAGCATTCGGGGCATGGCCCGGTCAATTTATTAAAAGCCATCGGAGAATCCTGTGATGTCTTTTTCTACCAGGTTGGCCAGAAGGTGGGGGTTGACGGCCTTGCGGAGTATGCCGAGAAGCTCGGTCTGGGCAAGAAAACAGGAATCGAAATGGAGTATGAAAAGTCCGGTCTTGCCCCGACAAAAAAATGGAAGGAGAAATACCGTAATGCCAAATGGCAGGACGGGGAGACTCTCTCCGTTGCCATTGGCCAGGGTTTCAACCTTGTCACCCCGCTGCAGATGTGCTCCATGACCGCGACACTGGCTAATGGCGGGAAATTATACCGTCCTCAGCTGATTGAACAGGTTATTGATCCGGAAGGAAAAATAATCGAGACCTTTTCCCCGGAACTGGTGAGTGAGATAACGGGATTAGACCAATATTTCAACCTTATTAAAAATGGGATGGAGGAAGTGGTCCACGGCAAGCATGGTACCGCCCGCTCAGTTGCCATCAAGGGTCTACGAATCGCAGGAAAAACAGGCACGGCGCAGGTGGTCAGAGTCGCCCAGTATCGAAACCTCAAGGAAGAAGATATTCCTTACAAATATCGAGATCATGCCTGGTTTACTGCCTATGCCCCGGTGGAAGATCCGGAAATTGCCGTAACTGTTCTGGTTGAACATGGCTTACATGGTGGTTCGGGTGCCGGCCCTATCGCCCGGGCCGTCTTGAATCAATATTTCAGCGGCAGATTGAATCAGATAGTGGAATAGCAGGTAAAATATCTTGTTGCTTATTATAGATCTAAAAAATGGTGGAAGAAAATGTTTCGAATAGACAGACGCTTGTTTGAACATTTCGATATGATCCTGTTGCTGCTTATTTTTCTGGTATGCACCATGGCTTTTTTTAATCTCTATAGTGCTTCGTTTCCAGACAAGGGCTTCGGAACGCCGCCGTATATCCGACAGGCATACTTTTTTCTTATGGGACTTGCCGCATGTGTGTTTGTCGTCAGTTTTGATTATCAGGAACTGCATTCCTGGAATTATCCGTTTTACGGCATAGTTATTCTTCTCTTGCTCGCTGCTTTTTTCGTCGGAGATTCGGCTGGCGGCGCCCAGCGCTGGATTAACCTTGGATTTTTTAAGCTGCAGCCGTCGGAACCGGCCAAGCTCATCCTTGTTGTCACCCTTGCCAGTTATTATTCAAGAAAAGAGATTAATGACGGGTACAGCATTAAAGATCTTTTTATACCGGTATTGCTCACCGGGATTCCCTTCGTTTTGATCATTTTAGAGCCGGATCTCGGCACGGCCCTGATGCTCGGCATTATTTTCGTCTCCATGACGGTGTTCGTTAAACTGAAGTTATCCACTTATGGCATAATGGGTGGCTTGGCCTGTGGCGCGGGGCTGCTGGCTTGGGAAAAGTTGTTAAAACCGTATCAGAAACAGAGAATTCAAACTTTCCTGAACCCGGAACATGATCCGATGGGGTCCGGGTACCAGATATTGCAATCGAAAATAGCCGTCGGCAGTGGCGGGAAATTTGGAAAGGGCTATATGGAAGGGACCCAGGGACATCTGCATTTTCTGCCGGAACGACACACGGACTTTGCCTTCTCTGTCTGGGGTGAGGAGTGGGGCTTTGCCGGCAGTGTCATCTTCATCGGCACCTACTTTTTTCTCCTGCTCTGGGGCTTGAATGTGGCCATGTATGCCAAAGATCGTTTTGGCGTGTTGCTGGCGTTCGGAATAGTGATGCTGATTTTTTGGCAGGCGGTGATTAATCTTTTTATGATTATGGGTTTTTTGCCTGTCGTCGGCATCCCCTTACCACTTGTCTCCTATGGCGGTTCTTCACTGCTGACCACCATGCTTGGCCTGGGATTGCTGATGAATGTGCGAATGCGCCGGTTTCAGGCGGCTATGCCAAGAGACTGACGCCTCAGCACTTTTTCTGCAGAACAAGTTCCTTCAGGCCTTGGATGAAAAGGGGATTGGTGTTGAGCGAGGCGGATGATCGCAGGCACATACCCCTTTGCGCTGCCTGCTCCCGGTAAAGGATGTCTATTTCGTACAGGGTCTCGACGTGGTCGGAGACAAAACTTATCGGCACCATGAGGATATTTTTACAACCTTCATCGGCCAATGTTTCCAGCATCTCCGGGGTAGAAGGAGAAAGCCATTCAACGGGGCCGCTCCTGCTCTGATAGCAGAGCCTGCCGCTTTGCTGGGTGATCTGTTCAATTGCCGCGATGGTTTGCTTGATATGATCCACATAGGGATCGCCGTCCTCTATAAAAGATACCGGAAGACTGTGGGCACTGTAGACAATTTGCACGGGGTGTTTCTCGAAAGCCTGTAAGCCTTTGGTTATATTTTCTGCTAATGCGGTGATATAACAGCTTTGCATGGGCCAGGAGGAGATGCTGCGAAAAGGCATCTCCGGGGCCAGGCGGTGCATGCTTTGCTGTAGGTGCGACAGGGATGAGCCGGTCGTTGCTTTCGAGAAGTGCGGGTACAGCGTAAGAGCCGTCAGATGTTCAATACCTGCCGTTAGAAGCTCTTGTACCGCATGGTCGGCATAGGGTGGCCAGTAGCGCATGGCCACGGTAACGACATAATCACCGTCTTCTCTTAGAGCCTCCTGCAGGGCGTTGGCCTGATGGAAACTGATTTCCTTCAGGGGAGAACCACCGCCTATCCGAGCATAGATAGCCTTGCTTTTGGGAGCCCGCCTGCCGGATATTATCCAGGCCAGAAACTTTTGTAGAAAGGCGGGGCCAAGTCGGATGATTTCCCGGTCGGAAAAAAGATTATAAAGAAATGGCCGGACGTCGTTTAAGGTGTCCGGTCCCCCCATATTGAGAAGGATAACGCCGTTCTTGCCGCTTTGCAATGTCGCACTCCCATGAGTTTTTGGTAATATTTGAAGAGCAAGAAGTATACAATGAAAAAATGAGAATAGCCATGTTTCTCAATTCTGCGTATATAAAAAGTTAGTGTTGCCTGAATTGTAATGGTAAAACGATCATCAACCTTGATTCTCGAGGAGAGGAGAATATAATATACTCATTAGTAGCCCTTCTTCGACAAGGATTTTTGCGTTGTTTCCTTTGTCTGGTTTGCTGAAGGACTGCATGGGATGCATCTGATGATGCATGAGTAAAATGGTGGTGTAACCACTGTTTGAAACAGAGCTGGAGGAACTATATGGAACTGAAGATCGAAGCCAGAAATGTTGAAATGCGTAAAGGTTGGCAGACGAAAATCCAGGAAGAGCAAGAAAAACTCATTCGCCACTATCCAAATTTCGTTCTTCATTTACGCGTCAGCATTGAAGCCACCACCCACTATAAAGAAGGTGGGTTTGAGATCAAACTGGTAGCATCAGTGCCAAATGATACCGCTGTCGTTACCAGGAGAGGTGAGACTGTACGTGCCGCACTTACAGAATCCTTTGATGTGTTGACCTTACAGCTAAAAGAAATACAGAGAAAGAAAAGAAAAAGCAAAAAACAGCCGGCGGAAGCAGGACCAAATGATGGATTGGGCGTTATCAGAAAAGTTTCTCCGCATGAGTCTTATGGGTTTATCACCTCGGCAGATAAAAGAGATATTTATTTCCATGAAAATGCACTGAAAAATTTGCACATGGATGAACTGTCGGAAGGCGACAGTGTCAGTTTTGGTGAAACCATAGGCGACAAAGGTCCACAGGCCTCCTGGGTGAGATCGCTGCGGTAACACCGAGATAAAATTTTTTTAAAAGCCCTGGGCAGCACGCTGTCCAGGGCTTTTTTTTGTCGTGCGACTAAGAAACAAAAGAAGAGCGATTCTTCAAGGCAAAAAAGTGAAAAAAACACTATATTCCACATCTTGACAAGCTCGAAAAAACCTAAATCTTCGGATCTCGTCATTGCACTACCTCGGGCAGAGAGGTACCGAAAAACCTTCAAGCATACATGGAGCCGCAGGCTGTGAAAGAAGAAATTTATATTATTGACGGAAGTTCGTACATCTATCGTGCCTATCACGCTATAACACCACTTTCGAACAGTAAGGGCGAGCCAACCCATGCGATTCTCGGTTTTATCAATATGGTGAAACGACTCATTCGCGAGAAAAATCCAAGCTATCTGGTCATTGCTTTTGATAGTCGTGGCCCTGTTTTCCGCCATCGGCTCTATGACCAGTATAAGGCCAATCGACCGACGATGCCCGAGGATCTAAGTGTACAGATTCCCTATATCAAACAGTTTGTCGCCGCGGCAAACCTGACGACGCTCGAAGAGCAAGATGTCGAGGCCGACGATATCATTGCCTCGGTGGTCGAAAGGTTTACCTCTCTCGGACACCGGGTGGTCATCGTTTCGGGTGATAAGGATCTTCTCCAGCTCATCTCTGGTGATGTGGTCATGTGGGATCCGATGAAAGATAAGGTGATGGATGAGGATGCGGTTAAAGAGAAGTACGGGGTGCGACCGGATCAACTCCTTGACCTGTTTGCCCTGATCGGTGACAGCTCGGATAATGTACCGGGAGTGCCGGGAGTCGGCCAGAAAACTGCCGAAAAATTGATCGGCGAATATACTTCCCTTGATGGTCTTTATGCCCATCTCGATGACTTGAAAAAGTCGAAAATGAAAGAAAAATTAATTGCCTATCGGGAGCAGGCCTATCTCTCGCGGGATTTAATTCATCTCAAGTCCGATGTCGCCATTCCCGAGCAGCTTGATAGTTATGTGTTGCGGCAGGGTAATGATGAGCAGTTGGGAGAAATCTACACCAAGCTTGAGTTTGCCAATCTGCTGAAAGGGATCGATACCTCAACCGGCGTGCCTACCCACGGTTTTGTCACCGTACGCAACCATGCACAGCTGGCTGAGCTTGTCGATGCGCTGCACGACGCCGAGCTGCTGGTCGTCGATACGGAAACGACCTCCCTCTATGCGAGAAAAGCCCGCCTCGTTGGTATCTCTCTTTGCTGCACCCTGGACAAAGCATGGTATATCCCCGTCGGTCACTTTGATGACGTGGGAAATCTCGCCCCGGGGCAACTTGATGGTCGGGAAGTCCTCACCGTTCTCAAACCGTTTTTGTTATCTACTACTGTGACTAAAGTCGCCCACAATCTGAAATACGATTTTACGGTCCTTAAGCAGCAGTGGGGAATTGAGCTCGGGGGACCACTGGCCGACACCCTGATAGCCGCCTATCTCATTGAGAACGAGGGACGTTCCTTGAAGCTGGACGCCCTCTGTCTACAGCGGGGTTTGAAAATGACCTCATTCGAGGAGGTTGTTAATGGAGACAAGCGCGAGGATTGCTTTGCCTATGTTGATATCGAAAAAGCCGGTATGTACAGCTGTGAGGATGTCTATGGCACCTTGCTGCTCTGGCAGGAGTTCGAGCCTGTACTGGTTGAGAAAGGTCTTATGCAACTGTTTCAACAGGTTGAGATGCCGATCGTTACCATTTTGGCCGAGATGGAAGTGCGGGGAATCTGCATCGATCCAGCCGTTCTTGCCGACCTCTCCATTGAATTCAGTGGCAAACTGAAAGCCTTGGAAGAACAGATCTATGCCTTGGCCGGACATACGTTCAATATCAACTCTTCTCAGCAGCTTGCCCAGATACTGTTTGAGGAACAGGGGTTGCCCCATGGCCGGAAAACGAAGACAGGGTATTCGACGGATGTGAAGGTATTGGAAAAACTTTCGCACAAACATGAACTGCCCGCGCTTATTTTACGTTATCGGACGGTGGCAAAACTGCTCTCTACCTATGTCGACAGGCTGACCCTGCTGCAGGACCAGACGACCGGTAGAATTCATTCGTCTTTTAATCAGGCGGTAACCGCCACCGGCCGACTGTCCAGTAGCGAGCCTAATCTGCAGAATATTCCCATCAGAACCGAGGAGGGCAATCGTATCCGTGCCGCCTTTGTTCCAGGTGATGGTCTGGTGTTTCTTTCGGCGGATTATTCCCAGATAGATTTGCGGGTACTGGCCCACTATTCTCAGGATAAAGCTCTGCTTAGCGCTTTCAGATCAGGTGAAGACATCCACGCCAGAACGGCTGCGGAAATTTTTGGTATTTCTCCCATGCTGATTACTTCGGAGATGCGCCGGGTGGCCAAAAGCATAAACTTTGGTATCGTCTACGGCATGAGCAGCTTCGGCCTGGCTAGTCAGCTTGATATCGATAGAAAAGAGGCACAGCGGTTTATTGACCGCTACTTTCACCTGTATACCGGAGTACAGAAATTTATGGCGGATATCGTTGCTGAGACCAGGGAAAAAAGCTATGTGACCACCTTGCTGGGACGCCGGAGAAGCTTTCCGGAAATTAATGTCAAGGACAGGACACGCAGGGAATTTGCCGAGAGGATGGCCATTAATACACCTATCCAGGGGACGGCGGCTGATATTATAAAGCTTGCCATGATAAGATGCAGCAATGCTATCAGGGCCGAGGGGGGAGCCGCCAAAATGCTGCTGCAGATCCATGACGAACTGGTCTTTGAATTGCCCGAGGCAGAACTGGAACAGACCCAGTTGATCGTTCGAACGGCCATGGAGCATGCCCTGGTCCTGGACGTACCGCTTGTCGCCAATTTTGTGGTGGGTAAAAATCTCGCTAAATAAAACTTTTGTCGAGCCAGAGCAAAAATGACGAGTCGTCCAGACCGGGTGGATGTGCTGCTTATGTTCGATCTTTCATGGCGACGAATGGTCGGCGGGGTTGCCCGGAATACACCTGCCGCGGACGACCGATTTTTGCATTTTCACGATCTTCTTTCATCTCGGTCCACTGCGCAATCCAGCCGGGAAGACGGCCTAAGGCAAACATGACGGTGAACATGTTGGTAGGGATACCCATGGCGCGATAGATAATTCCACTATAGAAATCGACATTGGGATAAAGGTTTCGCTGTATGAAATAGTCATCGGTTTTTGCATGCTCTTCCATTTCCAAGGCAATATCAAGCAGAGGATCGTGGATCTCAAGCTCTTCCATTATCTCGGCACAGGCCTCTTTAATTATTTTCGCCCGGGGATCAAAGGTTTTATACACCCGGTGACCGAATCCGGTGAGACGAAAAGGATCATTTTTATCCTTAGCCTTGGTGATATATTTCTTGTAGTTGTTGCCGTCCTTGTGAATCGCCTGCAGCATCCCAATTACCGCCTGATTGGCTCCGCCGTGTAGTGGTCCCCAGAGTGCGCTGATTCCCGCTGAAATGGAGGCATACAGATTGGCGCCGGTACTGCCGACCAGTCGGACAGTCGATGTCGAGCAGTTTTGTTCATGGTCGGCATGCAGAATGAGCAGTTTGTTCAGGGCCGAGACGAATTCGGGCTTGATCTTATACGGCAGGTTCGGGCGATCAAACATCATATTGAGGAAGTTCTCACAATAATTTAACCGAGGGCTCGGGTAAACCAGGGGATGGCCGATGCTCTTTTTGTAGGAAAAGGCGGCAATGGTTCTTGTCTTGGCCAGCAGGCGGGCGGTTGTGACCGAGTAGCCGCCATAGGGATCGTCTTCCTCATCCATCTCCGGATAGTAGTTGTGCAGAGAATTAACGGTGGTCGACAGGATAGACATCGGCGACGCGTTAGGTGGAAAATGATCGAAAAAGTGGATCATATCTTCATGGAGTAAAGCAAAACGGCGCATCTCGTGTTTAAAGAACTCCAAGGCGTCGAAAGTCGGTAGTTCTCCGTGTAGAATCAGATAGGCAACTTCTGTAAAACTGCAGTTTTTTGCCAGATCTTCAATGGCATAACCGCGGTAATCGAGAACACCGTTGGCACCATCGAGGTAGGTAATGGCCGAGGTGCATGACCCGGTGTTCATGTAACCGCTGTCGAGAGTGGTATGACCGGTTTCTTTCAGTAGATTGCGGATGTCAATGGCCCGGTCCCCTCTTGTACCGACGATAATGGGCAGTTTATACGATTTTTCTCCAAGAGAGAGGGTGGCAAATTCTTGTGACATAGTAATTCCTCATGGTTGGCGAAACGGTGACCCCGGATCGGAAACACACACTTCTGATTTAATATATTATCCCCGGCAGCCCAAGGGAAGTAGAGGTTGCCTGTACATGCAACAGAGTTTTTTACAGTTTTTCAGGGCTGGATGGAAATATTGCCGGAAAGGGTGCTCTACCTACAACAACAAGTTCGGTTGGGATGACTGGACCTGAAATTGTTACTGGAATGATCTTCAGGAGAAGACTATAATATAATTTTGACTATTCGGCAAATGATCTTAAATTTGCCTTTTTTCGCAGACGTTTGCGTATCGTCACAGCAAAACAGTCGATGTAGTTTTAAATACTTAGCTTAGAAGGATCACCATGCCACTTGAGAATACGGTGCAGCAATTAGTCAATGAGATCGAACTTTTTATCCAATATTCGGTACCGGAAGATGAAGTGGCGACGGCGCTTGCGCTGGTTGAGCGCTATAGAAGTAATGCCTTTATCATGAGGCTGTTCCGGGAGTACTATTCTGAACTTCCTGAAGCGCGTGAAGAGGCGGTCGTCCGGGTAGCCCGACTTATCGGTGAACAGGGCGTCCATCTTTTTGTTGTTTCAACGGTAAATTTTTCTTACCTGTATGCGGTGTCAACCGATCATATTCTTCTGTTGGGGGAATACCGGCAAGAAATTGATCCTCAGGTATTGGCTTTTTTCGGTTTTCAGAGCCAGGAAGAGTTCCTGGGTATATGTCCTTTGCGAGAAGATCTGGATGAGTATGCGGCAACGCGGGAGAAAGAAAAAGAACTCTGCCCCATCTGTGCGGTACCCGAAGGAGAAAACCATCTGCTGGGCTGCACAGTGGAGATTTGCCCCTGGTGTGCAGGGCAGTTAAGCAATTGCAATTGTCGCTTCGAGCAGCTTGATACGGATGAAATCGAAGATGAAGCGCAATTGGAAAAATTTATCGACATGCTTGACGCGAAAGGCAGGATCCCTTACCGAAAGAGCCAGGCACCTGCCTATCCGGGAACAAGCGGTGGCCTGGATGACAACCAGGCCACCTGAGAACGATGTGTAACTGTCTCCGTCAGTCTCTATTTCCCGTCTACCGACTTGAGAAATTGATACAGATCGGATTCAGAAGAAAGAACCAGGGAGGTGTTGTTGCCGACTATGGTCGGGTAGCTCTCCAGAGTTTTCTGAAATCCATAAAAATCGGCATCCTGTGAGTAGGCTTCGCCGTAAATTTTAGTCGCTTCGGCATCGGCCTTACCTTTTATTGTCACGGCTTCCCGGTTGGCGGTGGAAATAATTTCCTTGAGTCGACGCTCGACCGTACCGAGGATCTCCGCTTTTTGGCCTTCACCCATTGAGCGTTTTTCTGCGGCGATCCGCTTTCGTTCAGAAATCATCCTGTCATAGACCTTAAGTCGAACCGAATCAATGTAGTTGACCCTTTTAATTATCACATCGATCAGTTCGATGCCATACTGCGGTGTGACTTTTGAGGCTATGTCGCGAACCTGGTTGGAGATGCCGTCACGGCCATTTTTAGGCGCGACGCCGATGGAAGAAATTGCCGTGGTTTCCGACATGGTTGCGATGGACCAGTCTGAGCTTCGGATGATCTCGATCAGGTCATTCTTGTTGACCATGTCTCGAATAGTACCGTTAATAATGTCACTTAATAAAGATTGTGCTCTTGCTTCATTATTGACCGCCTGCAGAAACTGCAAGGCGTTGGATATACGCCATCTGGCAGTAACATCAACAAAAACAAAGGTTTTATCGTTTGTTGGAATCTGATTCGGATCACCATCCCAGAGCTGAATCTTTTTTTCGAAAACTTCGGTTTTCTGCACAAAAGGCATTTTGAAGTGTAGACCGGCCTCGGTAACCGGTTCACCTACCGGGGCACCAAACTGGGTAATGACGACCTGCTTGCCTTCTTCGAGGATGAAGAAGCCGTCATATACCACGACAATGGCTAGTAGGATGAGACCGACAAGAAAAAATTGGGCTATTTGTTTCATATCTATTTCCTTTGAGTAGTATCAGTCTTTTGGGGCTGCGTTGCCGACAAGCCGGCTGCTGAAGTGATGTTCAAGAGCGGAATTGGCGCCTGTTGGTCTTTATCAATGACATAGACGGATTCTACGTTAGGTAGAATTTTTGCCATGGTTTCCAGATACATCCGTTTACGAGTTACCTCAGGAGCATTTTTATATTCCTTGAGGATATCATTAAATCGCTGCGATTCACCTTCAGCGTTATTAATACGTTCGGACTGGTACCCGTACGCTTCTTCAATAATTTTTTTGGCATCACCGGAAGCTTTGGGAATAACCCGATTATAGGTTTCCTGGGCTTCATTGACCAGTCGTTTCATATCCTGGTCAGCCTCATTTACCTCATTAAATGCGGGTTTTACCTGGTCGGGCGGGTTGATATCCTGAAATTGCACGGTGCCGATTCTCACACCGCTTCTGGCCTTGGGAAAAAGTTTGTCGAGTTGTTCCTGTAATTCGGTTTTTACCGATGCCGCGAGAAGATCCCGATTACTCAACACGTAGTCAAAATCCATATTACCAACAACGCGCCTGGTAACACTCTCGGAATTGTCACGAATAGCCTGCCGGACATCGGTGACCATAAAGAGAAAGGCATATGGGTCGGCAACTCTATACTGGACAATCCAGGCCACACTGATGACATTTTTGTCGGCAGTCAGCATGAGTGATTCATTGTCAAAAGCTCCCCGGCTGACACTTGATTGCTGGCCGGCTATCCGATTGCGAAAGCCAAACTCTTCTTTACGGATATTTTCCACATCGACTTTATACAGATGGTCGATGTAGGGAATTTTGAAATGCAAGCCGGGAGGTGTCGTGCGCGAATACGCACCAAGCCGGAGCACAACGCCCACCTCACTGGGATTTATCTTGAAGAATGAGGAATAGACACCCTGCAGGACTATGATGATAAGGACAACCGCCAGCAGTTTGCCTATGTTGGCAAAAGGCGAACTGGGCGGGCGCGAAGGTCCCTGATTATCCCCTGAAGGTGGTGGCTTTTTTTTATCTGAAAAAAAATCCTGTAGTTTGTTAATCAGCTGGGCGACAATCTCTTCCGGGGTCTGTGGCTTCTGCTTTTTTCCCCATGGAGGCTGTTGATCCTGATTGGACATAGAAAATCTCCTGGTCGTAATAGTCTGATACTATATCCTCCACACGAAAACCTAACAATACTAGCGTTCTAATGTATGAGGATCGCTTAAAATGTTTTACCGAACACATAAGGGTAATAATAGATGGGGGGGATTGCAATCTGAATCGTCAATTTATTGCTTAACCGATGACGATTTTCTCTCGGCTCACCGGGAAAAGGCAAGCAGCCAGCAACTATAAAAAATGAGCAGGGTGAAAGTACCGAGAAAGGTTTGCGCTATAAAGGAGGAGCGCAAGGCGGTAAAGAGGGGCAATCGGACGAAGTTGCCGGAGACGAGGCCACACAAGAGGCCAAAAAGATGTGCTCCGAGATCTGTCCTTTCACCGCTTGAACCGAGAAAGGCGAGGAGGGCTAAACCTGACATGAGAGGCATGAAGAAGTGTAACGTATATCGTTTTGTCCGCAGGGCGAAACTTATAGTGCAGAGCATTCCGATAACACTGAAAATGGCGGTGGAGAAACCGACAAAGAGATGGCCGGGACCGTGCACCACGACGTTGATATAATTGGCTATGGCGGCGGTGATCAAGAGAGCAAAAAGACCGATGCCGTTGCCGGTGAGATGAAAAAAGAAATGTAAAAGAACGCCTCCAAGGAAACAGTTGCCGAGGAGATGGACAATGTCGGCGTGTAAGGTGAGTGGGGTGACCAGGCGGTACAGTTCAAAATTATTGAGAATGGCAGCAGCATCTCCCCCGCCCTTGGAAAACCAAAATGAGTGCAGCTGCCAGTCACCGCTCAGGCCGTAGATGAAAATCAGACAGCCGACGACCACCGAACTCATGGCGCGAAAGGTCGGGGCGAAGGTGTCATGTGGGAACGGCGGTGGCCAGTCCTTGTTCTCGCTATCATAGGCTGCTAGCTCGTAGAGCGCTCGTTCTTGCCTGTGCGCGGGAACATAAATCTGAATTTGATCAGTGGAAATATATTGAATACGATGAGTGATACCTGAGGCGGAAAGAACCAGTGAATAGGTGTTGAGGAGCTTGGGGTCCGAAACCTGCATGATCATACGTTCGGAGGACGGTTCAGAAGGAGGATTCATTGCTTGGGCTGTCTGCTTCAGAGAGGCAAAAAAATAAAGGTGGTAACCGGTTTGGCAAAACGTGCTACAGCCCGGCCGGATAGCCAGGGCTGTAGCAGGACAAAATTAAATCAGTTTATTCATGGGAATAATAGCGCCGAATTTTTCCTGCAGCTGAAGAAGTTCTTTCTTCTGATTTTCATAGACCTTGAAGAGCATTTGCGGAATTTCCGGTTCTTTGCTGTACGCTTCGCGTTGCAGATCAAGGCGATGGACAATCTTGTCTATGTAGAGAGAAAATTGCATATCGTACAAGGACTTTGGATACTCCTTGTCTATGGTTTGAAACAAGACCACCAGATCTTCGTATTTGGGCAGGTAGCCAATTGGTGTGGTGATGGCCTCTACCTCGCCATTGGCGAACAGTTCCAACCAGCCGAGCCAGACGCGGACATCCTTTTTTTCACCAAGAAGATGACTGCCGGTGCCGCCACGATTTTTATGGGTAAGAAAATAGTTCAAACCGGCCATGACTGGTCTGGTGGTCGCAGAAAATTTTGTTGAGTTGAAGAAGGTAAATTGCGCCTCCATGTAGTCAGCCAGTGCCCCGGGAATAAAAGGTGCATTTGCCCAAGGCTGCCGGTTGACCCCGGTTGCGCCCACTTCTGTGGCCGTGGCTTTGGAGACGATAGATGCGCCGATAACAACACCTTCATTGGGTGTTTTGGCAACCCAGACCGGCGGCATGGTGTCAGCGTCTCTACCGGAGTAGGTGATGACTTTAATCGGTACGCCGTTCGGATCTTCCGATAACGCTGTTGCATGGTTGGCAATCGCCGAAGCAAACAGGGTACAGCGTGCATTCTTATGGGACATTGGGACCGGCTTCCCGTCGGGGCCTATTTTCCCCTTATACCATTCACCCTGAAAATTTATCCCTTTGTCAGGGACCGGCTCGCCGTTGCCTACCCAGTAGGGTACCCCGTCGGCGACAAGAACATTCGACCAGATTACTTCTGTGCCGTCTCCCCGTAGGCAGTCCATTAAGTAGGGGTCACCCTCACGGTTGACATCTTCAACGATGCCGAAGATACCTTTTTCCGGATTGATGGCCCGGAGAACGCCGTTTTTGTCAATCCAGAACTGGGCCAGATCGTCGCCGACAAAATCGGTACCAACCATGGCGGTGGTGGTTTTACCGCAGCCGGATGGGGCGGCTCCGGCGAAAAATGTTTTTCTACCGCCGGGGCCGGTCATGCCGGTGATAAACATATGTTCTGACAGCTGTTCTTCCACCTTGTAATAGGTGGCGTAATCCACGCTGAACCGATGATTGCCTTTTTTCAACAGTAAGGTGTTGCCGGCATAGGTACAGAATGTGGAAAAGGTGGTCATCCAGCTTCTGTCCATAAAAATACGGGCATTGGGCACATCCTCGGAGGTGTTATTGCCCTGGCCGTGAACATTGGTGTAAAAGAGTCCGGTACGTTCCGTTTCCGCATCAAAATCGCTAAAACAGTTGCGGTATAATAACTCGGCGGAATGCATAACATAGCCGGAAGAGGAGATTTCGATGGCCGGAAGAGCAGCTTCTGCGCCAACCGGGCCGCGGCTGTAAAAACCAACGATAAGGGTTTTTCCGGTCATAATTCCCGGCATAAACTTCTTGACATACTCGGTCGCCTCGCTGCGTAATATCGACTTTGCCAGGGAACTCATTCGCTCGCCTTCATTAATGATATAAAACGTCTGGTTAACCAGGCGAGCCTGGTCTTCCGGCAGATCGAAATGAATGGTATGTCCCGCTTTAGCCAAGGGTTTTTCTTCGCCTTTGGTAAGAGAGTACTCGCGAATCCATTGGATATCGGCCGCCGAACCGGTATTCACAAAGACACTGTCGGGACGACACATTTTAATAGCGTTGGCAACTTTAAGCAGCGCCTCTTCATTTTTAATCAGCGCGAGTTTCGTGTTGTTACTCTCGTCGAGATTTTCAGCAAAAACATTTCGAGCTTCGTTAATGGTGGCGATGCCACCAACAACTGCAAGAATATCATCACCTTTTTTCATTTCAAGCATTTGTTACTCCTTCGTTTATGATAGCTTGATTCGCACCATTGGTAAAATAATAATCGACTCATGAATAAGTCTGAGGAGCCTATAATAGGAGCTTCACCGGTAGTCGTCAAGTTCAGATACTGTCGTTTGTATAAAAATAATATAGGGAAATACCCTGATTTCAATATTAAATTTCGGTACAATCGTAAAATGAACATGCGTATAGAATAAACTATTGTTCACAATGCGTCGACATATATATAAGGAATTGTGATGATCCTATCGGTTTTTCCTGACACGTCCAGCTTTTTATCCGGTAGACGATTTGATTTTTTAGTTTATAGATCACCAAGGGAGCAATTATGCTCTTTTGCTCAGGTATTTTTTGTTTTTGAAAAAAAAAGCCAAAATGGATGAAAAAGATTATACTTATCCGTCAGTTTGCTGATACTTTATCGCCGGTGTGTGCAACAAGCCGCTGTTGTTGGCCTGTTGCCTCGTGATAAACGGTTTTGATGACTGATCCGCTTTGCACCTGACTTTGCACCTCACTCTTCCCGGGCCGGCTCTATGGTGACTCTGCAGGACCTGAAACAGACACTCTCCCTCCGATCAATACAGTTATCAGCAGCGGAAAACCACCTGCTGGTTCAGAGAGCCGCGCGGGAAATGGCTGCGAGGGCAATTCCCGGCACGGTCATTGTGCCTCTCTGCTTTGTTCTGGCGGTAATTGTCTCCGGATATTTTTCCCGCGCACCTTTTATTTGGGGCAGTCTGTCTTTTGTTATGCTGGGTAGCGCTATCGCCCGTCGTCTGGCGATAAAGTATATAAAAAGCCCAGAACTCGGCTCATTTTCCAGGTGGGTGCAGGTGTTCTACCTGAGTTGTTTGGGCATGGCTGCGGTATGGGGCATCACAACAGCCATTTTTATCTATGATGATTTTGAAGGTTTCCCGGTGCTGCTCATTCTGATCCTTTCGGCGGGCATCGGCGCTGGATGTATGGTGAACTTTTGTATCTGGCGGGCTCTTGCGGTACACTATCTCCTGCTTTCTTTTGTCCCGTCTATAGCTCTTTTTATTATTTTGCTCTCGCAACAAATGACGCATTGGCCAGCTCTTGCAGCAATGATGTTTTTTGTTGTGTACCTTCTGTTGCAGACGAAACAGTGGAATTTTCATTTCTGGGACGCATTGATTACCGCTTATCTTTTCGAGAGACAGGCCGAGAAACTGACAGAAGCCAACAGTAAACTGGCCGAAATTATAACCCAGGAGCAACAAGCGCGGCGGGAAGTGGAAAAAGCCCGGGTGAAGACGCTCGAACTCTTTAATTTGACCAGTGAGGCCATCGTCATTTGTACCCTGGAGGGCAGGGTGCTGGATGTCAATCAGGCACTCATGAAGATGTTTGCCGCCGACAGGGCGCATATTGTGAACACCTTGATTGAACCTCGGTTCGCCGTGCCGATTGAGACTACCTTGACGTTTCAGGATCACTGGGCCAATGCGGTCAACGGCGAGGAAGATGATTTTGAATGCAGGGTGCCACGGCCGAAAGAGCATGGGTCACTACTGGTCCATGTCAATCTGCGCCGGGTCACCTGGCAGGATGATCAGATAATTTTTGTCACTCTGCGTGATATCACCGTTGGAAAACAGTTGGAAGAGACCCTCGAAATCACCCAGAAATCACTTTCTGAAAGTGAAGGGTATCTGCATGCGATACTGCGGAATATCGATTTACCGATTTATTGCAAGGACCTCACAGGATGTTATCTGACGGCAAACCGACCTTTTACTCAACTCTGCTGCTGTACCCTTTACGAGTTGCGAGGGAAAAAAGATTATCAGATCTTTCCGGAAAAAGTCGCACGGTTTTTGGCCTATCGAGATACTGAAGTTATTGAAACCGGAGCTTCAATAGAAATCGAAGGGACATTTGTCTTTGGAGACCAGGAAAAGAAACTGCTTGTACACAAGTTTCCATTAAAAGAAAGTGACGGCCGGATTTATGCCATTTCCGGTATCTGCACCGATGAAACAACTATGCAGGGGGCGCTTCGGGCGGCCCAGCTGGCCAATGAGGCCAAGTCGGAATTTCTTGCCGGCATGTCGCATGAGCTGCGAACCCCCATGCACAGTATTTTGAGTGTCGCCAGGCTTGGCTTGAAGCGGGTCAGGGGGGCATCGCGCGAAAAGCTGGAGACATATTTTCAAATGATTGTCACCAGCGGCGATCAACTTCTGGAGTTGCTCAACGAGCTCCTTGATCTCAGTACCCTGGAATCCGGCGGAGCCTGCTATAATAGACAACAGTATGATCTGACCGAGGATCTGGAAAAGGTGATAGCGGAGTTCAGGGTGATGATGGAGGAGCGCGAAATATCGCTGTGTTACCAGCCATCAGGCTGTCATGCACCGGCAGAATATGACAGGACCAAGCTCTATCAGGTTCTGCGTAATCTGCTGGCCAATGCCATGAAATTCTCCGCCCGGCACAAAGAGGTGAAGATTTTACTGGAAAAAGATTATTTGAAGCTTGATGGCATGCGAAAATCCGCTTGGAAGGTTACGGTGATCGATCAGGGAGTGGGCATCGAAAAAAATGAGCTGGAAACAGTATTCGGCAAATTTATTAAAGGAAGTAAAACGTATCCGGGCGCAGACGGTGTTGGGCTTGGCCTGTCTATATGCCAACGCATTATTGAAGACCACCACGGCATAATCTGGGCGGAGCAGAACGACCCGGAAGGGGCGATTTTTTGCTTCCTGCTGCCCGCTCTGGATTAGATTGTCGTGAAAATCCCAAAAGTCTTCTGTCATAAAAGCCCAAAGACCTGCTCGTTGCCGTCGATGAAAGGGAGACATTGCAACTCTGCAGGAATCATGCTATACGGCATCAATTCCTGCTTTGACCGGCATGCTGACTCTTTTGTCGGCAGGCTCTTGTACTCCGAGAAAATGGTGTGCGCCTAAGATGCTCTTCCAGTGGGACATAAAGAAAATGAAGAAACAAAAAAGGGCTGCAATCCAAAAAGATTGCAGCCCTTGAAATTTTAAATGGTGCCGAAGGGGAGACTCGAACTCCCACGGAGATACCCCCACTAGACCCTGAACCTAGCGCGTCTACCAATTCCGCCACTTCGGCAACGCGCATGAATATGCTTCCTGCGCGGGATTTTGTCAAGACATTCTTCGGTGCAGCAATAAAAAAAATCATCCTTTGTCGTCATTATGAAAATTTTAAGAAAAATTGAAGAGATCAACCGACCCTTAAAGAATGCCTGTGTGACGATCGGCAATTTTGACGGGGTTCATCTGGGGCATCAACAGCTGTTTGCCGCAGTAGTCGAAAAGGCTCGGGCCGCTGACGGCACAAGTGTCGTGATCACCTTTGATCCTCATCCTCTCCAGGTTCTATTGCCGGGCGGTATCAAGTTGATTTCCACGTATCAACAAAAGGAAGAGCTGATTGGGCAATCCGGTATAGATGTTTTGCTGGTCATTCCGTTCACCAAGGAATTTGCCAAGACAACAGCTGAGAAGTTTGTGGCCGATTTGCTTGTTAAGAAAATCGGGGTGAAAGAGCTGGTGGTGGGCTATGACTATGCCTTCGGCAAGGGACGTAGTGGCAATATTGATTTTTTAAAACAACAGGGGCGACTCTATGATTTTCCGGTGACCGTGGTTGAGGCCTGTCATTTGAACAACCAGCTCGTCAGTTCGACAAAAATACGCGAGCTGGTGAAGGAGGGGCGAATGGCCGCCGCCCGAGAACTTCTTGGCCGCTGCTACCAGATTCGTGGAACTGTCCGCATGGGTAAACAGCGCGGCGGTAAGGTGATCGGTTTTCCTACGGCCAATCTCAAATTCAATGAAGAAGATTTAGTACCAAAGCATGGGGTCTATGTAACAAAGGTATTCTGTGAAGGACGCCGCTATGGCGGCATACTCAATATAGGATACAACCCGACATTTGGTGAAAAACAGCTGGTGGCCGAGACCCATATCTTTGATTTCAACGAAGATATTTACGGCAAACCGATCAAGGTGAATCTGCTGAAATTTTTACGCGCTGAAAAGAAATTTTCCGGACCTAAAGAATTGGCCGAACAAATAGGTAAGGATGTCATGCTTGCAAAAAAAATTCTTGCCGAGCAATAAAACGTGCCTGCCTTTTGGCATTCAGTTGAGGTCTTCCGGTAAAAGGCCGTTGCGACAGGGTGACTATTTTATTGTTGCAAGTGCGCTCAAGGTGTCTATATTGTATGCGCTCCTCGTCGGTAGCACTTTTATGGCCAGTTATATGGCATAAGGCGCTGTAAGCCGAGAAGCATTTCTCTACCTGACCCGGTTGAGGAAAAGTAAAAAACAACAAGGATCGAAGCTCGTTAAAATATAGAGGTACACTATGTCAGAAAAGTTGCAGGAAGATTTGCCGAAAGTAATTGAAGAACTGGAAAAGAAATGCAAGGAACATCCGCAATCAGTGATGGCCTTCCACCACCTCGGTCTCGTCTATATGAAGGCTGGTCGTATACCTGAGGCCATAGCGGCTCTGGAAAGAGCCATCGAAATCGATGATCTCAGTAGTGAAAGTATGATCAACCTCGGGGCGATTTATTTTGGCCAGGGAAATCTCGATAAGGCTCAGGAGTTAAACGAAAAGGCGCTTTCGGTAAGTCCGGAAAGTGCCCAGGCCCATGCCAATCTCGGTCTTATTTGGCAGCAGCGCAGTGATTTCGACAAAGCTATAACTTCTTATAATAAAGCTATTCAATACGATCCAAAACTGGCCAGCAGCTGGATAAATCTCACTGCGGTTCTGACCATGAAGGGAGAGGATGAACGCGCCGTGACAGCTGCTCGAAAGGGTCTTGAGCTGGAACCTGATTCACCACTTGGCCATAACAATCTGGCAGTGGCGCTGTACTTTAAAGGAAATTTCGCTGATGCCAAGAACCATTTGGACAAAGCAAGAGAACTCGGCTACTCGGTTGATCCGAATTTTGTTTCGAGCCTTCAGGAAAAGCTGGTATAAGGCACGAGCCTCAGCTGCAGACATGAGCGATTTATAGATGCCTAAAGAACAGATTATTGTACGACCGTGGTGCCCGTTTTGTGGTCAGAAGGTTGGCCGGGCAACCCACGCCCCGGTAAGAAAAATGACGGAATTCCCCGTTGGACGCTGTCAGTGTGGTGCGGTGTATGCCTGTGATGCCACCGGGCACAATGTCGGCGCCACCATAGTCGAAACCCTGGTTTATGCCTGTAATGACAATGCTGATTTTGCCTGGGAATTAATGCCCGAAGACGACTATCTTACCGGCCGCATAGAAAATTATGATGAAAGTCGGCATCAGGTCGTAGCGACGAAAAATGTCGATGGCCGGGCAGTGCGCGGGGTGCTCTATTTTGTTCGTCTGCACACGGACATCCAGGATATTGCCTACAGAATAAAAGAAAAGAAAGCCGAGGCGGTCGAGAGATCGCTGGGCATCCTGTCGGAAAGAAAGCCGGGCTCTATTGAACCGGCCCCCGACGAAAAACGGGTACGCAGGAAGGCCAATAAAAAAATAATCAGGGAACTGGTCGAGCAGGAAAATATTGATGCGCTTGTCGCTTTCTGCTTTGACGATAAAAAAACCCTGCGGCTGATGCAGCGGTTGCTCTATGATCCCCTGGAAGAAAATCGCTGGCGGGTGGCCTGGATAATAGGCCGGGTCACGGCGCGGACATCGACCCGTGATCCTGGTCCGGTATCAGAACTGTTGCACCGTTTGTTCGAGGCCTGTTCCGATTCAGCGGCAACGCCCTGGGGCATGGTGGAAACGATTGGTCATGTTATTGCATTACGTACGGATATCTTTGGTGCGTTTACCAGACATCTTTTAAATTACCTCGGCGAGCCTTCAACGCAAAATCAGACCCTGTGGGCACTTACCGAAATTGCCGAGACGCGGCCGGATCTGATTCGCGATACACCTTTTTATAACCTCTTTCACTTTCTACAACACCCGGATCCGCAAATACGGGGACAGGTGGCCAGACTTATGGGGCGCTTAAAGGCTACCGAAGTGGCTCTGCAACTCATGGAGATGGGTACGGATCAGGAAGAGTTCCACTATTGTCGAGATGGAAAAATCGTCTCTTCGACTGTCGCTGCAGCGGCATGTTCAGCACTACAAGTGATACAAGGAGAAATTAGCAATGACTGAAAATTTACAGACACTCGATAGCATTGGAACAATGGGGGCATCCCCGAGCGCCAAGCCGTCCGATCCTCTGCAGGCCGACTATGAAGAGGGAAAAAAATATTTTGAAAATCAGGCCTACGGCCAGGCGGCAGTGGCTCTGCACAATGCTCTCGTTGGTTTTAAAGAAAGAGATGACCAGGCGGGCATAGCCAATGCGAGCAATCAGCTTGGCCATGTCTGTTTTGCCCGTGGGGAATATGAGAGCTCTTTACAGCATTACCAACAGGCCCTGGATATCTGCGATAAATCGAATGACCGTATGAGTGTGCTGGCGGTGTTGAAAAAAATTGTCGACGCGCAGAAGGCACTGAAACAATATGCTCCGGCCATTACCTCCTGTATGGCGATTCTCGATCATTACCATGACAACAGGGATCCCCAGGGGACCGTGACCACCTTGGAAGAAATAGCCGAATTGTACCTGAATCTCGAACAAAAAGAGAAAGCTGCGGATACTTACCGCACTATCGCTTCAATTCATAAAAATTTTCGGCATGAAAACATTGCCGCCGGTTTCATAAAAAAAGCGGCGCAGTTATCAGACGAAGCCTAAGTCAGCCTGCAGAGAAACAATGTTTACGGGGATAATCGAAGGAGCCGGTAAAATAATCGGCAAGCGAACGGTCGGCGGCGGTATAGCCTATGATTTTATGGCCGATTTTGACCTCGTGGAACCGAAAGAAGGGGAGTCCATCGCCGTAAACGGAGCCTGTTTGACGGCGTATAAAATTCGTGGACGCAGTTTTAGTGCCGATGTTTCTCCGGAAACATTGTCGCGGACCAAGCTTGGTTTAATTGGCCCGGGAAGCATTGTTAATTTAGAGCGGGCTCTGAAACTTTCCGACCGGCTTGGCGGGCACCTCGTTTCAGGTCATGTAGATTGTCTGGCTACCGTTACCGCTAGGAAAGAAATCGGCAGCTATACCATTTTTTCTTTTTCGCTGCCGGCGGAGCAGGGACGGTATATCATTGAAAAAGGATCGATTACTATCGACGGGGTCAGTCTTACCGTGAACAGTTGCGATGCGGCACACTTCTCCGTGTCAATAATACCGCTTACCCTGAAGATGACGACACTTGGCGCGCTCAAGGTCGGCAGTAAGGTTAATATTGAAGTTGATATAATCGGTAAATATATTGAAAAGCTGCTCGCCCCCCGGTCGGCAATGGCCGGCTCCGAGGGCAGTGAGGGGATTAATCCCGGATTTCTTGCGCAGCACGGTTTTATGTGATCCCGGCTAGAGGATGCGGTTAACCATTACATTTATGAGTGTGAATTATTATGGCAGTGAGCTCAATTGAAGCAGTAATCGAGGACATTAGGGCGGGCAAGATGATCATTCTGGTCGATGATGAAGACCGAGAAAATGAGGGTGATCTCTATATGGCGGCTGAGAAGGTTGATGCGGCGGGTATCAATTTCATGGCCACCCACGGCAGAGGTCTGATTTGTTTGACTTTAAACGAAGAACTGACCGATAAGCTCGGCTTGCCGATGATGGTGTCAAATAATACCTCGCCCTATGGAACCGGTTTCACCGTGAGTATCGAGGCGAGAACCGGTGTTTCAACCGGTATTTCCGCCGCGGATCGGGCGCGTACGGTGCAGGTGGCCGTTGATCCGAACACCAAGCCACTCGATCTTGTCAGTCCAGGTCATATCTTTCCCCTCCGAGCCAGAACCGGAGGTGTTCTTGTACGCGCCGGCCAGACGGAGGGTTCTGTCGATCTGTCGCGGCTTGCCGGGCTGATTCCGGCGGGAGTTATCTGTGAAATTATGAATGAAGACGGGACGATGGCCCGTATGGGTGATCTGGAAAAATTTGCCGAGAAACATAATTTGAAGATAGCCACCATCGCCGATCTGGTCGCCTACCGGCTGCGTGAAGACACCCTTGTCCAGCGAGCGGTCGAGGCACGGGTTCCGACAGAACATGCCGGAGAGTTCAGGGCGGTTGTTTATACCAACTCGATTGACAAACTTGACCATCTGGCTCTCGTCAAGGGCGATATCTCCAAGGCGGACCGGGTGCTTGTCCGAGTACACTCCGAATGTCTCACCGGCGATGTTTTTGGCTCCGCCCGGTGCGACTGCGGCCTCCAGTTGAACGCGGCCATGAAAATGATTGATCAGGAGGGCTGTGGTGTTGTTTTGTATATGCGTCAGGAAGGTCGTGGTATCGGTCTTGTCAATAAACTCAAGGCCTATTGCCTGCAGGACGAGGAGGGAGTCGATACCGTTGAGGCCAATCATCTCCTTGGTTTCAAAAGTGACCTTCGCGACTACGGTATCGGAGCACAAATTCTCCGTGATCTTGGTGTGAAAAAAATGGCCATTCTGACCAATAATCCCAAAAAAATTGTCGGTCTTGAGGGATATGGTATTGAGGTGGTCGAGCGGCTGCCGCTCGAGATGCACGCCACTAAGGACAGTAAGGAATATCTGACGTGTAAGCGTGACCGGATGGGCCACCTTATGGCCGTGGATGACTGATAAGACGGATTAATTCGTGCAAAATAAATAATTTCAGGTGGAAAGGTATGGCAAAATATATTGAAGGTAATCTCAATGCGGCAGGAAAGAAATTTGCTGTTGTTGTGGCACGATGGAATTCGTTTCTCAGTGAAAGACTGCTGGAGGGGGCTCTGGATAGCCTGGTTCGCTCCGGTGCTGCCGCCGACGATATTGATGTGGTGCGGGTACCTGGTGCCTTTGAGATCCCTCTTATTGCGAAACGATTGGCCGGGGCGCAGAAATACAACGCCATCATTGTGCTGGGTGTCGTCATTCGCGGCGCAACCCCGCATTTCGACGTTGTCGTCAGTGAAGTTTCCAAGGGTACGGCGCAGGCAAGCATGGAAACAGGAGTGCCGGTACTTTTTGGCGTGTTGACCACGGAAACCATTGAACAGGCGATAGAGCGCAGTGGCACTAAGGCCGGCAATAAAGGGGCAGAAGTTGCAGTCGCCGCCATAGAGATGGCCAATATAATTGATTTACTGCCGTAAAATGACATCCTGAGATATAGACAATGGCGGCAAAACAGGCGCCTTGAAATTGAAGGGGCGGGAGCGGGGATAACCTGTTTGTATCCGCCCCTTCGCTCTTATTATTATTGGTATTGAAAAGCTATGGGTACACGCCGTAATTCACGGGAGGCTGCACTCCAGTTCCTTTATCAG
>CAYPPR010000007.1:0-95878 GCA_964412665.1 uncultured Desulfopila sp.
ACCAACCTTGGCATTCAGCATGCCCATGGTGTAATCGAGATAGGATTGCTTGATTTCAAAATCCTTACCGTCTGTTCCAAGGTCACCATAACCTGCTTTTGGCCCACCCCAAACAGCATCGAACTCAAACTGGTTGACGAACTTGAAATGATCATTGAATTTTGCGGTGTAGTACAAACGGGTACGGGTATCGGTGATGTAGTTGCTGCCGCTATCATTGCCAGCTGCAAATGTCGTATCATCAGCATTTATATCAGCAGCGGTGCCACTCTTATTATCGTCATAGATCATACGTGTACGCCACATACCACCAAACTGACTCTCGGCTGCCATGGCGCCGGTTACGGCAACACCACCAACAAGGGCGAGACCTACAACTGAAGCTATTATCTTTTTCATTTTTCTCTCTCCTGAAAACTGTTGTAACCCTCTTAGTAAGGGTCATTTTTTCTTTGCACGGTTAGCAGACTGACTATCAGCTGCAACGCTCTTGCTTGAGGAGCGCACCGGCAAAGTTATGTCGATATTGAAGTCATAGTATACCTGCGGCGGAGCCATGTCAAGATTTTTTTACCCTTTGGTATAGTTTTTTATACTCTTTCAAAGACAAATGCTATATATCATTTTTTTCATGAGAGAATTCAATATCATAGACAGTCAGCTCCGTCTCATCGCTGCCTGGTAGCAATTCTATCAGCGAGCCGCTTTTCGGCAAATGGCCGACAAACAATCTGCCCAGCGTCTTTTCGGCAGGAATATTTTCTGTTGTATCCTGCAGTTGCGCCGCATCGAGCAGGGTAAAGCCGTAGCCGGCAACATAACCTTTGAAATTACCTGTCCGCCAGGATTCGTCAAGCGCAGCACCGTTCCAGGCCAGGCTGACAACCGCGCCGCCGGCATAGAGGCGCAGACGGTTAAAGTAGCTTAAGCCAATCTTTTCCCCTTCACTGACAACAATTTCCTGGCGGCCGTCATTATCAATATCCGTGACAATGAGTCGTCCCGGTACAAAAATCACTTCACGGTCAGCGTCCTCGTCCGAAGTGAAATTCCGGCGCTGATTTTCATCGCCTATTCCTCCTCTTGGCGGCCCCAGATAAATTTTACTGGCGGCAAAATTGTCCTTGCTCACCCACATCAATTCATTGCCCGGACTATAGACACGCAGTTTTTCTTTCGGGTCGACGGCAATAACTTCATAAAAACCATCGCCATCGAGATCGGCATAGACAAAATCAAAGAGATTGACGGCAGGCGGCAGGGGCAGACGGTCGCCCTCGACAACCTTGTTGTCGGCATCCAGGGTGACGAGGGAGATGCCCGGACGGACCAGATCGATTCTTGCTATGCCCCGCTGTTGTCCGGCCAGCTGCCATCCTTTACCCGGTACCAGGAGCGGCCGCAGATACCAGCGGATATTCTCCGTGCTCACCTGAAAACCGGTGCCAGGTTGATAGTGCATAATCATCGAGGCGACATACAGGCCATCGGTGGCACTGATATATATTTCGTCCCGGCCATCGCCATCGAGGTCGGCCAGGTTGAGCGCATGGCTGACAAGGTTTTTCGGCAGGGCAGTCTCGCTAAGCTGGACAAGGGCATTTTCTTGAGTGCCGAACAACCGCAGACTGGAACCGGCCAAAAGAAGTATTTCCTTTTCGCCATCGCCGGTGACATCGCCGACCGCCATGGCCCGCATATCAACCGGCACGGTCGTGGTCATCCGGGCGCCTCGGCCTCTGGTCGTCACGCCGCTGCCGGCAACCCCGATAATAGTTCCGGTATGGACATTTTTTTTATAGGCCGCCTCGGGATGAGCGGTGACAAAAGCACTACTGCCGTCGGCAACACCGCGTCTCGTTTGCTGTCCGGCAACAAAAGGCTGCGCCCCAAAGGCCGTCTCGGCGATATCCCCGGCGAGTTGCTCGACATCGGCAATAAGGGTATCCGACGTCTTGGCAAGGAGCGAGAAGTGCATGACTTCCTTTTCCGGGACCAGCGGATAGAGATCAACCAGGACTTCCAGGCCGCTGGTGAGAGCAAAAAGCTCGCCGGTGAGCAGATAGTCGGCTTTTTCCCCGCCGATCGACAGGGAGCCCGGCGTACCCTCTTTCTTCAGGGCGTTCAGTTCCTTCTGACTAAAGGTTTTTTCCAGCACCTTGACGCCATCTCCCGCCGCCAGACGGCCGGCCAGCATCGCCTGAATACTGTCTCGCAGGTAGGCGTACTTCCCGGCGGAATCGTTAACAAATATCGAAAAGACGACATTATACTGCTTTTCTTCCTGAGACTGCTGTTGTTTGTCTTCGCCCAACACCACGCCCACACAACCGAGGGTGAGACACAACAGAGTGACCGCTATGAATTTGACTCGCATGACTTCTCCCAATCATTCAATGAATTAGTGCTCGTAATCGTACCATGCAGTACATTTATTAATGTATATTTTTCTTAAGGCCTGCGCAAACAGCTATCTATATCGCAATTTGGTCGGACAAGCAAGATATGTATCCAGACAAGCGCCGCAGAACAACATTTCCCTTGACTTTTGCTCCTGAAAGATAGAAAATATTGGCATATTAAAATACTTTTTCGTATTTCCACACAGGAGTATGAAAATGGGTAACCAGTTGGAAATTATGACAAAGCGTATAGCCCTGCCACTCTGTATTATCCTGCACCTTCTCTGGGGGACGGGTCTGCTCTTTGCCCAAGATCTCGGCACCCACCATGCCTATAAAGTGACCTCCTACAATCTCGGCGCCTTGCAGGGTCTACAGGACAATGAGGGGACACTGGTCATACGGGATTTCAAACCACTGCTGATAACCGGTGGCGCGGCGGACATCCTGAACAGTGAGCACCAGAAAACAGTTGCCCTGGGCGAAGATTCCAAACCATCCGGCCTGAGCGGTATTGCTCTTTCCGCCCAGTTTGAGGCGACAGAGAATATTTTTATACAAGGCGCCTTCGGGGTAACACGCAATCTCTGGTCACCCGATCTGATCGGTGGCGTCAGCGGATCAAGCTGGGAAGCCAACCTGGGCATTGTATACAAATTACTGAACAATATCAGTTACGAACTGCACTTCGGCTATATGGATACCGGTAAGCTGTTTACCGACCGGAGCAATTATACCGATGTGGAAAATATTATTATGATTTCTAATCAACTGACACTCAGTTTTTGACTCTGGTTACCTTCTTTCCATCTCATCCTCGTAGAAACCGACTTCTACGAGGATTTTTTTTTGCATCCGGCAACTTGACAAGTTTTCCAGGTTGGAATAAGAGAATTCTATCGCAGCACCGAACTCCATTGACGGAGCAGACTAACGGAGCAGAATAGCTCGGAGAACCGGCCCGGCCATGCACACAGAAATCGATCCGCCTGCGTACAACATCCTCATGTACTCACATGACACCTACGGACTGGGACATATTCGCAGAACAATGGCCATTGCCAATTATCTGCGCGATGCCACCACCAATGTGCTCATTCTTACCGGCTCACCTATCGCCGGACGGTTTCATTTCCCGCAGCAAGTGGACTTCGTGCGCATTCCCGGGATGATCAAAAAGAGCAATGATGATTACCAGTCGTTTTCCATTCGCATCGATCCGGAGAAGGCCCTCTCAATCAGAAGGAACATCATCCTGGCCACGGCCATGACATTTCGGCCGAACCTCTTTATTGTCGACAAGGAACCGCTGGGCCTGAAACGGGAGGTGCTGCCGACCCTCGAATGGCTGAAAAGAGAGTCACCGGCGACCATGACGGTGCTGGGTTTACGCGACATTCTCGATGACGCGACGGTTATCCAAAACGATTGGCGCGAAAAGAACGTCTATGCCTATCTGGACCAGTTGTATGATGAGATCTGGGTCTATGGCAACCGCGACATCTATGATCCGGTGGAGATGTATGCCATCCCGGCAAAGCTCCACCACAGAGTACAATACACCGGATATATCCCGCGCAAGAAAATATCCCCGAGAACCAGAACCGCCGTCCGAAAGAGATACCGCGTCAGCGACAACGACAGGTTCATTCTGGTGACCACCGGCGGCGGCGGTGACGGCCTGGAAGTGATCGAACATTATCTGACCATGCACGACTCCTTCCCCACCTCGCTGCCGTTTAAATCGATCATTATTACCGGGCCGTTTATGCCCAAGAAAATCCGGGAAGCTTTCGCCAAAAGGGCGAAGAAATATGGTATAAAAACGCTGCCCTTTCATCCGCGGCTGGAGGAATTGATGTCGGCTGCAGACCTGGTGGTTTGTATGGGGGGGTATAATACTATCTGCGAGATACTCACCCAGCACACCCCCGCTTTGATCATTCCCCGCGAAACACCGCGAAAAGAACAATTGATCCGGGCGACACAACTGAAAGAACAGGGACTGCTCGATTTCATCCCCTGGACACAGGTCACGCCCCATCTCCTGCGGGAGAAAATTTCCTCCCTCCTGCAGGACGGCCACCACTACGAAAAGAGGATCAATGCCTTTGCCCTTTCCGGACTCGATACGATGCTCGCCCGACTGACGTCTTTTAAGGAAAAGGAATTTGCCGCCCAAAATGCCTTGCAGTCCATCGCCGGCGCGCCTGCGTTATAACTTTTATTTATCTCTGCCCCGGCCCTCTCCCTCATGACACAACCATCACCGACAGCGACCCTTGGCTATATCCTTAAAGGCTATCCCCGGATCTCCGAGACCTTTATCTCCAACGAAATTCTCCTGCTGGAACAACTGGGCTTTACCATGCGTCTTTTCCCCATGCGGCAGCCGCGTGAATCCTTTAGTCATGCCTCGGTCAAAGAGATTACAGCGCGAGTGGATTATCTGCCGACGGAACTGCTTGTTGATTTTCCCCGGCTGCTGCGACCAAATATTTTTCTGGCGGCCAAAAAACCAAAACACTTCCGGGAAACGCTGCGGACTGCCGCACAGGGCGTCAGCAAGGGCAAGGCACTGGCCACCCTGAAACATCTTCTGCAGGCGGGCTATCTGACCAATACACATCTTGAAAAAGATCTCTCCATTGCCCAGCTGCACGGTCACTTTGCCCATTCCCCCACCTCGGTGACCATGTTTGCCTCGCTGCTTTCCGGCATCCCCTTCAGTTTTACGGCCCATGCCAAAGACATCTACACCTCCGACAAAGAAAAAATCCGCGGAAAAATAGCCCAGGCGAAGTTTGTCGTCACCTGCACGCGGCACAATAAAGAATACCTCGATGCTCTTGCCGGAGACAGTTCCACGCCGATCACCACGCCGATTTATTGTGTCTACCATGGCATAGACACTGCTCTCTTCCAGCAAACCAGCGCCTCATTCACAACACACAATCCTTTTAAAATCCTCACCGTCGCCAGAATGACCGCCAAAAAGGGCTTACCGACCATTTATCATGCCCTGGCCGGACTGCAGGCGCAAGGCGTCCGCTTTGAACATACCCTTATCGGTGATGGCGACGACCGGGAACAGATCCTCGCCTTGATAGCGGAACTCGGCCTTACAGAGCATTGCCGATGGATCGGCACCCGGACCCACGAGGAGGTACTGCTCCACTTCAAGGCCAGTGATCTTTTTGTTCTCGGCTGCGAAATAGCCGCAAATGGCGACCGGGACGGTATTCCCAATGTCCTGGTGGAGAGTCTGGCCATGGGAGTCCCCGCTCTGTCCAGCAATGTCTCGGCCATCTCGGAGATTTTGATCGATGGCAAGACCGGCATGACGGTGCCGCCGTCCCAGCCGGAACAGCTCGGCAAGGCCATGCTGCGCATATTGACCGATGAACAGCTTCGCCGGCAATTGATCGTTGGCGGGCAGGAGCTTGTCAAGGATACCTTTGACAATCGTCGATGGATAGAAAAGCTGGCGGAAATTTTTCGTCGGCATAATGCTCTTTTTCGGTAACTCATGGTCCACATCATGGAACAAACAGCCAGTGATATTATGCCCCTAACGACATTCGGTCTGTTACGCCATGGGCAGACGGAATGGAACACGCAAAAAAAAATACAGGGCTCGGCAGACTCGCCATTGACCGACCGGGGCAAGCGCGAAACAAGCAGCTGGGTGAAGACCCTGCAGCCTTACCACTGGGATCGGATTATTGCCAGCGACCTGGGCCGGGTACGGGCGACGGTCGACATCCTCAACCGCGAACTTGGCCTACCGGTGTCCTTTGATGCACGATTACGCGAGCAGCACTGGGGCGACTGGGAAGGGCTGACCATCCCTTTTATTCAGGAAAACCTTGCGGAAGAACTCGCCCGCCGGGTGGCAAGGGGCTGGCAATTTTCCGCCCCGGGAGGGGAAACCCGGCTGGCCGTGAAAGATCGGGTACTGGCAACTCTTCTGGAGAGCGCGGCAACATGGCCCGGCCGGAAAATCCTCGTTGTCTGTCATCAGGGGGTGATCAAATCAGTGCTCTATTTTTTCCTCGATCGACAATTTCTTCCCGCGGAGGATGCGCTGCTCCACCCCAACCGACTGCACCTCATCAGCTGCTCGGCGCAACAGTTCGCGCCGCTGGAACTGAACATTGCCCGAACAGCCGGGTCATGAACGTCTCGTATTACTGTCAGCATGTTCTCGGCATCGGCCACTTCCATCGCAGCATGGCCATCTGCCGGGCCATAGCCCGCCGCCATCCGACCACCCTCATTCTCGGCGGCCCGCCGGTGGAGGTTGCCGAACCGGATATCGCGATACTGCGCCTGCCGGGACTACAGATGGACAGCGAGTTTAACAATATGGTGCCCTGTCAACCCGGGGCAGCACTTGTCGAAGTGAAAACAGCAAGAAAAGCAATCCTCTTGAACCATTTCCTGGCAAACAGACCGGACGTTTTCATCACCGAGCTCTACCCTTTTGGCCGGAAGGCCTTCAGGTTTGAGCTTGACCCGCTGCTTGCGGCCATCCATGGCGGTTCCCTGGCCCCATGCTCCTGTTACTGCAGTGTGCGGGATATCCTGGTGGAAAAGAAAACCGGACGGGAAAAGTTTGAACAGCGCGCGGTGCAGACTCTCAACGCATATTTTGACGGCATTCTGGTCCATGCCGACCCGGAAATTATTACCCTTGAGACAACCTTCAGCCACCTGGGCGATATCCGCGTGCCGCTGCACTATACCGGTTTTGTCACTGCCGAAAAAAGCGATACGGCAAAAGGCGGCAAAGAGATCAGAGAACAACTGGGTCTCGCGCCCGCCGACCAACTGATTGTCGGCAGTATCGGCGGCGGCAATGTCGGCGGGGAACTCCTCGATGCGACCATTCGGGCTTTTGCGGTCCTGCCGGATTCTCTCTCCGCCCATCTGCAGCTTTTCTGCGGACCGTACTGTGACGAGGCAAGCTATACAAGGCTTCATTCAACGTCTCTTTCAACGCTGCAGAACAGCACGGCAGACAATATCACCATCGATCGCTTTACCGACCGTTTCCCGGCCTGGCTGGAGGCAGCGGATCTGTCGATCTCCATGGCCGGATACAACACCTGCATGAATCTGGTGCAGGCCGGAGTCCCGGCCCTGGTCTATCCGTTCAAGCAGAACAGCGAACAGCGACTGCGCGCGGAACGGCTCGGCAGGAAGGCGCCGATTGCCATCATCGACGAGACCGACCTGGCGCCGCATCTTCTCGCCGAAAAGATTGCGCAACAACTCGAGCAGCCTCGAATGACGACAGATATTAAGCTGAATGGGGCAACAGAAACGGTCGCACAACTGGAAAAATGGCATGCGGAGCAATTGCACTATGACTAAGCCTGCGTCTTCCCTTTATTTGATCAATCATGGAGATATTGCAGATAAACTCGGCCGCCATATTGACAGGGGCTGCCGGCGAGCGACGCACCGACCACTGGTATTTTTTCGAGCCGACGACATCGGCGTTCCCTCGCGCGGTTTCGCGCAACTTATCGCCTGTTTTCAAAAACATCGTTTGCCGCTCTGTCTGGCCACCGTCCCCGCCTGGCTGACGCCGGCACGACTGACAGAACTGCGCCGGCTCACCGGAACAGGCAGTGCGCAGTGGTACTGGCACCAGCACGGCCGGGTGCACCGTAACTTTGAAATAAGCGGGAAGAAACAGGAATTCGGCCCGGCACGGAGCAAAAGTGACATCCATACCAGCCTCCTGCTCGGCAGAGAAAGGCTGACAGAGCTGCTGGGGGCGGACTTTCATCCTGTCTTTACACCGCCGTGGAACAGGTGCGGCAGCGACACCCTGCAGGCCCTTGTTGATCTTCATTTCACCGCTCTCTCGCGAAGCATGGGAGCCCGGCCGGAGACGCCTGCCGCGCTGCCGGATTATCAGGTGAATGTCGATCTGCATACCCGAAAAGAGAGCACTCCCGAGCGGGCCCTGGAAAATCTTTTGCACGAACTCGAACACGGTATCGCCTCGGGGTTGTGCGGCATAATGCTCCACCACCAGAGGATGAACAGCTCGGCGCTCCTCGTGCTGGACATCCTGCTTGGGCTGCTCGCCGGTAACAAAACACTGCTTCCGGTTCATTTCGGCGATCTGGTAGCAGGCAAACAATCGCAGGCGGGCAAAAGTGCAATTGAATAAAATCAGTCAACCGTTTAAACTCGATTTATCGTCTCTTTACTCTCTTTGCCCAACACCTTCTTGATAAACCTTCTCCAGGAACCGACGAGGACACCTATGCCCCACGCCTACCTTTTGCTTGAAGAACAGTTTCGCAAGCTCGCCCAGCTCGACCACGCCCTGACTTTTCTCCAGTGGGACCATATGGTGATGATGCCGCCGGGCGGCAGTGAACCCCGGGCACGGGCCATGGCGGAACTGACCGCCTTGCGGCACGAGCTGCTCATCTCCACCGAAACCGCAGACCTGCTGCACGAGGCCACTGCCCAGGTCACGGCAGGTGCCCCGTTGCGCAGTCTGCAGGAAATGGAGCGGGAATACCAGCGGGCAATCTGCCTGCCGCTGGACTTGGTCAAAGCCCAGTCCCTGGCCGGTTCAAAATGTGAGCACGGCTGGCGCAGCCAGCGCCAGGAAAACGACTGGACTGGTTTTCTGACCAATTTTACCGAGGTGGTCGAACTGGCCAGGGAGGAAGCACAGATTCGACGCGACGTCAGTGCCGACCGTTTCCCAACCGCCTATGACGCGATGCTCGATCTCTATTGCACCGGGGACAGCAACAGCTTTATCGGCGATGTCTTTGTCACCTTGAAAAATGTCCTGCCCGGCCTGGTCCAGGAGGTTGTTGACAAACAAAAGGGCGAGGCTGTCCCTGATCTTCGCGGGCATTATCCCCTCGACCAACAGCGCCTGCTGAACCAGGAACTGATGCAATGTCTCGGCTTTAACCTCAACGAGGGACGCCTCGACGTCAGCTCCCACCCCTTCAGTACCGGGTGTCGCGGGGACCAGCGCATCACCACCAGGTTCAGGACCACCGATTTTCTCGATGCGCTGCTGGCCACCGCCCATGAAAGCGGCCATGCCGCGTACGAAAGCGGCCTGCCGATTGCATGGGAGGGACTGCCTGCCGGCAGCGCGCGCAACATGTGCATCCATGAGAGCCAGAGTCTGCTCTTTGAAAAACAGCTCTTTTTGTCCCGGCCCTTTCTCGCTTTTTTCAGCAGCAAAATACACAGCTTGCTCCCCGCCACCGCACCATTTGACGGCGCCGGGCTCTGGGCCGCGGCAACCAGGGTGCAGCCAAGTTATATTCGGGTCGAAGCCGACGAAGTGACCTATCCGCTGCACGTCATTCTCCGCTATGAAATTGAAAGCAGCCTGATCAATAAAACCATACAGGCTGCCGACATTCCCTTGCTCTGGGATGAAAAGATGGAGAAATACTTCGGCCTTTCCACCGCCGGAAATTACCGTGACGGCTGCCTGCAGGACATGCACTGGAGCGATGGATCCTTCGGTTATTTCCCGAGCTACACCATCGGCGCCCTGAATGCGGCGCAGCTCTTCGCCGCCATTCGCCGGGATTATCCGGACTGGCAAGAACGACTGGCCCGGGGAGATGTCCAGTTTATCCGGCACTTTCTCGAACAGGCCATCTGGAGCAAAGGGTCAACCATGGATTCCCAGGACATCCTTCGCCTGGCCACCGGCGAATCGACTAATCCGGATTATTTTCTTCGCCATATAAGGCAGCGGTATCTTGACGAAACCTAGGAGGCTATACGAGAATGGCCATTTTTAATAATTTTTCTTTATTTATGCTATCGACGAACATTCATTGACAAGTTATTGTTTAAAAACTAGATTTGACGCTACAGTGATATTCTTTCTCATACCGTAATAGTTCTCTGTGCCATATTAAGCGCAGAGCCGTTGTTCAAAGATCTGTCGCTAACAGAAGCCCGGGGGTAAAGCCATGAGACGTCTTGTCGCCCTACCGCTTTCGAAATCCTTCCAGATGGCCTACCAGTCAATCCGGGTTCGTTTTTTTCGCTCCCTGGTGACCACCACCAGTCTGGTTCTTGCCGTGGCGTTCCTCACCTTCACGCAGGCCGGCAACGATATCACCAAAAGTTTACTCACCTCCCAGGACCCTGCATTTATACAAATCCTCAGTAAAATCGGTTACGACGTGTCCCCTGACGCGCCGAGCATCGACAGCTCGCCCAAGCAACGCTGGATTGTTTTTCTCTCTCTTCTGGTCTGCGTTGTCGGTATAATCAACGCCCAGCTCATGTCGGTGACGGAACGCTTTCGCGAAATCGGCACCCTCAAATGCCTCGGCGCCCTGGACCGGTTCATTGTCAGGATATTTGTCATCGAAGCGACAATGCAGGGGCTGGCTGGTGGTATTGTCGGCGCGCTGCTGGGGTCCCTGGTCGCCCTTATATCATCAATTTTCAGGTTTGGTCCGGCTGCGGTAGCAGTTATGCCGTGGAGCGACCTCGGCGCAAGCATTTTTTATGCCGTCTGTATCGGCACGGGATTGAGCCTTCTCGGGGTCTTGTATCCGGCAATTATAGCTTCGCGCATGCTGCCGGTGGAAGCGATGCGCGTCGAGCAATAACATGTCAGCTCACATAACCTTTGCATAACCTTTGCCCAAAAGGGATGTTACACCATATGACCGAAAAGAAAAAAATAGTCCGGGTCACCGGGGTAACCAAGGATTTCGATCTCGGCAAAATCGTCGTCAAGGTTTTAAAAGGCATTGATCTGGAGATCGAAGAAGGAAAATATATCTCCATCATGGGACCTTCCGGATCCGGCAAATCGACCCTGTTCAATATGATCGGCGGCCTCGATAAACCAACCAGCGGCAAGGTTTTCATCGACGAGGTGGATATCGCCCAGCTTGACGCCTACGAACTTGCCTGGCTGCGCTGCCGCAAGATCGGCTATATTTTCCAGACCTTCAACCTGATCCCGGTAATGACCGCTCTGGAAAATATCACCATTCCCATGACCTTTGCCGGTGTATCAAATGACGATGCGATGCGGCGCGGCATGGAATTACTCGACCAGGTGGGACTGACCGGCCGACATACCCATCGTCCCTCGGAGCTTTCCGGCGGGCAGCAGCAGCGGGTGGCCGTGGCCAGGGCCCTGGCCAACAGTCCGGCGATCATCCTCGCTGATGAACCGACGGGAAATCTGGACCTGACGACCGGAGAAGATATTATTAGTCTTCTCAAGGAATTGAGCCTGCAGCGGGGGGTAACGGTCATTTCCGCAACCCATGATTACAAAATGCTCAATGTCTCCGACCAGGTCGTCTGGATCAGGGACGGCCAAGTGGATAAAATCCAGCAACGCGACGAACTGGATATACGAACAGGCGGCCTGGAAAGTGCCAGGCACTGATGCCCCCATAGTGCCCAGTTTAAGAGATAAACTCAACCAAGAACCGTGTGTTTGTGCTATGAAAAGAGCCTCTTACTTTCTTGGCGTCACCCTCTTTCTGCTTGTGCATTTTTTCGTTCCGACACAGGGCCAGACAGCTGTTGACCCACGTTCTCTGCGTGAAACAATCGAGACCCTCAGTAGTTTCGGCAGCAGATCCACCGGCTCCCCGGGATATGAGAAGACTGCAGCCTTTATTGAACAAAAGCTGCAGAATCTCGGTCTTGATCCGCAATCGCACTTCTATGAACTACCGATCCGCCGTTTTCAGGGTGCAACACTGACCTATGGCGATAAAACACTGCCTCTCGTTCCCCTTATAAATAACGCCGTTACCCCGCATGCAACAGACGGCACTCTTGCAGCTCCACTGTATTATGTCGGCAAAGGTCAGTTGCAGGAACTCGATGGCAAAGATATAGCAGGCAGCATAGTTCTGATCGATTTCGATTCCGGCAGGAACTGGCAGCTGCTCGCTTCCCTGGGCGCAAAAGCGGCCATTTTCCTGCACGGCGACAACAGCGAAGAACGCATTTTTTATAATGAGAAACAGGAGCTTACCCCGCTGCAGTTCCCCTGCTTCTGGATGAAAAAAGAGGAGGCGATACAATTTTTCGGTCCCCTGGTCAACCGACAGATGCCGCTGGTCCAGAGGGCGGAACTGCAGTCACGTCATGTCTGGGAGACGTATCCGGCAAAAAATATCTACGCGCTTATTGAAGGAACAGATGCACAGCAAAAAAATAACCTGCTGGTACTCGAAGCCTTTTTCGACAACGAAGAATTTGTCTCCGGCAACTCCCCCGGGGCGGATGCCGCCTCGTCAATAGCCACCTTTCTCGAACTGGCGGGAACCCTGGTAAAAGAACCCCGGCAACGCTCGGTTTTGCTGGTCGCAACCAGCGGACAGGCGCAGACCCTGGCGGGAATGCGCGAAATGATCTGGAGTCTCAATGCCCGGTCGAAAGACCTGCGTGATCGCAAACGAGAGCTGCAAAAAGAAGTGGCCAGCGGTCTCTCTAATCTGAATCTTCTCGAAAATCTCAATTTCCCACTCACCGAAGACCAAATACGAGATACCTTGATTGGGGCGGCCATTAAGAGCAGCCTTGATGAAACGGTCGATCAGGTGTCAAGAGAGCTGATGCGCCTGCGTCTGGCCGAGCAGACAGACGAAATAAAACAGCGAACCGCCGTAATTGCCGGTGTGCGCCTTTATTACAAGCGGCTGGGATGGGTGGAGAGTTTTCACGATCTTCCGCCCAAACAAGCCGAACTTTTCAGGCAGATACTGCCGCAGGCCATAGCCGTAAATGACCGAATTGTCAGCAACGCGAAACGGCGACTCGACGCCCTGCAGTCGGCCCTGGCCTTTCGCAATCTTGTCCGAGATTATGATATCACATCGATTATCAGCTTGCATCTTTCCAGCCATGGTAACGGTGTCGGTGGCTTTAATCGCGGCTGGCTTTACAATCTGAAACAGACGATCAACAGAATCTCGGCTTACAGTTCCATCGCCGAAATTCTCGACGAGATTGGCCAGCCGGCTCTAGGCAGGGCACAATATCAGGACACCCTTCGCCCAAGCATCCTGCGCAGCTGGGATTCCTGGTTTCTCGACCAACCCAACCTCGGCGCAGAGGTCAGCGCCCTGGCCGGATATCTCGGTCTTAGCCTGGTGACGACGGGCGATGGCCGGATGCTCTGGGGAACCCCCGCCGACACGGTGGAAAGAATCGACTGGACCTATCTTTACGACCAGGCCCAGCTGGTAGAACGGCTGGTTCTCGGCCTTGCACGGGCCGAAAATTTCTCCACCGGCAGTTCTCCCCGGGACGGTTTTGTCGCGGTAACCGCCCGTACCAATCTGTTGCTGCAAGGAGAACTGTTTGCCGATTATCCCGCCCGGAACACGACCATTCTCGCCTACCAGGGCAGCAATAAATTTTATGCCATGGTCGACGAATCCGGTTATTTCCAGATCAAAGGTCTGGCCGATAAAAAGCATGTCCTCGATAAACTTATTATCGAAGGCTACCGCTTCGACGAGGAAAGCGGCAAGGTTATCTGGGCCATTGACAAGAAGGAGACCGGCAAGAACAATTATCGCCTGAAGCTACTGCGCAAAACGATGCAGACGGATCTGGTCATGTTCAACAGTCGCGAAACGACGCTCTTTAATCTGCTGGAACCGCGCAGTTTAACCTATATGACCAAGATCCATCTCTATGACGGCAGGCGTGATGCCCCTCCCCAACATTACTGGTACAGCCGGATCGACACCAGGGATTCGATCATTTCCTCCATTTACACCGAGCCGGGTACGCGTCTGAAACTGACTCTTTCGGATACCGTGCTCACCAACAAGATGATCCTCACCAACGGATCGGAAAAAAACCGACTCGGCCTCGGTTACCTGGTCGATGACTACCCGTCGATTCCCAATACCATCTATCACGCGGCACAGGACGCCTGGACGCTCATCGTCCCACGCATCGACAACCTGGAAACCCACGGTATTTACGACGAACGCATTAACAGCCTGAAAGACAAAGGACTGGCTGCCCTGGCGAAAAGCACGGAAAACTTTGATACCTTAACCTATTCGGTGGCCCGTGAAGCGGCCGCGGAAGCCCTTGCGCTTGCCGCCAGGGTCTATGTACAGGTGGAAAAAACCCAGAAAGATGTTCTTTTCGGCGTGCTTTTCTATATTGCTCTCTTTGTTCCCTTTGCCTTCGTTATGGAGCGCTTTCTCTTCAATTTCGCCACGATCTATAAACGGATTATCGGTTTTTCTGTTATTCTTACCCTGCTTATCACCGTCATCTACAACGTTCATCCGGCCTTCAACCTTGCCTACAGCCCGATGGTGGTCATTTTGGCCTTTTTCATCATCGGCCTCTCTTTTCTGGTGACCCTGATCATTTTTTTTCGTTTCGAGGACGAGATGATTCTCCTCCAGCGACGGGCGACCCACAAACGACCGGAAGAGATCAGCCGCTGGAAGGCCTTTGTCGCCGCTTTCTTTCTCGGCGTCTCCAACCTCAGAAGACGACGCATACGGACGATTTTGACCTGCACGACCCTGATCATTCTGACCTTTACCATAATGAGTTTCACCACCATTAAGTCGAGCCGGCAAGAGGTGCGATTACCATTTCAGACCGAGGCGCCCTACCAGGGCCTCCTGCTGAAACGACTCAACCGGCAGAGCCTGCCCCCCCAGGCAACCGATATCCTTGTCAGCAGCATGTCATCCGTCAGCCGTCCGGCGCCCCGGGTCTGGCTTGAAGGGAAAGATCCGGCCCGCCCGGTCAATGTCCCGCTGCGCCGGGGAGACGTTGAGATTCAGATCCAGGGCCTTATCGGCCTGAGTCCCAACGAGGCCTACGTCACCGGACTTGACAAGCTCCTGACAGGCGGTCGATGGTTTACCGACGATGATCATACGGCCATTATTTTAGAAGAGCAGATGGCCATCCGGCTTGGCGTCACTGCCGGGGGGAGCATTTCTTTATGGGGTGCACCGTTCACGGTTATCGGCACATTTGCGGCGGATACTTTTGAAAAGGCCCTTGACCTTGATGGGGAGCCGCTCACGCCGGTCATCTTTCCCGAAGAAGCGGGAAAGGAAATGAGTGAAGAAGAAATGGAGGCCCTTGAATCCGGCGATGACCTGCGTTCTTTCCAGAGCAGGTACCAGCATATTTCGGCAAACCAGACGGCAATCATCCCGGCCAAGACACTGCTTGCCGCCGGCGGCCAGCTGAAAAACATCGCCGTCAAACCAGCCGACACCAGCACCATAAGCACTCTTGCCGCCGACTTGACCGACAGATTCAGCCTGGCAATTTTCACCGGGGAAGAGGACGGGGTATGGCTCTATAATATCAGCGATACGATGAATTACAGCGGGGTTCCCAACATCATCATCCCCCTGCTTATCTCGGTCCTTATTGTTCTGAACACGATGATCAGTTCCGTCTACGAACGTAAAGGCGAGATTGCCGTCTACACCTCCGTCGGCCTGGCTCCCTCCCACGTTGGCTTTCTCTTTGTCGCCGAGGCAATGGCCCTGGCGGTGATTTCGGTTGTTATCGGCTACCTGGTGGCCCAGGTTTCCGCCGCTTTTCTTTCGGCCACGCCGCTGTGGGCGGGGATAACCGTCAACTATTCCTCCATGGCCGGGGTTGCCGCCATGGTCCTGGTTATGGTCGTCGTCCTCATCTCGGTACTCTATCCGGCCAGAGTCGCCGCCCGCATTGCCATTCCTGATGTCAACCGGACCTTCACTCTGCCTGAGCCGGTTAACGACACCATCGAAGTCACCCTGCCCTTTCTCATGAAGTACCGGGAACACGAAAGCATCGGCGGCTTCATCCACAATTATCTGGTCAGTCATCGGGATATCTCCCATGGAATTTTTTCCACCGGTCCGGTAGAGATAGTCTTCAGCTGCTCAACGGTGGACGAGATCCATAAAATGGTCGCCGAATCGGACAGACCTGCCGATTTGCGCTGCCTGCATCTTCGTACAAACGTCTGGCTTGCCCCCTTTGACTTCGGCATCATGCAGATGGTGGACATCCAGTTCTGTCCAGCCCTGGAGGGGCAGGATTTTCTCGAGATCAAAATCACCCTGCACCGACAATCGGGTGAAGCAGGGGTCTGGAAGCGAATCAACACCGCCTTTCTCCATGAACTGCGTAAACAGCTGCTTGTCTGGCGCTCCTATGACCAAGAAGCCCATGAGCAGTTAAAGGATTCTTTCAAAGAGGTCCTCGCCGACAAGGGCCTGGCTCCGGAGGTCATTTAATATGCAGACTCCTTCTCCAGACCAGGCTGTTCGAATCATCCGCAAACGCGCTCCGCTGCTTGGCATTCTCCTGGCCGTGGCCATATGTCTGCTGACCCCCTATAACAATATTTATCTCCGGGCCACGCCTCTGGGGGGCGGCCATTTTCCTCTCGCGCCCTTTTTCATTTTTCTGCTTCTCGCCATTGCTATCAGCCTTATTGCCCGAATCTTCCGCTCTTCCCTGCTGTTGACCGGCCCGGAGCTATTGGTTATCTGGATAGAAATGGTCATCGGCTCGGGTATCGCCTATACCGGCTTTGCCCGAACCTTTTTGATCAACCTGACCGCCCCGATACATTTTGCAACCCCCGGTAACCGCTGGGAAGAGATTCTCCATCCCCTTATCCCCCCGGCATTGACGCCAACCGATCCGGAAGCCGTTCTGCTGCTCTACAACGGCCTTCCCGGGGGGCGGAACATGGACTGGTTCGATGTGGTCGGGTCTATTCCCTGGGCTGCCTGGCTCTCCCCCCTGTTGCTCTGGGGCACGTTTATCCTTCTGTCCTACCTGGTCATGCTTTTTCTTATCAACATCTTATCCAGGCAGTGGATCCATAATGAGCGGATGAACTTTCCCCTGCTGAAGGTCCCCGAAATGCTCAGCAAGGCGGTCAACCAGGGGGAAACAGGCAGTTTCTTTTTCAACCGGTTTCTCCTCACCGGACTGTCCATCCCTGTGTTTCTCCATCTGATAAATGGATTAAACATGTATTATCCGACGATTCCACCCATACCGACGCTGTTTCTGGCGGGACCGTATTTTTCCGAGAGTGGGCTGCTCACCGGTTTTCAAAAACTGAAGATCTATATCTATCCAGCTTTTATCGGCTTTGCCTTTCTGACCTCACGGCAGATCTCTTTTTCTTTCTGGTTTTTCTTTCTGGCCGGGGGCTTGCTCTACGGCGTTCTCAATCTGCTCGGCTACTCCATTCCGGTCAGTGAGCTGGGCGTCTCCTTCGGCCCGACCCTGGCCCGCCCGGAAGAAATGCAGATGATCGGTGCCTATGGGGTCTTTTTTCTCTTTCTCGTCTGGCTGGCCAGGCTTCATCTTCTCGATGTCTGCAAACAGTCTTTTTTTCTCAAGCCGCCAGCGTCGGGAAGATCGGAGTGGTTTGATGTACGCATCTCCTTCTGGGGGGCAATTATCGGTTTTGCACTGATTATCTGGTGGTATATCCGACTCGGCATGGCCCCGGGTACCGCGGTCCTGGTGGTGGGTGCTTTTTTTATGATCATGCTGGTGGCAACCCGCATTATTTGTCAGGGAGGGCTGGCCTATTTCACCCTGACGGCAGCACCCACCGACGGCATGATCGCCCTTTTCGGCGCCAAATTGTTTGCCGGCGCCAGCGGCCTGCTTGCCGGAATAAGCCAGAAGGTACTTTTCGTTGACCTGCGCGAATCCCTAATGCCCTCTCTTTTACACGGACGCCATCTGCAGCAGAACAAAAGCCCGGCCCTGCTGCTTTTTTCCGGCCTGGCGATGACCATTGTCGCCTCTATGACCGTGTCCATCGTCGCCATGATGACGCTTTGTTACCGGTACGGCATCCGGGAATTGCAGCTGGACTGGGCCAGCCAGACGACGACCGCGGTTTATGAGAATATTTACCGCCTTGTCGCCACGACCACCACCACCGGCAACTGGGTGTTCATCTTTGCCCTGGCTGGAGCGTTGGTGATGCTTGTGCTGGTCACCTGTTACCATCGACTCTACTGGTGGCCGATCCATCCAATCGGCTACCTCACCGCCTATAGTTCGGCCATGCGTATTCTCTGGGTCAGTTTTTTTATCGGCTGGGCCTGCAATGCCCTGTGTATGCGCTACGGCGGGATCGTACTTTTCAAGAAACTGCAGTTTTTTTTCATTGGTCTGATAATCGGAGATTTTCTTATGGGCGGCAGCTGGGCGCTGGTTGGACTGTTTACCGATGTCAGTTATCAGGTTCTGCCTGATTGACGCCTCTACGGATATGTGAAATATGTATGACGACAAAGAACTAAAAGAATATCGCGACCTGCTGCCGACCCCCACGCACTTTGAAGAAGGGTTCGACTGGAAGACGATTATCGGGGCAATTTTCATCGGCTTTTTAATGATGCCCGGCTCGATGTACCTGCAGCTGGTCATCGGCCAGGGCATCGGCCCGGCAGCCCGCTGGGTGACCATTATTTTGTTTGCCGAGATCGCCAAACGCGCCCATTCCGACCTGAAGCAACAGGAAATCTTTCTCCTTTACTATATGGCGGGCGCCGCGCTGGCCTCACCTTTTTCCGGACTGCTGTGGAGCCAGTACCTCGTCCAGTCCGATGCGGCACGGATGCTGGGAGTCACCGAATTCATTCCGACCTGGATCGCCCCCGGTCCCGACTCTTTGTCGATGGTGGAGAGGTCTTTTTTCCACCGGGACTGGTTGATTCCGATTCTTTTGCTGGTCGGCTCACAGATCATCCAGCGCATCGATCATTTCGGCCTGGGCTATGCCCTGTACCGCATCACCTCCGATGTTGAGAAATTACCCTTTCCCATGGCCCCGGTCGCTGCACTCGGCACCATGGCCCTGGCGGAGTCGGCGGAAGAAAAAAAGGAAAGCTGGAAATGGCGCGTGTTTTCCATAGGCGGGGTTATCGGCCTCGCCTTCGGTTTTGTTTATGTTGTGCTGCCGATCATCTCCGGACTGATCTTCACCGAACAGATAAGACTCATCCCCATCCCATGGATCGAACTGACCAGCTATACGGAAAATATTCTGCCCGCCGTGGCTACCGGCTTACAACTTGATCTCGGTCTTCTCTTTGTCGGCATGGTCCTGCCTTTCTGGGCGGTGATCGGTGGGCTTATCGGCCTTATCATCACCATCATCCTCAACCCGATACTCTATTCCGCCGGCATCCTCACCCGATGGCACCCGGGCATGGCCACCGTCGACACCGTATTCGCCAATAACTTTGATTTTTATATGAGCTTCGGCATCGGGCTCGGCCTGGCCATCGGTCTAATAGGCGTCTGGTCCGTTGTCCGTTCCTTCCGAGAAAAAGACGGTAACAGGGGTACACTCCACGACCTGTTCCATCCACCGGCAGGCCGTGGGGATTTTAATTTCTGGATTGCCATTGCCATCTATTTTTTTTCAACACTCGCCTACGTTGCCCTCTGCGTCTGGCTGGTACCGAATTTTCCCTGGATCTTCTTTCTTGCCTACGGCTTTGTCTATACCCCGATCATCTCCTATATCACCGCCCGCATGGAAGGTATTGCCGGACAGTTTGTCAGTCTTCCCCTGGTTCGGGAAGCAAGTTTTATCGCCGGCGCCCGTTTTTTCGGTTACCAGGGTATTGAGATATGGTACGCCCCCATCCCTATCCACAACTACGGCGAAGCGACCGTGCAGTTTCGCCAGATCGAACTGACCGGCACCTCGCTCCGGGGTATTATCAAGGCCGAACTGCTGGTCTTTCCCATCGTCATGGTGGCCAGCCTGATGTTCTCGCAGTTCATCTGGCGGCTGGCGCCGATCCCTTCGGCCAGCTATCCTTTTGCCCAGGAACTGTGGCATCTGCAGGCCCTAAACACCCTGCTCATGCAGACGTCCACGCTGGAAGGCAACTCGCTGTTCTATCAGGCCTTAAACGGCACCACCGTCTTCAGCGGTGTCGGCTTTGGTCTGCTCATGTATATGGTGCTCAGCCTTTTTGGTCTGCCGGTGCTGCTCATTTATGGCGTCGTGCGCGGTCTCGGCCAATCAACGCCGCACGGTATGATTTTAGAGGTCGTCGGGGCCTTACTGGGCAGGTATTATTTCTATAAAAAATACGGCCCGATGTGGCGGCAATATGCTCCGGTACTGCTTGCCGGCTTTTCCTGCGGCATGGGCCTCAGCGGCATGTTTGCCATGGGTTTTGCCCTTATCATGAAATCCCTTGGTCATATGGCCTATTAATACCTTGGATCCTTACTTTGCGACCGACATCTTGACAATTCTGCCGGGGAACCGATATTCTTATGAAAGAAACGAACATAATCGACAGCAAATGATGTATAGAGAAGGTCAATGAGAATATTACAAAGCGCACGACAATGGATAGTCATTTGTAGCCTGGCATTTTGCCTGCTGCCCTTTGCAGCGGTAGCGCAGGACGCTCCCCATGAAATTGCCGGCATAGCCCTTGGAACGAACGTTACAGAATATCCGGATATAATACAGACGAATTTTCTTAAAGAAGTCGTGGTCACCGACTGGCATGGTTTCCGAAAGGGTGTTATCTCCTACGGGACATGCAAATACGTTGATCTGATCCTGAAAATCGACATGAAATACCAGGACACGAGCAAAAGTTTTTATAAAAAATTATTACAGGAATTTCGGAAAAAATTTGGTGATCCCGATGTATGGAAGGGAGATTCCTTCGGTGTCGTGCATATATGGAAATGGCAATTTATTGATAAAGACCAAAATCCGGTAAGCCTGTCACTGCAATATAACGCCAAAGATGCCGATGAAACCATCGGCAATATGGTCAAACTCTCCTATCCGGCAAAAATGGAGGAAGAGCGGCGCTGTTTTATGGAAATGTGCCTCCATGGCAAGAGTGATATTGATGAACAACGACGAGAAGAGCTGAAGAAATCCGATTGGTCATACCTTATCCCCAGGTAATAACATGTTGCACGCCGGGCAGACAGCGCCTGCAAAAGCCAACAGATTCATCGGCTGGAACGGGGTGCAGCTACATATCCCTGACAACTGGGAGGTTCGTGTCTCCGGACTGCGCCACCTTATTTTTGAAAAAGACTTTCAACCTCAGCTGCAGGTCCGGTGGGAAGAACCCGCCCAGAGCAAACCTAGCGCTCTGCAGAAACGGGCGACACACTTTGCCTCCCGGATGGGTCGTATTATCGAGGAAAATAATTTCCCACCGGCATGGCGGCAGCTGCGGGATGTTTTTCGCCTGGTAACCTGTTATGAAGGCGCGAGTGGTATGCTCGAAGGAGGTATCTTCCTCGGTACCGATGATCACACACTGGTTCTCTTTCAACTTTTTCTGCCCGATCGATCATCCGCTCCAGGACCTGACCAAGCCCTCTTTGCTGAAATCCGTGACAGCCTGACAACAATTGTGTGCCGCGATGACGCGGAAAACCTCTGGCGCATGCAGGATTTCTCACTCACTCTTCCGGATTCCTACAAGCTCCAGGACTATACTTTTGCTGCCGGTCTTACCCGGATGTCTTTCACCAAGGCCGATCTTTTTATGCAAACCTGCAAGCTTGGCCCGGCCGACAGTCGTCTTGTCCAGCAATCGCTAAAAGAGATTCTCCTCACGCTTGTCGGCACCGCCGATCTGCAAACAATCACCGACGAAGACAATACATCGTGCGAAGGATTCAGAAATCCGACCATCGGCAAACAGGTCCTACTTCGGCTTCGCCGGGAAAAATCCTTTATCAGGGCGAAAATATGGCACGAGATCGCCGGCAACCGACTTCTTGCCGTGGTTCTTGTTTCCAATCGGCCGATTCCCCTGACGACAATCCATGACATTTGCCGACACTATGCGATTATTCCGTAAGAAAAAAGCAGTCAAGGAGATGGTCAAAGGCCTCACCAGGACTGAAGCCTTAGCCACTGTTCCGCAGATTGCTCCATCGGCCGCATGGATCCTGCTTGAAAACGGTGATATTCTCATTGAATATCCTTTAAACATAAAACCGTTTTTCATTCAGCTGGCCAATCGGTTTAGCAAAGGGCAGGAACCTAAACCGACCAAAAAGCTGCAGCTGGACGGTATGGGAAGCAGAGTCTGGCAGATGTTCGATGGGGAAAAAGATGTCAAGGCGATTATTCGCGAGGTCTCCGACCAGAGCGGCCTGTCTCTCCAGGAAGCGGAAATATCCGTCACCACATTTTTACGCCAACTGGGACGACGTGGCCTTATTCTGATGCGTTAATAGTATTCGACACACTCGTCCCTCACACCAGACCCATTTTTTTCGCCAACAGCTGCAGATCAGCCCAGGTGGCCTGTTTCATTTCCGGGTTCTGCAGGAGATAGGTGGGATGATAGGTGGCAATAACCGGAATAGTCCTGTCTTTTGCCACTTCATAGGCATGAAACTGGCCCCGCAATCGGGACAACGGTTGCGACCTTTCCAGCACCGCCCGTGCAGCAACCATGCCCATGGTGCAAATCACCTCGGGCTGCAAGGCGACAATCTGGCGGCGCAAAAAAGAAACACAACTTTGTACATGCGTCGCCTGGGGTTGGCAGGTACCGGGAACCGCACATTTGATGACATTGGTAAGAAACACCTCCCCGGCGGAAAGCTTGATAGCCAGAAGCATTCGGCTGAGCATCTCATCCTGGGCAACACCAAAAAGATGTCCCGGGGCGAGGCTCCCCTCGGCGTCTGCCGCCAGCCAGTCACCGACAATCAGCAAGCGCACCTTGTCGGCGCCACGTCCGGGCACAGGATACAGCCGCTGCTTATGCAGATCACAGGCATGGCAGGCGGCAACTTCCGCAGCGATATCGGCAAGGTTTACCGGTGATTTAGCCGGCGTGGGACTTTTTATCCTGGCAACCGATGGTATACGAACGACAGCTTTATGCTGCGCAGGTTCCACTTTGGCGGCAACCTGCGGCACATAATGGAGAAACGACTGCATATCTGCATTACGCGGATAGGTATCGATACCTATTGAACGATGATATTCGAGCACGGCTCGCAACCTTTCCGGAAGATACTTTTTCTCACTCGTCACAACACACCAACCTCCATTCTCCTTGCCCCAGTGGCCTTAACTAAACACTTGCGGTTCTTTATGGAAAAAATATTGCGGCCTGTCTCAAGGCACTGATATTTAATCAAACGGAAAATAAAAAATGTCCCAGCTGGCACCGCCCATTTCCTCAGAACTCCCCCGGAATGCCCCATAGTAATTAAAAGCCATGGCAACAGCAGCCGCTGGTCTGGCCCTGGAAAACGAGATCTTCAGCTCATCCGGCGCATGGCCAAAAGAACTAAAGAGCGGCGTAATATCGACCGTTTCGAGAACCTTTCCCTCGCCATCAAGAAAGCTCATTTTAAGTATAAACCTTTTTATCACCGGAAAAGAATCGGTCAGGCTCCGGTCAAAAACAAGCTCCCCGGACAGGTTGAAAGTGGAATCGCCTTGTGCTATGGAATAGCTCAATAGGATGTCCTTTGTTTGCCAGAAGGCATTCTGCACACCATCTTCCGCCAGAGTAATCCGCGCCTCCGGCCGGGCTATTGCACCGATTTCCGGTTTGAGAAAGTTAGCACAACCGGCCAAGAACAGACCGCCAAGACACAGAGCAACGGAGAAAACCTTCGCCAACAGTCGAATATTCATAATAGTAGCGACCTCTTAAAATTAAACGCCGAGGAGAAGAAACAGCGCACACATCTCCATGAGAATTTTGTCTACCTATATTAACCATTACCGAAGAAATGGGACAATATTTTCTCAGAGATATCACGAAAAATCAAAGCCATTTTTGGGAAAATTTGGTAATTATTGAACATATGATTACTATTATTACTTTTTATATACTCGTGAAATGATGCATTGCACCATAATATTATACCACAATGTGAGGTACAGATCTTGACTAAGGAAGAATTCAGTCTGGCCAGAAAAAAACTTGGAAAAACGCAGAAAAAACTGGCCGAACTCCTCGGGATGTCCTTAAAGACTATTCACAGTTACGAACAGGGCTGGAGAACGATTCCAACACATATTGAAAGACATATCTACTTTTTGCTTATCAATCAGCGAGGCAGAGAAAATAGTCTCACCCCCTGCTGGGAGCAAAAACCCTGTGCGGTAAAAGAGCAATGCCCCGCCTGGGAGTTTCAGAGCGGACACCTCTGCTGGTTTTTATCCGGTACCCTGTGTGACTGCACCGTGGATGTCTCCCAGAAAGAAAAGCTGAACATATGCAAATCATGTGATATTTTTACAAATTTGCTGAAATAGTTCTTTTTATTCCCCTGTTTCCATCAGAAGTAACGACAGAGGGATAATTATAAACAAAAGCATTGGAGCTACAGTAATGCCGATATATGAATACAAATGCAGCGATTGCGGCAACATTTTTGAGATCCTGACAACCTCAAGTGATGATACGGCAAAAGAAGTGCAGTGCAACAAATGTAAAAGTGCCAAGGTGAAGAAGGTCATTTCCGCCGGCAGCTTCAGACTCACCTCAGGCGTAGCACAGCCATCGGTTCCCGCATCAGGGTGTGGTGGAAGGTCGGGATTTTCCTGAGCGTCCTGACCAAAGGTTCCGTGAGAATCTTCCAGTATTACTTATTTTTTTCAGGTTTTGTTGTTGAAAAATCATAGACTTTCTCGTTCTTCTTGAGGAGACCGTGCTCTTTTCTGGCGATCTCCTCGAGATAGAAGAGATCATTGTTCAAACGATCAATATCTTCCTGAAGAGTGTGAATGTGCTGCTCAACCCGCACCTTGTCCTGCTCTAATTTCGTTAATTCGGATCGTTTACTTACAAGAGTTACCACGCCTGACCCAGGAGCAAGGATTATCCACAGCAAAGCAATAACCAAAAGGGCGACAACGATTTTTATCACCCGGCTTTCCTGAACACGGGAAAGCTTTTGCTTTGGTTTTGGCCTCTGCTTTTGTTGTATAAATGCCATACTCACTCTTTTCCTTGATAATGCAAAATCAACATTCCACTTGTCTGGTCAGTGCCTGCCTCGTCGGCCTTTGCACTCGCTATGACGGACGTATCAAAGCCGCCCCCAACTATCCGGTGCCAATGCATGCCATGAGCTGGATACCCGTTTGCCCGGAACAGCTCGGCGGCCTGTCCACGCCCCGAGAAGCCGCCGATATCGTCGGCGGTGATGGTGCGGATGTCCTTGCCGGCACGGCGCGAGTGCTGACCAAAAGCGGTCTCGACGTCACGGCCCAATTTATCCGTGGAGCCCGGCAGGTACTGCACATTGCCCAGTTGCAAAACATCCGCATTGCTTTTCTGAAAGCCCGCAGTCCATCATGCGCCGTACTAGGCAGGATGGGTGTTGCCGCGGCACTGCTGCAGTCGGCCGGTATTGAACTGATCGAATTATAATGTGCTTTCTTACAGTCCGATGCGCAATACCCGCAGGATAAGTATCCCCGATTCATAGAGCAGATAAAGCGGCCCGCCCATAAGCAACATATTGACGATATCCGGCGTTGGCGTCAACAATGCTGCAACGATGGCGATGAGTAAAATGGCATATCGTCTGTTTTTCTCATAAAATCTTCGCTTGAACACCCCTACCTGAGAGAGAAACACCATGAAGATAGGCAATTCAAAGATAAGACCGAAAGCCAGGATGAAGATTGTGGTAAAATTCACAAACCGACTAACGGAAATGACCGGTTTCAGCTCTTCGGAACTGAAGCCAAGCAAAAAATTTATGCCAAACGGCAGCGTTATATAATAGCAGAAAATCGTCCCGGCATAAAACAGCAGGCAGGTAAAAAAGATAAAGAAAAACAACTGCCCTCCGGAGACCCCGAACGGCTTGCCCAGAGCCCGCCAGATGACCACTGCGAACCAGGGCATGAGAATATATAAAGCGGCAAAAAGGGCCAGCTTCACATGGGCAAGAAAGGGCCCGGCCACGGAAAAAAAATACAACTTCTCGGCCAGATGGCCCTGGACGAAATGCAACAGCTGCGGCGAGAGAAAAAATATTCCCAGGGTGCAGCAGCAGAGAACCAGCGCCAGATTACGAATGGATTTACGCAATTCCACTACGAAGGTAACGATTTTTGTGTGTGCCGCCATGGGAATATATCTGGTGTGTCGCTGATTGCAGTATCGGTCGCCGTATTGGAAAACGTCGTTTGTTTTATTTTCTGCAGCACAAGGTATCAGAAGCACGGCAAAATTGCAATTTGATAGCGGTTGATTGCATAAGTTACATTTCATCAACTACGAGATTGATGGTTGGGGCGATCGACGGCTGGAGCATGGCAAGCAGTTGCTTGAATTCCGGCAAAAACTGGTGATAATGGTCCTTTTTCAGGTAGCGGCTAGCGCCGCTACTGGTTAATTGGACGATATCGTTTCGCCAGGCATAGCCGGTTGCAGTAAAGATGTTCACCAGGCTGTCATTGAGTTTTCGCGAGTTATGCCGACTTCCCGAATGAGCGAGAAACCAATTGCGTGGCGAATATGAACGACGATGAAGCAATACGTCCGCTATGACTTCAGCAAGTTGTTCATCCCGACCGACCTTGCCCGTCTGTGCATTACATATCGACATATCCACTCCGGCCGTGGCCGATGAGAGAACACAAGGAATGTCGGCTCGAAAATATTCGTAAACACAGCGACAGCTGTTTTCATACAGGGACAGATGCACGCCTGTTTTGCAACGGGCAAGATATGCAGGTATATCCTTACGGCGTACATTAGACAGGACGATGACACGCTCGCTCAAGCCCTGGGTCTCGGCCATTCTTGTAAACGCCTGCACATTAGGTTCTGAGCCACGGCCTATAAACAGCGCTTTTTTTGTTGCCAGGCGTCGGTCTTTTAAAAGCTGCAACATGAGGAAATGACGTTTGCGCGCCATGTCATCAAACGTTGCGTTAAAGACAATATCAATATCTTTTGCCGTTGAAGAATCCGGGGGAGCTGCTTCCCGTAAATAATCACCATGGGCGAGAGAAATAACATGGGTATTTGCCTGCATGGCGACAAAATGCCTATCTTCCTCACCGCCAAGACCAAAGACACAAGGGTCCTGCAGTTCGGTGAAAACACGCCACCAGGCATGCCGAAAAACCACCCCCATCGGAGGTTCCACATACAAGATATAATGGTCGGCGATTTTTTTTAATACCTGTTTATCTAAAAAGAGATAAGGAAGAGAAAAAACCCGCAATACTCCTTTTTCATTGGGCAGGCACGGAGATTTCAGAATCTGCACAAAATGCCTTAGTTTGAAGGTGGATTGTGATTTTTCCGAAATTTTTGCTCGAATCGTCTGCTGTTCATTTGCCAAAAAATCTATGATTTCGGGCTCATCGTGCAGAACGTCAAGAGCTTTGGCCAACCAGCGCCATTGGTTTGGAACCGGCAAAAATGCGAGAAACAGGAGAGCTTGTTTGGTCACTGTTTTGTCGCCGTGCTGAAGATACATCCGTTCGAGGACAGGGGCGATAAGAGCACACTGCTCATAAGGCCATTGAAGACCTCGAGTTCTTTCAAGGTGCGGCCGTCCCCATACCAGGATTTCATTCAAGGTTATTCCTAGCCGCGTACGTATTTGGCGAAGCCTGTCGTTTGAAAGATGCAGCAGACTATTATTTTTCGCGGTAGCAAAAAAATTTTCCAAGATTGCAACATGATTGTCAAAATTGTCTGAAAAATCCATCGGTCTCAACTTTTCATTTCCCGTTTATCGGGGTTAGATACCAGTCTCTTTAGAAGAGGAAAAATACGATTTGTCATTGTCCCAAGATAACCAGCAGGACCAAAAGACGCCAAGAAATATAATGGGAGTACAAAGAAAGCCGACATAACCTCAGGATAAGCATTCACCAGTGCCGAAGAGCAAACAGCTTCGGTGCTGGTGAACATTTACCTTTGAAGTTTACAGGAAAGTCCCAAACCGGAGCATTACTGATCAATTTTCAGCAAAATTACAATTTGATAGAGGTTGATTTCACCAAGCAGCCATGATAAACAATAGATCTTCTGCTGTTAACTATTCATATAAAAACACTTAAAATACTATGCTTGAGCTACGATTTATACGAGAAAACCTTGACCTGGTAAAAGAGAAATGCATTCGCCGGGGTATGGAAACAACCCTGATCGAGAATTTTACCAATACCGACCAGAAAAGGCTGGCGCTGCTGACCGAGGTTGAAGGACTAAAGAATAAGCGCAATACCGTCTCCGATCAGATTGCCGTCCTCAAGCGTGGGTCCGACGATGACCGGCGGAAGGCCGAACCGTTGATCCTTGACATGCGTGAGACCAGCGGGCGGATCAAAGAGCTTGATAATGAACTGAATACTATTGAGCAATCCTTGCAGGAAATCGTCATGGCCATTCCCAACCTCTGCCACGACAGTGTTCCCGTCGGTCAGGACGACTCGAATAATATCGAAATCAAAAAATGGGGCGAAAAGCCGACCTTTTCCTTTGCCCCCAAAGCACATTGGGAGCTTGGCGAGCAGCAGGATATCATCGATTTTGAACGGGCGGCGAAGATCTCCGGGGCACGGTTTGCCCTGTTGAAGGGCTTTGGCTCAAAACTGGAACGGGCGCTGACCAATTTCATGCTCGATCTACATACCCAGCGACATGGCTACACCGAGGTGCTGCCGCCGTTTCTGGTCAATACACCATCGATGACGGCCACCGGACAGTTACCTAAATTTAAAGAAGATCTGTTTAAAATCGAAGACCGGGACCTTTATCTTATTCCCACCGCCGAGGTGCCGGTGACCAATATTCATCGCGATGAAACACTCTCAGAAAAAGATCTGCCGCTCAAATATACCGCCTATACGCCCTGTTTCCGCTCCGAGGCCGGAAGCCATGGCCGAGACACCAGGGGATTGATCAGGCAGCACCAGTTCGACAAGGTTGAGCTGGTCAAATTCACCACCCCGGAAACCTCGGAACAGGAGCTGGAAAAGCTGCTCGCCGACGCCGAAGCTGTTTTGCAGCTTCTCGGACTGCATTACCGAGTGGTCAATCTGTGTACGGGGGATCTTGGTTTTTCCGCCACGAAAACCTACGACATCGAAGTCTGGCTGCCCGGCCAGGATACCTATAGGGAAATCTCTTCGTGTTCCAACTTTCTTGATTTCCAGGCCCGCCGAGGCGGCATCAGATACCGGCCGGATGGTCAGAAGAAAAGCAAGCTGGTACACACCCTGAACGGTTCAGGACTAGCCGTCGGCAGAACGCTGCTGGCAATTCTTGAGAACTATCAGCAGGCAGACGGCAGTATCGTTCTGCCGGAGGTCCTTCTCCCCTATTTCGAGACTCGTTTTTAAACAGAGTCGGCCATAGCAGGAATTCGATGTAACTGCCGCGGGCAGTAGAGGTGAGATTTACAGGACCGTACTTTTCTTTATACAAAGGGGAACCACCTGGCCACCCGCACAGCAATCTTTCTCCCTGATAGTTTTCAGAGAGAAGCCGTCAGTGGCGATTATTTCGGTATTATTTTTCCAAATCCTCGACCTGGATACGCAGTTCAATCTCTTTAATATCTGAATGACACTTGAGCGTCTTGACAAAACCATAGACGGTTGCGGCTAATGCCTCCTGAATAAAATTCTTCAGGGGAATTTTATTGCCATTGACCAGCAGCGCCATAACCTCTCTGCCTTCTTTGCCGACAAGGTATCTTTTTTCAATAAAAAGAGCAAGTTCCGGCGCCTCATCAAGACGAAAAACATAATTGCCGGCAACCCCTTCAAGGTTGGTGGCGACGGCAATAACCCCGTGAACCTCATCACGAAGTTTCTGGTCACGGTTGCGGAAGACTTCAATTTTCGGAATTTTTTTAGCTGTTTTAAATCCTTCGCCGATAACAATATCCACATCAGGAAAATATCTATGGGCCAGAGTCCTCAGAGAGAGTACACTGTTTTTCGTTTGCAGGACCATCTGGTCCGGTGCCACCAGCATGACACTGTCCGCCCCGGCTTGTTTGTGCATGAACGTATCCGTGCCCGGGGTATCGAACTCTATACCCGAATCATTGCTCGATTTAATGACGGCAACCCGATACCCCATCTTTTTCAGCTCAGCAACAACCTGTTTCACCAAGGTGGTTTTGCCGCTGTCATGCCAGCCGATGAATGTTACAATAGACGACATAAATTTTCCGTCCCTCTTAAAATTAGCTCCTTTCGAGCTGCCATCGATCTATTTCCTTAGACATCCACTCTGATAAAGACAGCACGGTCATTCTGCGTTGAACATACCGAGTTATATCGTATTTGAAAAGTGATGGCGATCGTAAAAACTCTTCATCTTGTTCGTTGTTACAATTTTTCCACCCCGTGCGATACCGGCTGGTAGGTGAAAATAAAAAAGAGCGGGATCACATACATCACCCGCTCTTCTACCATGCATTTATAATTACCCCCACAAGGGTCGTTCTGTTTCCTGTCCTATTGGTACTTATAGCGACTGTGCAGAATATCCACCTCTTCTTTTGGTTTGTAGCCGGTTTTCATACTTTGCAGTGAGCCGGCAATGGCAAATACCGCCATGTAGACATGGGTGAGATAGAATGCCAGGAGGCCCATACCGAGAGCATTGTGAATAATTGTATACAGCCGCACGGTCTCCACATCCGCACCCATGTCCCAGATGGCATACCCGGTAAAAGCCATGACTGCGCCACCGCAGGTGACAGACCAGAAATACATCTTCTGGCCGGCATTGAATTTTCCGGCGGGACCAGGTTTTTTCTCTTTGCTCAGATAACCGCCAAGAATAAACAGCCAGGCGATATCATGCAGCCGGGGGAGCATGTCTTTCAGCCACATGAACAGCATAATGCATGCCGGGACGACAAATACCATGGCTGAAAACAGATGAACATACCGGGCCGATCTGATCAAGGCTCCCCCCCCAAAATATTTACCGAAAACAACCATCAGTCCGGTGAGTACAAGAAGAGAAAAGCTTACTGCGGCAAAAAAATGGACAACTCTGGTCAGCAGCGGGAAAAAAAGCACCTTTTCTCCGCCATGGTCAAAATGTTGTGCACCGATGACCAGATAGTGCAACAAAAACACCCCGGGAACCGCAGTGATGATGAGCAGGAATGCCTTCCAGAACCATTGTCCCTGAAGGGTTGTGAACAGTTGGCCGTAGTTCTGCCAGTTGCCGGCAATCTCACCTCTCAGGGCCTGATAGTAGTCAGCCGATGAAACGGTCAAAAAACCGTCGATTGCCGAACCTTCCAGGGCGCAAACAAATCCGGCGGCCCCTGCCGTAAGTAAACCGGTGAGCAGGAGTACACAAGAAAAAGTTCTCTGCATAATGTGCTCCTCATAAAGGATAAAAGGCGCCGCCTATTCTTTGTTGTAGGCCTTACTCCAGCCCCAGGCGTTAACGCCCGAACCGCGCTGAAAGACACGCTCGCGGTAGACATCGGCGACCACATCGGCATCCCCGGCCAGCAGTGCTTTTGTCGCACACATACCGGCGCAAAGCGGCACTTTGCCCTCGGCGATCCTGTTCTGACCATAAAGGTTTTTTTCTTCCGTACTGAAATTCTCCTCGGGACCGCCGGCACAGAAGGTACATTTGTCCATGGCGCCACGGGCACCGAAGATGTTGCCTTTAGGAAATTGCGGCGCACCGAACGGGCAGGCCATAAAACAGTAGCCGCAGCCGATACAGGTCTTTTTGTTCACCAGGACTATGCCATCGTCGCGCTGATAAATGGCATCAACCGGACAGACGGCAATGCAGGGGGCATCGGCACAATGCATGCATGAAACCGAAATGGACTTCTCGCCGGGTTTGCCTTGATCAAGCGTAATCACCCGGCGACGGTTCACCCCGACGGGGACATGATGCCCTTCCTTGCAGGCGACTACACAGCCACTGCAGTCAATACAGCGTTCGACATCGCATAAGAATTTTACTCTTGCCATTTCACATCCTCCTCATCAGGCCTTGACAATTTTGCATAATCCATCCTTGGTTGACTGCATCTGCGTGACAATGTCATAGCCATAGTTCGTGACAACATTTCCCGGTTCGCCGACGGCAAACGGCGCCGTGCCGTCAGGATACTTGTCGACCAGGGATTCGCCCAGCAGAACGCCGGCAAAATGATAGGGCAGAAAAAGCGTTTTCTCATCGACCCTTTCGGTAAAGAAAGTCTTCACCTTGATCCGGCTACCTTCAGGTGACTCTATCCACACCATCTCGCCATTGCGGACGCCGATATTGTTACCGAGACGAGGATTGATCTCGACATACATATCCGGCTGCAACTCGGCCAGATATTTATTGCTGCGCGTCTCGGCTCCTGCGCCCATATGCTCAACCATACGGCCGGTGGTCAGAACATAGGGGAAATCCTTGACCAGATCCGGAATCTGTTCACTTTCAAAGCGCGTGTCGACGCGGAAATGGTTTTCTTGGTCGACATAGGTGGGATACTTGAGGATAAGATCCGGCCGGGGTGAATGCAGAGGCTCGCGATGCAGCGGCACCTGATCGGGAAAATTCCAGACAACACAACGGGCCCGGGCATTGCCGAACGGTGCCATACCGCGGGCAATGGCTGCCTTTATTGTATTTTGCGAAAGATCTGTCTTCCAGTTGGTTCCAGGCACGACATCCGTGAATTCCGGATAGCCTCCTTTGACCTCGCTGCCCGGATTGTAGACCCCCTCGGCCGCCAGCTGATTCTCCGTTCGACCACTCGCATCGTAAGTCTTCTCATTGCCGAAACGATTCCTGAACGGCAGGCCTCCGTCGGCCACGGTTTTCGAGACATCATAGAGGATCGGCGTCCCAGGATGCTCTTCGGTCCAGCATGGCCAGGGCATGCCATAATACTCCCCGTCACAGGCACCGCCTTTCGCCTGCAGGTCGTCTACATCAAAGGTGTGCCAGTTTTCCATGTGTTTTTTGATACGTTCCGGCGTCTGACCGTTATAGCCGATGGTCAGCGAGCCACTGCCAAGCTCCCGGGTGATGTCTTCGGGTACCTGCTTGATGTGCTTGTAAAACGTATCGGCAAAACCGAGCTTTTTGACGAGCAGTTCCATGATCTGATAGTCGTCCCGGCTGTTATGCACAGGATCGACGACCTTGTAGCGCCACTGGATCTGCCGGGAGGTAGAGGTCACGGACCCGGAAGTTTCGTACTGGCTGGCGCTCGGCAAAAGATAGATGTTGTCGGTGTCGCAGGTGGCGGCGATCATTGTTGGAAAAGGATCGATAACCACCAGCAGGTCAAGCTTGTTATAGGCCCTGACAACTCGATCATACTGCGAGTTGGAGTTTGAACCGCAGCCCCACTGGATCAACGCCTTGAGCGGCGTGTACTGGTGGCATTTTTCTTCCTGAAGGACGCCTTCATACCAACGAGCCAGGGAGAAGCCTTTTTGGTTCATCCACTCTTTTTCTTTAAAGCGGGAAACCATCCAGTCGTAATCGACATCCCAGACACGGCACCAATGTTTCCAAGAACCGTCGGCCAGACCATAATAGGCGGGCAGACTGTCGGCAAGAACGCACATATCCGTCGCCCCCTGCACATTATCATGGCCACGGAAAATATTCGTGCCCCCGCCGGATTTCCCCATATTACCGAGAACCAGCTGCAGGATACAAAAGGAACGGGTTATCGAACTGCCAATGGAGTGTTGCGTACTGCCCATGCACCAGGTCAGGCTTGTCGGACGATTCATCGCCAGGATTTTGGCGACCCGGAGCGTCTGTTCGGCGGGGATACCGGTGATGTTTTCCACCTCTTTGGGCGTGTAGTCCTTTGCGACCGCCACCATCTCTTCGTAACCGGAGACGCGAGTCCTGATAAACTCTTTATCTTCCCAGCCATTGGCAATTATGACGTTTATCAGACCAAAAATGAATGCGGCATCGGTGCCTGGGCGAATACGGACATATTCCGTTCCCTTGGCGGCCATTTTTGTTCGACGCGGATCAACGACGATGATCGGGGCATTGTTTTTTTCTTTCGCATGCAAAATATGCTGCATGGATACCGGATGCGCCTCGGGAGGATTAGAACCGATAAAAAACATGCTTTTGGCATGTCGCATATCATTGAGGCTATTGGTCATCGCCCCGTAGCCCCAGGTATTAGCCACCCCGGCGACCGTCGTCGAGTGACAGATACGCGCCTGGTGGTCGACATTGTTTGAGCCCCAGAAGGCGGCAAATTTCCGCTGCAGGTAAGCCATCTCCGTCGAAACCTTGGCGCTGCCGTTGAGGTGCAGTGCATCTGGACCGTCTTGTTCGCGAATGGACAGCAGCGTATCGCCGATTTCCTCGATGGCCTGCTCCCAGCTGATGGGGGTCCACCTGCCCGCCACTTTTTTCATCGGATGTTTCAGCCGCTTCGAACTGGTGACCATATCGATAGCGCCCGCTCCTTTGCAGCAGTGCGCGCCGAAAGAGACCGGATGTTCAGCGGCAATCTCCTGCCGCACCCACACACCGTTATGCACCTCGGCAATAATACCGCAGCCGACGGAACAATAGGTGCAGATCGTTTTGATTTTCTCGGAACCGGCGTATGGCTCACTCGGGCCGGATGCCGCGCCTGCCGTACCGGTCATCCTGGTAGTCATGGCTACCCCGGTCAGGGCGGCGGTCGCCGCCGATAATTTCAGAAAAGACCGTCGGGCGATTCTGGGATTGAGCGTCACCCTTTGAGCTGCGGATACCGCCCCGCCCCCACCGGATGTCATTATTTTACTTTTTGCCATGGCATGTGCTCCTTTTTCAACAACATTTTCGTGACCGGCAATTAATGACAAACGCAGTCACTGGAAAACCTCGCAGATAGGTTATGATCGCAAGCTTTTGTAGTATTGCTTAAAACTTTCGCTCTCATGGTAGAGCGTTTCATCCAACCGGCCCGACCGGCCAACTGATGGTGCGGGTTTTGCCTGTGCCGGTCTGACAATAGCCGCAGTCCCGATTACCGCCGCTGTGCCGGCCAGGATATGCTTGAGAAAGGAACGTCTTTTTTCTTCTTCTTTCTTCATAAGAAATCTCCTTTTCTTCTCGTTGTTTTTCAACAGTGAACCGAGGAAGCGCGAACAAAAATCGAAAAAGATGGCTCGGTTATTTACAAGCGCCGCCTAAGCTCTTTTCCAGATCGAGATAACCTCCGAGTATCCGACAGCATAGATAGTAAAAATCGGCCTGGGCGTTCTTTTTCAGCGCTACGGTAAATTTCTCGGTAAATGGTTCGAGAAAACTTTCAAGCAGTTGCACCTGCAACTCCCTGATATTCTTTCCGCCTCCGGCTTTTTCTTCTTCGATAAGAGAAACGAAAGTGTCGAGCATAACGATGAGAGAATCTTCCGGCTCCGACACTCCGTGAGTCTTTTGTATCCCTGCCTCCTGCATCAGTCGGCGGATATCGACCAGAGCCTGGTCGTAACCGCGGCCATTGAGGTAGTACGAGGCAGTTGTCTCCACCCTGCCGTCATCAAAAGGATTGACAAAGAGCTGATAATATTCTTCCTGCAGCTCCCGCAGAGTTATGCTATTCAAGGCTCGGGATATTTCTTTGACCCCATTATCAAAACGAGGACTGATCTGCTCCAGGGTAAGCGCGGAAAAAGTTCCACGCCAGCGACTCATCATCTCCGCGTCAGGCGCCCCGAAGAAAAACGATTTGAGAAGATCGAGGAAGCGTAAACGTACCCGAAAAATTTCCCGTTCACTCAGCTCATGCATAGCTATCCGATTGAAAAATTCTGACGACCCGGCAGGTATCGCAGTATTCAAAATGGTCGGTATCGACCGTTTCTTTTGCAGACAGGATTGCCATGACCCGCTCAAAGCTCTTTCTGGTGCCAAAGATTTTGCCGCAACCTTTGCAGGCCATTGGTTCGGCTCCGGCAAGTTCAACCGGCGCAAAAAAATCATCATTCAGGGTACATCTAGTGACAATATTCAGGGCATTTTCCGGACATATGCGGACACAGAGCCCGCATCCCACACACAGGGCTCCCAGGTGATTCAGGGTGAGCTCCTGCGGATCAGCTTTCATGGCCGCAATACGGCAATAGTTGAGACAGGCCATGCACTGGGTGCACCGCTCGGCATCGCAGCGCACTGCAGCAAAAGGCATGGAGCTCTCCGGCTGTATGGTCACCTCGCGTCCACTTTTTAGCACCAGCGCGTGCAGCACCGCCGCCAGGGAATGCCGGCGATTAACAAAGGCAGCCTCCTGCCGAGTAAGGCCAAAACTGCCCATGGGCAATTCAGCCATCACCGCATCAAAGTTTTCCAGCGTGCAGCTCACCACACCATCTTCCATATCGTACAGCCGCTTCAGCAGCGCATTCGTCTGCCGCAACTGCCCTTGCGCAACATCTCTTCCTGTGGACACTCCTGGTAGCTGATCCTGCCCTCCCGACGTCTCCAGCAAAACTATGCGCCGCGCCCCCCTGCTCAGCAAAAAGATAAAATGAAACAAAGAAAGACTCTGCAGCGTATCATAATGTAAGAAAATAACATTTTTGCGCCGCTTGCCTTGCTGCAGCCACCAGAGTCGATGCAGACCATCTTTGTCGCCAACTACAATGGTCCCATCCAGGGGAATGGGTACCGTGTAGAAATACTCGACAAAAGCAGCATCATCAAAACGCTCATTCTGCATGGCTCCCGTGGGACAGACAGCAACACAGGCACCGCAATCCATACACTTTACCGCATCAACGGTCGTGCCTGCGGCGTCCTGAACAATTGCTCCACAGGGACAGCTGGACAGACACAGATCACAACCGTAACCAAGATTTGCGCTGAACTGACACAAAGCGTTGTTACAGGCGACAACCTCATCAATCCGACAGGGAAAAAGTGTCGAAAAATAATCGGCGAGGGTCTCGCGGCAAAAAATGTTTTCCGAGTCTGCCGGCAGATCAACATTGCACGTACCAAGGATGATGATGGCCGGGATGTCCAGTACCTTGTGCAGCGCACTGTGCAGATCAATTGCCCCGGCGCCGCAGATCTTTTCACATTCTTTGCAGAAAGTACACAGATCGTAATCGACAAACAGCTTTTCGGAAATGCATTGTTCGGGGCAGAGCGCTCCGCAATGTCCGCAATAGGTACAGAGGTCAAAATTGATGGGGGAACGGATCTGATAGTCAATGTGATATCCCCGGCCGCGACGGGCTGCATGTATTTCCGTCACCGTCGGCACTTCCGGGTCATAGCCATTGTGCAGCAGGGGCTCAATGTCCAGCAAACCACCGTAGGTATCTCTAAATGTTTTCAATTGTTCCGCACTGTCGCCGATAACACAGACGCGTTTGTCGGCTTCCAGCGTATAACTGCGATACTTCAGTCGGTTGATGCGTCGAAGCTCCGCCTGGGCAATTTTTTCCAGGGTTTCAGCAGGAGCCGTTGTCAGATCATCATTGAGCTGCAGTGTTGCCGATAGGGGGAATCCACTTTCCGGCGTGATAGAAGAAAACCCCCCGGCAAGGAGAATGTTTTTTCCCTTATCACGAGGAAAATCACTGCCGGGGTGAAGGTTGACCTCAATCCTTTCAAGACCGGTCACATTCGAACTGTCCTGAACAAGCAGACACGTGGAAAGTAGTGTACGCATAATTTTCAAAACCTCTGCCTCACACAATACAAAATTCGCCCCACAGGATTCGACCCACAGGATTCCACCCAGCCATCAACTTTTTTTCGTTTTGTGTACCTCTGCAATCGTGTGCAGCTCCCCCTTATCTCCGCAGACAAAGGAGAAAAACCCTCTCCAAGGAGAGCAGCATGGACTTTCTGTAAATTTTATGCAGTATAAGAAAATTCAGCAAAGAAAAGAATCAGCTCCGCCCCTTTTGTTTCGTAGGACGCGGGCAACTTTGACTGTAGGCGCTTAACCTACTTCATCCGGGCCGGAGGAATCGGAAAACTCCTGTTCAGTCCACAGCACAGCCCGACGGATGAGTTCCATTGCTGTCTTAATGCCGAGCTTTAGCTTGACACGGTCCCGATAGGTACCGATGGTTTTCACGCCAAGTTTCATGCGCTCGGCTATCTCACGGGTGGACAGGCCTGTGCCAAGTAGCCGGAATACCTCAAGTTCTCGATCGGTGAGCAGATCGACGCGGGAACAGGTCGGCGCCTCCGACTTCATCTGCAGTCGATCGAGCAGCCGCTCCATAATGCGCGCACTGACATGAATCCTGCCGGCACGAATATTTCTCAAAGCGGAAATAACATTTTCACTGGCCTCTTTTTTCATGATATAGCCGCGGGCTCCGGCCCGGATGGCCCGTTCCGCCCAGACCTGTTCGTCATGCATGGACAGGACTAAAATAGGCAAAGGCGTTTTCCGGCCGCTGGTTTCCTTGACCAGATCAAGCCCATTATCTCCGGCCAAAGTGATATCAACAATGGCCAGGTCGGGAGCCTGGTCCTCTATCATTTTTCTGGCGCCGGCAATATCTTCCGCCAGGCCGCAGACATGGAAGTCCTCTTCTTGATTGAGCAGTTCCGCCATTCCCATTCTGAAAATGGGATGATCATCGACTATTATCACCCTAGATTTCATTCCAACCCCTCGCCTGTTACGGTGATCACCGTGCCGCCCTGCATATCCGAAGTGATCGTCAGTACCGCACCAATCGCCTTGGCCCGATATTTCATGGTATGAAAACCCATACCGGTTGCCGCCGGAGTACCGTCAAAGCCTAATCCGTCATCGACAATCTTCAACGAAAACCCCTCCTCGTCCAGCCGCATATATACCCCTATATTCTTCGGTTTTCCATGCCGCGCGGCATTAAAAACTGCTTCTCTAATAATATAGTGCAGATGTATGGCACTATTTTTTCCAAGCGCCTTATCACCACCTTCCCATGAAAGATCAAAATTAACCTTAAAAATCTTCTCCACCTCAACAACCAGTTCCTCGATAGCCGATTGCAACCCATATTCAACAACATGCACAGGGTAGAGTCCCTGGGAAAGTCGCCTGGTCTTTTCAATGGCATCCCTGATGAGATTGCGGATCGTACCAAGTTGTTTTTCCCGGTCAGGCGCTTGCTTCTTCAGTTGCTGGTGTAGCACCTTGCTCAGCAATTCCACGCCGGTAAGATGCGAGCCGAGGTCGTCATGCAGATCCCGGCCGATCTTCGATCTTTCTTCTTCACTAATGGCAATAATCTGCCGCTCCAACCGGGCAAGTTCCTCCTCGGCACACTTGTTCAATACATGCAGCCACATACCCTCGAGCAGCATGGCCATCTGGCGAATATCCGAATTATCATATTTTTCTTTATTATTACAGACGCCGGCGACAATGACGATTTTCCCGTCATTATAAATAGGCACATCAAGATGTCGCGTGACAGGGTTGCAGTAAGGATAGATATCATTTTTCCTGCCCAGGCAGACGGCGTTGCCGATGATCGCGGTTTTTTTCATAGCCGCCCGGCCGGGAAGACCACCGTAGGCCAACAACCGGGCGGGAATCAACTCTGCCTCCCGGTTCTCTGTACCCTGATCATTGAAGACAAAAGAGGAGCAGACCGTGATATGTGTCTGGGCGCTATTCACCAACGCCAGATAGCCTTCTTCACTTCTGGTTATCTGCACAATACGCCGGAGGATAAAATCGTATTTTTCCTGCAGGGAATATTTTTCCATCATCCCCAGACGCAGCAGGGTATCGAGGCGCAGTTCATCCCGATGCAGGAGGAGTTCGTTTTTTATTCGTTCCTCGACCATCCGGTTGGCCAGACGACCAAGATCTTCGAATTCACGAAAGACAAGATCCTCATTGTTGATGGTCACGTTGGCATCGGCTGCTTTGCGAAAAAAATTGGTGAACGAGTTGATGCCCTGTTTAATCTTAAAAGAATAGAAGAAGGTACTGAGTAGCAGGAAAGCGACGGCAATGGCAAAAAAGAGAATAAAGGCAAAAACATTTTCAAAGGAGATTTTTTGATACATTTCCGTTTCGGTGGCAATAGACTGCTCCATGGCATCCATAAACATGGCCGTTCCCAACATCCAATCCCAATCCTCATACGCCTGCACAAAACCCAACTTTTGATGCGATGTTCCGGTCGACGGCCTGTGCAGCGAATAGTGAACGTATCCCTCCCTGTCCTTACTCTGCACCATCTGGAGAAAGGATTCGCCGTATTTGAAACCATCAACATCCACTAAATCCCTTACCGAACGGCCGATAAGTCGCTCGTCCCGACTGCTGAGAATGGTCCCGTCGGCACGAAAACAAAAGGCCTCTCCCTCTTTGCCGAACTCGACATTACGGATTCTCGCCAATACCTCTTGTTGCAGCGTGCCTTCAAGTTCTTCCGTATAAATGCCCGCACCGATATACCAGTCGAGCGGTTCGAAGTATCTGACGAAAGCAATTTTTTGAAAAACTTTGCCGCGAAACATCGGTTTGATAAGATTATAGTTGTGCAGTCCGGCTTGTTTATCACGAACGATGGCAACAATATCACCAATAACATCCAGCCCGGTCACCTCTTCGAACTCCGCCGCTGATTTACCCTCAAAAAACGGCTCGTCGGCAAAAAGGTCGATGATATCGTCCTGCAGCCTGCCGACAAAATAATAGCCACGCCCGTTATCCCAGCGCATTGGTCGCAGAAGTTCAATGACATTGGAGCGTATTTCATCGATACTCTTCTCATCCTTGTAGAGTCGATAGTTGTGTGAGGCAATAGTATAGGCCGCCCGTACCCGCTCGCGAATATCCCGTTCAACCCGCAACTCATTTTGCTGCCGCCGGTAGTTTATCAGATCGACGACATCGGCCAGCTCTTCTTTTAGCCGTACTTCATATTGATGCTTGTAGGTATGACGAATATTATCGATACTCTCCCGATAGGCCTGAAACTCGGTGATAGCCCAAAAGACACCGATAAAAGCAGCTAGTGAGGTAACCACCACCAGTGACGCGTAGAACGGTGCGGCAGACAGGGTGATTTTCCTGAAGAGTCGCATTGAGGGTCTTTCCATCCTGTTTATCTCTTTCGACGCATCATTTTCGAAGCATCACTTGTCTTCTTTCAGTCTTTCGACAACCGGATAGATCTGGGTCAGATAAATAGTATCCATGCCCTGGTGATCATGCGGGCCGAATTCCAGGAGCAGTCCGCCAAGGTTAAACTTTCCGACCTCTTCCATGGTCTGTATGAACTTTTCCCGGGTCAGCTCCCCCTTCACGGTCATGGCAATTTTACCGAACAATTTCCCGGCGATAAAACCCTCCAGAGAGGTAAAGCTTATTGGCGCATCATGCTGATATTTAGCCATGGCCCTCTTGAAATCGCCGATCAAGGTAATATCAGTATCAAAGGGCGAAGGTACCACTTGGGAGACGACCACGCCCTGACCATAACCACCGAGAGCCGTCCGGAGGCTTTCTGTTCCGACAAAGGAGATGTTGCAGAAGGCCACCTCCCCGGCAATCTTGTTTTTGCTCAGTTTGATAAATTCGGCACAGGCTGAATAAGCGCCGACAAGGACCACCGCCTCCGGCTCTTCCTGGTAAATATCGCGCAGGGCGCCCATGACCGCAATGGTGTTTCGTTCGTAACTCCCCTTGGATACCAGGGTCATGCCTCTTTTCGCCAACGCAATTTCAATGCCGCGCAACCCGGCAAAGCCATAGCTGTCATTTTGATAAAAGCAGGCGACTCGGCTGATCTTTTTTTTATCAACCAAATAGGACGCAAGTTTTTCCATCTCCTGGAAATAGCTGGCCCGTACATTGATGACGTACGTATTAAATGGCCTGCGGAGAAATTCGGCCCCGGTAAAAGGGGCAAAAAAAGGGATTTTCGCTTCACTGACGATAGGTGCAACCGCCATGGACGTCGGGGTGCCGACGGCACCAATCAGGGCAAACACCTGATCATCATAGATCAGGTGTTTGGTATTTCGCACCGCTTTGTCCGGCTCGTATCCGTCATCACGGCTGAGCAGGATTATCTCCCGCCCATGAATGCCGCCCTCGTCATTTATTAAAGAAAAGGCGGCGAGCAGACCGGCCCGCATCTCCAGACCAAGGTTTTGTGCAGGACCACTCAGGGCACAGGATTGTCCGAGGACAAGCGGTTGAGCGAAGGCAAACAATTTTCCCGGTCCCGTGGCGACGAAAAAAACCAGGGTATGCAGTAAAAAAAACAACAACTTCATCAACTTCATCAACTTCATCGACTTCATCAACCCCATCATCATACAATTTCTCCGAGACATTTTTTTTGGAGAGGCGATATCGAGGCACCGGCGCAAAGAATAGACGAAAAATAATATGTAAGATGCCCCATTGCAAGAAAGTTGCTCGTCCTTAGGCACAGCGAAAAGGGTTGACAAGGACCTGATCCGAGTCTACCTACTCTATAGAGTCGCATCTCATGTCGCATCTCAAAAATAGGCGTTGTTCAGGCAAACCCTCACCTGATGATCCTGCGACAGCTCCGGAACAAAATGCGACTTGAAATTTACCGCCACTCCTTTTAGGGTGTCGAGCGAATATAAATCACCGATCAACCGACAGCACACCAGAGACGACACACCGACATGAACACACCGCATCCAGTCAGTACCCGGCTCACCATGAGCCATACGACAACCGTCATCACCCCGGAGGGGTCAAGGGAACAGCTCGAACAGCTGGCCATTGAAACGCCCTATTCTATTGCCCTCAACGATGAAACCATCGGCTCCTCAATGGTCCTGCCGATTGGTCTAGAGGAGTTCGGCGCCGGTTTTCTCTTCGGCCAGGGCTATATAAAGGAGCCGGGGGAAATTAGAGAGGTCCATGTCTGCCCTGAAGGTCGTATCGCCGTCTACGCCGATGTCGAACGTACGGAACCAAAAGAAGTCATCATCACCTCCGGTTGCGGCGGTACAGGGAAAATTTCCAAAGAGATGCTTGAAGGCGCCTTTGAGCCGTTGCAGGAATGCACAATCACCTTTCCGGAAATCAGCGACTTCATCCGCCAGGCCCTGCAAAGCTCGCCTCTAGGCCCGCAAACCCACTGCGTCCATGGCTGCGGCTTGTGGCAGGACGGCAAACTGCAGCTTTTTTACGAGGATGTCGGCCGGCATAACGCCGTGGACAAGGTCCTCGGCGCCATCCTGCTCGGCCGGGCAACGTCAAAAAGCGCAATTTACACCACCGGTCGCCTTACTTCCGATATGGTTTTAAAGTGTGCCCGGATCGGCATCCCGATAATCATGTCCAGAACCGCACCTTCCTCACTGGGACTGGCCATTGCCCGCAGAGCGGGTGCAACCCTTGCCGCCTATGCCAGACCAAACCGAGTGAACGTTTTCAACGCTCCTCACCGCATTATCATGTAAGGTCCGGATTACGCACGCACAGCTCGGACGGGCTATTTTTTCGATCTTCCCTCCAGCCCCAGCTCAACCAGACGCTCAAGAAACAGCGGAAAAGGCAAACCGTGGGCGGCAGCTGCCTGGGGCATTAGGCTAGTGGCCGTCATGCCGGGGATGGTGTTGGTTTCCAGCAGATATAAAGAATGCTCGTCACCAAGGATCATATCCGTACGGGAGTAGCCTCTCAGACGTAAGGCCTTGTGGGCGGCCACCGCATGCTGCTGCGCCAGTGCGGTTATTTCTTCACTGATGCGGGCAGGACATATTTCCTCCGTGGCCCCGGCCTTATATTTGGCATCGTAATCAAAAAAACTAAAACCCTTGCCGGGAATTATTTCGATTACCGGTAACGCCTCCAGTGTATCATTGCCCAACACGCCAACGGTTAACTCACGGCCTTTAATATATTTTTCCACCATGACATGGGAATCATGACGCAGGGCTCTGCCGATTCCGGTAAGTAGTTCCTCTTCGGATTTTGCCAGGGTGAGACCAAGACTCGATCCTTCATGGACCGGTTTCACCACCACCGGCAGACCAAATTGGTGGACCAGCTCCTTACCGTCGAGCTTCTCCGCGCCGGTGATAATCCGTGACTCCGCTACCGGCAGGCCATGTAATGCATAGAGCTCTTTAGCCAGCTGTTTATCCATGGCAATGGCGCTGCCCAGCACCCCGGAACCCTGGTACGGCACGCCAAGGAGATCAAGAAAGCCCTGCATGGTGCCGTCTTCTCCATATAAACCATGGAGAAGAATAAAGGCAAAATCGATCTCCGCTGCGTCGCCCGCCAACCTGGCAAGGTCGGTAGCAGGATCATACCGCCGCACAATGAACTTTTCCGGATCCAGTGCTTTTTCGACACTCGTCGCCCCGCTGAGTGAAACTTCCCGCTCCCCCGAAACCCCGCCGGCCACTAGAGCAATATGTAGTTTTTCTTTCTGCATGGTTTTCATCCCCCATATTTTCGATTGATGGCGTCGTAAAAACTCTTCATCCGAAGTCTGCGCTTATCCGAAGTCTGCGCTTATCCGAAGTCTGCGCTTATCTGCGTCATAGTTGCAAAGAAGAGTAGTGGCCCTGTTAGTCGATCTTTTTTAAACTGATCGGATTCGGCGCCATGCGGGCATAGCCCTTGCCCTGGGCGACAATGTCCAGCGGAAGGCTACACATATCCGCCTGGTCCATCGTCATTTCACGAAGAACCGTACCCTCGATGATTTTCACATAGGTTTGGCACGCATCGCAGGTGACAACCCGAAACCCGGGTTCATCCTCGGACACGATACTGTTGAGTTTTGCCGTATCGACGCTTGCGCAATTTGGACAGCCGATGAACCGATAGGGGCCGGAAGTGCCGCAGAAGGAGCAGTGCAGATTGCGTTTTGGACCCTCGATGACTGATGTCAGAGCCGCTCGAGCGGAGCAGAGAGGACAACGGCCATCCTCCCAGGGACTGCCGTCCAACGGGAAAGTGTCGCGCAGAGCAAGAAAGTAAGGTCGGCACAGCAGGAAAAGGATCCCGGCCTGCTCTTCTGCGCTATAGGGCAGGGAAGGCAGCATAGGAAATTCGTCAATCGGCAGAAGCATGAAATCGATATTACCATTTTCCAGCGCCTGACGCAGCCCTTGCATTTCCTCTTTGGGCAGGCCGAAGATGTCGACAAATAATTGCCAAACCGCACCGGCGCTTTCCAGCGGATACCCTTTGGATTCCTCCGGTGAGACAGTCGATATCTTTTCTCGTGCCTTTTCCGGCATCCGTTCGGTCACTTCCCGTTGAAAGCGCTGCCATGTGGCATACAGCTCAAGTGGGTCTTTCAGGTGCGGTCTCTTGTCGATCAAGGCCGGTATATCAGTGGTCATAATGCTCCTTATGGAATTTTGGGATAGGTAAAGTCAACCGGCACGCCGGACAAGCCTTCTTCGAGGAAAATTCTGAGCTGCTCTTTCTCTGCAGGTGTGAGATGCAGGGGCTGCAAAGCGGTGTTGTCCTTGCCGCCTCCCCTATTGAAGAATGCAATGACCTCATCCAGGGTCTCATAGATGCCGTTGTGCATGTAGGGCGCGGTCAAGGCAATCTCCCTGAGCGTCGGCGTCCTGAACGCCTGCCAGTCTTTTTGATCTTTCGTGAGGAGGTATCTGCCGGGATCCTTGGCGAGTGTCCTGTATTCCTCAAAATGATAGACTTTGGCGACAAAGCGGCGCGTAGCAGCAATCCGCGGGTCGTTGAGGTGCTCGGGATTTTCCTGGACGCCAAGGAAGTAAAAACGGTTATCGGCTAGAGCGGCACCGTCATGACACGTGGCACACTGCCCTTTGCCGGTAAATATCGCATACCCCTGCAACGCCGTAGACGAGAGTGCGTTTTTATCTCCTGTAAGAAACCGGTCAAGAGGCGCATTGTTTGAGACAAGAGAGCGCTCGAATGCAGCAATGGCCATGGCGATGCGTTCCCGGGTTGTGTTTGCGTCGCCGAAAACCTCGGTGAATGCCGCTTGGTATTCCGGTACGGCGCGGATTTCTTCTTCGACATAGTCGAGATTCTGATTCATTTCGAAGGCGGACATCATCGGAAACAACGCCTGCTCCTCAAGGCTTGACGCCCGTCCATCATGAAACAGCAATTTCTGAAAGGCGACGTTTATCAGCGTGGGAGAGTTGCGCCAGTTTCGGGTCGTGGGGTAGTGGAGCGAAATTTCCAGGCCGTCACTGTAGCCCAGGTTCGGGTCATGGCAGGTTGCGCAACTCATGGTGCCGTCACCGGACAACCGCCGGTCGAAAAAAAGCTTTTTGCCGAGTTCTACCTTTGCCGATGTCTGTGGGTTGTTTTCCGGGACGGGCACCTTTCCCAGCGGCAAAAGCGAACCAGCCAGTCCGCACAACGGTAGAAAGAGCTGCGAACAAAACACCAAGAGAAGCAGGCAAGGCATTCTTTTCATTCGGCTACATTCCTTTCTGATTCAATAGTTCATCGATTATCTTCTTGAAGTACTCGAAGGGGCGTTCCCCGACAATTTGTCGGCCGTTGACATAGAAAGTCGGTGTGTTGTAGAGATCTATCGACTCGGCGTATTGCACATCGCGGTCAATCTCCTTGCTGTGCCCACCGTTGTCGATGGACGCGGTAAATTTCTTTACGTCAAGGCCCAGCTCCTGTGCATAAGAAATAAGACTGGCTCGGTCAAGCCTGGGCGAACGGGTCAATAATATTTCATGCATCTCCCAGTATTTTCCCTGATCCCTTGCGGCCAGCGACGCCTCGGCGGCTATTTTCGAGAAATCACGGTATTTGTAAGGATAATTCTTGATCACACGCCTGATCTTGCCGGGGTAGGTCTGCATAAGTCGTTTGACGGTCGGACCGGCCGCCACGCAGTGTGGTCACTGGAAATCGATAAACTCAATGATTGTTACCGCGGCATCTTCCGGCCCCAGGGAGGGAGAGTCGCCAATCGGAATGTCGATCTTTCTCTCTTCTGCATGAGCCATGCCGAAGCATAACAGAATAAAAACACTTAGCAGTAATTTTTTTATCATCATAGCATTTAAAAAGGGGATACCGCGGTATCCCCTCTCTCCTTATGATAGATTGTCAAAAAGCATGGGTTACATCTTTCCGGCCGCCTTCATCCATTTGGGATACCGCCTCTTTGCCTCGCTAAGCGGCAGGGTGCCGCTGACCATTAACTTGAAAGTTCCCGGACTGGCCAGTGTGCCAAGATAAGCGTGCACCGGCACAGCGATAACAAAGACTATAAACGCAATATTATGCACCAGATGTGCAAGAAGCAACATCGACGCATTGTCTTTCATAAACCAGAGGGTGAAACCGGACAGGGCAATGGTGATACCGGCAACGACAATGGCCAGATAATAGAGTTTCTGCCCCGGATTGTATTTGCCCATCGGCGGTACAGTCACCTTATGTGATAAATACCCACCGGCCACCTTGAACCATTGCATATCGTCGGCATCATACTCCAGGGCGTCTTTTAAATAGTGACGCATGGAGTAGAGCAAGGAAAGACCAAAAACCACCCCGCCCCAGTTGTGTATTGTTTTCATACCATCGAAGCCGCCGAAAACGGCGCTGACGGATTCCATATGGAACAGGAAGGCGAATCCCGTGATCATCAGCAGGATACAGCTTCCGGCGAGGATCCAGTGGTTCAGGATCTCGTCGACACTAGATTTTCTTACCATCTCTGCCATGCTACACCTCCTCTTCCTTTTCCTTGTGGGGGCCAATGGCCAGATAGTGAATCGCCGCCGCGGCAACCACACCGCCCAGACCAAACAACGAAAGCGGCTTCAGATACGTATGCCAGAAGACAACGCTGCTCGGAATGGCAGGATTTTCTTTCATACCATAAAGCTTCGGCTCATCCTTGAAGGCGTAAATCGACCCGAGACCGCTCAGGTCATTTTCGCCGTAAACAGTGCCGAAACCTTCCTTTTTAGCAGTACTGATGAGCTCATCCCTATCACCGTATTTCAGCGCGCCGGTCGGACAGGTCTTGACACAGGCCGGTTCCATTGCTGCCGCTATACGGTCAAAGCAGAGGTGACATTTCGTCATCTTATTCTCCGCGTCATAGCGGGGAACATCAAAGGGACATGCGGTGACGCACAGTTTACAGCCGATGCATTTATCGCGGTCGTAAGCCACGGCGCCTTCTGCCGTCCGGTACAATGCCCCGGACGGACAGATATTCAAGCAACCCGCGTCCTCGCAGTGCATGCACCGTCTGCTGACAAAAAGCCAGCGCACGGGATTATCCTGCGATGGCACCTCGTTATACTGGATAATGTTGAATGCCGCACTCGCCAGATCCGGTGGGTTCTGGTACGTGCCGCTGTTTGTGGTCTTGATAGCCGACAGTTGGTTCCAGGACTTACATGCAACCTGACATGCCCTGCAGCCAATGCAAGCCTCTGGAGTAACCAGGATTGCTTTGCGGTTTTTCGTCGTATCGATTGCCATATCCCCCCCTATGCCTTACGGACGTTGACCATGAAGGCCTTCGTCTCGGGTATCATTGTATTCGCGTCGCCCACGTTTGGCGTAAGCAAGTTAGCGTTGTCATACCCGCTGCCATCCTCGGGATACTGCCATCCGAAATGCCAGGGAAGACCGACCTGGTGAACGGTTGTGTTGGATATTTTGAATGGTTTGAACCGTTCGGAAATCATTGCTACCGCTTTTACCTCGCCACGAGCGGAAGAGACAATAACCGTCTCACCGTTGGTCAGGCTCAACTCTTTTCCAAGTTCAAAACTCAATTCCACGAAGTTTTGCGGCTGCATTTCCAACAACCAGGAACAGTGCCGGGTCATACAGCCGGTCTGCCAGTGTTCCGACACCCGGTAGGTCGTCCCAACAAAGGGGAAGCGCAGGTCACAGGAAGCAAAAGCATCCATCTTGTCGCCGAAAATCTTAATGGTCGGATTGATTCGCTGACCCGACATCGCGTTTATTTCGACCGGACACTCCAAAGCTTCATAATGTTCCGGGAACGGTCCTTCGGCAAGACCGGGACCAAATATAGAGGCAACGCCATCGGGTTTCATGATGAAAGGCAATTTCCCGCTGGTACCTTGTGGTGGTGCGCCTCCGTCAGGGACATCGCCTTCCCAGCCGGGCTTCGCCGCATTCCATTTCAGCAGAGGCCGTTTTGGATCCCACGGATTTCCCTGCAGGTCGACTGAGGCCCGATTGTAAATAATTCTCCGGTTCACCGGCCATGCCCACGCCCAGTCGGAATAAAGACCAAGGCCGGTTGGGTCGGCTTTGCCACGACGAGCCATCATATTGACTTGCTTGCCATCTTTCTCAATATAAGAGTTACAATAGAGCCAGTTGCCGCTCGAGGTCGATCCGTCGGCCTGAAGGAAGGCAAAGCTTTTCACCAGCTCGCCTTTCTTGCCGACAAGCTTGGCGGGTACCGACTTGGTATCATAAACATCTTCGAGATAGTAGCCGTTGATCTCTTTGGCAACAGTGTGTGCATTTATGTGCTTGACCTTGCCGGATGCATCTTTTTCACCATATTCCCAGCTCAGGTTGACGATGGGATCGGCATAGGCACCGCCTTCTTTTTCGTAAAGATCTTTTACTTTATAAAACAGTTCGTTGATGATCTCGGCATCAGGCATTGATCCTTCGAGGGGTTCAACAGCCTTGTATCGCCACTGTCCCCATCGCCCGGAGTTGGTGATACTGCCTTCTTTCTCCATCGAAGAGCAGCAGGGCAGCATGAACACCTCGGTGTCGATTTCCTCGGGTTTCATGCCGGGACCACGCCAGAAGGAAGCGGTCTCATTGTCGAAGAGATTGACGTTGACCAGCCACTTGAGTTTGGTCATAGCCTGTCGGGTCTTGTTGCCGTTGGCTCCGGAGCAGGCTGGGTTCTGCCCCCAGGCAAAGAATCCCTCGAAATCGCCCTTATACATCTTATCGAAAATGTTCAGCCATGAAGCATTCATTCCGACATCCAGCTTTGGCATCCAGGAATAACCGAAATCATTTTCTTTGGTCGCCGCCTTTCCATAGACTGCCTTGAGGTAACTGGTAATGTATTTATGACGATTCGACCACCAGTTGACACTGCCAGGTTCCGTTGCTGTTGGCCTGGTTTTCTCGTTGTAGGTTGCGAGATCGACCAGGGATGCATTCGGAACCGGATTGTATCCGGGCAGAATATGGAACAGAATACCGTAGTCCGTTGACCCCTGGACGTTGGACTCACCCCGCAGGGCGTTGACACCACCGCCGGGCATACCCATGTTGCCGAGCAGGGACTGGATGATAGTCATAGCCCTGATGTTCTGCGTACCGATGGTGTGCTGGGTCCAGCCCATGGCGTAGCATTCGGTACCGACACGATCAGGCTTTCCGGTGGAAGAGTAGAGCTTGTATACCTCTAGCAGTTTGTCGATAGGCGTACCGGTGATATCCGTAACTTTTTCCGGAGTGTAGCGAGCGTACTGCTTCTTCAGGAGCTGGAAGACACAGTTTGGATCCTGAAGAGTACGATCTTTCAAGGCTATGCCATTCTCGTCCTTTTGGAAGGCCCAGGTCTTTTTGTCATACTTTTTCCACTCCACATTGTAGCCGGAAAAAAGACCGTCTAACTCCGCCGGGCCTTGATAATCGGTATTTACCAGGAAAGAGGCATTGGTGTAGTTGACAATATATTCTTTAAAGTAGAGGTCATTGTCCAGGATGTACTTGATCATGCCGCCGAGAAAAGCGATATCCGTGCCGGATCGCAAGGGGGCATAAAGATCGGCTTTCGCAGCAGTCTGCGAAAAGCGTGGGTCGACGCAGATCAGCTTCGCACCCTTTTCCCGGGCACGCATGATCCACTTCATTGAGACAGGATGGTTTGAGGCGGGATTGCCGCCCATCGCCAGGATAACATCTGAGTTTTTCAGGTCAATCCAGTGGTTGGTCATTGCACCGCGTCCGAACGACTCTGCCAGAGCCGCAACAGTTGCACTGTGTCAGATACGCGCCTGGTGTTCCACGTACACCAGGCCCCAGGACCGAATGAGTTTTTGCAGGATGTAGCATTCCTCGTTGTCAAGAGCGGCGCTGCCCACATGAGCGATGCCGTCCGTTCGATTAACCGTAAAATCCTTTTCAACCTCAATGACCGTACCGTCCGACAGCGTCTCCTTGACCTTGGCTCTGGTGACAGTCTTGAAGCTCTTGTCACGGGAGTCTTTGACAAGGCGGGCGATTTTGTCGAGCGCCCAGTCCCATTCCACTTCTTTCCACGCCGTCGCGCCGGGTGCACGATACATCGGTTTTTTGACACGTGTATCGTTGTTGACCAGCTGGCTCACGGAAGCGCCCTTGGAGCACAGTGTCCCTTCACTGATCGGATGATCGGGATCGCCTTCCGTATTAATAATCTTACCGTTCTCCGTGTAGACGACTATGCCGCAACCGACCGAACAATACGGACAGATCGTCGTCGTCTGCTTTGCGTTTTTGATCCTCAATTCCTGGGCATAGGCCTTCGCAGGGTCGAGGTTCACGCCAAGCGAGGCGACCAAAACGGTGCCACCTGACAGTTTAAGAAAATCCCGCCTTGATACTCCCATGTAAATCTCCTTTCTTGCTTATCACAAGTGAGGTGAGGTAAGAAGCGTTAAAGTCCGGTTTACATAACCTACCCATAAACCGGACCGTGTCCCCTGTGTAGCCGCGCTTTCCCTCCCTTTTGTTTCCTGGTGTACGGAAACCGGAAGAAGCACACTGGTTATGTCCGCGAAACAAAATACTTCTGTCAATAACGAGGAAGTAAGAAGACCACATCCTGACAAACAGTTGGCATGGTCCTCCATGTTAAAAGAGTAGCTATACTATAGAAAAATGGCGGCAAGAAGGGAATCAGCTGGATGCTTTTTTTTACGTAAGCAAACAACCTAGGCAATAAACAGGAAATGGCCGAGAAAAAAGTAAGTCTTTTGCTGAAATCAATGTAAGTTAAACACTTACAAGAAACACTGGTGGGCTGGTAAGATGTAACGCATTTTGGGCGGGATTTTATTGATGTATTATAAAATAAACGCTCTGTCCTGCCTGTCAATATCGAAAACGATCCAAACCGAAAACACACCATGACGGACAAAAATGAACAGGGAGTATAACCACCCGATCTCTGAGGAAAGATGTACCGGTGCTGACCATTGACAGGGATCAATACCTCTCACGGTAGTATACATTCAACGATGATTAAGTTCAAATGGTCCGAAAAGGCTTGGAAAAATCCATTGACAAACACTTCCGGTGTTTAGTATATAAACGAGATTGTTTTCTTGAAACTAGAACTATTTACTAAAAAGGCAGACAAGACGCTGATCTTTTTATAAAAATCATGATTAATTCCCTAAACGGAGCCACAAATGATAGAAGTTGAAGTCCGAGGAGATCTTGAGTACGCAATTCGCCAGCTGAAAAAAAAGCTGCAGATAGACGGTATTAAAAGAGAGCTGAAACGTCGTGAGTACTATGAGAAGCCGAGTGTTAAAAAGCGCCGGAAGCAGGCGGAAGCCCGCAGAAAACTCCGCAAGTTCAACCGAATGAAAAAATCATACTAGCAGGCTGCCTTTTTAAAAGCCTGACGACAGTCAGGCTTTTAAATGTGTTCTGCTTCCTGACAAAGCAGCCAATGCCGGACAGCTGAGGCGCCATTAAAACAATAAAACTCCCCGCACAATTTGCAGCCGCACAGGAACTGTATCTGCACTACCTTATCTCTGAAAGAAGATTGGCGGAGAACAGTGTCGAGGCGTATGCCGCCGATATCGATTTTTTTCTCACTTTTCTCACCGCGCAAAAAAAAAGAACCCTCAATGGCGTTGATCTGACAGCAATTCATAGCTTTCTTGAACAAGGCCGGGAAGAAAAACAGGTGGGCAATCGAACCAATGCCCGGCGTATTTCCGCGCTGAAGTCGTTTTTTACCTTTCTTCTTCGGGAAAACCTGGTCACACACAATCCCTTCAGCACCGTCGACCTGCCGCGTAGCGGCAAGAGTCTCCCCAAAGCTCTTTCTCAAAGTGAAGTCAAGCGGTTACTCGCCCCGGCAAACAATCCAACACCGATCGCCGCACGGGACAACGCCATGCTCTTCCTCCTCTATTCAACTGGACTGCGAGTCTCCGAACTGGTGCAGCTGCCCCTGAACGGCTGTAATCTTGCCGCGGGTTTTGTCCGGGTTATCGGCAAGGGCAACAAAGAACGTTTAATTCCCTTCGGCGAGCAGGCAAAAGAAAAAATCGAACAGTATCTCAAAATATCACGGCCACTTATCCTGAAGGGTAAAAGAAGCAATTATCTCTTCATAACTGCTCGCGGCAGCTGCATGAGCCGGTTGCGGTTCTGGCAGATAGTTCGCAAAACGGCTCAGGGCGCCGGAATTGAGAAGGGCATTTCTCCCCATATGCTCCGCCACTCTTTTGCCACCCATCTCCTCAGCCACGGAGCCGACCTGCGTGCGGTACAAATGATGCTCGGGCACGCAGACATCGCCACCACGCAGATTTATACCCATATCGACCAGGATAGATTAAAAAGTATCCATAAAAAGTTTCATCCTCGGGGATAGCTGTAAGGATTTCTTATCCTCCTTATGGTAAACCCCTCAATGATGTCCTATAATATACCATTATTACAACATTTTTAACTCAAGATTGACGGCAGACAGCAATGCGCCTTATCACCACACATATCAACGCGGACTTCGACGGCCTCGCATCGATGGTCGCCGCCGGAAAAATTTATCCCGACGCCGTCATGGCCTTTCCAGGCTCCCAGGAAAGAAATGTCCGTGAGTTCATTGCCGAGAGCCTGCTCTACGCCTATGATTTCCCAAAGCTCAAGGACATCGATCTGTCGGCTGTCGATACGCTGATCCTCGTCGACACCCGCTCGTCCGAGAGAATTGGGCTTTTTGCAGAGTGCCTGACCAACCCCGGCCTGCAGCTGCATCTCTACGATCACCATCCACAAAATAGCGGCGATCTGCAGGGCGATCTGCAGATAATCGAGATTCTTGGCTCCACTACTACCCTCCTGGTGAATATTCTTCGCGAAAAAAAGATCCCTATCACCCCCCAGGAGGCGACAATCTTTGCTCTTGGCATATATGAAGACACCGGCTCCCTCACCCATTTATCAACCACCCCCGAGGATCTCATGGCCGCGGCATGGCTGGTGGAGAAAGGTGCCAAACTCGACCAGGTCGCCCAGTTCATCACCCACGAACTGACCTCCGGGCAGATTTCCATCCTGCATGAATTAATGCAGAATGCCAAACAGTATATCATTCAGGATATTCCCATCGTTGTGGTCACCCACTCCCTGGCCGAGTATGTCGATGAATTTGCCTTGATCGTCAAACGGTTCATGGCCATGGAGAACCTTAACGTCCTCTTTGCGCTGATCTCCATGGGCGGCCGCATTTACCTGATCGCCCGCAGCCGGATTGCCGACGTCAACGTCGGCATTATTGTCCGTGACCTCGGCGGTGGCGGCCATGCCACGGCGGCCTCGGCCACCTTGAGAGAAATGACCCTGATCGAGGCACAGGAAAAACTGATCCAGACCCTGCACCGACATATTCACCCCCAGCCCATCGCCAGCGAAATGATGTCCAAGCCGGCCATTACCATCACCCCGGATTCCACCATTTCCGAGGCCAAGGCCCTGCTGACCAGATACAATATCACGGCAGCGCCAGTGCGGGAAGACATTCGCCTCGCCTCGGCCGATAACCACGCCATCCTTGGCATCATCACCCGCCAGGTAGTCGAAAAAGCCACCCACCATACCCTTGGTGACCGACCGGTCAGCGAGTATATGACCAGCGACGTGAAGTGTCTGCCGCTGAAGGCAACGCTGGCCGACATCCAGGAACTGATCATTGAAAACAGGCAACGCCTCATTCCGATTGTCCAGAACAGGGCACTTATGGGCGTCATCACCCGAACCGATCTCCTCAATCGACTGGTAAACGATCCGGCTCATCTGCCGAAAAACCTGCTGCATGAAGCGGATCACCCCTCTCTTGAAAGAAAGAGAAACCTGAACGCGCTCATGGTCGACTGCCTGAGCCGAGAAATGATCCAGCTGCTCCAGGCCATCGGCGGCGTCGCCGATAAGCTGGAATACAATGCTTTTGCCGTCGGGGGCTTTGTCCGTGATCTGTTGCTCAAAAAACCGAATCTTGATCTCGACATCGTCATCGAAGGAGACGGCGTCGGCTTCGCCAAGGCACTGGCTGCGCATCTTGGTGGCAGATACCGCACCCATGAACGATTCAAAACCGCTGTAGTCCTCTTGCCGGACGGTTTCAAAGTTGACATCGCCACGGCACGACTGGAATACTATGAATACCCGGCGGCAATGCCGACGGTGGAACTGTCGTCGATAAAACTGGACCTCTACCGCCGGGATTTCACCATCAACGCCATGGCCATCCAGCTCAACCAGGAACATTTCGGTACCCTGATCGATTTTTTCAACAGCCAGAACGACCTGAAACAGAAGTCCATCAAGGTGCTGCACAACCTCAGTTTTGTTGAAGATCCAAGCAGAATTTTTCGAGCGGTGCGCTTTGAACAACGCATGGGGTTCCAGATATCTCCCCATACCAGACGACTGATTATCAACGCTGTGAACATGCAGCTTTTCGGTAAAAGCCAGGATTCGCGTTTTTTATCGGAATTGAAAATTATTTTTTCCGAAGAAAATCCGCTTCCCGCCATTCAGCGGCTGGCGGAGTTCGACCTCTTCCAGTTTCTCTGGCCCGACCTTCGTCCGCACTACGAGATCGACCGACGATTCACGCATATTCTCACCCAGGCCCAGCTGGCCATTTCCTGGTTTCGCCTGCTCTACCTCGAGGAACCCTGCCGCAACTGGGTCGTTTATCTGCTGGCAATCATGTCAAGGTCCGGGCTGAGCGAGTTGTCGGCCTTCTGCACACGATTTCAAGAAACAACAAAGGTTAAGGAATATCTCCTGGATCAAAAAGATAGAGCGGACAAGGCTCTGCATCAACTGTCCCGGGAAAACAACCACAAAAACAGCACAATAGCCACCTGCTTCGAAGAGATCACCATCGAAGGACTGCTGTACATCATGGCCATAGCCAGAAAAAAGCATGTCAAAAAAGCCGTCTCGCTTTATGTCACCTCCCTGCGACATATCGACGCCGGTCTCTCGGGCAATGACCTGATGGCCATGGGCTACACGCCGGGACCACAATTCAAGGAAATACTCAGCTATCTGAAAAACCTTCGCCTCGACAATCCACAGATCGAGCCGGAGAAGGCCGCTGAACTGGTGCAGAAGAAGTTTTGCCGATAACACGGCCGTTGCTTGATGGAGAGGAAAGAATGCTTAGGATATGCCGGGCCATACATGACACGACATACCCCCGAAACATAGAAGAAGGTATTGATAAAAACCGATGAACCACTTTATAACAGAGCTGCTCCTGCTCGCTCCGCCGCTGCTTTTCGCCCTCACCTTGCATGAGTTTGCCCACGGTCTTGTTGCCTATCACCTTGGTGACCCCACCGCCAAAGCCGCCGGAAGATTGACGCTGAATCCGTTGAAGCATCTTGATCCCCTGGGGACAATCGCCTTTTTCTTCATTAAAATCGGTTGGGCCAAACCGGTTCCAGTCAATCCCGGCTATTTCAAAAATCCGAAAAAGGATATGCTGTGGGTGGCGCTGGCCGGTCCGGCAACGAATCTGGTCCTGGCGGTAATCAGCGCGGTGCTGACCAAAGGTGTCTGGCTGCTCGCCACCATTCTGCCTTACTCAACCGCGGCCGAGGCCGTCCTGGTACCGCTCAACGGGATGCTCATAGCCAGTGTCTGGATCAATCTGGTGCTGTGCATTTTCAACTTTCTGCCCATCCCTCCCCTTGACGGCAGCCGTATCCTCACCGGTCTTCTCCCCAACCACCTGGCGCTATCCTATATGCGACTGGAGCGCTTCGGCTTTATCATCATTATCGTCCTGGCCTTCAGTGGTCTTCTGTCCAAGGCGATCGTGCCGATTATCAGCTTTGCCAACTCCCTCCTGCTGTCGTAACTTATAAACGTTCACCAGCACCGAATCTGCTTTGTCATCGGCTTTTGCACGTACCACAAGTACAGTGCAAAAACCTCTTTCGCGCATCTCCGGCACTGGTAAACGTTTATTGCAGGACGGAAAATGGACAATCTATTCAGTTTTCCGGTATCCGGTAAAGGGCAAGAGACACCAGGGATTCATGGAAGGTCGCCCCGCCGCCCATATCGGTGATCTTTTGCGAGGTAAGATTATTTATCCCGCCTAAGCCCTCTTCCTGGTCCGGTTGCTCCACCGACCAGAAGATGCCTTCAGCGACGAGCACCCCCTTTTGGGTAGCCGTTGTTATCTTGGCCATCCGTATTGTTTTTCCCCGGCTGTTTAGCAGTACCACCTCCTCACCATCCTGAATATTACAGACTGCGGCATCGTCCGGGTGCACGAGGACCGTGCCGCGCGTATCGGGATACAATTCCCCGAAGGTGCTGTTGAGCAGGTCGGGATGGGGCGGAGTTATCAGCTGAAAGGGAAATCTCGACCGCAGGTCCGGATCGGCAAATTCACCGGCGGCAGTGAGACAGGCCATGGTCGGCTCGGATGCCGAGTCCGGAGACAAGAAACGAAACGTGCGAAACGTACCTTTGTCGCCCTTCATGACCTTGCCATCGGCGAAACTGTTTTGCGAATGCACCAGTTCACCGGCCAGCACCCGCTGTACGTCACAATCGCCCGGCAATCCCTGCATCCCATCCAGGTAATCGACAATTCTGTCGGCACAGCTCTGATGAAATGGCGGCTCATCAAAGCCCATTTTCAGCGCCAGGCTCTGGAATAATTTGAAGTTGCTCCAGGCCTCTCCCATCGGTTCAATGGCAGGTTGCGCCACACCGAGATAAAAATGACCGTACCCGGTATAGATATCGAGGTTTTCCAGAAAGGTCGTCGCCGGAAGAAGGAGATCGGCGTACCTGGCCGTAGGTGTCATGACCTGTTCGTGCACGACGGTAAAGAGATCCTCCCGGGCCAACCCCCGGCGAACCATCGCCCCGTCGGGATTGACACTTAACGGATTGGAATTATAAACGACCAGGGCTTTTACCGGCGGCTCGAGGGTGGTCAGGGCATGACCAAGGTGAATCATGTTGACGGTCCTTGTAACCTGGCTGGTCAGAGACGGATAGGTCAGCTTGGTTTTATCGCCTTTGAAGGCCCCAGAGCTGAGCAGCACCCCCCGCCCTTTCCCTCCGGCAAAAAGACCGAGGCAGGCAGCCAGGGAAGAGATTGCCCGAACAGCCATACCGCCTCGGCTGTTACGTGACAGCCCGATGCCTATGCGGAAAAAAGTTTTCGGAGACTGGGCGAGCAGGGTGGCAAACCTGTCCATTTCTTTTTTTGACACGCCACTTTGCTGCACAACATGCTCCCATGTTATGCTGTGCAGATAAACCGCCTGCTGGGCAAATCCCGTCGTTTTCCCATCGACAAATTGATGATCGACGAGATCTCTTTCAACCAGCGACTTCATCAGCCCCAGGGCCAGGGCACTGTCTCCGCCCGGTTTCACCTGCAGAAAGCCGTCCGCCGACTTTACCGTCTGATTGCGATAGGGATCGATACACACCAGCCGAGCACCGTTTTTTCGCGCGGCGGCAACATATTGCCAGAAATGGACATTGGTCACCTTGATGTTGATGCCCCAGGCGACGATCAGTTCGGCATCGGCAGCATTTTCCGGAGGACAGCCGGGAAGATCGCCGCACTGCTTCTGCCAGCCGGCACCGGATGCGGCCGAGCAGATGGTCTGGTCCAGCTGCGATGTGCCCAGCCGATGAAACAGGGGATAGCCGGCAAACCTGTTCACCGCCCCCATATTGCCGGCATAGGAATAGGGCAGTATAGCCTCACCGCCGTGTTGTTGCCGGGTCTCTTCCAGCCGGGCAGCGAGGATATCCAGCGCCTCCGTCCAGTCAATCCGGCGAAATTGCCCTGCCCCCTTTTTGCCTACCCTGAGCTGCGGATACAGAAGTCTCTCGGCACCATACAACCGTTCCGGATACCGACGCATTTTACGGCAGATAAAACCATTGGTGTAGGGATGCCCTTTATCACCCTGCAGGGCGGTAACTCTGCCGTCCTCAACGGTGGCGATCATGCCGCAGCTGTCGGGACAGTCCAGTGGACAGATGGTCTTTTTCTGAAGTTTCATCGTTTTTTTTAGCCAAGCACAGCATGCCCATCATACAGATAGCGTTTGATCTTGTGCGTGGCCGTTTTGATAAAGGGTTCTCTTCGTTCAAAAACCTGGGCCAGCCGGGAGTACTTGGGCAGTTGTTCATTCAGTTCCGTGCGCATCGACTCAAGCAGGTTTTCAATATAGGTACGCCGATCCGCCCGGGAACTGCCGGCGGTCTGCTCATCAATAAACTCATAATCGGGGTACACCCAGGCTTCAATCTGGCCGTTATTCTCGACCAGCAGGCTTTCAACGACCCAATGGTAGGTGTTTAATTTATGCTCAATTGCTTCCGGATAGATATTTTCCCCATTGGCCAGAACGATGACATTCTTTGAGCGGCCGCAGACATGCAGATTGCCTGCTTTATCTATAAAACCGAGATCCCCGGTAAAGAGCCAACCATCTTTTGTCAACACCGCCGCAGTGGCTTCTTCATCACCAAAATACCCCCGCATGACATTGGCGCCACAGACGGTTATTTCCCCGATACCTGTCTCCGGATCCGGATCGGCTATTTTAACCTGCACCCCGGGAATCGGTTTGCCCGTCGAGCCGATGGCAATTGTTTTGTCTCCCGCCGGCCCACCGGCAATCAGGGGAGCAGACTCGGTCATACCGTAACCGACAAGATAGGGAAACCTCGCTTCATGGAGAAATTTTTCGACATCGGGGTTCAGTGCCGCTCCGCCGATGCCCATTAACTGCAGGTTACCACCAAAAAAAGTGAGCAGTTTCCGGCCAATCTTCCGGTAAACAAACTTCCTGCCCATGCCGAACCGGCATACCCCTTTCAACAAGCTGTTCTTTTCAATCTGCGGCAGGACCCTTTTTTTGTATATTTTCTCCATCACCAGGGGAACGGCAAAGATGGCAAAAGGTTTTTCATAGGCACATAACTTCTGCAGGATGGCCGGGGTCGGCGTTTTTCCGGCGTAGGCGATGCGGGCACCGCACAGCAGCGGCAGGATGAATCCGCAGGTGAACTCATAGGTGTGCGACATAGGCAAAATAGACAGCCAGACCGCCCCCGGTTCGATCTTTTTTAATCCGGCTGCCGCATAGGCATTGGCCGTCAGATTTTTATGGCTCAGCATGACCGCTTTCGAATACCCCGAAGTCCCGGAGGTATACAGAATGGAGGCAAGGTCGTTTTCATTTACCGGCGGAAAAGCAGGAGTATCCTTAATCTCGCTGAATGAGGCGAGGGCCCCGGCAAGATAATCGGCAAAGGGAATAACGGTGACAACACTGATCTCCGCATGATAGTCATCCAAGGTGATGATGGGGCCTTTTAATTCCTTGCGCAGTTCGTATATTTTTTCGATCTGCTTTTGCGTAGTGAACAGCACCTTCACCTGCATCTCATTGAGGATGTGATGCACATCGCTTTCCGGCAGGTCGGGAAGGACAGGCACGGCAACGGCGCCCAGACGGACAATGGCGAGATAGGCCATACCCCAGTTGTGCGAATTTTCGCCAAGGATGGCGACATGATCCCCCTTGCCTATTCCCTCCTTCTGCATGCGTGTCGCCAGGGCAAGGATACGTTCACGAAATTCTCCATAACTGAGAGGCTTTTCCATGGCCATGCCTATGGCTGGATTATCTTTGTACTTCGAACAGCTGGAATCAATGACATAATTGAGAGTCATGCCGACTTCTACAATTGAATTCATAGCTTACCTCGTATAAACTCGTAAAAATCTAAATCAAAATTTCTGGACAATCGTTGGATACTACACAATACGAGTTTTGCCGTCAATCGCCAAGGATCGCGGCATGATACAAAAGCAGCTGCAAAAGGGAATGGTCTGGGGAATGCGGTAAGGATTTTTGGGCAGGGGCTACAGATCGTCGGAATTTTCCAACCTCTGTTCCTGCAAAAGCTTTTCCACAGCCTCGATGATTTGCTCTATGGCAAAGGGTTTGGCAATGGTGATCACCCTGTCGAGATAGCCGGCAACGGCAAGATAACGCTCCTTGGAGATAGTCCCGCCCCCCGAGATGGCAATAACCGGGAGCTCAGGTGCCTCCATCCGCAGATCAAGGATGGTCTGCAGACCATCCTTAATCGGCATAACCATATCCGTTATAACCAGATCACAGGGATGCTGCTCAAATGACTCAACGCCTTCCTGGCCGTTTTTCGCGGCCACCACCTCGTACCCATTCATTTCCAGAATCCTGCGGAGCAGGTCGAGGGCCGTCGGCTCATCATCTATAACAAGGATACGCTTCGGCTTAGTCATTTGAATATCTAATATGTTTTATATTTTTATAGAGGAAATGTCTTTCCGTCGTTATACGCTACTTTAATTTTTTTTCAAACCAAAAATTAACATGACCGTAACGGACGAATTGTTTCGACGGTGAGGGTCAGTGCACCAAAATCCACCTCAACCAAGCCTGCCAGGAGATACCCTTTGCCACTCTGCAGCATATGGGCGTGGGTTCGATAGACTTCGGGAAAGAAGGTCGTTTCAAGTTGGCCGGTCTCATCTTCGAAGGTGAGAAATTCCATGGCCTCACCGGTTCGTGTCGATACCAACTTGCCGGTCAGCAACCAGGCTGCCAGCTGCACCCGTTGGCCGATGCGCTCCACCAGAGCGGCCACTTTCTGTAGCCCTTTGCCCTGATGATTAAAAAACTGCAGGGGATGGTAGTCGCAGAGAAAGCCGAGAACCGCATACTCCCGGCGCAGGCGGCTCTTCAGATCCGGCGGAGGCAGCGGCGGCGCTTCCGGCAGCCTTACCTGGAAAAGTGACAGCCGCCGTTTATCCTGCACGAGCCGCTGAAAGCTTGCCCATTGCCAGAGCAGAGCGGTGCGGTTCCCCTCCACATGCAGACCGTCCAGGGCTCCGGCGTGGATAAGCGCCCGGGCTTCATTATCCGCCGGCTGCGTCCGTCGAAAAAAATCGCCGAGATCGCCAAAGGGTTTCCGGCCGCGCTCAAGCAGCAGCCGGTGCAAAAAACCATCCGACAGGCCATGGACACTCTGCAGCCCGACACGTATCCGATCTTTTGTCCCCGCCCAACGGGTGGTGCTTTCTTGTACATCCGGGTGCAGAATCTTCAGTCCCAGCCTCTTTGCCTCGGAAACATAGGCAAAGGTTGAATAATAGCCTCCCTGGTTGGCGATCACCGCGGCCATGAATTCCGCGGGGTAGTGGCGTTTCAGATAGGCGGCCTGAAACGACACCCTGGCATAGGAGGCGGAGTGCGGCTTACAAAAGGAATAGCCGTCAAAACTCATCATCATCTGCCATAGACGTTCCACTTCGGCAGGATCGACATGACGGCGGGCACAGCCGGCAAAAAACATCGTTTTATAATGCTCCAGACGGAGGATTTTGTCCTTTTTCGACAGCACCTTGCGTAGACCATCGGCATCGCCATGGCTGAAACCGGCCAGGGCAACGGCAACCCTGGACACATCCTCCTGATAGACCATCAGCCCGAAGGTATCGTCGAGGACATCACCGATCTCCGGGCAAAGCGGCTGCCAGGTCCCGCCGTGCAGTCGCCGGACATATTCCCGGACGAATTCATTGGCCGCCGGGCGGATGATGGAGGACTGGATGACCAGTTGCTCGAAATCACCTGTTCCGGCTTTCTTCTCCAGCAGGCGCATGGCCGGGCTTTCGATATAAAAACAGCCCATGGTCGCCCCATCGGCAACCGACATCCTCGTCGCCGCGTCATCTTCCGGCTGCCAGCTCTCCTCGTCAAGGCATAGGTTGTCCGCGTTAATCGCCGTAATGCTGTCGCGAATAACGCCCAGGCTTCTGTTGCCGAGCAGATCAATCTTCACCAGCCCGGCCTCCTCGGCCCCGTCCTTTTCCCACTGGATGATCGGCACACCTTTGGCGGCCCACTCCACCGGCACATAACAACTGATAGGTTTCGGGGTAATCACCACTCCACCCGGATGCACGGAGAGATAGCGCGGCACGCCGATCAGTTTCTCGGCCAGCGCCAGGACCTCCGGCCAAGGCGGGGAAAGATCATGATCACGCAGAGACGGCAGAGAAGCGAGAGACTGCTGCAGGTTCTCCGTCCCACCGGCATGCAGCCAGGGGAGACGTTTGGTCACTCGGGAGATCTCGCCGCCGGGCAGGCCGAAGGCTTTCGCCGTCTCCCGAATGGCCATACGAAGTTGAAAAAACACATGATTGCAGACCATTGCCGCATGGCCTTGATAATCCCGTAAGACATCGGCAAGCACCTCATCGCGCTCATCCCAGGAAAAATCGATATCGATATCCGGTGGGTCGGTCCGGCCCGGATTGAGAAAACGCTCGAAATAGAGGTTGTATTTGATCGGACAGACATTGGTGATGTCCAGGCAGTAGGCGACCAGCGACGCCGCCCCCGATCCCCGGCCGCAGATCCGCCGTTTTTTGCGCCGACCGTCCGCACCCTTACGGTGGACGATGTCCCGCACCACCAGAAAATAGGCGGAAAAGCCCATATCGTCAATTACTTTCAGCTCGTGCTCAAGCCGTTCGATGACCGGCTCACCGAGATCATCGCCGTACCTGTGCCTGGCTCCAAGATAGGCTTTTTGCCGCAGCACCAGTGCCGGCTGCAGCCCGTCCCCACCCCGCCAGGGCGGCATGACGACACCAAAGGCCGGACCGGTAAAGGCGCAGCTTGCGGCAATTTCCGCAGTGGCCTCCATCACCTCCGGCCAGACGGCAAATCGTGTGCGGTACACCTCTTGCCCGACCAGCCAGTTGCTTGTCGCCGTAGTCTTCTGCCGCATCGCCTGGCTGATGGTCTTTCCCTCCCGGACCGCCTGCAGCAGGCAATAGAGCTGCCTGTCGTTTTCCTCACCCAGGGCACTGTCGGCCGTGACAACGGCGGCAAGTCCCAGCTCCCCGGCAACGGCGCGAAGCGTGCGACCACGAGCATCGGGCCGGGCTCCGAGGTCGGCCACCACCTGCACCCCCTGCTCTTTAAATCTTTGCAGCAGATCAATATCCCGGCAGAGCACCAGCAGCCCACCGGCCAGCGGGGCCACGTCGTCTGCAAGATTGAAACTGCCGCCCAGACTCACGGCCAAAATTGCAGCCTTATGCCGCCTGGTCAGCAAGGTGCACAGATTGGTGTAGCCGCCTTCATTTTGTACCAGGCAGGTGATGATCTTCCCCGAGCCGGGCTCGGAAATTTCCGCGCCGACCAGAGGTCGCAGCCCTTCACACCGGCAGGCTTTGAGAAAATCCCACAGGCCATAAAGATTGTCCCGGTCGGTCATGGCCAGACCTCCATAGCCCAGCTCTTTTGCCCGGCGGCAAAGGGCCGCGGGCGAGGTGGTCGCCTGCAGAAGCGAATAATAGGACCGAACACGAAGGGGCAACATAAGCGGCTCTAATGAGGCTCTGAAAAGGTTCTGCTTACAGGTTTCATAAATACTGCCGACCGACACCGATCACTCCATGACCGAAGCGTCGGCGCAGAGTATCCATGGCCCCGGTAACCTGGTTCCGGCGGCATTGCCCATTTTCCGCTGCCGGTTCGGCAAAGAGTGACAGCTGGGGCGACTTCCGCTGCAGACGATCACAGATCAGACGGCAGCTGCGAATCCTCGTCCGCCTCGTCCAGGCGCGCTGCAGGGCGGTAAAAGCAAGGGTCTGCAGCAGGACATCACCGGAGGTTCCAGCCTTGCAGGAGGCCTGGCGAACCACATGCCCGCCATCGGAATAGCGCAGCCAGACGCCTACCCGCCTGGCCACCTGCTGCTGCGTGCGTAACTGGAAGCCGGCCCGGCTGACAAGTGCGGCAACCACCCCTTGCAGCTGCTGCTCATCGTTGGTATCGTCGGCAAAGCCGTGTTCGTAGTCAACACTCTCCCCGTCCGCAGCGGGCCCACAGACCCTGCTGTCGTCAACACCGCGGCTGGCGGCGTGGAGAAAGTCACAGCGGCTACCGAAGGGAACCATCAGCTGGTCGCGGTTCAGTCCGGCCAGTGCACCAATGGTGGTCAGGCGAAACTCCTGTAATTTCAGTAATTCCTTCGCGGACAATCCGGGGAGGAGATGGATGGGCAGGGGGGCAAGAAAAATCGCCTCATCGCCGGCGGTAACAATATACTCCCCCACCGGCTTGACCAGCCTGGAGGCGACCTTGGCCACCAGTTTGCTGGTGCCAAGAGTCCAGATCGGGTTGATGCCGAGGCTGGTGCGCACGTGGCGACGCACCCGCCAGCCGACATCGGGAGCCGGACCGTACAGCCGGTGGGTACCGGTCACATCGACAAAAAAATGGCCGTCCGCCGGGCCATATTCGATAAGCGGGGAATAGCCCTGCAGCTCCTTCAAAAAGGCCTGCATCGCCTTGTGGTACAGACTGACACGGGGGGCAAGAAGTTCCGCGCCCCGACAAATTCTCGTCGCCTGCCTGAGCGGCATGCCCTTGCGTACCCCTTCGCCGTACGCCTCTTCACTCATATCGTAGACCACCGCCCGTACCGCCTGCAGCGGAGCAATAATCAGCGGCCGCTGCCGCAGACGGCTGTCGCTGACCCGTTCCACGGCAACGGCAAAATCGGCGACATTAAAATGAAGCACCGCCCGCTCGCGTAGTTTGAACCCTTCAGCCATCAGCTTTCTCCGGGCGATAAACCGGCAAGGATCGCCGCCAGTTTCCTGCCGTTTTTCGGCGCCTGGGCCCGGACATGGTTGTTAAAAAAGAGGATGCCCCGGTCGGCCCGGCCGGCCATGGCATAGAGATAGCTGTCGCACCAGGCGCGCAGTTCTTCGTCGGAATAGTCGTAATTGAACTTTTTCTGCATATTGCCCGATCGCCAGCCCTCTTTGTTCCGACCGTGAAAACGCACATAAAACAGGGCCGGATTGGTCACCACATCAAGAGACGGGAACAGCCCCGGCAACAAGGGTTCATCGACGGCAACCAGGGTTACCCGGCGCCGTTCCAGCTCGGCAAAGACCGGATCGGTGGCCCAGGACCCATGGCGAAACTCCACCGCAACCGGCACATCGTGCAGCCCGTCGAGGAGCGCTGCCAGATAGGTACGGTTGGCAATGGAACGATCAAAGTCCGGCGGCAGCTGAATGAGCACGGCGACAAGACGCCCTTGCAAAGGGGCGATGCCCTGTCGGAAAAGACGGAGCTGTTCCTGCCAGTTGTCCGCCCGCTCGTGGGTCATGGTCCGCGTCAGCTTAGCGGCAAACAACAGATGCGCCGGGGCCTTTTCCACCATGCGGGCCAGGGCGTCGGCCCGGGCCATCTGATACCAGGTATAATTCAGCTCGACCACCGAGAAACAGCGACCGTAGAGTCCGAGCATCTCCGCGCTTTTCGTCCCCTGCGGATAAAAGCCGCTATCCACCCATTCGGTATAGGAATAGCCGCAGGTACCGACATACACGGGACAGCTTCTGGCAGTAGCACTGCCGGCCGGTCCGGGAGCAAGGGTAAGGTCCACCCTGGCCGGGCTGATAATATCACTTCCCCCGTGCACCATCGAACTCCGCATGTCTGCCCCGGATCACCCCGACCACCTTACCCTGAATGAGCAATTCGCTAAACGGGTAGCACATGACTTGATAGTCATCATTGGCCGGTCGGAGCTCAATATGGTCGGCATAGAGGAAAAAACGTTTGACCGTTGCCTCCTCTCCTTTGATAAGAACGGCGACGATTTCACCGTTTTCCGCGTACTGCCGCGGTTCACAGACGACCAGATCGCCATCGAGAATGCCGGCATCCTGCATCGACTGCCCCTTGATGCGCAGACAAAAGAGATTATCCCCGGGAAAAACCGAACTGTCGACCACCACCGTGCCCTCCCACTCCTGCTGGGCATACATGGGCAGCCCGGCGGTAACCCGACCGACAATGGGCAGTTCCCGTCCCGTCCCGGCATTCCTGCTCTGCCGCGGCTTGGGATAGAGACAGACAGTTCGGCCATAATAGCCTTCCCGCTCAAGCACGTTTTTCTTTTCCAGTTGATTCATCAGCTGGGCCACCGCTGTATGGCTGACGCCCAGATCGATGGCGGCCTGGCGCAAGGTCGGTATTCGTCCCTCGTCATCCATTCTCTCCGTCAAATAGTCCAGTAATTGTCGCTGCTTGTCCGTCAATTCCATCTCGCCCCTCCCGAATGTAAATGTACATTTACATATTTTTTTTGTCAATATACATTTGTCTATCTGCAGACAGACAAACGCGAATCAACGAGACAAATTGCTTTTATCCAGGAGGTTGTCCGAGAAAGTACGGAGGACTACTTGAATTTCGACCTGACCGCGAAGTGGCTGGCCCGATCATTCTTGCTTCAGAAACATTTTGCAACATGCTGCCAGTCGCCCATGCCTACCCACTGGAGCTTTTCAGCAAACAGTAGATCGCTCCGGTAGTGTTTGCCGGCATGTTCCCTGGCGAGAAATTTCCGGTACTGACCGGGGCCGCCGTTATACATGGCATACACGGCACGGGAGAGGAGGTTCATGTCGGCGCCTTTTGCCCAGACCGGGTGCTTCAAGGCATATTTCCGCAGATACAGCTCGACGATTTCACACCCGGCCAGGGCGTTGTAACGAATATCCCAACGCAGACGACCGCGATCATATATTCCTCGCCAGACCCGTTCATTGATCTGCATCAAGCCAACAGAGGTCTGGTTATACGAGAGCAGATAGGTGAGTTTGTTGTTTTTGACGATAAACTGGCGAAAACAGCTTTCCTGCCAGGCGAGTGCCGGAATGAGATCTTCAAACATCCCGTGGAGATAGTTGGGAATCCCGCCTCTGGACAAAACCGCATCGGAACTCTCGGCGAGGACGGCCTTGACCCTTGCCAGATATTCAGCCGTGTTCTCCCTTGGCGCCTTCCACTGCAGAATTTCACCAAAATCCGGCTGCTCGGCACCATGGGCCGATCTGAGAAAAAAATCGAACAACAGGGAAAAAGGCCCGGCATCCAACTCTTCTTCCGGTATATCGATTTCCTGCAACTCGTCGAGGAGATCGACATCTTCTTCCAACGGCGGCAACTGCAGCAGATCTCTGAGCTGCTTATCCAGTTGAAAACCATAGGGAAGCGTTGTCTTTTCTCCCACGAGCATTCCGGCCAGACGCAACAAGCCCTGTTGACTGATCTCCACGCCGACAGCCGGCCCCATCCGGTCCAAAACCGCCAGGGCATCGGCGGCGGTAAAAAAGGCCAGATAGCCAAGATTGCCTGCCGAGGCTTGCCGATACAACTGCCTGCGAAAAACAGGTGCCAGCTGTTGCCAGGCCCGAACAAACTGTAATCTGACAAAATCCTTTTCAAGATCCTGCCGGGCCAGGGCAGCGATAAAAACAAAGCGGGTATCGAGCAATACTTCTATAAGGGTCTGCCGGTCTTCCGGATGAAGCGGCTGCGCAGTCATGGTGACAAGCAGCCGTACCAGCAGGGCGTCCCATGTTTGCCAGAGCTGGATCAACTGTTCACGTTCCGCCGAAGTCAACGCCGTTTCCGCCTGGGCGTCATCGAGTACAAAAACCTTCTCAACCTCGGCATGCAGCTCAACCACAACAGCCTCTTCACCGACCTCGACCCGTCCTCCCCGCATACTGTCGAGCATCGCCCGGGCTGGCCGTTGTGCATCTTCGGGAAAAAGCCGGTCGAGAAAGAAGCTCAACTCCTCTACCGGTGGAGCGAGATCAACATGTATCCGGTCAAGCTGGGCATACACCCTGGGTTTGGCAAATTCCCAAAGGATGCCGGCAACGGTCGCCGGCGTGCGGGATAAGGTCAAAAGACTCGAGTCAACAGTCTGAAAAGAAAGGGAAAAGGTCTGACTGTCAAAAATCGGCTGCTGCAATAACTCCAGATAGCCATGCCATTCAAGAGGGGCCAGGCAGGTCTCGCCGAGTGTTGTGCCGACCCGAATATCCAGCTTTACTTCAAGGCGCAACAGTTTTTCTGCTGCGGAAAAATTCGGTTCCGATATTTTGACATAGGTGCAATCTCCAGACGTTCCGACTATCTCGGCGCTCTGTTCATCGTTAGAAAAAGCATTGCGCAGCAAAAGCGAGTCCAACAAACGGTGATCAAGGGTCAGCGGCAGGACAACATCGACTGCGAACCCGGAAGAAGCGGACAGAACCAGCCAGAGCAATGCCGCGGCAAGCAATTTCAGTAATCTTTGCATATTTTTATTTTCTGTTTCAGCCCCTCGATGATAGCCACCATCCCTGATATGCCCCGCCCCTCTGCTTTTTCTGTAAACAGAAGTAATCTTTTACCATATCTAACGCCAAGAAACGGTCCCCTTTTTCAGTACAACCGCTTTTTATATTAAATTTTTGTCAACGCATTTACAATCCTTACTTATTTAGTGTAACTTTGATAAGTTATAAAATATTTGCAGCCGACAGTTAATGTTCTAACCGTTCACCGGAAATAGAAAAGACAGTATCTCCTTCAAACCGTAAACATTTACGTTACTTCCCTGAGTGTGTATTGATGACCAACGACAAGAAAATTGCATACGGAACAATCGTCTCCCTTCTTTTGCAATCTGGAGCAGTGAGCGAAAAACAGGTAAAACATGCCGTGCGCATACGGCAGAAACTGCCAACGCCGACCTCGCTGGTTAACGTCCTCAAAGACCTGGGGTCCGTTTCTGATGAGCTGGTGCGAAAAGCACTCTTAAACACCGGGCTCTCCATTCGCATTGGAGAACTTCTTGTTGAGCTGGGACATCTTTCAGCCGATGACCTGACTGCCGCTTTCAATATCCAGAAAGAACGGGAGCAGGACATGAAACTTGGCGAAATCCTCATTAAATATAACTTTATTGATGAAAAAATATTTAACCGGATTCTTTCTATTCAGCTTGGTTTTCCTCTTGTAGACATGAATATGTCCATCGTGGACAAGACTCTTTTGGGTAAAGTTCCCATAAAAACAATTATTGAATATCAGTTTATCCCTGTTAAAACCACGGACGGCAATATTCTTGTGGCTTTTGCCGATCCGCTTGACAAAAAAAGCATCGAAGTCGCAAACAAATTTTTTGGCGGCAAAGTCAGTCCAGCCATTGCCGAGAAAAAGTCTTTAGGTAATACGATTAAACTGCTGACAAATCTGGCTGCCGGCAAAACCGTTAATGTCGATGGCAAAACGGTGGCCGGTATCGTTAATTCCCTAATTGTTGCCGCTGTCAAAGAAGACTGCAGCGATATTCACATAGAGCCTCAGTCCGATCGCCTCCAAGTCCGTTTTCGTGAGGACGGTGTCCTGTGTCATTATAAAGATTTTCCGCCGGATATCATACCAACGCTGACAAGTCGAATAAAAATCATGTGCGGCGCCGACATATCTGAAAAGCGTCGACACCAAGGCGGACGAATTCTTTTCGACTACGACGAGGGCAGTATTGATATACGGGTATCCTTTTACATCACTATATACGGCGAAAAGATTGTTTTCCGGTTACTCAAGCAAAAAAAGGAGCTGCTGGACATCCAGACCATCGGTATGGCCCCGAACATGCTGGCCAGGTTTCTGGAGGATGCCGTCTATCAACCCAGCGGGGTGCTGCTGGTTACAGGTCCCACGGGATCGGGGAAAACATCGACCGTCTACAGCTGTATTAATCACATAAAAAATCCACAGATAAGTATCATAACAGCAGAAGAACCGGTGGAATACATCATTGACGGAATTGCCCAATGCTCCATTGATCCCTCCATCAATATGACCTTTGAAGAAACATTACGGCATATCGTTCGACAGGATCCCGACGTCATCCTCATTGGTGAAATCCGCGATAATGCATCAGCGGAAATGGCCATGCAGTCGGCCTTGACCGGCCACAAAGTCCTCAGCACCTTTCACACCGAAGACAGTATCGGTGGACTTATCCGTCTACTGAACATGGATATCGCACCTTTTCTCATTTCGTCAACGATTGTCAGTGTCCTCGCCCAACGGCTCTTACGTCGGGTGTGTGGATCCTGTGCCGAAGAAGTGAAACCGACACCGATCCAACTGCAGAGAATGGGCATTTCGACCATTGACCTCCGGGGAGCACATTTCAGGAAAGGACGGGGATGTTCTGATTGCAAACAGACCGGCTACAAAGGCAGAGTCGGCGTATTTGAATTGCTGGTGCTCAATGAGCTCGTCCGGGATGCCATAATTGAGCAGAAAACCAGCCATGAAATACGACAAATAAGTGTCCAGCATTCCGGCTTAATCACTTTACTTGAGGATGGTCTGGTAAAGGCTGCCGCAGGTGTCACCACTATTGAAGAAATACTACGCTGCTTACCTAAATTGAGCAAGCCCAGACCATTAGCCGATATACGCCGTCTATCCGGAGAATAATACCATGCAGCAAAACCTATCCTTCCTTGATGTCATAACGCAGTATATTGCTGCAGGCAATATCGTTTTGCCTGTATTAAGTTCGGCAGCTATGAGAGTCCAGCAGGAGCTGGTCAAAAAAGAACCTGATATGCGAGTCGTGGAAAATCTCATTTCCCAGGACCAGTCCCTCTCCAGCCAGGTGCTGCAAATTGCCAATTCTGCATTTTTTCATGGACTTGTTGAGATCAAGACAATCAAAACGGCTATTGTCCGCCTGGGCATGCAAGAAGTGGGACGCATAACGCTTCTGGCTGCTACCAAAAATCAATTTAGAAGTAAAAATAAAGCGCACAATATTATCATGCACAAATTGTGGCAACACTCGGTAGGTTGTGCCTTGGGCGTACAGTGGCTGTCAAAGCGCTGTAAATTCGATGAATTAAAAAGCCATGCTTTTTTTGCCGGTCTGTTTCATGACGTAGGCAAGCTTTTCGTCCTCATGGTCATAGAGCAGATGAAAGAAAAAAATGCCAATACCCCCATCACCCATGCCCTGCTTATGGAGGCGATGACCGTTTTGCACACACAACAGGGATATAATCTCATGAAACAATGGAACCTGCCGGAAGAATACTGTGTCATTGCCAGAGACCATCACAACAAAGATTTTGACGGCAAAAACATTCTTCTGCTTCTGGTTCGGCTCAGTAACATGGCTTGCCTCAGGCTCGGCATCGGTTTAGAAAAAGATCCGTCCCTGATATTGTCGGCAACCGAAGAGGCACATCAGCTCAATGTATCTGAAATTGACATTGCCGAACTGGAAATTCTCCTTGAAGACACTGCTATCCTGGCTGGTTGATACTCTTTCTCCCGCTCGTCTCCGAAAGAGATGCTCAAGCCAACACCAACCAATGCAATGAGCAATTACATTAGGGGTCCTATGTTTATTTACCGATCGAACCGTTTTGATTTAGGTTTAGTAGACATGTTAAATCTATACGAAGCTTCACCATATTGTGATGCTCATGGAGAAGGTCTAATCGCGGATGGCTTTTTTATTGTTAGGATCTGAAAAGAATAGAGCCTCGTTTAAAAAGCAAGAATTTTCACTCACAATTACTGCCAGGGACTTAAGCCTGCCAACATTTAATATGGAATTACACGCTACTGCTATATTAGCCCAAATAGATATCAGCGAGAGTGCAACAAACTCAAAGGTATTGGTTGGACATTTTGCCATGAGTTTGTCTCATGCTCAGCTTGCCACAAATCATAATTGACCTGAAGATTCATCCAAAGATCGGGAGTGGTATTAAACGCTCTGGACAATCTCAAAGCCATCTCTGGAGTAATGGAGCCTCGGCCATTGATTATTTTAGAGAGAGTTTTCCTTGATATTCCCAAAGTACCAGCCATATCCTTAATGGAGATAGACAGTGGCAATAGATAATCTTCCTTAATGATGATTCCTGGGTGTGTTGGTTGTCTTTTTATTCTATGCATCTTAAGATGGCTATTTCATGAAATAAATATCCAAAGGTAACAGCTCGTTTGGTTTTTGATAGGACAATGACATGATCAATTTTCATACATACAAAGAAATACATTTCCTGCATAAAATAAAAAATATGTCTTTCACAGAAATTGGTCGCCGTCTACAGCTCGACCTTCGTACAGTTCGCAAACGGGCCAATAGTGATCAATTTGTACGGCGTAAACCCTCTTTCCGGAACAGTGTTCTCGATCCCTATAAGAGCTCGATTAGACGACAATATGAGTTGGAAAGATGTACTGGTACTGAAATATTGCGTAGTGAAATTGCTTAGAAATGAAGTAACTGCAAAGAAGAACTTACCAGTACGAAGGTGAGTAGTCTGCTCCCCTACTCCTTTAGAAGGTTTTTACTGTAAATCTTGTCGTGGATTGTTAAGGGGTCAATTGATCTGCTCAAGTTGAACTTTATCGTTTGTGCATGTCAGATCTCGTCTGAGTGACTACATATTATTCAAAATCACGAAGAACAGCTATAGTGTGACACGCCACCAGCGTTAAAAAACGCCTTAGGTTTTAGACGATAGTATTTGTCTTCTACTTCTTGTGATTGCTCATCATATGGATAGCTAAGTACTTCTTGCAACTCTTTAACTAATGTGTAGTCACCCTGCATGGCTTGTTGGTAAGCGGGGACAATCAACCACTCTCGCCAGGTGTATTTTGGGTTAGTTTCTTTCATATTTGCTGATATCTCAGCCAAGTTGCCGTCTTTAATGACAAGGTCGCGCCAGCTTTTTAGCCAAGATTGCCATTGCCCATCGAGTTGTGGTGACGTTTTCAGGTAGAAGCTCTTCTTCAATGCTGAAACATCCTCTGGTATATGGGATAACTCACGGAAGAAAATGGTGTAATCCACCTCTGAGGTGGTCATTAACTGCATTAATTTTTTAATTAGCTTTGGGTTATATTCAGTCAAGCCCAGTTTGGCCGCCCACATTTTTTGGATTTGTTTTTGCATTGCTTCTGCAAAGCCATGGCGTACTTGGTCGAAATGTTCTAACGCCTCAGTATTTTTTGCAAGTAGTGGTCTCACAGCTGTCCAAAACATATGGTAATTCGCTTCCGCTGCGATTGGCTGATTAAAGAATGAAAAGTGTTTGCCGCCGCCAGTCCAAGGTTGAAACTCAGGGTCAAAAACTTCACAAAATCCAAATGGTCCATAGTCGAGGGTGAAGCCACCAGCGGCACAGTTGTCGCTATTATAATTACCCTGGCAGTAACCAATACGTTGCCAATTGGCCACCAGTGAGGTAAGACGCTGGCGAAATAGCTTAGCCAACTCAAGCAATTGATCTACAAAAACAAGATTTTGATTAATGTCGCTTTTGTATTCTCGCTCAATTAAATGCGACACAATCATGCGCAACTCTTCTAATGCTCTTGGATGAGCATTATTGCGGGCGCGGCGGGCAAATAACTCTAGCTGACCAACTCGCAAAAAGGATGGTGCAACGCGAGTTGAAATAGCCACAGGATTGTCCATCAAAATATCAGGATCGGCTGAGTGGGAGTCTTGAGAATACCAAGGCCGGGTAACGGTCTCAGATTTAGAAACATACAGTGTTAAAGAGCGCGATGTTGGAACACCTAAAGCCTGCATATATTCTTGCGCTAAAAACTCACGTACACTTGAACGTAGTACTGCGCGCCCGTCGGCACCACGGCAATAAGGCGTTCTGCCACCACCTTTCAATTGCATTTCCCAGCGCTGTCCTTTGAATATTCCTTCAAATACAGATATCGCACGGCCATCGCCATAACCATTACCAGTACCAAATGGACATTGTTGGGTATATTCGGTGCCATAAATCGACAATGCATAACCTGTGGCCCAGCCAATCTGTCGCATAGGCTCATGAACAGCAGAAATATCGCCGGAAAATAACCGGCGAAAATTTTCATTAAGCGCCAGCTCGTCGCTCAACCCAAGTTCATTAAAAAAAGTGCTGCTATGGGTTACATATTCTGGTTCTGCAAGCGGCGTGGGTGTCACAGGTACGAAATGACCAGAAACAACCTGCCGGGCACGGTGATCATCACCGTCTCTGGTGGCATCAGGGTCGACATTTAAGGTATCCAGCAGAGAATAATCAGCTAATCGTACAAAATCATCGAAGGTCTTTACGCAGGGCTCAGCAGATGGTTTAGATGTATATGACATTGTTGCAAACACCTCCTTTATTGGAGTGCGCATTTTGCGCTTTTTCAAAAGGAATAAAATTAACCTCTCAACCTAACAAAACTGGTTAACCTTATCAGAAGCATCTACACCATTCTCCTCTGCAACACCTCATTGTTTTACCTCCCAAGTGTGCATCATTTCAAGAATTGTAAACGCAGTTTCCCCGAGCTCGGTAAGACCATATTCAACGCGGGGTGGAACTTCCGGATATACTGTCCTCACCACAAGCCCATGCCGTTCCAGTTCCTTTAATTGCTGAGTAAGCATTTTCCGGCAAACGCCGGGCACGATTCTCTCAAGTTCTTTATAGCGTTTCGTCCCTTGATTTTAATGCCATAGCATAAAACATTTCCATTTCCCGCTCAACATCCATCAAGACTTCCAAAGATAGTCTCAACATGAGGAGAGCGGCAATAACTTTACCTTCCCGAGATATATCGGGAATAATCTGTAATCGTGCAGATAAAATATTTGCCTCTCTAGCGGCATAGGACAGTTATATCGGTAAACAGGTAATGACCGACATACTAATTTCTATAGCTGAGTAGCTATAAAATTCATCATACTTCACCATGTTAAATAAATCGGTAAACTTCTCAGGAACCCTTTTTTGCTAAAGAATCAGCCAATAGTCCGCACCAGCCGGCCAAACCCTCCCGGAATTGTCCCCGAGGACCAGAATGCCCTTCCCTGTTTATAATCGACAAACCAGTATCCGCCCGGTTTTCGCTGGGCGGCGACGAAAATAAACGGCTGCTCTTTGGAAAAGCACGGCTGCAAAAAAACATCCTTGCTGTTTTTCTTGGGTTCCATCAGCGACATGGCCTCTTCCAGGCTCGGCAATCGCCAGTCGGAAAATCCGGCAAAACTCTTTTTGTTCAGGTCTTCGATATTTCTTTGTATGGTGCGGATGGAATTGATATCCAGACCATCTCGCTGCCACATCAGCGACGTCCGCTGATCAACAATCACCGCAGGATCGGTTGTCCTGACAAAAGAATTGTCAAACTTTCCGGACGGGTTGTATTCAGAGTCGAAAAAGTTCCATTTTTTGAGTACATCGGCAATCTGATCGTCATTGACAATGGCAAAATCCTGTTGCGACGGCAAAAGGACCGTGTCCCCGGTAAATACATGCTCAGAAGCATCGGGAAGCGGCAGGCCCATATCCTCTTTGTGGATAACGGCGACGCTGGGTACGATAAGCCGGGAGTCGCCCCCGTCGAGAACGTTTGCTATCAGCCACTGCTTAATCTGTTCGTCGATAGCATAACTCTTCTCAAAGGTCGAGGAACTGCCCTGACTCTTGACACACTGCTTAATAATTTCCAGGGGTGCTTTTATTTCCGCTATAATCTTTGCGTGTTTTACCGCCCTTTCCATAAGACACAGTTTCGGCTCATTCCCCCAGTTATCAACGAAAAAATAATAGACACACTCTTCATTATTTCTTACTCTTTCCCGACCGCCCCATGACTCAAAGGTACCAAAAGAAATATCCGGGCTCATCTCCCAATCTATAGGGCTGATAACCTGCTCGCCGATTTTTACCTTGTGAAACATATCCATAGTTCTCTCCATATGATTATATGCATGCTTAATTTATAACTGTCGGCCATATATCGTTTCCTTATTAACATGGCTAGAGTAACATTATCCGACCGGTCGGCAATGTGTCTGCTCCGACTTATTATCCTACAAAATAGTAGTAACCATTATTGATATGTCTACAGAGAAAAGACCACAAATACGAAAAAGAGGCTACCCTCTGCCCGGAGGCGTCACCAGATTGCAGGAGGGCATCAACTTTGCCATCTTTTCCCGCCATGCCACCCGGGTAACCCTGGTCATCGACTACCGGCCCAAAGATGCCAAGAACCCAAAACGCCTTGAGTTCGAGCTTGATCCCAGCGAGAATCGCACCGGCGACATGTGGCATATTCTTCTGACCACCCATCAGCAGAACTTCAGCTACGGCTATCGCATAGACGGTCCGCCACACAAGGCCGACAATGGTCTGCTCTATGATTATGACACAATCCTCATCGACCCGTACAGTATGGCGCTGCTGCCAAGGCAATGGGGCGTCCCTGCTGCATACGGCAAGAAGCCCTGTTGCAGGATAGTGCAGCATGATTTTGACTGGCAAAAGGATCGTCCGCTGAAAACGCCATTATCCGAAACCATCATCTACGAGCTCCATGTACGCGGTTTTACCAAAGACAGCAGTTCGGGGGTGGCCGCACCGGGAACCTACCGAGGAATTATCGAAAAAATCCCCTACCTGAAAAGCCTCGGCATAACCGCGGTCGAGCTCATGCCGGTTACCGAATTTGACGAAAATGATACCGTTTTTCGCAACCCGGACACCAACGAGCCCCTGAAAAACTTTTGGGGCTACAACCCGATATCCTTTTTTGCCGTCAATTCCGGCTACGCCGATAACCCGTTAGAAGCCATCAATGAATTCAAGACAATGGTTCTTTCCCTGCATCAAGCCGGAATCGAAGTCTATCTTGATATGGTCTACAACCATACGGGAGAGGGAGGGAATGGCGGCACAACCAGCAGTTTTAGAGGCATCGACAACCCGATTTACTACCTCCTCGGCGAAAAAAGTAATTATCTCAATTTCTCCGGCTGTGGCAACACCATAAATTGCAACCACCCGGTGGTTCGTCATCTCATCCGTGATTCTCTGCGCTTCTGGGTCACCGAAATGCATATTGATGGTTTTCGTTTTGATCTCGCCTCGATATTCGGCCGGGACCAGCAGGGACATGTGCTAGCCAACCCGCCGATGATCGAAGCGATCGGCGAGGATCCGGTGCTGCGCGACACGAAAATGATCGCCGAAGCCTGGGACGCGGCAGGGCTCTATCAGGTCGGTTCGTTTTCCACCGACCCCCGCTGGGCGGAATGGAATGGCCGCTTCCGAGACGATGTGCGGGCGTTCATGATCGGCCGGGAGAATACGGTAACGCACCTGGCCACCCGTATCGCCGGCAGCTCCGACCTGTATCAGTCAAGCGGCCGCGGTCCCTTATGTTCGATTAATTTTCTCACCAGCCACGACGGCTTTACCCTGTTTGATCTGGTCAGCTTCGACCATAAACACAACTTGGCAAACGGGGAAGACAATCGCGACGGCGATAACCATAATCTCAGCTGGAACAGCGGCAAGGAAGGTCTTGTCGTGCCGGCGGCAATTAAGCGGTTGCGATTGCGACGCATGAAAACCTTTACCGTCCTGCTGCTTCTTTCCCAGGGGGTACCGATGATCTGCGCCGGAGACGAATTCGGCCGCACGCAAAACGGCAATAACAACGCCTGGTGCCAGGACAACCGGACCAGCTGGCTGGACTGGTCTTTTTTAGAAAAGAACAAGGAGTTCCATCGATTCTTTAAAAAATGCATCGCCCTTCGCAAAGGTCATGCTCTTTTTCGAAGAGAAGATTTTTTCCAGCCTTTTCAAACCTTTGACACGTCGGTTGATAAACAACATCCAGTATCGACGGTCGACTGGCAGTACCTCACTCCCGGCAAACAGAACTGGTCGGCCAACTGTCATGGCCTGGCATTCCTCCTCAGCACAACAGTCGATGGGGAGAAGTCGAGTGACTTTTTTATTATGCTCAACGGCGGCAGGGATAAGACATTGTCTTTCAATACCCCGGAACCACCGAGGGAAGGAAGGGCCTGGTATACAATCATCAATACCGCGGCAAAATCTCCGGAAGATATTGTCTCCCTCGTTGATGCGCCGCCCCATTTGCCACAAAAGAGCATCGCCGTCCCACCTTTTGGCTGTGTTGTTTTACAATCGGATTTTTAGATTATTTCCCGTTTACCGGGGTGAGATACTGATGTAGAATATGTTTTCTTCCCTCAAAACATAACGGATACGATGACACAAATATTACTCTTGGGCGATTCGCTCGTCGCCGACCATGACTGGCAATCACGCATGCCTTCCTATAACGTCATTAACTTCGGCGTCCCCGGAAGCATGGCTGCGGATCTACTTACCTCCCTGCCGGATATCAAGCAACAGACGTACTATGCGGATATAATCCTGGTTATGGTCGGAACCAATGACCTACTCTCCGGCAATTTCGCGTTCATTGACACCTTGAAAAAAATATTCGTCCAGCTCAATCACGACTTCCCGACGGCGGAGATTCTCGGCAACAGCCTTTTCCCCATGCAACTGCCGCATATATCCGAGCAGACCATCGCCAATTTCAACAGCCAGATCGAGGCGCTCACCGTCCAGACCGGCTGTTGTTTTCTTGATGCCCATAGTCGATTAAACGATGCGGACCAACCGATTTTTCAGGAAGATGGGGTACATCTTACCGAAGCAGCCTATGAAATATGGACACGGGCCCTGCTCGAGCATATTGCCTTTCTCATTGAGAATGACTAAAGTGCTCCTTCGTTAGCCTACTAACCACAACAATTTGGCCATTTTTACATTTTTTAAAAGGAGCTTTTTGATGCATCGTAAACTTGTCTTGCCGATACTAACCGTACTGTTTTCTTTTACTCTCTTCTTCCTGCCGCAACAGGGCAGGGCAATGCCCAAAGCAGAAGCCCCAACTGACGCTCCTGCCATTACCGGAACCGTCATGGAGACGATGAACGCCGCCGGATATACCTATATGCAGATAGACAGCGGCGTCCGGAAAACATGGGTGGCAATTCCGGAAACTACCGTCGAAAAAGGGGCAACCGTCAGCTACTACGACGGCATGGTCATGGAGAATTTTACCAGCAAAACCCTTGATCGTACCTTCGACGCCGTTGTCTTCAGCCCCGGACTGACAGATGCAAAAGTACAACCGGCCGGACAGGCAGCAGCGGACGATTCTTTTTCCGCCGCCATCAAGGCCGAAAAATCAGCTAGCATACCGGATGCGGCGATGGCCCTTTCCGCCGGCAGTGCCGGAGCGATTGCCCCGCTTGAAGAAATTTCCATAGAAAAAGCCAGTGCTGAGAACGGCTATAGCGTGGAAGAAATATTTACCAAGGCGAAGGACCTTGCCGGTAAAAAAGTGCAGGTGCACGGCAAGGTCGTTAAATTCAGCCCGATGATCATGGGCAAAAACTGGATACATCTGCAGGATGGTACCGGCGACCCAATGCAGAACAGTCATGACCTGGTAGTCACGACCGGGGAAACCGTGGCCGTCGACAGTATCATCACCATTGAGGGCACCCTGGCTGCTGAAAAAGATTTTGGCGCGGGTTACAAATATGCCGCCATCGTTGAAGATGCCGCCGTCATTAAATAACGACGGCATAAACAACAAAAGAGAAACAGGGTAAAAGGCGGAAAATGCACTTGCTACTCGTTGGTCCTGGGGCACTCGGTTGTCTGCTCGGTTCCGTTGTCTTAAAAGGTATGACCGGCAGTGACCGACTGACGGTTCTTGATCACAACGCCGATCGGGCCGACCGATTGAGCCGGGAGGGCATTGGATATCACCTCGATGACCAGCTGGTGCGATTTCCCGTCACGGCTGTTTCCGACCCGCAGCTGGTCGATCCCGTCGATATCGTTCTACTCTGCGTCAAGTCCTACGATGTCTTCAGCAGCCTGGAATTCTGCCGCCCCCTGCTGTCGAAACGGGTGCTGCTCATTTTCATGCAGAATGGCATCAGCCATCTTGATGTGCAAGAACATCTCGGCGAGGCCAAAGCGGCATTCGGCACGACTACCGAGGGGGCGACCCTGCTGGGTACGGGCGAGGTCAAGCACGCCGGTAGTGGGGTAACCTATCTTGGCTTTCTCGATACTCCGGACGCACAGGCTGCCGAGCTCCTGCAGATGACCCACGACATCCTCTTAGCCGGCGGACTGCAGGTTCATCTGACCGACAGTATTCTCACGAGACTCTGGGCGAAACTGTTTATCAATGTCGGCATCAATGCCCTGACGGCGATCCTTGGCTGCAAAAACGGCGAACTACTTTCTCTACCGGGGATCGACAGACGCATGGAGACGGCAATTGACGAAGCAATAACCATTGCCGCAAAGAGAAATATTCCAATTATCGATGATCCACATCAGGCCACCCGTCTGGTCTGCCTCAAGACGTCAAAAAACATCTCTTCGATGCTGCAGGATGTGACGAAAAAACGACGCACGGAAATCGATGCCATCAATGGCGCTCTTGTCGTTCTCGGGAAAAAACTCGGCATCGATACGCCGGAAAACAGTCTCCTCTTAAGGCAGATAAAAGAAATGGAAGCCGGTTATGTTCGATAATACCTTTGTTCTTCCCCGGCAGGCTATCGTCCCGGCCATCCCGGTACGGGAGATAGGCTTTGACTTTGACGGGGTCATCGCCGACACCGCCGCAGCATTTATTCGTCTGGCCTGTTCTGAATACGGTTACTGCTCGTTCACCCAGGAGGATATAACTCATTTCGAGCTGGAAAATTGCCTGAACATACCCGGCGAAGTGGTGGAAAAGATTTTTACCGACATCCTCACCGACTCACTCGTTACCCGCGTGCTGCCGATGGCCGGTGCAGTGGAATGCCTTGAAGAATTTACCTTAATTTCCCAGGTAAGCATCATCACCGCCCGCCCGCTGCACAACCCGGTTTTTGACTGGCTCGATCGTTACCTCAGCCGCACCGCCAAGGAGAACATCAAAGTTGTCGCCACCGGCGACCATAACGACAAAGTTCGCCATATCCATGAGCATAAACTGAAATATTTCATCGACGACCGGACCGAAACCTGCACGCAGCTGGTCCTTGAGAACATCACGCCCTTTGTTTTCACCCAGCCCTGGAACAGAAATCGGCACAGCCTGCAGATGGTTGCCGACTGGCAGGAGATAAGGGCTCTCGTGTCGAAATGAAAAACCAGGAGGAAAAACTGAACCATGCAATGCCCTCACTGCAAGGCCGAAATTGAAAGTCACAGGAATCCGACACCGACGGTCGATATAATTATTGAAATCGGTAAACAGATCGTGCTCATAGAGCGGAAGAATCCGCCCTATGGCTGGGCACTGCCCGGAGGTTTTGTTGACTATGGCGAGTCCTACGAAACAGCGGCCCTACGGGAAGCGGAAGAGGAAACCAGCCTGCAGGTCACGGGGCTCCGCCAGTTTCACACCTACTCCGAGCCGGACCGGGATCCACGCGGCCACACCGCCTCGACCGTTTTTATCGGCACATCGGACGGCTCGCCCAGGGCCGGAGACGATGCCGCCCGGGCGGCGCTTTTCAGTAAAGACAATCTCCCGACCCTGGCCTTTGATCATGCCAGGATTCTGGGGGATTATTTCAAAAGCAAACAATAAAAAAAGCCGTTCAGATCGGAATTTTCTCCGCCCTGAACGGCTCATATCTTAAAACACCGTCCGCAACAGCCAGTAGGTGAAAAGACCCATACCTATGGATCCGTAAATCATCATTCAGGGTGTGCAGTTACTGCCGTACTTTTTGGCGATAAAACCAAAGGTGGCCAGGCCGATTAAACCGGCGCCGACCAGAATCAGTATTTCTTTCATAAGGATACTACCCCCTTATTTTCGTCCCCGCCCTCTTGCGAAGACGGATTGACGCCGGCGTCACCTCGACAAGCTCATCATCGTTGATATAGGCAATACATTCTTCCAGCGACATGGTCACCGGCGGAGTTAAAATAACCGCATCATCGGTACCGGAGGCGCGCATGTTCGTCAGCTTCTTGCCTTTGGCCGGATTAACCACCAAATCGGTCGACCGGCTGTGCTCGCCGATGATCTGCCCCGGATACAGCGGCGCCCCCGGATAGATGAACAGTTTGCCGCGCTCCTGTAGATTAAATAAGGCAAAGGCCACCGCCGTGCAAGGTTCCTTGACTAAAAGAACCCCGCTGACTCGATTGATGATATCCCCGGCGTAGGGACCGTATTCGGAAAAGACATAGGACATCATGCCCATCCCTTTCGTATCGGTCATGAATTGCGACCGATAGCCCAAAAGACCACGGGTGGGAATATTGAACACCATCCGCACCATGCCGTTGGCGCTGTTCATTTCCTCAAGCTGACCTTTTTGTTTACCAAGTTTCTCTATAACCGGTCCCTGATACAGCTCGTCGACATCGACGGTGAGTTTCTCGTATGGTTCGAGGACTTTACCATCTTTTTCCTTGAGGATAACCTGGGGACGAGTCACTTGAAACTCATAGCCTTCCCGTCGCATTTTCTCGATGAGGATGGAAAGGTGCAGTTCCCCGCGACCGGAAACTTTAAAACCTACGGCATCTTCGAGGGGTTCGCACTGCAAGGCGACATCGGCAAGAATTTCACGCTGCAGGCGGTCATTAATATGCCGGGAGGTGACAAACTTGCCCTCTTTACCAGCAAAAGGCGAATCATTGGGGATGAAATTCATCGAGATAGTCGGCGGATCGATGGAAACCAGCGGCAAGGGACGTGGATTATCCGGATCGGTAAACGTTACCCCAACGGTGACATCCTCCATACCGGCAACCGCGACAATTTCGCCGACCCCGGCTTCTTCGACGGCAATTTTCGCATCACACTCAAACCGGAAAATTTTTGATATGCGCACCGGTTTGATGGAGCCGTCACGACGGGCGACGACGATCGGTTGATTCAGGCGCATGGTACCGTTGACCACCTTACCGATACCAAGCCGGCCCAGATAAGGCGAATAGTCAATGGTACCGACCTGCATCTGCAACGGCTCGTCACTTGAGCCGGTCGGCGCCGGGGTATGGTCGACAATCATCTGGGAAATATGTACCATACTGCCGCCGTTTGTCACCGGATCTTCCGGATCGAGCAGGGAATAGCCGTTTTTCGCCGAGGCATAGACCACGGGAAAATCAAGAACATCATCGGGGGCATTGAGTTTGACAAAAAGATCAAAAACCTGATCGACCACCCAGTCGCAACGAGCGGCCGGCTTGTCGATTTTATTGATGACGACGATAACCGGCAAATTGTTTTCCAGGGCCTTCTTCAAGACAAAATAGGTCTGAGGCATCGGGCCTTCCTGGGCATCGACCAGCAGCAACGCCCCATCGGCCATACGCAGGACTCGCTCGACCTGCCCACCAAAATCGGCATGCCCGGGGGTATCAATAATGTTGATCCAGTAATCGTTAAAGTTATAGGAACCGTTTTTTGCAGTTATGGTGATGCCACGCTCACGCTCCAGATCCATGGAGTCCATTAACCGCTCGGTCATCTCCTGGTTGTCACGGAATACTCCGGATTGCCTAAAAAGCTGATCTACCAGTGTTGTCTTCCCATGATCAACATGAGCGATAATGGCCACGTTACGAATTTTACTCTGTTCCATCTTGTGCCTGTAAGGCCTCCAAGTACTGCAGCTTTTTCCTTCACTCCAAACGATGAAATATAACTGCTTGATTATATATACAAAAAAAGCACTCGCTCCAACGAGCAGTGCCTTGACTACACAATTCCCAAGTTGAAAACTCTATAGCATACCCTACAGTTGATTTAAAAGCAAGGTAGACATTAAGACCTACAGTAACCATGAATTTGACATAAGCCACTAAAGTTGCGATAAAACAAGACTGCGGGCCTTTGCCGATCGGAGCAAGGTCGGGACATTTTCATCGATATAGTCAAAAACCCGGGGACATTTTTTTTCCGCCGGACGCATTATCCGACCGATAACCTGGAGCAGTCGCCCTTCAAAACTAATAGGCGTGGTCAGAAAAAGTGTGGCAAGACCGGGGCAGTCAAACCCTTCACTGATCAGCTGCAGGGTAGCGACCAACACCTCAACCTTCCCCGCCCGAACCGCCTCGACAATATCCTGCCTGCTTTCCGGGGTAAGCTGTCCATGCAGCAGCTGCACCCCTACCCCCCTTAGCTGCAGTTTTTCGGCAAAGAATCGGCAATGACTTATCCGGTCGGAGACCACCAGGACCGTTCCGTTGTCCTCCTCCCGGACAACCTTAAGGACATCGCCTAAAATCTGCATATTCCTCCCCTCATGGTGCACCAGGGCCTTAATCAAGGCCTGATAATCGCCGCGATACCCATACGAAAAGGTAGTGATGCTCCGAATGACCTGGGGCGCCAGAATTGCCCCGGTTGCCTTCAGTTCATCCTGGTCGACCTGATGCAGCCGGTCGCCCATATAAAAATAGATCAACTTCGTTAATTCATTATCGCTGCGATAGGCCGTCGCCGAAAGCCCGAGCAGATAATGACAGTCAAACCCGGAGACAACATCGGTAAAAAGATGCGCAGGCACCCGGTGACATTCGTCGACAATCAGGTGGCCGAAATGCGGCACCAGCTCTGCGACACGCTTGCGGGCACTATTGACGATGCCGATAGTCAGAGGCGCCAGCACAAATTTGCCGTCCCCGACCAGTCCCGGCTCTACCCCGAGAAACTGACGGGCACGCTCCTGCCACTGGTACAACAGCTCTTTGGTATGCACCACGACAAAGGTCGGCTGCCGCCGCCTGGCAATGAGGGCCAGGGCCATGATTGTTTTACCGCTGCCGGTACCGGCCTCGATCACGCCAAAGGATTTTTTTGCCGCCGAGGCAACCGCCTCCTGCTGATAGGGTCGTAAAGCTCCGCCAAAAACAAGATCGATTTCCGGCAGCAGTCGTCTCTTATCAATTATGACCGGATTTTCGCCGGTGAATTGCCGACAGAAAAGCACCGCCCGGTTGGAAAAGCCGCGAGGAAATCGCAGCCCTCCAAGGACGGGTTCATAGTATTTCAGCTGTGGTTTGAGCTTCTTACCTATCCAACGGCCATATTTCTTGGCAGCTTTATACTGCGGGTTATCGATGGTCAGCCGTCCTTTCAATTCCTTTTCCAGTTCAAAATCTATGCCGGTAAGAAGACAGTCTGCGCTTACGGTAAGTGTCGGTTCCATGGCATTCTCATCTCCGGTCACTGCTTTTTTATGCCTTGCACTTTCCTGTTGCAGTCGTTAATACTAGCGCAGTTTACTGCGCAACTAACTCCACCCAAAAAAATACATAATAATAAAATAATGCGAAAATATCTTGCTTTGTACTGCATCACCCTGCTCACTGCGGCTGTCTTGTCCGGTCCGGCCGCGGCAGAGGATTTCATTACCCTTAATCTGCCGGAAACCGTTATCGCCGATGCGACGGCAGCCATTCTCCCCCTGCGTATTGATGCCCACTCAAAATCCATTGAGGGGGATATACACATCATCAACATCAGCGAACTGCAGTTGACCGACAACCATCTTGCCTGTCGCCTCCATCTCGCAGGCACAAACCTGGCATTACTTACCGAAATTGCCGGACATGAAATAAGACTGAAGGTGGGAGCGGTAGAAATAGATTTCAAAACCGAGGCGGCGATTCGCTTTGATGCCAAGCAACAGATGCTCTATATCAAGCCAATGGTCAAAAACGTCACCACCAGTGGTGCCGCTTCCGGTACCGACATTGGTCAAATACTGGTAGCCTTGCTGAATGGCCGGGAGTTTCCGGTAGCAATACAAGATCTCGATCCGCTTATTGCCAGGGCCGGCTCGAAAACGATCACCTTTAACAGCACAATTGCCGACATCAAGGCAAAACCACAGTCAATACAGCTCAGTCTGCGGGCTTTGGTTTCCAGCCGCTAAGCATCTAAGCCTCTAAGCGACCGGGAAGATTACCACATCAGATCATCAGGTACCTCGTACCCGGCATACGGATCGTCAGGGTCTTTCTCTGCGCTTGACGATGGAGCAACAATGTTGACAAAAACCCCATCGCTGATCGACTGAATTTTTCCAATTGTCGCCCTGGGGACCACTTCATACCGGCCATCAATGCCGACGATGCCCAGGCGACCGTCACTCAGCTGATCGGCGATTGCCGTGGCGACGAAAATACGCTGGATTTTACCGCTCACCGTAAAACGATAAGCAATGCCGCGGTCGTCCTTGTCCAGCCGATTCTGTTCGACAAGCTGCTTTACCTGGGCATCTTCAGCTCTTTTTTGCAGCTTAGCCTCCCGTTGCAAATTCAGTTTTCGGGCCCGAGCTTTCTTCTTCTCCTCGATCTGTTGCGCCAGCAATGCATTTTCATCGATTACAACAACATTTTTTCCGGCCTTGGCCTTCTGTTTTTTGTTCTGATGCTGCTCTTTTTTAGCCTGCCCGGCCTTTTTTTTATTGACCAGTCCTAGCTGCAGCAATTGTTCTTGAAATGTTTTTTTCATGAAGCGCTTTATCCCCCCTTAACCATGGTTTTGCCGGTTTCGACCAGATTATTGAAAAAAGAATCGATATCTGCCTGTTCGGCAGCAGGATTGGAAATGAGCAGACGCATGACCAACCGGCCGTCAATATATGCAACACCGACGAGACTCGTTCCCTCATGATAAAGCCGGTTGCGAAGATCAAGATTAAACGCGTTGCTCTGTTCCTCTGCCACCTTGAAACGAAAGCAGACATTAAAAGAGGTACGGGGAACCACCATCTCCAGTTCGGGGCTCTGTTCAACCCAGTTTTCGGCGTATTCGCAGAGTTCCAGGTATTTCTCCACCCTGCTCGCCAGACCCTCCCGACCAAAATATTTCCAGTCCAGGAACCATTTCAGGCTGTCGATCCGTCGTCCGCACTGCAGGGAAACAGCCCCAAGATCTTCGATTTCACTGGTATGTTCATCGCGAAAGAGATAACTCCCATCCCCCGCACTGAGGACAGGCCCCAGGGTCGAGCTGCGCTTATTTATCAAGAGAATATTGCACATCAGCGATGCACCCAACATCTTGTGAAAATCACAGGTAAAAGAATCCGCTTCGGCAAGACCCGGCAGATATTTTTCCTTGAGCCTCGGACTGAGGGCGGCAGCGCCGCCCCATGCGCCGTCGACATGCAGCCAGAAATTATATCTCTGCCGAAGTTCCAGCAACGGCTCTATAGCATCATAGGCGCCCCGTACCGTCGTTCCGGCCGTTGCCGAAACAAAAAACGGCAGGCCGCCATTGACCAGAACCCGGTCAATGGCCTGGGCCAGCTGGTCCGACTCCATGGCCCCAAGCGGGTTCAACGGCACCTTAATCAGCTGATCGGTCCCTATGCCAAGAATATTTGCCGCCTTATCCATCGAATAATGGGCATCGGCACCGACAAAGGCAAAAAGTTTCTTTTGGCCGAAGAGTCCGGCCTGTTTCACCGAATCGTTGCAGAGGTTTCTTGCCGCCATCATGGCAATCATATTGGCATTACTTGAGCCGGTGGTCATCTGCCCTTCCCCCTTGGTAAAACCAACCAGCTGCAGCATCTGGCGAATCATATATTTTTCAAGCAGGGTCGATACCGGTGCTGATTCAAAGGTACAGGCAGAAGCATTAGATATTGCAACAACAATTTCCCCGACGATCGACGGGAGATTAGCGCCCACCCACATCCGATTGACAAATGCCGCATGATTGGTCTTCGGCGAGTAGGCCAGATATGTCTCGACCCAGTGAAAAACCTCCTGCCAGTCCTGATTCTTTTCCGGTCGTTCCAGGTCAAGGATCCGGCTCAATTCCGCGGGACTGTGGTAATCAAGAAATTTCCCACTCCTCTGTGATGTGTGATACTGCTCAATCACTTGCAGGAGCTGCTCAAATATTTGCTTCTCATTCATGGCTGCGCATCCAGATACTCGTTGTTCATCATCAATCATTGATTGTTGTAAAAAACACCGCGCCAACCGTTTTTTCGCTATGACGCTGCGATCCTTTGTGACCTCAATTAATTCGGAAATGAGAAATTATCAAGGAAATAATAGGTTACGAGTTCCGCAGGGCGAGCGCCGCGTTGGCTGCAAAAATGAGCAAAGCGCCGCACCAGCCGACAAAAGTCAAGGGTGGATCGGCCACCAGCAGGGGGCCAAGAAGAGCGGCCAGCAATATTCGGCTGGAAGAGATTATTGAGCCATTGACCGCGGTGACATACAAAAAACCGTAGGTAAGCAGGTACTGTCCCAGAACACCGGCAACGGAACAACTGAGGAGAAAAAACATTTCGGTGGCATTAGGCAGGAAGATTTCGTCATGAAAAAAGAGCAGGATGAACATCGAGCCCAGACCAAACAAGAAGAACAAAATGGTCTGCGAATCGTGATAACGCCGACTGACATTGAGATAAATCATCGCTGCCGCAGCGGTGATACCGGAGCTGAGTCCCCAGAGATTTTCCATGCGTACCTTGATATCCCCGGGCGACAGTACCAGCCATATCCCGGCAAAAGCCACGCCGACGATGACAAGGGAAAATACATCGCGCTGGTTTCGCAGAAAAAACCAGGAAAACAGGGCCACAAAGAGCGGATAGGTCATATTAAGGATATTCGCTTCAGCAACCGATCCCACTTCCACGGCCCTATAAAAGCAGAACACCGCAATAGTGTTGGCCACGGTGCGACCGATGAGATAATGATATTTTTTCGGCTGCAGTCGCTGCCCTTGCAGAATCATGGTGGTCGCAACCACGATAAAACCGAGCAGAAACCGGCTGAAAACAAAATACGCCGAGGCAATCTCCGCATACGATGCAGCCCAGCGGATAATCAGCGTGGCCAGATAAAAGAAAAAGGCCGAGCCAAACACCGCAAGCCAGCCGACGGCTTGCCGGGAAGCAGCCGAACCAGCTGCAAGAGTCGGAATATTCATCGGTTTTCTATTGTTATTAGTGAAAAGACGCCATTAATACCACAGGGTAATAACAAAATATTATAGGTATTATAAGTAGATAAGCTGCCAATAAGGGTTTAAAATTATCAACTTTTACGGTATGATCTTCTGGTTATTCCTAACGTATGGGAACAGGTTTCAGTACGCTCTTTTCAAATCATCCAAACCATATGAGGTTACCATGGCAAATTTTCTCTTTGTATTACAGTCAAATGATAACGAAAAAGCAACCCGTTGCTTTCAATTTGCAAAAATCGCCCATTCTAAAAACCACACGGTCAATATATTCCTGATCGACAGCGCCGTTGACTGGGCCATTAAGGGGCGGGACGGTTCTCTGAAAACAACGACCGGCGACTGCGTCAACGACTACCTGCCGTATCTGGTCGAAAAGGAAGTGCCCACCGGGGTCTGTACACCCTGCGCCAAAAACAGAAATCTTGATGAGGCGAATTTTTACAGCAATATGGCGCTCGATGGCGGGCCACATCTCATCGATATGGCAGCGGAGGCAAAAGTTTTCAACTTTTGATTACCGATAAAATCATACAAAATGGCCAGGCTGCAAGCAGTCCGGCCATTTTATGTGGCACCTTTTTACGACACCATCAGTTGCCGGCGTAATCCTGGCGCATCTGCTTCTTGTTCATTTTGCCGACACTGGTTTTGGCTATCTGCTCAACCAGCTTGACTGTTTCCGGCATGGCATATTTCGGCAGGATGCCGTTATCGATAGAGACCTGGATCGCCGTCCTGATATCATCTTCCGTGAGCACTTTTTCCGTTCCCTGCTTCGGCACCACCAGGGCCATCGGCCGTTCTCCCCACTTGGCGTCTCTTACGCCGATCACCGCCACCTCACTGACCAGCGGATGCTGGCTGATGATATCTTCCAGCTCCAGGGAAGAGATCCATTCTCCGCCGGTCTTGATGACATCTTTGAGACGATCGGTAATCTGCAGGTAGCCTTCTTCATCAATGTAGCCGATATCGCCGGTATGCAACCAACCGCCCGCCCAGAGTTCCTTGCTTTTTTCTTCGTCCTTAAAATAGCCCTGGGTCAACCAGGGTGCTCGCACCACCACCTCGCCGGTTGATTTCCCATCGCAGGCAAGCTCTTTTCCCTCGGGGTCCAACAATTTCAACTCAACGTTATTGATGGGCAGCCCGGTACGGCAACGAATTTTTATCTGCTCATCTTCCGACCACTGCAACATATGCGGTTTGAAGTTTGCCAGGGTGAGGATCGGGCAGGTTTCCGACATGCCGTAGCCGGTAAAAACATTGATTCCATGCCCTAGTGCCTGCTTACACAGCCCCTTGGACAGGGCGGAACCGCCGATGATAACCTTCCAGCCGGTCAGATCATAGCCTGCCGCCGCAGGATGGGAGAGCAGCATATGCAGAATTGTCGGCACACAATGGGAAAAGCTCACTTTATACTCGGAGACAAGTCGCAGCAGTGTCGCCGGGTCGTACTTCCCCGGATAGATCTGTTTCGCTCCAAGCACGGTCATGAGGTAGGGCATCCCCCAGGCATGAACATGGAACATCGGCGTCATCGGCATATAGACATCGTCAGAACTCAGTCGAGATTCGGACACAAAACCCGAGACGGCAGCGAGCACCCCATAAGTGTGCAATACCAGCTGCCGGTGACTGAAGAACACCCCTTTAGGCATACCGGTGGTTCCTGTGGTATAAAAAGTGGTGGCAATGGTGTTCTCATCAAAATCCGGGAAGTCATAGGCCCGCGGCTGGCTTTCGAGCAGAGCCTCATATTCCTGATCGATGTCCAGGCTGGTCGCAGCCTTCTCTTTTGTATCGGCCAGGACGACTATTTTCTTCACCGTCAGCAGTTTATCCTTAATCGGCTCGAGCATCGGCAGAAATTCCGTATTCACCAGCAGGACATCATCTTCGGCATGATTGATGGTATAGAGCAGTTGTTCACTTGATAAGCGAATATTCACTGTATGCAGCACGGCGCCGATCATCGGCACGGCAAAATAGCATTCGAGATAACGATGAGAATCCCAGTCCATAACCGCCACCGTATCCCCCGCCTTTACACCCAAAGCAACCAGGGCGTGGGCAAGTTGCGCAACCCTTTCGCCGAACTGCGTGTAGGTAAATTCCTGCTGATCGCGGTAAATAATCTTCTGGTCCGGATAATAGCTTAAAGGGGTGAGAAGCAGATTTTTGATAAGCAGGGGATAGGAATAGGCCTGGGGAGTCGGATTGATAAGCTTCGTCTTCATGTATGCTCCTTCTGGTAAAGAATTATGGATGAGCTAACCTGTTGTCCTCTCGCAAACATCGTCATTTTCCGTAAACGTCAATATACACCGAAGCCATTTTGCACGGCAACATAATTTATCTGGTGTACCAGACGATTATGATGCGAATCATCTGCCGAAGAAGGCTGACGATGACTAATCCTCTCCATCTTGTACACTATTTTTTGCCTGGAATAAAGGGACATTACCGCAATGGTGTCCGGTCTTCGTTGATTTTTCCCATATCCATGTTACTTTGAGACCGAATTGAGGAGTTACGAGAGGGTTGCAGCAGTTTTTTTTCAAAGAGGTATCCAATGAACTTGAATGATCCCTTTGGCCGGTTGGCGCATCGTCACCAGACCGGTTATGAATCGATGCGCGATAATCTGCGCGACAGTCACATCGACACGCCGCAAACGGCGATGGAGGTCATCGGACAGATAAAGAAACGTGCCCTGAAATATATCGTTGTGGGATTGGCTCTCTTCCTGCCGGTGGCTTTCTTACTACCAAAAGCATTACCCGTGACCCTCAGTCTCGCACTTTTTCTGGTCGTCTGGGTTGCCAATTCCGCGCACAACGGTCAGCGCTACATCAAGCGTTATATTGACGAAGATCTAAAAAAGAACAAAGAAAACAGCTAACTCTGGGGAATTCCGAGAGAACAATATGTGCAAGGCCCGGCAAAGGATGTTCAGTGGATGGTAAGGTGCACCTTCACCCGGGTGGCGAGTACTATTGAAAGTTCATCCGGCAAATGAGTATCTGACGGTGTATAAGGAAAAAAAGGGCAGGATGGAGGAAGCCAACTTTGCATCCAGAAATCCACCATGATTACAACCAACCAGGCCTTTGCTGAATGGTCAAACATCTTTAACGACACCACAGCTGCCACAGCGATTGTCGACCGCCTTCATCTATAACTCGGTAATCCTTATCCTGGGGGACAAAGTTATCGACCAGAAAAAAGCACTGATCGATCAATTCACCCAGCACCGACTCCTAACGCAGACGCTTCTTTTTGGAGGCTGTGCCCGGGGACAACGTCTGCCTCCCAAAACGTTGCGATGGATACCTGCGACTCGATCAAAAAGTGAGGGGACCTTAAGGTTCTGTTAACATTAGCAATTCTCTGTTAAATCTTTCAGCTGTCTGTTCATTCTCGCGGATCTGCGCCATAATACTGTTGTATTTTTCCACATCCAGCCCAGCATCTTCGATCGCCTGAAACACCTTTTCGTTTGCCTCCTCCTGCAACCGCTGTTTTTCATCCTGATCCTCGATGTTTTGTACGGACTGCTGAAATTTTAAGTGTATGTAGGTTACTTTTGCATAAGCTGCCGCAGTTTGTTTTAGCTCTTCTTCGCTCACTTGTGTTTGCGATTCAGTGGCGCCTGGCAATTCTTGCCCTAGCCGCGGGAGCAGTTCTTGGGATATTGCGGGTACAGCCAAAAATATAAGCGCCACCATCGCAACTAGTGATGAAAGACCATAATTTATTTTAACCATTACCACTTCCTCCCTTCCTTTCTTGTTTTGTCGTTTGCGGATCTACCGAATCACGGGCCTGCTCTTTCATGTCGCCCAAATTTTACGAGAATCATATGAACATATGCTTCATATCCAACATAACACTACTCTGTCTCATTTACTGCTTTTTCTGAAACAATTCATGAAATCTCTGCGCTCTCTGTTCATTTGTGCGGATTTGCGCCATAATTCTGGTGTATTTTTCCGCATCCAACCCGGGGTTTTCGACCGCCTGAAGCATCATTTTGTTTGCCTCATTCTGCAACCGCTGTCTTTCATTCTGATCCTCGGTTTTTTGTACGGATTGCTGAAATTCTTCGTTTATGTCGCTTATTTTTGCATAAGCAAAAGCGGTTTGTTGTAGCTCTCCATCACGAACTTGTGTTTCCGATTCAGTAGCGCCTGGCTGTTCCTGCCCCTAAGAGAGCAAAACGGGGATATAGAGCTGCTCGCAGCCAGATTTCTGCAGCATTATGCCTTGGCGATGGGTAAGAAGGTCAAAAGTTTTAGCGATCAGGCTATAGACATGATTACTCAGTACCCCTTTCCTGGAAATGTTCGCGAACTCAGCAATACAGTAGAGCGAGCAGTTGCTTTCGCAACGGAAGGATGGATTCGTGTGGAGCACCTGCCCACCAGGATCAGAGATTATCAATACGATCCGGGAAGACCTTCAATCGATATTCACGCTTTGCCAACGGAAAACAAAAACCTTTTGTCGCTTGCCGAAGTGGAGCGGCAGTACATTCGTCACGTGATGGAAAAAGTTGGAGGAAACAAGCGTCGGGCTGCCGGTATCTTGGGAATCGGGAGAAGGACGCTCTACAGAAAAATCAGTGAGTTTTTATAGCTAAGCCAGTAACTGTGAATGAATCTAAGAGTTGCTTTGTAAAGCCCGCCCGAGTCCATCAACTCGGATAGCAGAACACACACAAAGTATCATTCATCCAATTTCACCGGCGTTATAAAACCAGGAGGCTTTATGGCAAGCACCGAACAGGTAAGCTGGTCAAGGATGGTTTCGGCGGTATTGCCGATGATCAGTCCTGATATGCCCGTGCGGGCGACCGTTCCCATGACGACAAGATCCGCCCGCAGCTCCGCCGCCAATGCCGCGACCTCTTTTTTGGCCAGTCCCTTAGGCATGTGAAAGCCAGGTAAAAGGGAATCATAGGCGTCTTTGCCGATCCATCCTCGCAGTTCCTCGGCCAGCCTGTAAAGTTCCTTTCTGTGGCTCGCCTGCTCTCTTCCAACGTAACTGGTCACGCCTTCCATCGACATGCCGCCCCTTGACACTAACTTTCCCTCGGCAAGGGCTTCCCAGGCGTGAACAATGTGCAGGGACGCAACATCGTTAAGGGCCAGTGAGGCAGCCAGTTCCAAAATCTCGCGATTAAGTTCGTGCTCTGCGGAGTGGGGATGTAAAAGGTCGAAATCGACAGCCGCCAGAATACTGTTATAGTTCGATTTCTCCGTTGGCTTCATAAGCCAGACCGGGCAGGGACATTTTCTGAGAAGATGCAGGTCGTCACTGCCGAACAGTCTATTCGTCCAGGTCGGATTTTCC
>CAYPPR010000008.1:0-70499 GCA_964412665.1 uncultured Desulfopila sp.
TGGGTGATTATTTCCGAAAAGGAAGTGCGGTTTTCCGCTGCGAAGATTTTCGCGAAATCTGCAAGATCCTGGTCAAGGCTTACATTGATTCTGGTCTTGGGCATGGCAACCTCCTGTGTTTTTGATAGGTGTATAATATACACACGATAGACGCATTGTCAATCTGGCGAATGGCAATGTAATGTCACTGATATCGGTGGTGATACTGATACCGGGGTTGGATCGATATTGTTTTTGTCTTTTTGATATAGTAAAATACATTTTTGTCGATGAATGATATATCAAGGAACATAAATGATTGCTATCGAGTATCTAACAAAATCCCTGAAGGCAGCTCGCCAGGAAAGAAATCTGAGTCAAAGGTCGTTAAGCCGGAAAACAGGTATACAGCAGACCCAGATATCAAGAATTGAGAGTGGCCAGGCCGATCTCAGGGTCTCTACCCTGGTCGAGCTGGCCCGGTCCCTTGATCTGGAGGTTGTGTTGATACCTCGGGCCTTTCTCCCCGCAGTCAACAGCATCATTCAGAAAAAGAGCGACAATGACAGTGGGGCAATGGGGCAAGTGCCCGCCTATCGGCTAGGTAGTGGGGATGATGATGAGTAACCCGCAGGTGCTGGACGTTGCACTGTATGGCAGGCGTATAGGCACACTCACCCTCCTGCCGGGAGATCAGACACTCTTTGTTTTTGATCAGGCCTATGTGGATGATCGTCAGCGACCCACATTGAGCCTCTCCTTTAAAGATGTGATGGGAGAGCTCGTCACTGATGTTCGACGGACCCGAACTCGTCTTCCTTCCTTTTTCTCCAATCTGCTGCCGGAAGGAGCCTTGCTGGAATATCTGGCAACGAAAACCGGTATCAATCCAAGGCGTGAGTTTTTTTTGCTGTGGATGTTGGGAGAAGATCTTCCAGGAGCCATAACCGTTAGTGCTGCTGATGGGGCTTCTCGGCCTTTTGCAGGGGACAAAAACAAAGAGAGAGAGGAACAGGCGGAGAATGCCGATTATCACTTCTCGCTGGCCGGTGTCCAACTTAAATTCTCCGGGATGGTGCATGCCGCAGGTGGAGCAACCATTCCGACGGCCGGAGTTGGTGGTTTATGGATCATCAAATTTCCTTCGGCGATTTTTGCCGGAGTTCCGGAAAATGAATTTGCCATGATGGAACTGGCCGGGGCAATTGGCATTACTGTACCAGAGGTGCGCTTGATTCCATTGCAGACGATTCGCGGAGTTCCGCAAAGCTGTAGACAGCATGGTGGGGACCAGGCACTGGCGGTGAAACGCTTTGACCGAACCGATAGCGGCGAAAGGGTACACATTGAAGATTTTGCCCAGATATTCGGGGTCTATCCGGAAAAGAAATATGAAAGGGCCAATTATCGAAATATTGCAGAGGTTATCTGGCTGGAGACAGGAGAAAGCGGCCTGACGGAATTCATCCGCAGGCTGGTGTTCAATACCTTGATCGGCAATGGAGACATGCACCTGAAAAACTGGTCACTGATCTATCCGGACAGAAGAACTGCTCAACTCTCTCCGGGCTATGATTTTGTCTCCACCATCGCCTATCTCCCTGGTGACAAACTGGCCCTGAAATTGGCACATTCCAAACAAATGACCGACCTTGGCATGGATGAGCTCGCCTGGTTTGCCGCCAAGGCGCGGCTGCCGCAGAGTTTGGTGCTGAATACCGCAAAAGAGACAGTGCAACGATTTCTTGAGGTGTGGCATCGTTCTGAAACCGCTGACCAGATAGAAGACAGCGTCAGAGTACCCATTCAGCAACTGCTGCAGGATATTCCTCTTGTTAATGATCTATGATGCCAAAAATGATGTAATCGTTGGGAAAGACAATGTTGAGCGTACTGTTTTTGCCGGCGGCATCTGTCCCACTCATCCGCAGAGGCCGTGCGTGTTTTTTGAAATGAAAAGTCTTTTAAATATTGCAAAAACAATACGTTAATGTATGATAGCATGCATGAAAGTTACTGCAATCACATTACCTGATGACCCCACCCAGTTTAAACAGCTGTTGATTTTATTGCGGACCGAGTGCGGAGTGCACGTGGTTTATTGTTGAGTAGGAGTTGTCGGCGTAAGTTGGCCATCTAAATAAAAAAAGGTAACAAGTTAAGCAGATTGCACGTTGTGCAATACTGAAAATCACGCTTTTGCCTGTACTAATTAATTGAAAAAAAACATGAACAATACCCAGGAACAATACCAGGACGATGAAATTGATCTGCGAGAATTGCTCACCTCCTTATGGGCAAATAAGCTTCTGATTCTCGCGATTACCGCTATTTTTAGTCTTGCCGGCATTGCTTACGCTTTATTGGCTCCCCAATTATGGAGCGCTAAGGCTGTTGTCGTTGCGCCGTTACCCTTTCAATCGGACCAACTTCAGCTTAGACTTGAAAATTTGGTTGCACTAAGAGAGATCGCCACTAATGGTTCAACCATCACAACCAGCCCTAATGATGGTTCAACCATCACAACCAGCCCTAATGAATCCTTAGCGGATTTCTCTGATGGTAAAATTTATAGTGACTTTATTCGGGCTTTTGACTCTTTCGACAACAAAGTTGAATTCTTGAGAACAAATGGAATTGTTCGGCAGGCGGATATGCAGGATGCAAATAGTTTGCAGCGCTTACTTGCAGGGATGGCGGAAAAAATTTCAGTTGAAAAGAAGAAAGATGAGCCAAGTCAAACCCTGTCTTTTGGCGCGGAAAACGCTCAGGAAGCATTGAAACTGCTGAACGCGTATCTCGCCTTCATCCAAACCAAAGAGGTAGCAGCGAAAAACAGGTTGTTGACTGAAAAAATTGCCAACCAAACCAATACGCTTAACTTCATTTACCAAGTAAAAAAAGCTGAGACTCTCAAACGATTGCAGGAAGACATCGCCCGTACCGAATATGCCTTACGCATCAGTAAGGCTGCCGACATCGAAGCCCCGGTTGAGAACCTCAACAACCAGAGCATCTTTGCCATCGATCTTGGAGCAAAAGCCTTGAACGAAAAGCTGAAAATTCTGAAAGAAATCAAAAGTGCTGAACTCATTAACCCTGCACTCATTAACCCTGCACTGGCTAATATCCGCCTGCAACTCGACAGTCTGCAGGCCATACCCCCGGATAAGGTCAGTTTTACCTCGTATCATTTCCTCCAGTCCCCGTCGGAGCCGCTGAGCCGCGACAAACCCAAACGGTCTTTGGTGGTTATATTGGCGACTATGGCCGGATTGATGGTAGGAGTGATGGTTGCTTTGTTGCGCGCGAGTTCGCTTTTTAAAGACTGTAAACGAGATTAATTCCTCAGCCGAGTTTGTCTGCGTACCGCTGGATTCCGGGCTTGATCCGGAATCTACAGTGCTTGCCTATTTTTCCTTGCGGTTATTCAACAGCCGTTTCTCGCTTCTTCTGGTAAAAAAAACAGAGAGCAGTTTAAGCGATAACAGATAGGTAAGAAGCCCCGTCACCAGGCCGATGAGCACACTGCCGAGAACCAGAGGGATGAGGATGTCTTTGCCCATCTGCAAAACGGCGAGAAATTGTTCCTTGATATCCCAGAATTCAAGGTGGGCCATGGTCCGGCCGATACCGATAAAGAGCCCGGAGACTTCCGACAGAGGCGGGCCGTCCCAGAATTTTACCCCCAGCCAGTAGTTAAAGGTGTAGATGGGCGCGACGGTAACCGGGTTGGTGATCCACACTGGTATCATCGCCGCCGGCCGGTTGAGATTAAGAAAGGTGGCGATGATAAAGGCCAGGATGAGCTGGACGCCGATCGTCGGGGTAAAGGCAATAAAGGTACCCAGGCCGAGGCCACCGGCGATGGACCGGGGGGAGCTGCGCAACTTCACGACCCAGCGCATCACCGGCCGGATGCGCAGGAGCAGATTGCGTTTGTTTTTCTTATGAGGTGATTCTTGCATTACTGTATTAACCGCTTCCGGATTGAGCCCGGATTGAGGAGCTTGTAATTACCGTTGAATTCCGCTTACCATATACATCATGGGAACATGAGTAAATATGTTCTTTTTGCGGCAAAGGTGTCAATAAAATTGGTAACCAGACAGAGAATAATTGAGGAAGGAGTGCGTTGAACCCGCTCGAAATCACTGACCCGGTTCAGGGAGAAATGATTTCGAGCGGGCAAAAGAACATTCTCGGAGAAGCTCCTATGGCAAGATCCGAATGCTTGGATACATACCGGCCTTCTCACCGAACTGGAAAGGTTGGATGGTGTTCAGGGAAAGTCGTTGATTGCGTTGGGCGTGGCCGGCATTTTCACCGTCTGCAAAAAAAGCCCCATTTGCTTCGAGGATATGGTGAATACGGTCCTTGAAGGCCTGGACGAGCAGGGCCCCTTTCCCTTCAAAATGCATGCGGCCTTTGGTAAATGACAATTCAACGCCGGCCAGCTCGTCAAGGGAGATGGAATTACTCACCAGCTCCTCCTTGTTCCTGATCAGCCCCCAGACAAGATGCCCGGCGGGAATTTCCAGCGGCTCGTCGATGTCGATGATGGTATGCGGCACAACGACACATCCGGTACCGATGGTGAGCCGGCTGTCCTTTTTGCCGTAGAGAAAACTATTGAAACCGACAAAGACATAGGGCTCGAGCTGGGCTTCGATGATCTTCGCCCCATGGGCGGTGACGTTATATCCTTCAAGGCAGGAGTTGATGATAAAACAGTTTTCCTGGGCATTGGCCCCCTTACCCAGACTCGAATTCTCCAGGTAGGCCCGTTGGGAGACCAGCACGTTCTCGGCGATTTTTATATTGGGCAGGACCACGGCATAGCGATCCAGCGAGGCCGTTTCGGGCACGGATTCTATGGCATCGAGGTTGACAAAGTCGAATACCCGCTGGAACTGCTCTTTGCGCTCTTCGATGAAATCAATGAGCACGCCCCAGGGCACATTATCCGGTGACAGGGAAACATAGTGGGCGAGAATCTCCTGCGGGTATTTATAAAAAAAGTTGAAGTTACCGGGGCTGTGCACCCAGATGGTGCCGGGATCGACCTTCTGGTGGCTGATTTCTCCGGCCTGGATATAGGAGTAGGCGCCGATGACGCAATCACGCATGGTCGTCAGGTCGACGGTGGCAAAGGGGCCGAGAAAACTCCCGTCGGTCGGCGAGCCGTGGATGTTGGCGTAGTCCATGGCCAGGGTATCGGTTATAAAGAATTTTTCCGGGGTTTCCGGATCGTGGGAATAATTGTGCACCAGCGTTTTGACGAGCGCGCTGTCTTCGATATCAATAATTTCGTCTTTATTTAAAGTCAGGGTGAAATCACTGACCTTGATTGTATGGTCTTTTCGTTTGAGTTCATCGCCGCGGATATCACTCTTGTAGAGCACTGAATTTCTCACCCGGCATTTGCCGAGAAAATAGCTGCCGGCAAGGGCGGAATGTTCAAAGTGCAGATCAAGCGGATGGTCCGGGGTTATGCCGTAAAAGGCATAAAACTTATTCATCTGATCTGGGGGGATAAGGGCATCGGCAAATGGTCGGACATCAAACTTCTGCTCGCGGAGATTGATGTTGACTCTCTGGACAATTCTATTGAAGAGTTTTTCTAATTCTTTCATAAGATATCGGAAAATTGAGGTTTTTACACGTTTGTTCTACCGTTGACGACTCAGGGCGTGTTTATCGTTTCGCTTTCGAGTGTTATCATTTTGTGAAAAACGGCGGCAAAGACATCGGAAATTCTCAAAATGCCGACAATCTTTTCATCCCGGGTGACCAGCAGGGACAGATGCGTCCCGGCAACCAGTCGATGTATTGCCGTGTCCAGGCTGCAATCTTCGGCGACGTATTCGCCGGGCGTCGGCGTCTGCATGAATTCTTCAACTTTTTTCAACGAGGCTTGCCGCAGCGAATCCTTGCTCAGCACCTTTCCCCTGAAGCGATACAGGTCGCGCAGTTTGGTAATGTAATTATCGCTGAAGTGGAACCCTTTAAGTTGCTCAATCTCCGAGTTCGATTTAAAATCCGGTTCAATGGCCTTGAGTGCCCGCAGCTGACTGATTTTGCCGACAATGCGGCCGTCTTCGTCGAGGACGATGATGGCGCGGTGCTGGTACTTGCTCGTGGTATAGGTCTCCTGGGCTTTTTCCAGGACCTTTACCGCATCGATGAGTGATGTGCCGACAGCGACGGTGGCATATTCGGAGATCGGCACCATGAGGTCTTTGACAAGATGATTTTCCATATTCCCCCTGATTGGACGTAGTCATTTTAAGGTAGTATATCTTCAACGGATTAAACCTTCTTTTCTATGATAAAAATTCTATTTTGTCAACAAATCCCGGGCGGGGCTTCTGTTGGTGCCCGCATAACCCCATCCTGGTATCCATGCGCCGCATGGGAGCCAGGGGGAATCCCAGACAGCAGCTCTTGTTTGCGTGGAGATGTTCTTGTATGATTCAGAAATGAAACCATTTGCCATGAATATCGATTCGTCTTTGCCTTGGCTGGGCGATAAACAGCAGGAAATCCTCGCCAGGATGCGTTCCGGGGTACTGGATAATAAAGGTTTTCTGCTGTTGACCGGGGTAGCCGGCTCGGGCAAGACAACCCTGCTGCAGGCCCTGACGGCCCGCCTGGACAGGGATATTGCCTGGGCGGTGATTGACGACCCGAGTCTGGAGAAGATCGATTTCTATAATGCCATTGCCGGAAAATTTGGCGTGGAGGAGTCCTTTACGTCAAAGGTGCGGTTTCTCCTGCAAATGAGCCAATTTTTACATAAGGCGGCTGACGAGAAGAAAAAAGTCCTGTTGCTGATCGATGACTGTCACCTGCTGCGGCAGGAGATGCTCGACGAGCTGCGTCGGCTGACAAGCATTAAAAAAGCCGGTGTCGGGCTGCTGCATATATTTTTCGTCGGGCAACTCGAATGTAAAGATCTGCTCATGCAGCCGAAAAACCGGCCGGTGATGCAGCGTTTGACCCACGTCACCGAACTATCGCCCTTAAACATTACGGAAACCGGTGACTATATCCACCACAGGCTGAAAATTGCCGGAATAGAGGAACCATTGTTTACCGCCCAGGCGGTGCAGATGGTGCATCGCTTTGCCCAGGGCAATCCCCGGCGCATCAACGCGCTTTGCGACCAGGCTTTGGCCGCCGGATCCGCTCAGGCTGCCGAGACCATTGACGCGCAAATCATTGCCTCCTGTGCCGACTCCTCGATATGCGGAGCTGCCCGGCAGTCGAGTTCCTTTACCGGGGCGGCTCTGACACCTTCTCCCTGGCGCGGCTCTGTAAAATATGGTCTCGGCCTGTTGCTTCTATGTCTGGTCGGCATCGCTTTCTGGTGGCCGGGATCGGATGCTTTGCAGGGCGTGCCGCCGGATCCCCCGGCGATTGTAAGCACCTTGCAGGATGAAATGCCGCAGGTTGAGGTGCCGCGGCTGGAAGATGTTTCGCCGATCGACCCCCTGCCGCCGGTCATTGTGTTTAAAACTATTGCCGGTGAAGTGACTCGCCCAGATACAGCTGAAAGGACTCCAGCTGAAAAGATTCGCCCGGAAGAGGAGGCCGCCGCGCTACCGATAATTACAGAAGCGGTGGACCCGCCCGCCGAACAAACAGCTGCCGTCGAAAGTGTGGCGCCACCGCTGGAAGAGATAGAGGTGAAGGCACTCGCCGCCCCGGAGGTGATAAAAATAGCGCGAACGCTGGAAAAGAAAATGGTTGGTATGACACCAATGGCGCCGCCTACCATACGTCTGGCCTTGCGTGCCAATTCCCTTGAGTTGACGGCGGCCGCTCGAAAAGAGCTGGACGGGTTTGTCGCACACCTGGGCGACTCTTCCCAGGCAAGGCTTGTCGTCAAGGGCTTTGTTTCGGCCAAGGAAAATTCTCCGGAAAACATCAAGTTATCTGAAGAGCGGGCACTGCATGTGCGGGAAATTTTACTGGCCAAAGGCATTGACGCCGACCGAATCGAGGTGGTGGGTATGGGCAATAAGGAGCCGCTCGCCTCGAATGCGACCAGTGCAGGCCGCAAAAAAAATCGGCGGGTGGAGGTGCATGTTATCCCGACAGGGCAATGAGTTTTTCTTCCAGCAGGCGGTAATTGACATCCAGGTCATGGTTGCGGCGGATATGCTCACTTGCATGGGTTGCCAAAACCTGTCTTTTTTCGGGTTGTTCCAGCAGGCAGCCGATATGATCGGTAAAGCGGGACGGTTCGGCGGCCGGGGAAAGCAGCCCGGTCCGGCCGTGCACAACGGCCTCGCCGCCGCCCCAGTCGCCGTAGGCAACCACCGGAAGCTTGCAGGACTGGGCCTCGAGGTAGACCATGCCGAGCGATTCTTCAATGCCGGGAAAGGCAAAAATATCGGCGGCGCTGTAGTAGCGGTACAGCTCGTCGCGGGCTATCTTGCCGGTAAAAAGAACCCGGTCGGGCAGAAGGGCGGCGGCTTTTCTTGCAAGCTGCTCCCTGCCGCTGCCGTCTCCGGCAATGAGCAGCCGAAGAGACAGGCCGCGCTGGACAAGTTGGCTGCAGGCATCAATGACCGCCTCGATGCCCCTGGTCTTTACGCCGGGGCGCATCATCGCGGCGGTCATGATTATTGTTTCATCGCTGATCGCCCATTTACGGCGTAAGCTCTCTCTCCAGTCCGCGGAGAATTCGAAAACGTGGGGGTGAATGCCCGGGGCCGTATAGCTGAGGCGGTTGTCCGGTAAAAGTCTCTTCAGGTTGGCCAGGTCCCTTTTTTTATTGGTGAAAATATGGTCGGCTGCCTGCAGGACCTTTTTGTTGAGGAGAAAACCCGGCAGGGTTTTCAGGTGCTTGCGTCGTTTTGTCGAATAGATGCCCTGAAAGATGACATAGGGGATGCCGAGTTTTTTGCTGCACAGTGCCCCGAGCAGATCCGGGGCTTTGTAGTAGGAATGGTAGCTGAGCCAGAGATCCGGCGGGGCATGAGCGACGTCGCGGAGGATTCTGTTTTTCTCACGCAGCAGTTTGAGCATGGTCAAGGGACGATAGTAGATCCAGCGGCAGCGCAGTCTGCCGGCAAGGGTGATGTCGTGCCCCCGGTCGGCGAGATAGTTGTACAGTTCGGTGCCGGTGACCAGATCTCCCGAAGGGTTGGCGTGGTCCAGCGGCTTAAACGGCATGTAGTAGGCGATCTTCATGGCTTTTTCGTCAGGCTGTCGGCTTGCGGGGGAGAGGTGGAACAGCTTGCAAAAACAGCTTGTAGAGATGCAGACAACCAAATATTTTGAGATTTTGCATTGATTTTCCGTACCTGTATATTTTTCTGGAGGGTTTCCATGCCGCGGACGACAAGGCTCGACGTTTTGATTTATGCCCATGATGGCCGTGGTCTCGGCCACGCCGGCCGCAGTATCGGCATCGGCATGGCCCTGCGTCGCCTCTACCCCGACCTGAAAGTGCTCTTTGTCACGGGCTGCAATCTTGCCCAGGAGTTGATCGGCACGGCGCCTCTCGACTGGCTGAAATTGCCCTCTTACGAAACCAGGGTGGTCGCGGGGAAATCTGTCGGTATCCACGGCAAATCAATGTTTTCCGATGCAGAGCTGGGCTGGTTGCGGGGCCAGGAGCTGGCCCAGCTGGTCGCCCTGTACCGGCCGCGACTCGTGCTGGTTGATCATACCCCCCAGGGCAAGCACAAGGAACTCGTACCGGCCTTGTCTGCCGGCAGCGGCGGCGATACCCGGTGGATTCTCGGCGTGCGCGGCGTGGTCGGGGCGGTGCGGCAGGCCCGCTCCGAGCTGGCCCGGGAGCTGTTCAAGGCGCATTACCATGGGCTGCTCTGGTACGGTGATGCTCTGGTGCTCGGCACATCGCACCGCGAACAGCTGCGCCGCCACTATGACACCGAGCCGGTGGAGTGCGGCTATGTCCTGCGGCTAGCCGAGCTGGCCCGGTGGGAGCGACCTGTGCCGGTATCGGAGGCGCCGGTGGCGGGGGTTCTTTCCATTCCCTGGCTTGGCGAAAAATCCCTCGATTTTCTCGTGCTTCTGGCCGGGGTGTTACAAAAAATACCCGAATGCCATGGCCGCTGGTGGCTTTTTGTCGACATAGATCAGTTGACGGCGGCAGGGCAAAGGGTCAGCGCACTCTTTGCCGGCATGGAAAACTGCCGGGTTGAGCCTCCGGGGCGCAGGTATGCCGCCGTCTTGCCGCAGGCCGGGACCGCGGTTATCTATGGCGGCTATAATAGCCTTATGGACGTCTTGCATGCCGGGATTCCGGCCGTGGTGGTGCTTCGTGACATGCAGGACGCGGAACAGCAGATTCATCTGCGCAAGCTGCGGGAGGTGGCTGGGGAGGCGCTTGTGACGGTTTCTGAAACCGGGGTCACCGCCGAAGAGCTTGAGCGGCTGCTCCTGGCCAACCTGCGGCGGGGCAGACTGCCTTCGGTCGTCCTCAAGACCGATGGTGCCACCCGCGCGGCGGAGTATCTGCATGGTCTGCTTTCATGATCGAAAGGCACTCTCATCCACCTTGGCAAGAAAAACCTTTGTGCATATCAACACGTTTCGTGAGGTATCGCCCGCCTGGATACGCAGCAGTCCTTCCCGGAGGATAATCTTTTTCAGCAGCTCCCGGCCGTTGGACTGATTGTAGTAGATATCCGAGTCGAGAATGTCCTTGATGTTTTCCGGCTCGACCTTGTCGATAATCAGCTGGATACCGAGGTTGAGAAAGGGATCTTTGATCTGCGGCAGTTCGTTTTCCAGACCGAGAATGCCCTGCTTGGAGACGAGTTCCGATAATTTTTTCAGTTGCAGAACCAGGGGCACCAGGGATTGCTGGTCTTCAAGGCTGCAGGATGCCTTTGCGGCAAGGGCTAAGTCGCGTATCATAAATGTCCTTTGTGTGTTTGGTTGATGCCCCTCGTTTGTACTTTTTAAATTGTAGCTTTTAGCAGGCTGTCCGAAGAGCCGGAACATCTTACCCGTTTTTGTCTCAACAGGAAAGCCGACTTTTTGCGAGTTTGTCTATCTCCTCTTCTGTTTTGCAATCTGCCTTTTTTCTATCCCCTCCCTTTCATATTCCCCAAACCTCTTTTTTCGGAAAACGATACAAATTTGTAATAAACAAAATATCAATACTTCAAAAATGAAATAAAAATACCAGCCAATTTCGGCTGTCAGCGCCATTGTCTTGTGCAAGTAATAGATAAAACAGATAAAAAATATATTTTTCATGGTCTGGCATAAGTCTTGTAATGAGTGGAGACAGGTACCGAAGTGGAGTGAATGAGATGTTTTTCAATTGATGCTTGTGGAATTGATGCTTTGTACTGAAAGAAGCGGCATGAATAATTTAAAGGAGGAGTAAAGTGAACGACAAAATGAAGTATCGAAAGTATTGGGGTCTTGCTGTTTTTCTGGCAGCAACAGCTGTGGCCGTTCCGGCTTTGGCGGAAGAAGCGAATTTAAAAGATACCGTGGTGCAGCTGGCCTATTCGATGGACACCTTTTACTTCCTTATGACCGGTGCTCTGGTCATGTGGATGGCGGCCGGTTTTACCATGCTCGAAGCGGGGCTGGTGCGCAGTAAAAATACCGTGGAGATTTTGACGAAAAACGTGGCACTTTATTCCGTTGCCTGCATTATGTACATGCTCGTCGGTTATAACATTATGTACGGTGAAAGCCTTAATAGTTTCATTCCCGGACTCAGCTTCCTGCTCGGCGCGGATAATACCGTCGATGAGGTTTTGAACAGTGGTGGAGAAGTATACTATTCCTCGCTTGCTGATTTCTTCTTCCAGGTGGTCTTTGTTGCCACGGCCATGTCAATTGTTTCGGGTGCTGTTGCCGAACGGATGAAGCTCTGGGCATTTCTCGCCTTTGCCGTGGTCATGACCGGCTTTATCTATCCGGTACAGGGCTTCTGGAAATGGGGCGGTGGTTTTCTTGACGCCCTCGGCTTTTTAGACTTTGCCGGTTCCGGAGTTGTTCATTTGTGTGGCGCCTCTGCTGCCATAGCCGGTGTTCTTCTGCTTGGCGCACGAAAAGGAAAATATGTCAATGGCAGAATTAAGGCCATTCCCGGAGCCAACCTGCCTCTGGCGACTCTCGGTACCCTGATTCTCTGGCTGGGATGGTTTGGTTTTAACGGTGGTTCGGAGCTGAAAATTAGTGATGTGACCGAAGCGAACGCGGTTGCCATGATCTTTGTCAACACCAACACCGCCGCCGCCGGTGGTCTGGTCGCAGCGCTCATGCTGTCCAGAGCCTGGTTCGGTAAGGCCGATCTGACCATGGCCCTGAATGGGGCGCTGGCCGGTCTGGTGGCGATCACCGCCGAACCGCTTACCCCGACACCCCTGGTGGCAACGTTGGTTGGTGCTATCGGCGGCCTGTTGGTTGTTGCGTCGATCATCTTTATGGACAAGGCGAAAATTGACGATCCGGTCGGGGCTATTTCCGTCCACGGTGTCTGCGGCATCTGGGGTCTGCTGGCCGTCGCCTTTACCAATCCGGAAGGATCGCTTGTCGCTCAGCTTATCGGCATCGTGACAATCTTTGCCTGGGTTTTCGGTACAAGCCTTGTCACCTGGTTCATTATCAAGGCCGTTATGGGTATTCGGGTCAGTGAAGAAGAAGAGATAGAAGGCGTCGATGTTGCGGAATGCGGACTGGCGGCGTATCCTGAATTTACTAAAGAATGATGGCGTCGTAAAAAATCTTCATCTTGTTCGTTGTTGCAATTTTTATATCATTACAGGTACTCTAGTACACTGAAATAATATAAAAATTGCACGCCTCCAATATGAAGCTTTTGACGCAGCCATCTTGAAATCCGACTTTTTAAAGAATAGATAGGGGGAGTCCTCGTGAAAAAAATAGAAGCAATTATCAAACCCTTTAAGCTTGAAGCGGTAAAGGATGCACTGACCGACATCGGCATTACCGGTATGACCGTTTCCGAAGTGAAGGGATACGGACGGCAGAAGGGGCATAAGGAGATGTATCGCGGCGCCGAGTACAACGTCGATTTTAATCCAAAGATCAAAATCGAACTGGTGCTGGCGGCTGATTTGGTCGACAAGGTCGTCGATGCCATCCGCGATGCGGCAAACACCGAAAAAATCGGTGACGGTAAGATCTTTGTCCTGCCGGTCGAAGATGTCCTGCGGGTGAGAACCGGAGAAAGAGGAAAAGAAGCAATTTAGTGTCCTGATTCAAGCCGTTAAGCGTCATCCGAAGGAGCCTTCTTGCTGCAATTTTGTTGCAGCAAGAAGGCTCCTTTTTTTTGTCGTCGATCTGGTTTGTTAATGATAATTATTCTTGACAGGCGGAAGTCTTTTTGGATATATGTGAGATTCTTATAGACCGGCCGTGACAAAAAGTGCATTCTCCTTAAAATAATCGAAGCAGAGCTTGCCGGAGTTGTTGTGGGATACTATTTTGTTGCGGATAAACTTTTCGACCGATTAACAAAAGGGCCGATTATGTCAGAGAGCAGTTGACCGGATCGGAACAAAATAATTAATTACGGAGGACCTTGTAATGGGTGAAATAGATCTGGCCACGGTGAACTGGGCGAGGGCACAGTTTATCCTGACTGCGATGTATCACTGGCTTTTTGTCCCGATCACTTTGGGGCTGTCGTTTCTTTGCGCCTTTTTTGAATCGATCTACGTGCGAACGGGCAAGGAAGAATGGAAGCGTCTGACTAAGTTCTGGATGACACTGTTCGCTATCAATTTTGTCATTGGTATAGCGACGGGTATCATCCTGGAATTTGAGTTCGGCACCAACTGGTCGAATTATTCCTGGATGGTTGGCGATATTTTCGGCGCTCCGCTGGCTATCGAAGGTATTTTTGCATTTTTCCTCGAAGCCACCTTTTTCGCGGTGATGTTTTTTGGCTGGGAGCGCGTTTCCAAGGGGTTTCATCTCTTTTCCACCTGGATGGTTGCCGTTGGTTCCAGTCTTTCCGCCCTGTGGATTCTCGTTGCCAACGGCTGGATGCAATATCCGATTGGTATGACTTTTAATGCCGACAATGTCCGTTTCGAGATGCAGAATTTCTGGGAAGTACTTTTCTCCCCGGTGGCCATTGCCAAATTTACCCATACAACCAGTTCAAGTTTTGTTGTCGGTGCGTTCTTTGTCATTACTATTTCGTCCTATTATCTACTGAAGGGACGGCATGTGGATATGGCAAAAAAATCGATCATCGTCGCCTCGGTATTTGCTCTGCTTTCTTCCGTATTCACCGCCTTTACCGGAGATGAATCGGCATTTGCCAACGCCTACACGCAACCGATGAAGCTGGCCGCCTATGAAGGGCATTATATAGGATCGAAGGGGGCGGATATCGTCGCTCTGGGGGTGTTGACCAGTGGCAAGAAAGTTGGTGACGGGCAGGATCCGTTTGCCTTTGAGATCTCCATCCCCAAGGGGCTGTCCTTCTTGGCCAAGCGTGATTTCAATGCCTTTGTCCCGGGCATTGAAGATCTCGTCTATGGCAATGAGGCGGAAGGCATTATGCCTGTTGCCGAGAAAATGGAGAAAGGCAAGGCGGCCATTGCCGACCTGGCAGCCATGAAGCAGGCCGGCAAGAACGGTGATGAGTCGGCGAAAAACGCGGCCCTGGAGAGGTTCCTGGTGAATCAGGATTACCTCGGCTTTGGCTATCTCGATACTCCGGAGGAAAGTGTGCCGCCGGTGGCGACCACCTATTATTCTTTTCATATAATGGTCTATCTGGGAACGTTCTTCATCCTGCTGGCTCTGCTCTATCTTTACTATTCCTACAAAGGCACCCTGGAAAACAAAAAATGGCTGTTGATGCTCGGCGTCAGCTCTTTTTTCCTGGCATTATTTGCCTCGGAGATGGGCTGGGTTGTTGCGGAAGTCGGTCGTCAGCCCTGGGCTATTCAGGATATGATGCTGGTAAAAATGGCCTCGACGAACATTGGCGTCGGGCATGTGCAGGCATCTACTGCTATCTTCTTTGTATTGTTTACCACCCTGCTCATTGCTGAAATTAAAATTATGCTGCGGCAGATCAAAATAGGACCGGAGGGCGTGTAACATGATTGGAAAATTAGATATTGTCACCCTGCAGCAGATATGGTGGATCATCTGTTCGATCGTCGGGGCCCTCTTTCTTTTCCTGAATTTTGTTCAGGGCGGGCAGACCCTGCTCTGGCAGGTGGCAAAGACTGACCGGGAGAAATCCCTGGTCATTAACTCCCTCGGCAGAAAATGGGAACTGACCTTCACGACGCTGGTTCTTTTCGGCGGGGCTCTCTTTGCCGCTTTCCCGAAATTTTACGCCACGAGTTTTGGCGGTGCGTACTGGGTGTGGATGCTTATTCTGTTCACCTTCATCCTCCAGGCGGTCAGCTATGAATATCGCACAAAACCAAACAATTTCCTTGGTACCAAGACCTTCGAGCTGTTTCTTCTCATCAATGGTTCCGTCGGCATCCTCTTGGTCGGGGCAGCCGTCGGCACCTTTTTCACCGGTTCTAATTTTATCTTGAGTGATTATAATCAGGTGACATGGACCCACCCGTTAAGAGGTGTGGAGGCGGCTTTTTCGCTCTTTAATCTCTCTTTAGGTTTTTTTCTGGTCTTTAATGCCCGGGCACTGGGAGCGATGTATCTGGTGAGTAATGTCGACTTCGATGGGGTGCCTGAGCTTGAGGCACGGGTACGTAAGTCCTGTCTAATCAATTTCCTCTGCGCCCTGCCTTTTTTGCTCTATGTCGTGGTCAGTCTGGTGCTGATCGATGGCTTTACCACCGATGGTGCCGGCGTCGTCAGTATGGAGGCGCATAAATACCTCAACAATCTGCTGGCAATGCCGGTAGTCCTGGGTCTGCTTTTGGTTGGCCTGTTCCTGGTGATTCTCGGGGTGACCCGCACCAGTCTCGCCAGATCGACCACCGGCATTTGGTTCGGCGGCCTGGGCACCGTCTTCGTCGGCCTGGCGGTTTTTTTCACCGCCGGCTTTAACGGCACGCCGTTTTATCCGTCCAAGGTCGATCTGCAGTCGAGCCTGACCATCTATAATGCCTCGTCAAGCCATTACACCTTGACGGCGATGTGCTACGTGGCTTTGTTTATTCCGGTCGTGCTTGCTTATATAGCCTATGTGTGGCGGCTGATGGATGCAAAGAAAATTGGTATGGCTGATATCAGTGATAAAAAAGCTTACTAAAGCTTATAAGAGGAGAATACTATGGCTGCGGTATTACTAATTGGCTGGGTTGCCTTGATCGTTGTTTCGTACAAGGTGGCGGTCGCGGTTCTCGTGAAGACGAATAACCTGTGAGATAAGCTGTACGTTTCGTTGTAAATGTAAGCCCGACCGAAAGCGCATGCTTTCGGCCGGGCTTTGTTGTTTTCGGGTGTTACGCGACGACTATCCACCAGATAAGCTGCAGGGAAATCAGGGCGTATAGCCCGGCGACGACGTCATCCATCATAATGCCGATGCCCCCATGAATGCGCTGGTCGAACCAGGAGACCGGAAACGGTTTGAAGATATCGAAGATGCGAAACAGCACAAAGCCGAGCAGCCAGGCGGCGGGATGCGGCGGTGCGACGGCCAGGGTAATGAACATGCCGAGTATTTCGTCGATGACGATACTGCCGGAATCCGGGCTATTGAGAATCTTTTCAGCTGAGCCCGAGACAAAAAAACCGACCACAAACAGTGCGACAAGGACCAGAAGGTAACTCGGCAAGGACATGTCCTTGATTAACAGCCAGGGCAGAAAGGCGGCAAGCGAGCCCCAGGTGCCCGGGGCTTTGCCTATCTTGCCGACATACAGGCCGGTGGCCAGAGCCATTATCACGTGATTCATTGAGTCTTCGCCTCATCCTTTAACGCTACGTATCTCATTGTAGACCTGCTGCAGCGGTATCTTGTGCTTGACAGCAATTTTTCGGCATTCTTCGTATTCCGGATAGATGGTTATGCCCACCGGGGTATGCACCTTTTTCGCCGGCACCTCGCCCCATCTGGTTGACACCGCGACCTGTTCACGCGGCAGGGTGCGCCGCGACTCCTTTCTGAACCGTAGGCCGATAGCCGTGGTTTCCGAGAGAATGATATCTTTCAGCTGCTCGGCGCACGCCGGTGGACTTATCACCTGCAGGCTAAAACCCGGCCGGCCTTTTTTCATGTGGATCGGCGCGATAGTCACGTCGAGGGCGCCCTGATCAAAGAGCCGCTCGGAGAGATAGGGGAAGCCTTCCGGGCTCCAGTCGTCAAGATTGGTTTCTATAACTTCCACGAGCTGTTGTTCGCTCGGATCGATGGCTTCACCGATAATGATGCGCAGCAGATTGGGCTGGCCGTTGGTCAAGACGTGGCTGCCGGCGCCATAGCCGGTGGCCGTGGGAGTCATCGGCGGCAGAGGGCCGAAGCCGTCGACCAGCTGTGCTATAAGCGCCGCGCCGGTCGGGGTGATCAGCTCCTGCTGGAGATTGACGCCATAGGTGGGAATCCCCTGCAGCAGTTCACATACCGCCGGAGCGGGCAGCGGCAGCACACCGTGGGCGCATGTGACAAAACCGTGACCGGTCGGCAGAAAAGAGCAGAATAGTCGCTTGATGCCGAGGTGGTGCAGACCGATGATGGTACCGACCACATCAACAATGGTGTCGAGGGCGCCGACTTCGTGGAAGTGCACTTTGTCGATCGCTATGTTGTGCACCTTGGCCTCGGCGCGGGCCAGTGCCTGGAAAACACCCGCTGCTCGATCTTTTATCGCCGGTGCAAGGTCACTCGTCTGCAGGATGTGCAGAATGGCCGGCAGGGTGCGAAGTTCCTGCCGGCGTTTGCTGCTGATGGTTACCTTGATGGCGCTGATGGCATTGACACTCTTTTCCTCGACCTCGAACTGAAGCTCGTCAAGGTGCAGTTTGCCCAGTTCGTCGGTCAGCAGCTGTCGGTCGAGGCCGGCATGGAGCAGGGCGCCGAGCAGCATGTCGCCACTGACACCGGAAAAACAATCGAGGTAGGCTATTTGGGCCGAAGATGGTCGTATCACGTCAACCTTTAATATGTTAACGTTCTTGCTGGAGAAGCGTTCTGGCAGCTATCGGATGGCCGCAGAGAAAAGATTCCACCGGCATGCGTTTTTTGCCTTGCGGTTGAATTTCTTTTATGAGCAGGCAATTATTGCCGCAGGCGACCAAGATCCCCCGCTTGTCGGCCTGCAGCACTGTCCCCGGCGGGGCGTCGCTTTCCTTGTAGACGACCTCCGGCCTGAAGAGACGTAAGCGTTTGCTGTCAAGAAAGCAGAATGCGGTGGGCCAGGGATCAAGACCCCGGATGAGGCATTCGATCTCTTTGGCGTCTTTGTGCCAGTCGATCAGTCCATCATCTTTTTTCAGCATGGGGGCAAGGGTGGCCAGAGTGTCATCCTGGGGGACGGGGATAATCGTTCCTTCCTTCAACCCCTTGATCGCCTTTAACAGCGTAACACGGCCAAGGTCCGCCAGTTTGCCAAAGAGGCCGGCTGCGGTTTCGCCCGGATCTATTTGCATTGCCGCCTTGAGCAGAATGTCTCCGGTATCCATGCCCGCATTCATCTGGATAATCGTCACCCCGGTTTCCTGTTCCCCATTGATTATTGCCCTTTGGATCGGCGCTGCCCCGCGATAGAGGGGCAAAAGGGATCCATGCACATTGATACAGCCCAAGGGCGCGAGTTCGAGAAGAGATTTCGGCAGAATTCTGCCGTAAGCGCAGACGACGAACAAATTCGGCCGATAGGTAAGCAGGCCGTTGCGGAATTCTTCCGTCTTGATCTTTGTCGGCTGGAGGACGGCGATATCAGCGGCTTCGGCCAGCACCTTTACCGGCGGAGGTGTCAGTTTTTTCCCCCTGCCTTTGGCTCGGTCCGGCTGGGTAACAACGGCGACCACCTCGTCGGGACCATCAAGTAGCGCCTGGAGGCTCGCCGCGGCAAAATCAGGGGTGCCCATAAAAATGATACGTAGCGGTTGTGACGGCATCTTCGCTCCTCTCCCAGTTATTTTTCCAGCCACTTCTTTACTTTCTTTTTGTAAAGACCGCGCTTTAAGGGGCTGAGGTGATCAATAAACAGAATACCGTTTAAATGGTCGATTTCATGCTGCAGGACGACGGCAAAACGGTCTTCGGTCGTGAGCTCATGGGCCTGGCCTTGTACATCCTGATAGGCGACAGTGATTTTCAAATGCCTTTTCACGTTGGCTGTCAGTTCCGGGACGCTCAGGCAGCCTTCCTCATCGATCTGGGTACCTTCATGGGCGACAATTTCCGGATTGATCATCGGGATGTACTTCTTTTCACCTTCTTTGTTCTCGGACATGTCAACGACAATCAGCTTGATGGATCTGCCGATCTGCGGCGCGGCAAGACCTATGCCCGGGGCATCGTACATGGTTTCCGCCATGTCTGCGATAAGCTCTGCCAGGCTGCCGTCAAAGGTGTCGATCTTTTGCGTTTCTTTACGTAAAACCGATTCGGGATATTGATAAATTTTTTGGATGCTCATTGTGGTGTCTTTATTTTGTAACGTCATCAGTCTTTGGGGCCTTGTTCTGCTCCGGTAAACGGTTGCCGACAATGTACCATAGCCGGCTCATTTCTGCTACGCTTACAAAGATAAGCACACTCGCGGTAAATGCGAAGCAGGCTTTTACCGCCGGCGAATCATTTTGTCATCGGCCGGTCTATCTCCTCAAGCAAAAAAAGCATCTCGTTGCCTGTCTCTTAGATGGTGTATTTCGTGCACGCTTTTATCACTTGTAATGATTTGACATATTAATTAAAGTGCGAGGATCTAAATTCTTTCCAAGTTTTTTTATTTCCCCTGGGAGTGTGTCGGATTATAACAATTTTTTCTCAGATCAAGGCATTTTTCAAAAATAACGAAGATATGGGGAAAAGGGCATAATCCGACACACTCCTAGACGATAAGGAGGACTCCTTGGTATGACGCACGCAACAGAGAATCCTGTAGCCAGTGAACACGTAGATGAAATCGTCGCCGAGGTGGATACCGGCGGCCGGAAACCGCAAGGCACAATCTCACGTAATGTCCTCTTTTTTGTCCCCCTGGCCTGGACCATTTTTCAGCTCTGGTATGCCTCTCCGCTGCCTTTTATGCTGAATATTTTTGTCATAAATGATACCGAGGCGCGGGCCATCCATCTGTCCTTTGCCCTCTTTCTGGCCTACACTGCCTTCCCGACCTTCAAGTCTTCCCCCAAGAGGCATATTCCGATCCAGGATTGGATCATCGCCTTTGTTGCTGCGTTTTGTGCAGCCTATATTTATATTTTTTATACGGATCTGTCGGGCCGACCGGGCAGACCAACGACTATAGATCTGGTCGTTTCTGTTGCCGGGCTTATTTTTCTTCTTGAAGCAACACGCAGAGCCCTTGGTCCGCCGCTGATGATAGTGGCCGCCGTTTTTATCACCTACACCTTTGCCGGAGCACATATGCCGGCGGTTATCGCCCATCAGGGGGCGAGCCTGGTGAAGGGGATGTCGCACTACTGGCTGACCACCGAGGGGGTTTTCGGGGTCGCCCTCGGGGTGTCAACCGGCATGGTGTTCATGTTTGTCCTGTTCGGCTCGCTTCTCGACGCGGCGGGGGCCGGTAACTATTTCATTCGCACGGCATTTGCCGGCCTTGGCCATATGCGCGGCGGTCCTGCCAAGGCGGCGGTTATCTCTTCGGCCATGACCGGGCTTGTTTCCGGCTCTTCCATTGCCAACGTGGTCACCACCGGAACCTTTACCATCCCCCTGATGAAACGGGTTGGATTTTCCGCCGAAAAAGCCGGTGCCGTCGAGGTCGCCTCGTCAACAAATGGCCAGCTGACGCCTCCGGTAATGGGCGCCGCGGCATTTCTTATGGTTGAATATGTCGGCATCTCTTACCTTGAAGTCATCAAGCATGCCTTTTTGCCGGCAATAATCTCTTATATTGCTCTTGTCTATATTGTCCATCTCGAAGCGTGTAAAATGGGCCTGAAAGGCTTGCCGAAAAGAAAAAGAACCAAGACTGCGATGCAGACCCTGGTGACTTTTCTCTTTGTCGTGCTCAGCCTGATAATTATCGGCGGCCTGACCTATTACGGTCTGGGCTGGATTAAAACCGTGGCCGGCGACTCTGCCATATGGATTATCTGTGCTTTGCTGCTGGTCGCCTATTTTGTCTTGATCTATCTCGCCTGCAAGGTGCCTGATCTGGTAATTACCACGGAAATAACGGAGCTTCCCGATCTTGGTTCGACGGCCCAGGCGGGCTACTATTATCTCCTGCCCATTGTCGTGCTGATGTGGTGTCTGGTCGTTGAACGATTGTCTCCGTCTCTCTCGGCCTTCTGGGCCACCGTGTTGCTCATTTTTATCGTTCTTACCCAGCATCCCCTGAAGGGTATTTTTCGCAGGATGCAGGGACAAGACTATAGTTTCGGCCGGGGTTGGGGAGAAATGGTCACCGGCATGGTTGCCGGCGGGAGAAACATGATCGGTATCGGGGTGGCGACCGCCGCCGCCGGTATTGTTGTCGGCACGGTGACCCTGACCGGCATCGGCCTGGTCATGACCGAGTTCGTTGAATTTATTTCCGGCGGGAATCTCATGCTCATTCTGCTCTTTACCGCCTTTATCAGCCTTATACTCGGCATGGGCTTGCCGACCACCGCCAATTATATTGTCGTTTCTACCCTGATGGCCCCGGTTATCGTCAGCCTCGGTGCCCAGAACGGTCTGATCGTGCCGCTTATTGCCGTGCATCTCTTTGTCTTCTATTTTGGTATCCTGGCCGATGACACGCCCCCGGTCGGTCTTGCCGCCTTTGCCGCGGCGGGGATCTCCGGGGGGGATCCGATACGCACCGGTATTCAGGGTTTTACCTATGATATCCGCACGGCGATTTTGCCGTTCATTTTTATCTTCAATACCGAGTTGCTGATGATCGGCATCGGCGGCTGGCTGCATCTGACCATTATAGTTGTTGGGGCGGTTGTCGCCATGATGGTTTTTGCCGCTGCCACGCAGCGCTGGTTTCTGACCAAAAACCGCTTATGGGAGACCTTTGCCCTGCTGCTTGTCGCCTTCACCCTTTTCAGACCGGGTTTTTTCTGGGACGAGCTCTATCCGCCGCTGATTGAGAGACCGCCTACCGAGCTGGTGCGGATTCTCGATGAGCAGCGTGGCGGCTCGCAACTCCGTCTGGAGGTCAAGGGGGAAAAAATGAGTGGAGCGGAATACACCATGACGTTGATGTTGCCGGTGGGCGATGAACCGACCGGTGCGGAAAAGTTAGCTGGTCTTGGTATTGAGACGCGAGAGGAGAGCGGCAGAGTGTTTATTGATATGGTCGGCTTCGGTAGTCCCGCCGAAAAAGCGAATATTGATTTCGATCAGGAAATTCTCAACATTCAGATGCCGACCGACCGGCCGAACAAGGAATATATGTTTCTGCCGGCATTTCTTCTGCTTGGCCTGATCTGGTTTCTGCAGCGTGGTCGGGTTCGTAAGGCAGCGCATTGATGGCGGCTTATGTCGTAAACAGCACAATGGAGCCATTTACTCTGGAGTAAGCTATGATAAAAAAAATACTTGTACCAATCGCTTTTTCCAAATATGCCAAGGGAATTATAACCTATGCCGCCGATCTTGCCCAGGCGACCGGGGCTGATCTTTTAGTGGTCAACGTCATCAATCAACGCAATCTTGACGCCATCGATAAGATTACCTCGTTTGGTTACAAGGTGGATATCGGTCATTATATGGAAACCATAAAAAATGAGCGCCGGGAGGAGTTGGAAAAAATGATGAGCAGTCTGACCCTGCCGGATGAAAAGGTCAGCTATGCCTTCTGCGTCGGCGATCCGGCCGGAGAGTTGTTAAAACTTGTCGTCGATCAGGAGATCGATACGGTGGTCATGGGTGTGAAAGCCAAGGATATCAGCCATATTTTTACCGGTTCCGTGGCGGAGAAGATGTTTCGCAAATGTCCCGCTACGATAGTTTCCTATCGTGATGATGATATTGCCGCAAAACTGCGCCAAAAAATTGCCCGGCACATGGACAAGGAAAAAGAGTGATGAGCATTTTTTTTCCGCTCATTGGTTATCTGGTGGGGGCAATTCCATTTGGTCTGGTCATCAGCAAGATGGTCGGCGTTGATGTGCGAACCCAGGGCAGTCGCAACATAGGGGCGACCAATGTCAACAGGGTGCTCGGTAAAAAACTTGGCGCTGCTACCCTGGTCTGCGATTGTCTGAAAGGTTTGCTGCCGATGTATGCCGCGACGCTTTTTCTGCCCGAATCGGCGACAAAAGAACTGCTGGTCGCTCTCACCGGGGTGATGGCGGTAGTGGGCCATATGTTTCCCGTCTATCTGAAATTTCGCGGCGGTAAAGGGGTCGCCACCGGCCTGGGTGTTTTTCTCTATCTCTCGCCTCCGGCAATAGGACTGAGCCTGGTGGTTTTTGTGCTCACCGTCGCGCTCACCGGCTTTGTCTCCGCCGGTTCGCTTCTCGCCTCCGGTCTTATCCCCCTCTGGTGTTATCTGCTCGGGGCATCGAATACGACCATTATTGCCGCAGCCGGCGTGGCGCTGCTCATCTGGCTGAAACATCATGAAAATATCAACAGGCTGGTGCGCGGACAGGAAAAAAGTTGGAAGAAAGATAAGGAGAAAAGTCATGAAGGCAATCGAGGTTAAAGAATTTGGCGATCCCGAGGTAATGGAACTGGTTGAAAAACCGGTTCCTGCAGCGGGTATTGGCGAAGTGGTCGTACAGGTTCGGGCCATCGGCGTCAATCCTGTCGAGACCTATATTCGCGCCGGAACCTATCCGAAGCTCCCCGATCTACCCTATACGCCCGGCGGCAACGTTGCCGGAATAATCAGCTCCCGTGGTCCGGATGTCAGTCAATGGCAACTTGGCGACCGGGTGTACAGTGCGGCGACCGTCAGCGGTGCATATGCCGAGATGGCCCTCTGTCGAACCGATCAGGTCTTTACGCTGCCGGAAAATATTTCCTTTGCGCAAGGGGCGGCCATCGGTGTGCCTGCGGCAACGGCATGGCGGGCCCTGTTTATCCGTGGTCGAGCCAAAGCGGGCGAGCGTGTCCTCATCCATGGAGCAAGCGGCTCGGTTGGCCAGGCGGCGGTACAACTGGCCAGGGATGCCGGGATGGTTGTTTTCGGTACCGCCGGAACTGCGCAGGGGTGTACGCTGGTGCAGGATCTGGGCGCGGTGGCCGTCAATCATAACCAAGAGGGATATGAGGAGGCACTGCTCAGCGCAACGTCGGGCGAAGGCTTTGATCTTGTTCTGGAGATGCTGGCCAATAAAAATCTGGCAAAAGATCTATTGCTGCTCGCGCCACGGGGCAGGGTTATTGTCATCGGCAGCAGGGGAAGCATCGAGATTGATCCCCGTCTGACCATGGGCAAAGAGACGGAAATCCGTGGGCTGGCGGTTTTTAACGCCACCCACGAAGAAAGTGTGACAACACACACCGCCTTGATTTCCGCCATGGAGCAAGGTGTTCTGCTGCCCACCGTCAGCCGCGAGATGGCTCTGCAAGATGCGCCGTTGGCCCATCAGCTGGTGATGAATGACGGCAATTGCGGGAAAATCGTTCTTCTTCCGTAAGGATGGTTGGCGAAAGGGCATTCTCGAACAGGCTCTAGTTATTGCAGTACGAACTGAACCGGCACCAATACGTGCATTGATACGGCAATATTGTTTTTTGTTCCGGGAAGAAAGTGCCAGCGTTTCACTGTCTGCAAGGCGGTTTTGTCGAGCAGGTCGTGGCCGCAGCTGGTATGAATGGCCAGTTGCCCGGGGGAGCCATCCGCTAAGACCGTCACCGCGAGAATGACGACCCCCTGCCAGCCGCGTCGCCGGGCAAGAGCCGGGTAGGGTGGTTTCGGGTTCTGGTCATAGAGTGGTCTGGCTTTTACTATCGTCAGTGATGGGCCTGGCGTAACTTCGGGCCTTGCCTGGGGTATTTCCTTGGCCGGAGCCGCGGCTGCCGGCGAAGCAGCAGCGGGACTGGCCGGTGCCTTGGCGGCGACAGGGCTGGGTGTGGGCGGGGTGGCTGCCTGTCGCGCCATGACTCTTTTTTGGGTCTCTGGGCGAAGCAGTTCCGGAGTCTTGGCTTTCTCGGGAATCTGCTGTACGGGGTCGGCGACAGGAACAGCACGGCCAGGGATGATTGGCGTTGGTGGTGGCCTCGGTGGCACCATTTGCGGTGGAGCACTTTTTTTCACCACGGCACTGGCCTGGCGCAGATTGACAGTGATCGATTGATTGTCGGCAGGCTGCACCACAGGAGGATTTTCCTGTGGCCATGGCAGCACACTGAGCAGCAGATGAAGAGAAAGTGCCAGGAAAAAGGCAAGGTACAACCTCGACATATCTCCCTACTCCAGGTTTGCCTGCAGGGAAATCTTTGTCATCCCCAAACGCTTCAACTCATCAAGCACCTGAAAAAGCTGTTGATAGGAAACATTTTCTTCGGCAAAGACGAGGATCTCTCCGGCAGACCCACCTTGTTCATCCTTTCCCGGCAAATGTTTATGCAGCTCGGCCAGGGTCATCGGCGTTTTATTGAGGAAAATCTCCAGCTCTTGTTCCGAGCTAAGCGGCGAGCTTTTCGCCGATGCCGACTCCGATGTGCGAAGAGAAAGGGTAAGCGGTGTCTCCTCGGTCGTTGTCGCCTGAGAGGATTCCGGCAGGTCAAGCTGCATGCCGTGGTGGACGGTCATGGACAGCATCGCATAAATAAAAAAGACCAGCAGGAGGAAGACGATATCGATCAGCGGCAGCATCTCGATACGGGCAGGTCTAGTACTATATCGCGTGATTTTCATTTTTTTTGAAGACGACTTCCAGACTGGTGGCGTATTTCTCCATGACGTGCATGGCCCTGGTGATTCGGCTATTAAAGTAGTTATAGGGAATGACGGCGACAATGGCGATCCCCAGCCCCGCGGCGGTGGTGATCAAGGCCTGGGCGATACCCGAGGTAACCAGTTTCGGATCGGCAATCGAGGCGGCACCAAGCATTTCAAAAGAGTTGATAATGCCCAAAACCGTGCCAAAGATGCCAAGTAAGGGCGCCACGGTTATCATGGTGTCGAGCACCGGCATGAAGCGCTGCATATTCTGCACGTTCACATTGGCCTCCGCCTCCATTGCCCGGCCCATATCATAGTCCCGGTGCAAAATGCCGACAATCAGCAGTCGGATGACGTGATCTTCGCATCCGGCTGTCTTTATTCTGATCTTCTCCCATTCGCTCTCTTCGGCCAGGGCAAGAATCTCATCCATCAACGGGCGATTTCGCCGACGTTCCAGGGACAACCAGAACATCAGCCTTTCCAGAATAACGGTGAGGACGATGAGGGAACAGGCAAGCAGCGGCCAGATGATCGGACCGCCGCTCTGCAGAATTTTATACAGCATCATTGTTGTGCTCGCTGGTTAAGAAATGGATGGTTAAGTTCTGGATGAATAAGGCGGGATAAGATCGCCAAAGATTCGGCAAAGGTGGCCGGGGAGGGACTGCAGACCAGATCCGGATCAATGATATGCACCCGGCCATCGCGCACCGCCTTGATGACCGGGATGTCCCACCACCGTTCTCGCTCTTTTCCGGCAAGACCGGTCTCATTGCCCATAATGGCGATGATGATGGTATCGGGATTCTCGGCGAGCACCTTTTCATAATTTGTTGTGCCGGAAAGTTGATCATCCATGATGTTCACACCGCCGCTCAGCACAATAAAGTCATCGGTAAAGGTGTTTTGTAAGGCGCCGACAAGCGGCTGGCTGCCGATCTGCAGAAAGACTTTTTCAATGGGCAGACCCGAGACATCCCTGATCACAGCCGCCACTTTGGCCCGGGTCTCGCTGACTATCGCGAGGGCGCGTTGTTCGAGACCGAGCAGGCGACCGAGGGTGATGAACTGGGCACAGATGTCGTCAAAGGATGTTGCCTGATGAAACTGGACAACGTTAAGGCCGAGGTTGCGCAGTTTCTCCAGCTGCTGCGGCGGCGAGAGATCAGTGGCCAGAACCAGATCGGGCTGCAGGCTGAGGATCTTCTCAATGGATATCTGCATGACCGAGCCGATCTTCTCCTTTGTCTTCGCCGCTTCCGGACGAATACAGTAGCGGGTATTGGCCACCAGCCGATCTTCCGCCCCTAAAAGATAGACATTTTCCGTATTTGTCGGACCGAGAGAGATGATTCGCATCCCGGCCGAATCGGTAAAGGTAACCGGCCATTGCCCCGATAACAGCTCGACCGGCTGCAGCAGCAGTAAGATTGTGAGGATAAAATAAAGTCGCTTCATCTGCTTTTTTGATCCTTTATCAATCATTTAATTTAATAATCCCAGCGTAGGTTGACAAAAAAACCGCGGCCGGGCATTGGGTAGCCTTTGACATAGGCATAGTTTTCATTAAAAAGATTGGTTATTTCACCCCGGACCGTAAACGTCCCGTACCTTTCCGTTTCAAGAAAACGATAGGCAGCGGTGAGGTCGGCGACGGTGACACTGTCGAGTTCAACGACCTGCGCCGGGTAGCTGCCGGATTCCCAATCCGGCACATCCTGGCTGCCGGTATAGGTGATGTTCAGGCGGCAGAAAGTACCAGCCCCATTGCTGGTGACGATGCCGCCGCCAAGGTTTGTATCGCTGATATACTGCAGGTCGTCACCGGTCTCCTCGTCTTCGTATTGTGTCAAGTAGGTCAGATTGATATAGGGTCGGAGTTCCCAGTTCAAGGACAGAGGGACGCCGAGATCATAACTTAGTTCGGTTTCAAAGCCGGAGATGGTCGCTTCGCCGATATTCTCCCAGCTTTGCGAGCCGTCGGCGAGGTAGGCGGTGGCGATTTTGTCCTTGAAGTCGGTTGAGAACCAGGTCAGTGAGGTGTTCAGGCCTTTACGGCTGAAATCAATACCGCCTTCATAGGTGGTGCTTTTTTCGGCGTCAAGATCAGGGTTGCCCACCACCCTTGAGCCGAAACTGGTAAAATCGGCGGCCAGCTGGCCGGCGGACGGCATCATGAAGCCCTCGGCATACTGCGCCCTGAGCTTCACTCCCTCCATGACCGTCCAGGCCAGGCCGATCTTCGGTGTCAGCCGCTTCTGGTCTTCATCCCGGCCGGCCGGTTCGCTGACCTCGACATGGTACCAGTCATAGCGGAGGCCGACATTGGCTGCCAGCTGGTCCTCGAAGAAGGCCATTTTGCCAAGGAGGAAGACAGCAGGGTTGGTGTAACGGGTTTCTCTCGGTGTCCAGCTGTTCTCCACCTCATAGTCGAGCCAGTCGAAGCCGCCGGTGAGGGTGGTACTGCCGAATGTGCCGGTCAACTGGGCCTGGGCGCCCTGCTGGTCGGTGGTGTTCGAGGAGGTCATGCCGCTATCCCATCCGCTGGGATCGGAAGCAATCGGGTCCAGCCAGCTGTTTTCATCCCGGCCGAAAAAATAGCGGGTCATCCATTGATATGTGCCACTGGTCGACCCCCCGGAATAGTTGGTGTCAACCGAGTAGTTTTCTTTGTTGGTGCTATCGTCGCGATCAACGGCGCTGAAATAGCCGGGATTGCCGGCCTCGTCCGTTTGAAAGCTGGTGACGATAATGCCTATACGGTGGTGCTCGGAAAATGAGTAGCCGGTGTTCGCGCTTATGCCGGTTTCATAGTCGAGCCCGGTATTGTCGTATCGTTGGCCGCTGCCGGTATCGTAGTCATCCCTCGTGCCATAGGTGGAGGAACCGGCAAAATCAAAACCCTTTTCTTTGATCGTTGCGCCGATACTGCCTTCAACTGCTCCATAAGAACCGACACCGCTTTCGATGAAGGCGGAGTTGTGCTGTCCCTGCCGGGTGATGATGTTCACCACGCCGCCCATACCCGCCGAACCGTATTGTACCGCGCCGGGGCCGCGAATAATTTCCAGCCGTTCGACGTTTTTAGTCAGCAGTTTGGCGACATTGCCGGTTCCTGCTCGACGACTGTCGAGGAGGATGAGCACATGACCTTGCAGATCGTTGCCGTGCGTGTCGCTGCGAAAACCCCGGATGCCGACGGAGGTGAGATTGCCGGGATATTTCCGGATATGACCAAGACCTTTTTCGGCGAGCAGGTCGCCGACATTGCGGCTGGTCGATTGCTGCAGCTCCTCCTGGTCGATGACGGTGATATGGCTGCTGACATTTTTTATGCTCTCCGGCGAGCGGCCGGCCGTGACAACGATTGTCTCCATCATGTCGGGTGACGGCATGCTTTCCGCGGCGAGGACGGCTCCAGCAAGGGTTGCGGCGAACAGCTGGCAGAGCAGAACGGGGTACGACGTTTTCATTGTTGTTCCTCCTGTTGAGTTTTGCCCGGGGGAACGTATAAAAACGGCAAAAAAAAATCCCCGGACCAATTTAAAAATTGATCCGGGGATGCCCTTGTTTATCCACAGATTGCCTAGAGAGATCTCTTGTCCACGGAGATTTCCTGGCTGGCATGACAATCACCGTCAAGCCTATTTTCAGGCAGGTCTTCTGACTTCCGGCTCAGCCTACTTGTTGCGCCTTCCCGTTTATAAAACAATAAACAGTGACATTTTGCAACGTTCGTCCCCGGTTACAGCGGCGGGCCCGTCCCGGATTTACACCGGGTTCCCTCTTTTTTCACTTTCGTGAAACCTGAAAATTATAGCGTTTGTTTACCGCCTTTTGCTTTTTCTGTCAACCGGCAAAGGTGTGGGGTAGTTTATCTCTCGCCGCTTATCATCAGTTGGCCAGAGGATCAAGGATAGAAAATAGACGGCAGCCAGAGGGTGAGCGGCGGCCAGAGGCTGGTCAGCACCAGCACGGACAGGGCGGCGAGAACAAAAGGCAGAACGGCCCTGGAGGTCTCGGCCAGGGACGAGCCGGCAATGCCGCAGCTGACAAAGAGGCAGATACCTATCGGGGGCGTGAGCATGCCTATGGCCAGGTTGGTGACAATGAGCACACCGAACTGGGTAGGATCGACACCCAGCTGGGCGGTAAGGGTGATAAGAACGGGTACCAGCAGAATCAGGGCCGCCGTCGTTTCCATGACACAGCCGACAACGAGCAGACCGGCCATGACCAGCAGCAGCAAGCCCCACGGGGGCAGTCCCAGATTCATCATCATTGTGCCGAGCAGCTGGCTGGTCTGTTTCATCGCCACCAGCCAGGTGAAAACCTTGGCCATGGCAATGATTAACAGGATGGTCGCGGCGATGATCTGCGAGCGCAGAATCTGCTCGGGTAAATCGGCCCATTTCAATTCGCGGTTGATCGCCAGGCTGACAAACAGGGCATAAAAGACGGCCAGCGCCGCCGCCTCGGTAACGGTGACGATGCCGGTAAGGATGCCGCCAAGGACAATGACCGGGGCCCACAACGCCCAGAAGGCATCACGGAAGGCCTTGACCACCCCGGTAAACGAAAATTTCCTGCGGCTGCCGTAGCCCATGCGCCAGGAGATTGCCGCTGCCGTGAGCATGAGGATCAGGCCGAAAATGATGCCGATTATCATGCCGCCCATGAACAGTTTGGCGATGGAGACATTGGTCAGAAAGCCGAAAATAACCATCGGGATCGACGGTGGGATGATAACCCCGAGGGCGCCGCCGGCGGCCACCACCGCAGCGGCAAAGGGTGGGGGATAGCCCTGACGGATCATGGCCGGAATGACCACCGCGCCGATTGCCGCGGTATCCGCCGCCGCCGAACCGGAGATGCCGGCAAAAAACATCGAGGCAACGATGGCGGCACAGGCAAGTCCTCCGGGCATCCAGCCGACCAGGCTATCGGAAAAATCGATAATCTGCCTGGAGATGCCGCCTCGTTCCATGATCGCCCCGGCCAGCATGAACAGAGGCACCGCCAGCAGATCAAACGAATCAACCCCGGCAAAGAGCAGCTGAATGATGGTCTGGCCGAGTGCGGTAAACGGTACCGTAGCAGGAAAGACCCCGGGAGTGAGGATCAGGCCGATAGCCGGCACACCGATGGACAGAGCAATCGGCATGCCCAGAGCGATGAGCAGAAACAGCAGGGCAAAAAGGAGGGCGACGATCACGTTTTTTTGCCTCGCACTGTGCGGATAATATCGGCCGCGGTATGCAGCACGAGGATGGCCATGGCCAGGGGAATGACGGCAAAGGGGACGGCCATGGGAATCTGCAGGGAAGCGGTGCTGTGCTGCCAGGCCTTCAGGGTATACAGCAGCCCGAACCAGGCAAGAAGGGCAAAACAGGTCAGGGTCAGCAATTGCAAAGCTACAAGAATGGCCCGTTCACAGTTCGGTCCGAACCACTGGCCAACCCCGCGCAGGCCGATAAAATTGGCCCGTTTGTAGGCGGCAGTGCTGCCGAGAAAGGTAATGGTCACCAGCAGATGACGGCTCACTTCCTCAGACCAGCCAAGCGATGAGCCGAGATAGCGCCAGATAACCTGGGCAAAAAGAATCAGGCAGATGGCGGTCCCGGTACCAACCAGGAGCAGCTCAACTATTCGGTTGATCCGGCCGCTGATCTTCTCGATAAAGGTTACATCAGCGGCCGGAGATATGCTTATTTCTTCCTGGTTCACTGCACCGCCTGTTGAATCTGTGCAACAATTTTTTTCGCCTCCCCGCTCAGCCCTTCGAGCACCGGGGCGGTGGCCTGCCGGAAAGCGGCGAGATCCGGCTCTTCTTCAATGACCATGCCGGCGGCTTGCAGTTCCGCCAGCTGTCTGGCCTCATTGTCGCGAATGAATGCACGTCCCTGCAGGGAGGCATTGCGGGCGGCGTTGAGAAATACTGTGCGGTCCGCCTCGGGCAGGCCGTCCATAAAAGTTTTGTTGCCGATAAAGACCAGTGCCGAATAAACGTGGCGGGAAAGGGTCAGATATTTTTGCCCTGCTTCGATCAGTTTGGCGGCATGGATGACGGCGATGGGGTTTTCCTGCCCGTCGATGACACCCTGCTGCAGGGCGGTGAAAATCGGCCAGGCCATGGGCGTCGGATTGGCGCCGATGGCCCGCCAGATGGCCAGATGCGTCGGGGCTTCCATGGTGCGGATCTTCATACCGGCCAGATCCTGTGGCGTTTTGACCGGCTTCTTGGAATTGGTAACGTTACGAAAACCGTTGTCGAGAAAGTGCAGCACGATAAAACCCTGTCCGGCCAGACGTCCAGCCAGATCCTGACCTATCGGGCCGTCAAGGACGGTATCGGCCGCCTGGTAAGAGGGGAAGAGAAAGGGCATTTCCAGGGCTTTGATCTCCGGCACAAAGGCCTCGATCGGCCCGGTGGTGCAGACCGACATCTGCGTGGTGCCAAGCTGAATCTGCTGCAGAACCTGGGTTTCGGTGCCGAGAGCGCCGGAATGATGCACGACGATGTCATATTTGCCCGGCAGCTTAGTTTCAATTTCTTCCTTGAACCAGTAGGCCGCCTGGGTGTGGACGAAGGTCGGATTGACGACGATGGCGATGTTGACGGTTGTTTTGGCAAGCGCCGTGCCGGCAAAAAAAGCAAGACAGGCAGCTAGGACCACTAAAGTTGTGCGGATACGCATCTGGGCCTCCATGTAAGAAAGTTGGTTATTTAAATGTAATCCTTCAGTAAAGAATGCATAACATGGATCTGTAACCATTGTATCCAGTGCCCCAGGTTCGTTCAAGCAGGTAGCCGAGCTATAGTTGGTTGGCTATGCGAGGTGACCTGATCGGACGAAATTGGGGTGCTGGTGAATGGTTACCTTATAATGCTTTCAGCCAATCACATACCCGGGCAATGGCTGTCAGCGGCTCAGGGCAGTGGCGTTGCAGAAATTGTTCGTCAACCGGTTCATCGGCTTTCAATTTGAAAGCCTGGTCGAGGACCTCGGATCCGTTGAAATTGACATAGGCCAGGCGGACGGTCAACTCTTCCGGAGGTTGGCCGAAAACGACCCCTGGCAAAACAGCGACGCCGGTATCTTCAAGTAATTGTTCACAAAATTCGACGCTGTCGGTAATGCCTCGGGCCTGCAGTTGTGGCCTGTAGGCTGCAAAGTCAGGGAAGAGATAAAATCCGCCTTCCGGCGCTAATACGTCAACGTCGGCTGCCTGCAGCATGGTGGCCAGATGTTTGCCGAGTGCGGCGAGAATTTTTTGGCTCTTTTCAAGATAGCGGTCAATGTCCGCGTTGGGCTGAAAGGCTTTGATAGCCGCATGCTGGATTGGCGCACTGGTGGAGGTAAAGGTCTCACTGGCCACGGCGGTCATCGCCTCGAGCAGCCATTTCAGGGCTTCGGGAAAGACGAACAATCCCAGCCGCCACCCGCCGGCGCCGCACCATTTGGACAGGCCGCTGCTGAAAATAGTCCCTTCCGGATAAAATTGCACTATCGACTCATGGCTTCCCGCATGGTGCAACTTGCCGTAAATTTCATCGGACAAGACGATAATCTTGTATTTCCTGGCAACGTTGGCGAGTTCTTTGAGCTGCTCCAGAGAATAGGTCATGCCGGTTGGATTGGACGGATAATTCAAGATAAGAATTCTTGGTCGGCTCGGGTCTTTCCAGCACAATCTCTCTAGTTGCTCACCCGTCAATCGCCAGCCGTTTTGCGCTTTTGTCGGCAGGAAATGGATATGACGGCCGATGATCTGGGCCTGGGGGGCATAGGACACCCATGCCGGGGTTGGAATGATAATATCTCCATAATAGACAAGTTGCAGAATGAACATCAGTTCCTTGGAACCTGGGCCGATGAGAACATTCTTCGGGACGCAGTCGACATTCAAAGCCTTTTGATGATGTTCGCAGACCGCCTGGCGCAGTTGATACAGACCCTGGACAGCCAGGTAATCTTTTTCATGGGCATGCAGTTTCAGTTCGTCGACGACAATTTGCGGCACGGGAAAGGGGGATTGGCCGAGACCTAACTTGAAAATTTTCCGGCCATTGGCCAGGAGCTCGTTTGACCGTTCATTGATCGCCACGGTCGGTGACGGAGTCAAACCGCGGACATTGAGGTTTAAGTGGACTTCCGGAGTCCAGCTGACTGCAACGCCGGGAGGTAAGCGGTTCGGTGGATTTTTCATGTCGGTCCAAAAGGTTGTTGTTGTCTTTTACCCGCAAAGGGGTGTGAAAAAACGTATTTCGTGTCGCGCAGAACACAGGATCCTCTGCATTATTAACTCCGCTCAACTGATATTGCAATCGTGGTTTCACCGTTGATAAAAAATGTGCGGTTGTTGGGATTATTTCATCTGGTTCAGCAGAGCGTCAGGAGGATTTGCTTTTGGCCCTTGTCCGGCAAAAGTCCAAGAGTCTGCAGATCCGGTCGGTCGTGTCTGCGGGAGACGATCCGGGCGCCCCGGCATTGTAGGGAGAAAGGCGGGTGGCCCTGAATCTTGAGAAAGAAGGTGCGACATCGGCAGGATATGTCATCCGGTACCCGGTGCAGATCGACGAGCACCTGTTGCTTATTTACCTGCATCGCAGCCAGTCGGCAAACCGCTGTCTGTTGCCAGCAACTGTCGATGTTCTCGGCTAAAAGACAGTCGACTCGTGCTGTCGCGGCAAGTAAGAAATCTGCCCAACGATCTATGACCGCATTGTTTTTGGCCGGATCCGGGTGTAGGAGATTGCTCCAGTGCAAGGGCAGGATTGAGTTGTTGCAATCCCAGGCCGGGCGAGTGGCCGACTGGTTCCAGGCAACCGGAGAGGTGCCCCTTTCCAGCAGGCCGATGCCGCATTCCCAGGTAATTTTTTCATGCAGGGGTGGGACATATTGCCTGGCCCGCGAAAAATCAGTGACAACATAGTTAAAGCCATATTCATGCAGCAGAGCCTGCATTGATTTTTTGCCGTTGCCAAAACTGTGGTGCAGAGCCGGAGGGATGAACAGTCGCGGTTGAGCAGGTAGCTTGTTGTGCGCAAGCAGGGTGGCGAAGGCCTCAAGGTGGCTGCGGACGATCTCTTCGCTGCGCATGGCGCCGCTGCTGTCATGGAACTCGGATCGTTGCATCAGGCCATCCTGCCAGAATTCATGGCACAGGCCATGCATGGCTATTTCCAGCGTATCCTGATGGTCGCAAAGGTAGCGGGCCGTTTCATCGAGCCATTTTCCCTGATTGATATGGTTGTCCCAGGAACTGCCCAGCCAGGTAGCCCCGACAATGTCCTTCAGCAGGTTGGTGCGATCCCATTCGCCCAGGACCATGCCGAGGGCGATACGCATGTGCAGTTTTTTACCGAGCCGGTCAAGTGCCCGGTAGTCGTCCAGGCAATGGCGCCTGGTGAAACCGGTACGAAAAGGTTGATTGTCTGCCGAACCATTCGCTCCCTGCCACCAGCCGACATCTTCGACGACGAGAAAGATCGGCATGGGAATGGAAAGAGTTATGTCATCTAGTGCTACCCGCAAATAATTCACCTTTAGAGGCTGATCCAGCGCCTGTTGACCGGACCATGCCGTCTGGATGCCTCGAGTTCCATCGCTTTCCAGGTGTCCTCCTCGAGAGATTCCGTATGGGGATTCCAGGTCGCCGGTCTGCGTGAGAAAACATGCCAAACCAGTGGCTGCTTTTCCGCACCCCATTGGCTCTTGAAACGACAGGTGGACGCCGTTGGTGAAGACCTGCCAAAGTCAAACCATCGACAACCGGTTGCGATGCCGTACTCGAGCATGGTCCAGTAAAGCAGCATGTTTGCACAGGAAGGCCGCCATCGGCGCAATGACGATGCCCATGGGTTATAAAGGGTGGAATTGTGTTTAAAGACAATGGCTGCGGCGACGGGGAGGGTACCGATAAATATGACCACGACCCCGGCTTGCTGGGCACTGTCGCCAAGCAGTGTTCGAAAAAGGGCCGGATCGTGGACCGGAGAGCCCAGGTCGCGCATGTTTTCCGAGAAGACCGCAAAAAAGTCATCGAAAAGTTCGATGCCACCGATTTGCGGAACACAGCCGCATTTGTCCGCCTTACGCACCTGATTGCGAACCTTGGCCGAAAGCAGCGACCACAGTCGTTCAGAAGAATCGGGCAGGGGACGCAGCAGGCCGGTCTTGAAGCTATGGGCGGTATGCTCCCAGGCGTTTATCTCCTGTGCCGCTTCATGCACAGCACTACGACCTGCCTGGCGCAGTTCCACATGATCGGCACCGACTTCCGTTGCAAGTGCAAGGGCCGCGGTGAGTAATTGATGACGGCCGGCGGCATTTTCGGCGACTATGCCGGCGGCATCGGTATAGGGCAGCGAGATAAGTCGCTTTTCCCCATCCGGTGGAGCAAAGAGAATAAGCGGCAGGATGCCGGTAAGTTGTCCGTTTTTCGCTTTGCTCGTGGCCAATCGAAAAATCGGCAACCGATATGTTGCCGCGAGAATCTTCCCCCATCCATAACGATGAGAAAAGATCGCCGTGCTGTTCGTCTTGACGTATGCATCCCATTCCGGTTGCGTTATGTTTTGTAAAATAACAGTCATTTCATATAGGAAAACACTATTGGACGATTGCCGGTTATCGAAACAAGCAATTTGTATTCTCTCCAACCAATAGTATAGTTGGTCGCATAAGATTGATGGCGTCATAAAAATTCTTCATCTGCTTCAACCAACAACATTATACCACATATCCACATTATGTATCTGACAAGCGACCAACCTGTAGTCTGCCGCAGCACTCATTTTATACCTTCTTATGGAGTGGAAACGCTTCTGGAAAAAGGCAGCAGTGAGCTCAATGAGGATGTGCTGCTTGAGGCGGAAAACCTGTTTGGCGTCTTTGACGGGGCCACCAGTCTCGACACGCGACGCTTTGATGAGGGGCTTACCGGTGGCTTGCTGGCGGCGCAAACGGCGGCGCGTGCTTTTCAGCAGGAACGGGCTAGCCTGTCCCGGTTGGCGGAAAAAGCAAACAACAGTATTCGTAAGGCCCTGCAGCAGCAACAGGTCTGCCTGGAGGAGCGGTATCGGCTCTGGTCGACCAGCATGGCGGTGGTGCGGATGGGGGTGAATCGGCTGGAATACTGTCAGACCGGTGATGCCCTGATTGTTCTTCTTTACAATGACGGCAGCTACAAGGTGGTGACCCCGGATGTTGATATTGATCGGGAAACGCTGCAAATGTGGCAGGACTGCCGGAGAGCGCCGTCTGCTGCAATTCATGAGGTGTTGGCCGAGCAGATTCAGTGCGTTCGCTTGCAGATGAACATCCGTTACGGTGTGCTGAACGGCGAACCCGCAGCGCTTGATTTTCTCCGTCATGGCTACGAAGAACTGAACAATGTCAGTGATATCCTCCTCTTTACCGACGGGCTTTTCCTGCCCCGCAAAAATCCACTGGAAGACAGCGACTGGCCTTCTTTTGTCAAGCTCTATCGTCAGGGCGGCCTGCAGGCCGTGCGCGATCATGTGCGATGTCTGCAGAGTCAGGATCCAACATTAAAAAAATATCCCCGCTTCAAACTGCACGATGACATAGCTGCCGTGGCTATCAAACTGCATCTTCCGAATTAAGCCAGATACTTACGGCAGAATCACCAGCAGTGAGCAGAACAAGCTCAGAAAACCCAGAGCCGACCAGTCCCTGGAAGTCACCTGCCACTGATGGGGCGTGCCGTGTACGCCGTAGCAGCGGGCTTCCATCGCCGAGGCCAGTCGGTTGGCGGTAACAAAGGTGCGGCGGAGCAGGGGCATGCCGAGAAAGGTGATCCGGCGCAGCGGATTACGGCGATTGTCGATACTTCGGGCGCGGAGAGCGAGGTCGAGTTCGGCCGACTGGGTGAGAATGACCGGAATGAAGCGCACCAGCAGGCCGATCATCGTCGCCACCTGTCGGTGCGGAATACCGGGAATCGGCCGAAGAAACCATTCAACGGCAGAACGGATATGTGACGGGCGGGTGGTAAAAGTTACCAGCAGGGCAAAAAGAGCAATGACCAGCAGCCTTCCGGCAAAAAGCAGACCGATAAAGACCCCCTGGCGGGTGGCCGGAAACCAGGAAGATTCGATAAGCAACTCCCCCGGGGTGGTCAAGGTCCTGGTCAGCAGGACGCAAGCGAGCAGAACCAGATACCACTTCATACCGAAAAGGCAGCGAATCGGCGAGCATCTGGCCAGGGCAAGCAGCAGCAAAGCGGTAAAAAATGCCAGGACCAGGGCAGACATGCCGGCATTTATGGTGCCGATACTGACACCAACCAGTCCAGCCAGTTTTATCCGGGCATCAAGTTGATGCAGCAAGGTGTCGTTTTGCCGGAAGCCGAACGTTATCGCAACCATGACTCGACAAGCCCTCCCAGTCTGACAGCGGCGGGAAGACGCACGCCATAGGCCTCGGCCTCGAGCACCACCTGCTGCGGCACTCCGTCGGCGGCGATCCGGCCGTCCTGCAGAATGATCAGTCTATCGGCATGGGCCAGAACCTTTTCCAGATCGTGGACACAGACGATAATGGTTGTGCCGGCGGCGTGCAGGGCGACGATCTGGGCCAGGACCTGACGGACACCGTCATAATCGAGATTGGCAAAGGGTTCATCGAGAACAATCACCTCCGGTTGCATGGCCAGAACCCCAGCGATGGCCAGGCGGCGTTTTTCTCCGCCGGACAACAGATGCGGGCTTCTCTCCGCCATCGCCGTGAGGCCGACGAGGTCGAGGGCGGCGGCGACACTCTTGGTAATCTTTTCACGCGGCCAGTTGAGGTTTTCCGGACCGAAGGCCGTGTCGTCGTAGACGGTTTCGCCGACGATCTGACTGTCGGCATCCTGAAAGACCATACCGACCATCCGCCGGGCACGGAGGAGATCGTCCTCCACCGGTACCCCATCCAGCCGTACCGTTCCGGATAGCGACTTGAGCAGTCCGTTGAGATGTTTAAGGAGGGTGCTCTTCCCGGCGCCGTTGGCCCCGGCGAGCACAACAAACGACCCGCGGGCGATGGTCAGATTGATCTGCCGCAGGCCGATATGGCCGTCGGCATAGCTGTGCGACAATCCACTGATCTCGATAATGTCCATAATTGGATACCTGATTGGGTGCCGCGCTTATTTTCCCGACTTTACCGGGACGGTGGGCGAAGCAAGCCGACCATCTCGCTGGGCAATGCCGAGCAGCGGCCGGACACTTTTGACTATGGCGAAGGCGGCGGCAATCTTTATAATGTCGCCGATGATAAAGGGGTACATGCCGACGGCCAAGGCCTTGCCGAAGCTGATGCCGAGCAGGGTCTTCAGCCAGGTAACGCCGATAACATAGATGAGCAGACTGCCGATGATCATCGCGAGGATTTCCGCCATCGGCTGCTGTCTGGACGATTCCGAGATTTTACCGACCAGCAAGACAGTAACCAGGTAACTGAAAAGGTAACCGCCTCTCGGGCCAAACAGATGACCAAGGCCACCGCCGCCGCCGGCAAAGACCGGCAATCCAACCGCCCCGGCAAGCAGATAGACGGCAACGGCAGCACTGCCCCACCTGCTGCCGAGAAGAAGAGCGGCGATCAGCACAAAGAGATTCTGCAGGACAATGGGCACTGGGCCGATGGGTATGGCCAGATAGCCGCCGACGGCGATCAGTGCGGCCATCAGGGAGGCGATTACCAGTTTGTGCAGGTCGAGGCTTTCGTTCATGGGATTTTCCTTATAGTATTATTGATGGTTCAGGAGGAATGAAAACAATCGCCGTAAAAAACGGTATGGTGCGAACCGTCGGCCATTTCGAGAATCAGGCCGCCGTCCTCGTCCATATCGACGGCCAGCCCTTCACAGTTGTCACGAATGGTGACAATCTTTACCCGTCGCCCCAGGGTGACGGTTTTGGCTTTCCAGTCGGCGATGACCGCCGACCGGGAGAAGACGGCCATCCGTCGTTCAAAACGATCAAGAAAATCGGCGAGCAGCAGGGCGCGATTGACCGGTCGACCGGTCAGCTGCAGCGCGGAAACTGCCGGTTTGTCGGCGACCTCCGGTCGGTTGTTCAGGTTGATACCAATGCCGACGTTGACAAAGGCGATCTGATCGGCTTCGATCTCCATCTGGGACAAGATACCGGCTATTTTGCAGTCATCGACCAGAACATCGTTTGGCCACTTCACCTGGGCGGCGATGTCGCAACAGTCGGCCAGGGTCTCCACCAGGGCCAGGGCAACGGCGAAATTAACCACCGGGGCTTCCCTTGGGACGAGGGATGGCCGGAGCACAAGGGAAAAATACAAGCCGCCCTCCTCCGATTGCCACAGCCGCTGCATTCGCCCTCGTCCCGTAATCTGGCGGTCGGCGACAACCACGGTATACGCCGGACAGCCTTCGCGGGCGAGAGCTGTGGCGCGGTTCATGGTCGAATCCAGTTCCGGATAATAGTGCATGCGCGATGAACGTTCGCCAAACAACCATGGGAAAGGGGCGTCGGGAAGAGCTAACAGCCGATATCCCTTGGGTCCGGCTTCTATCTCGGTGCCGCTCTCTTTCAGCTGGCCGATCTGCTTCCAGATCGCCACCCGGGAGACCTGAAGGCGGCGGCTGATCTCCTCACCTGAAAGGGGTTCCGGAGACTCTCGCAGCATGGTTAATATTTTTTCTTTCATTTCAGCACCGGTTTGGTTAACTTTGATATCGACGGGAGTTAACCATTTTTTTTACATCCTTGTCAAGCGCGGATATGGCGGTATTGGCGTATCGTTGACGAATAGGACGCAAAAGTGAACGAATTCAGGACGTGGGGGAGAAAATTTACAGGGAAGACGGTGGATCAGTCGTTTTTTTCGGCAAGCGCTCTTGTGTAGGCGGAAAAAATTCTTAGAAAGACCGATTTCCAATCAAAAACCGAGGTAATCTTGTGCATTTTTTCCGCAGAAGGAGAGGGTGCCCGGCGGACGCGGTCTGCCATGGATGAGATAGCCTCGGCCAGTCTGGTCTGCAATTCCGCTCTATCTGCCGGGTTGGGGCGGTCAATGTTTTGCAGGATGGGCAGTTGGATGAACTCGACCAGATCTTGCGGTGCTTCTCCGAGCAGCTCCCGACAACCGGGCAGGTCGGTGCTTATGATACGACAGCCGGAGGCCAGAGCTTCGAGAAGAACCAGGGGCAGACCCTCAAAAAAGGAAGGGAGAATAAATATGTGGCTGCGGCCCATCAGTCTGGCCAGTTCGGGCTGGCTGATCCTGCCGTGTACGGTTATCGCCGCACCGGCGCTTTTGGCGAGGGCCAGACATTGTGCTGCCTCGCTGCCGGCACCGGATCCGGCAAGGTGCAGGTGGAGGTTGTCGCGCCCGAGATCGAGGAAAGTCTGCACGAGCCAGTCCACCCCTTTGGCAAAACTCAATTTGCCGGCATAGATCAGCTGTACCGGTTCGGGCTTGTCCTTTTTGTGCAGGGTGAACATCTTTGCATCATACCCGCCGCCGACAATATCAATGCGATTATCGGCAATGGTGTAGAGTGACTGGATGTTTTCTTTCTGTTCCCGACTGAGGGCGAGTACCCGATCGATCTTTTGACAATGGGGCAGAACGTCCTGGCCCAGATGCGGACATTGCCTGAACTGCCGCAGATCCGTGGAGTGGCAGGAGGTCACCAGGGGAATATCGGTGATGACCCTGCGGGCAATCGAACTGACCAGCCAGAGATGGTGACTGTGCACGATATCAGGCGAAAATTCATCGATAGCATGGCGGATCGTTTCGGCAAAACACTGTTCATAGTCGGCCTGCTGGTTGGTGGTAAGGTCACTAAAACGTGAGCTGGCATAGGGCATGACATCGCTCATGCCGGGAATTGTGAAATCAAGATTGCCGCTATCAAAACAGACGAAGCGGCAGGATTGCCGCTCGATACATGCAAGCTTGGGGAATTGACGACCCGAGATGCCGGCGATAAGAAAATTTTCATGCCCTTCGGCTGCAGCCTGGCGAATGATATTCTGCAGATAAAATCCGCTGCCGGTGCTCTCCGGGTGCTGGCTGATTATATGGAGAATTTTCATTTTGCCGTGGTTTCAGCCTGTTGGCGAACTGTTTTTTCTGAACAAACCCTGAAAAACTGATTTTAAGAGTGGTTCGTCTATTTTTTTCCGCAGCTCTTCTTCGTACTGATCAGCGGCATCTTCGGACTCTGACTGTTCTGTCGAGGTCTTCGGGGAATCTTCCTGATCGAAGACCAGTTCTTTTAAAAGAAATATTCTGTAACGTACTAAAAAAGTTCAGGGTGTCAAATTGATAGATCCTATACCAGAATGATTAATAATTGCTTTTGGCTATAGAGTGGCCGCAGGTGGGTAATAATCGGCTGGCGGCACTGTCTTTTTACTAAACCGAAGAAGCTGTTATTTGTGCAGAAATCGTAAATAGACAAAAGAGATCCTTGAACCAGTGGGGGTTTAGCGTTATGTTAATCAGGTAAATTGTTAACCCTTTGCGAGGTACATCTATGGCCAGGTCAAAATGCCCGACATGTGAATATCACGAGTTCGAGGCTGTTCATGTTACGACAAAAACCGGGCAAAAATTCTGTCTCATCCAATGTGTTGCCTGTGGTACGGTTGTTGGCGCTCTTGATGATGTGAAAATTACCAATGTCATCAAAAATGCCGAAAAAAAGTTGTCGAAGTTTCTTGAAAATCTCAATCGCAAGGTTGTCAACGTCTGTAACAGAAAAAACACCTGACACACAGGAGCTTGAACGAGTTTGAGCAAAATGGCATTCTCGGACAAGCTCCCAGGGTTGTCGGTCTCAAAAGGGGAAGCGCAGTGGAGATAGACATAGGCAAGAAACTCGTTCAGGCTATAAAGGACCCCAATAATCTTGACTCGCGTGAGAGTATCGCCAAAGCGATGGAACTCACCAAGGCCTATGCGAGTTCCGGTTCGGCCACACATTTCAGTACGGTGACGAAACTCTTTTATGATCTGTTTGAGATGTTTGAGACAGGTCGCGACCCTCGCGCTAAGTAGAGGGGGGAGTGCGTTTCAGATTTTTTTCAAGACAGCTGAAGCCATCGCATTGGGCAATGATTTTTTTCAGATAGGTAATGTTTTTGTCTATGTTTTCCAGGTAGAGGTCTCGATCTATTTTATACCGGTTTCGAAAATGTGTCCGCATTGCTTCGGCGGTGTCGGCAAAGGTGACAGTCAGCCTTTTTAAAATGACATCATGGTAGAATTCCGCCGTATGTTCGATGAGTTCCAGGGCCGAGTGGTGGTGGTTTATGCCGCCGGTCTTTTGTTCGGCAAAGAGCAGCGGGAGGCATTCGAGATAGTATCTGTCAGCCATCTGGGCCAGTATATCAGCTGAACCAACTACTTGACCGGCAATGTCGATTTCTTTGCTCTGCGAGGTAAAAGTTGCCGGCTTACTGTCCAGATTGGTATATTCAATGATTGTTGCACAGTCTCTGGAAATATCTTCTCCAAGGCCCTTTTTTATCACGTACTTTTTTAGAAATCGTACCGATCGTGCTTCGTGGTCGGCCATGTAATTCGTCGCGGCAGGCGCCGAGGCATCTTTTGCAAGCAACATTCCTGTATCATGAAAATAGGCGGCCAGCAACCCTTTGAAAAGTGTTTCAGGAGAGATGGGCACAAGATTGCCATGCAGACCGTGGAAGAGGCGCATCGCGGCTAAAACGACCATCTGGCTGTGCCGCAGGTTGTGGTAGGGCAGGATGTTTTTCTGGAACTCCGCGGAGGAACCGGAAAACAATGCGTTGACGTCGTTGTCAATCTCCTTGATAAGCCCAAGGTCCATAGACGGACAGATTTTTTTTGCAAGAATAAGGATCTCGGGCAGAGGTGTGCTGTTCCGGCTTCCCTCGAATATATGCGTGAGGCTTTTGTTGTCCATGGGACTGTGTTTGAAATTGTCGTCTATAAACGGTTTCACCTATAGTATTGCTGCTTTTCCATAATTACAATACTTTCTGTGAGATTGAGAAGTTACTTTGTTTTTTTGTTGTCCGGTTTGTTGTTATTGCTAGGTAAACAACGTGTTATCTAGACTTTAATGGTTTTTGCAAGTACAATTATGATGGTGACGGCAAGAAGAAGGTCGGAAAAATAACCTGACAAAAAAAATATGGTACAGCCACAATTGCCGAAGAATATGGAAGAAAAGAACAACTCCGTTGTCGTATTGATTGTTGATGATGATGAACTGGTGCGTAAGACACTCAGTGTTTTGATCAGTTCTTTCGGTTATCACTGTCTTGTCGCCGGTGACGGTGTCGAGGCGATCGCCGTATTGGAGTCGACAGCCGTGGATCTGGTCTTTTCGGATATTGTCATGCCGGGGATGGACGGCCTGCAATTGCTTGAACATATCGCTGAAAATTTTAAAGAAACCGATGTGATCCTATCTACCGGCTATCACGAAAAAGCAAGCTATTCGGAGGTCATTAAAGCCGGAGCCATTGATTTTATCAAAAAGCCCATTGACCAGGCGGAACTTGAAGCAAAATTGGCTCGAGCCGTTCGTGAACGCCGCATGATGCGCGAGTTGGAACGGTTGTCAATGCAGGATGGCTTGACGCATATTCTGAATAGACGGGCCTTTGATGATCGTTTTCCTGATGAAGTGGAGCGGGCTCATCGGCAGAATTATCCTCTCATGCTCGCTATTATTGATATTGATAATTTTAAAGAATACAACGATGAGCATGGTCATCAGGCGGGGGATAAGGTTCTCATTAATCTTGCCGAAATTTTAAAAGAATGTACCAGGGAGAGTGTCGATCTGTGCTTCAGACTTGGCGGAGACGAGTTCGCCGTCCTGCTTCCTCAGACCAACGCCACCCAGGGGACGGAGATAGTGCAGCGTATTCTGCTCAATTTTGTTGAAAAGAACTTTGGTACGACCACTCTTTCCATAGGTATTGTCTGCTGTAAGAGAAATGACGCATTGCCTCGGGAACAAGACGAAAGAGCGATTAAAGAGAGGGCGGATCAAGCCATGTATGATGCCAAGAAAAAAGGCAAAAACTGTGTGGTAACCCGGGCCTGACAACCAATCACAGGCAGCTTCCAAGGGGTTTAGCGCAATGCATCCTTGTGAAAAGCAAGATTCGGTGGTATCGGATAATTCCCATCAAAACAGGCCAGACAAAAATTATTTTTCGCCATACCCGTTGCCTTGACGAGTCCTTCCAGGCTCAGGTAGTGCAAAGAGTCAAGGCCGAGATATTCGGCAATTTCGTTTATCTGTTTCTGGTTGGCTATCAATTGTTTAACGTCGGGAAAATCAATGCCGTAGTAGCATGCGTGCCTGGTTGGAGGGCAACTGACCACCATATGGACTTCCACTGCACCGGCCGCTCGCAGGGCTCGTACTCTGCTCTTACCTGTTGTTCCTCGAATAATTGAATCTTCGACGATAATAACCCGTTTGCCCTTGAGAAAGGAGCGAACCGGATTGAGTTTGACCTTGACATTGAAGTCACGCATCGACTGGGTGGGCTGGATAAAGGTCCGGCCGACATAGTGGTTGCGGATCACCCCCATTTCCAGTGGAATACCCGACGCCTGCGAATAGCCGATTGCTGCATAGTTGCCCGAATCGGGAAAAGGCATAACGAAATCGGCATCGATTTTTGCTTCCCCGGCAAGAATTTCACCCATCCGTTTCCTGGCCTGGTAGACGCTACTGCCAAAAATCTCCGAATCGGGTCTGGCGAAATAGACCTGTTCAAAAATGCAGAAATGGCAGTCCTGCTTGGGCCATGGGAAGAGAGAGGTCATACCGCTTTCCTGCAGGACAAGAATTTCACCCGGCTTGATCTCCCGGACAAATTCAGCTTCGATGAGATCAAGGGCGCAGGTCTCCGAGGCGACAACCCAGCCCTCGCCGCCAACACTGCCGCCGTTTTTCAGCTTACCAAGGCACAATGGCCGAAAACCATCGGGATCACGGACGGCAATCATCGTCTTCTCGGTCATGAGCAACAGGGAATAGGCGCCTTTGAGGGAGGTGAAGGTGTTTCTCAGTGCAGTCTCGAGACCAAGTTGGGTGGCACGGGCCATAAGATGCAGAACCACCTCGCTGTCCATGGTCGTTTGAAAGATCGATCCCTTTTCTTCGAGGCTTGTGCGTAACTCAATGGAATTAACTAGATTGCCGTTGTGGGCAACCGCCAGGGTCGTGCCCTTGTGGGTCACCATCAGAGGCTGGGCGTTGGTGATATTCGAGGCCCCGGTGGTGGAATACCGCACATGGCCAATGGACAGGTGGCCGGCTAATCTCTGCAGGATTTTTTCGGTGAAAATTTCCGGAACAAGGCCCATGTTCTTGTGGATATTGACCTTGTCGCCATCAGATGTGACAATGCCGGCGCTTTCCTGCCCTCGGTGCTGCAGGGCGTAGAGACCGAAATAGGTAAGCTTTGCCGAGTCTTGATGATTAAAAACGCCGCATACGCCACATTCGTGGGTGGGACGGCCGTCGGACGATTTTTTACAATGCTGTTGAGACATCGGGTGGTGGTCCTTGGTTTTGCGCGCCTAGCATATGGAGTTTTTTACGGCTCTTCCGGATTAAGCGTACTTTGTAACCCTGGGTCCCATGCATCGCATGGGAGCCTTTCCTGGTTTGATGTGTTGCAATTTCCATCAAAACATATTTTGACGAGTTTATAGTCCTTTTTGGTAACCCAAAAAAGGAAACCTATAGTATGTCATACCTAAATTCAACAAGAAAGAGCAATGCCAATCGTAAAAACAGTTTCTTCGTCAGCGCTGCGAAGAAATTGATTAATTTGTGGCCAGGGCATGAAGAAGCTCGGTCAGATTGACCAGGTCATTGAGATCGAGTTGTTCGTCCACCGTATGCACCTTATTCATGCCGGTGGCGACAATGGCCGTCGGCAACCCGTAGCCGCAAAAAATATTGGCATCGCTGCCACCGCCGGCGACAATGTACTGCAGTGTTTTTCCGGCCACTGCCGTGGCCTTGCGTATCCTTTTGATCACCGGCGTATCGTCTGCGATAGTCAGGGCCGGATAGTCATTGACTATATCAAAGGTCATGGATGGCCGCTTCTCCCCGGTAGCCGGGGTACTCGACCAATCGGCCACGCTTTTTTCGAAGGCATCGCGTATTTCCTTGGTATAGACAGTGAGCTTTTCGGTGGAATGGCTGCGGATCTCGCCTTTTAGGAGGATCTGCTCCGGAACGATATTGGTAGCTACTCCGCCCTGGATGAGGCCGATATTACGGCTCGATTCCTCGTCCAGACGACCCATGCGCAGGCCGCTCAAGGCGTCTACCGTCAGCGACAGGGCATTTATTCCGGCTTCCGGACAGAGTCCGGCATGGGCGGCAAGTCCCTTTAGTTGTATTTCGATTTTATTGGCCGCCGGGGCTCCGACAATGACATGGTCTATGCCGGAGGAGTCCAGGGCGTAGCCATATGCTGTCTGCAGTTGCTGGTAATCAAGGTGCTTGGCGCCGAGCAGGCCGATCTCTTCGCAGGTGGTGATAACCACCTCGATCATTGGGTGCGGGCGCTTTGTCTCCTGTAAAAGGGCGAGAAGCTCAAGGATGGCGGCAATGCCGCTTTTATCGTCACCGCCGAGGATTGTTTCCCCCTTGCTGGTGAAGATATCGCCGGTTCGCAGTACCTGCACGCCATCGGCTGGGCTAACCGTGTCCATATGACAGGAAAAAAAGAGTCCTTCCTGCTCCGGCAGGTTGCCGGTAAAGCGAATAATGAGGTTGCCGGATTCCGAACCGGTTTGCCCGGCGGAATCGTCTTCGATAATGGCATCGGCCCCCAGGGCGGCAAATTTTTCTTTCAGGCAGGCGGCGATCGCCCCTTCTTGTCTTGAAGGGCTACTTATTTCACAGAGTTCGGTAAAGGTAGCGGCGAGGCGCTCCCGGTTGATGGCAATGGTCATTATGAAGCCTCATGGCATGGGGTTATTGCGTTGGGATATGACTGAAGGAGAACGACGGCGTGACAGCTGATGCCCTCTTTTCTCCCGGTAAAGCCCATCTTTTCGGTGGTGGTTGCTTTGATATTGAGTACTTGTCGATCAACGTGGCAGGTCCGGCCAAGCAGTTCTCGCATCTGGTCGACATAGGGGGCGAGGCGGGGGGCCTGGCAGACAACGGTGATGTCGGCGTTGGTGATACGAAAGCCCTGGGCGGCAACCAGACCAATGACCTGCTCGAGCAGGCGGATGGAATAAATACCGGCAAATTGGGCCTCGGAATCGGGGAAGTTCCGGCCAATATCGCCTAAGCCCAAGGCGCCGAGCAGGGCGTCACAGAGGGCATGGGTGAGCACATCGGCGTCGGAATGTCCGGCCAGGCCATGACTGTGTGGGACAGTGATGCCGCCAAGGACAAGCTGTCTGTTTTCGGCAAAGCGGTGGGCATCATAGCCGTGACCGATACGCAGGTCCGGCTGACGCTGCTGGAGTATTTTTTCGGCCAAGAGCAGGTCCTCCGGACGGGTTATCTTGATATTCGTTTCGGCGCCTTCGACAAGAATGACCGGAATGGCCGCCTTTTCGAGAAGGGAGGATTCATCGGTCACCTCCGCATCGTCGTTGTGCAGATAGGCCTGTTCGAGGAGTTCTTTACGGACGGCCTGGGGGGTTTGTGCCTGCCAGAGCGAGGTTCGGTCGATGGTGGCGGCGACCCTGCCGGTCTCGTCGCCTCTTTTTAGGGTGTCTTTTACCGGTACCGCGGCAATGGCCGCACCATTTTCCAGGGCACCAAGATAGCATCTGTCGATGATCTCCTTGCTGACCAGCGGCCTGGCGCCATCATGGACCAGAACGATATCCGTGTCGCCTTCAAGGGTGTTAAGTGCCTTGAGCCCGGCCTGTACCGAGTCCTGGCGCCTTTTCCCTCCGGCCGTTATTGTCAGGTGTGGTACATTGACGGCATAGCGGTCAAACAGGGTACGGGTCTCGGTAATCCAGTCGGCGGGAACAACAACGACAATACGTGTGATGTGGCTGTTGTTGAGAAAAGCCCGAACGGTTCGGACAAGAATCGGCATTCCGGCCAGCAAATGATACTGCTTCGGATAGTCGATCTCCATCCTGGTTCCAAACCCGGCGGCGGGAATTATGGCAGCGGCTGAGGGTGTCATAGGGCAAAAGAAAGAGGGCACAATGGCCTGTGTGCGGCGCTAAAGCGATAAAAAAAAGGAGCGGGTTATAAGCCGAATTCTGTACCCCGTAAAGAGGCCATGATCATTTCACTGGGATGTTGATCGCTCAACACCTCTTGCAACCTACCCGGAGATCTCGGACGGGCCGCCCTCAAACATCTCCCTATTTGGTCTTGCTCTGGGTGGGGTTTGCCGTGCCTCCCATGTCGCCACGGGAGCGGTGAGCTCTTACCTCGCCGTTTCACCCTTACCTGATCGGATCAGGCGGTCTGTTTTCTGTGGCACTTTCCCCCGGTCACCCGGCGTTCGTGTTACGAACCACCCTGCCCTGTAGAGTTCGGACTTTCCTCTCCGGTCAAAAGACCGGAGCGATCATGCGCCCGCTCCTTTGCAGCTACTGTAGTGGGAAACGCGTAAAAGTCAAAGCGAAAATTGTGGTTAATTTTTTTCTACATTCTCTTCAAGCACCGGTGGTACATAATAATTTAAGCGTTGACAGGTCGGACAGGCAAAGATCTCTTCACCTTTGAGCAGCATATTGAATCGCTGCGGCGGTACGGCCATGAAACATCCCTGACAGACACCATCAACAACATTGATAACCGCCAGACCGTTACGGTGCTCACGCAGGGTATCGTACTTACGCAAAAGAGACTTTTTGATGTGACCGGCCTGTTCGTTGCGTTTGGCGTCTTTTTTCTTTTTGCTCTTGTTAATCGCCTCGATATTGGCCCGTACTTTATCGGTTTCTTCGGTAACCAGCTGCTTTTCGCCTTTGAGCAGATTCTTTTCCTTGTCCATCTGCACGGTCAGCTGTTCGATGGATTCGATGATGACCAGGATTCTTTCTTCGTTTTCTTTGGCGCTTTTCTTGGCATCTTCAATTTCCTTGAGCAAGGCAGTCTGTTCACGACCGGTCTGCACCTGCATCATTTTTGACTGACGTTCTCTGACGTGATCCATCTTGTCGGCCATTTCAGCTTCGAGAGTGCGGCTTTCTTTTTGTTGAGAGGTGATTTTTTCCTTTAATTCGTTAATTAAAGCCTCTCTCTTCGCCAGGGCGGACATACGTTCGTCAAGTCCGCTCTGCTCGGATTTAATGGCATTATCGATCTGGTCGATTTCCAGGTCAATGGCCTGGAGTTTGACGAGTTGTAGTAAGAGTTCGTTCAAAATAGTTCTCCTATGGAATTTATTTCTTCTATGGTTGGTATGTTTTATCTATTAAAACGAAGGGGTGTTGTTCCTCTATCGTTTGCAGAATTTTAATTTTCCAGTCTTTATGCTCACCGGCCTCGTGGAGCTTTTTCACCAGAAGGGTGACGGCGGGTTTTTCCGTGGCGTAGTGGGTGCCGTCGATGATGCAGAAGTTCGTTTCCGCGGCCCAGATAGCCGTACTGTGCTTTATTTCCGCAGACAGGTAGACGTGCGCACCGCGTCGAAGAGCAACCGGTGCCAGGTCGGAACCGCTTCCGCCGCATACGGCCACGCTGGTGATCTGTGTCGGCAGTGTTCCCGCCATCTGGATGCTGGGAAGATGCAGGACGTGCAAGACCCTGGCCACAAAATCCGCGGTGCTCAGAGGAGCGGGGTAGGTGCCGATGCAGCCCAGCCCGGTGTCCGTACCGGCTTCATTCGATGACGAGACAAGAGGAGAGAGATCTTCCAGGCCGAGCTGGAGGGCGAGATAGTGGCTGACGCCTGCACGGGCGCTGTCGAAATTGGTATGGCAGCCGATGATGGCTATATGGTTGGCAAGGGCTTTTTGCAGCAGTCTGCCATTCGGTTCGGCAGTATTGATCGTCTGGAGTGGTTTGAAAATGACCGGATGATGAGTGACGATGGTGTTGGCACCCAGGGCTATCGCTTCATCTACCAGGCTGTTGGTCGGGTCGAGCCCGGCAAGTACCGCCGTCACTTCCTGCTCCGGGTCACCGACCAGAAGACCTACATTGTCCCACGCTTCAGCCAGGCTGAAAGGCGCCTCGATATTAAGGCTTTCGAGAATATCCTTTACTCTTAACGTCATATGGATTGTCTGTCGTGCAGTTCATAATAGTCTGTAAGGTACTAAAACAAAAAAGGTACACCCCACTGGGGATGTACCTTTTTTGTTTTCGCCCATTCAGGCGTTTTTAGCCCGAATCGAGATCTGTCTTTAAGGGGTGTTATGCTTTCCCCTTTTTCTATGTATACTCGTGCTTTTTTCAAGGAATCCGTTGTTTCTGCTCAGAAGCTGCTGTATTAATGGTGGGCGCAGTAGGATTCGAACCTACGACCGATCGGTTATGAGCCGATGGCTCTACCAACTGAGCTATGCGCCCATAGCTCTCTTTGAGAGATAAAACAATCTATTTAAGATTACCTGGGTAAATATGTCAATGAAAAAAACAAGACAAGCAAGAAAACTTCTTCACAAGAAGGAGCGTGTCGCACGGTGGACCTCTCCGGCGGAACGCCCTTATCTGGTTGCCAAATATAACAAGATAACTATTCTCTAACAAAATGTCGTTGTTCAATCAACCTCAGTGCCCGTGCATGTTTACAAAGAACAGGTGAATCCCATTGATGTACACTAATCTTCTTCTCTTTCTCGTCGCTATTTTTCTTTTTAGTATCGACAGTGTCCCTTCCGCGCCGCTTCTTCCCGCCTGGCAGGGATTCCTCCTGTTTCTCCTGTTGCTCGCCGGATATACCAAGATTGCCGGCAAGCTGTTTAGTCGACCGCGCGCCAGGCGCTCCGCCGGATATTTTCAGACGGAAAAGCAGCTGTCTCTTCTCGCCCTGGTTTTTTTCGGCGCAACGCTTTATCTCTGCGATTCGAAATACTATCTCTCCCTGCTTTCCTTCGGCAACACCACCCCGTTCCTGGTCAATGTCGCCGGACTTCTGCTGTTTGTCCTCTTTTTAGCGATTATGTGGCGGGCCGGGAAAAAAAATTACGAGGTTATTTTCGGTAGAAAGCACAGCACCTTCGCCTTTATTCTGTCGAATATCAAAGCCAACCTGCCGATTGTCCTGCCCTGGGTCATTCTTTCAGCTCTTTACGATGCGGTGGCCCTCCTGCCCTTTCCGGGACTGCAGCAAGTGGTCGCTTCGGAATGGGGGGATCTTTTGTTTTTTGGTTTTTTTCTGCTCTTTGTACTGCTTTTTTTTCCGCCGCTGGTGCGCCGGCTCTGGGGCTGCGAAAAACTACCCGACGGTTATCTGAAAAAGCATCTGGACGACTTCTGTGCCAAACAGAACTTTAGCGCCGATTTTTATCTCTGGCCGCTTTTCGAGGGGCAGATGCTTACCGCCGGGGTAATGGGTATTGTCCCTGGTCTTCGTTACATTCTTCTCACCCCGGCCCTGATCGAGACCATGTCTTTGACCGAACTCGAAGCGGTCATGGCCCATGAAATAGGCCACGTGAAAAAGTATCATATGCTGCTCTATGTCATGCTTATTGCCGGCTTCAGTCTGCTCGTCGGTCTGCTGGCCGAGCCGTTTATCTATCTTTTTCTCTCCCTGGATTTTCTCAACAAAATGATGGCCATGAGTGGTATCTCGGTGGAAACGGTGCTGGTGCTCGTCGGCGCTGTGCCGCTGCTGGTGTTTATGCTGCTCTATTTCCGTTTTGTCTTCGGTTATTTTATTCGAAACTTTGAAAGGCAGGCCGACCTGTTCAGCCTGCAGTCCATCGGCAATGGCCAGGCGCTGGTTGCCGCTTTTGAGAAGATAGCGGTTCTCAGCGGCAATATACGTGACCAGCCTAACTGGCATCACTTCGGCATAGGAGAACGTATCGACTGTCTCGAACAGGCGGAAAAGGAGCCGGAGCGGATCGAGCGGCATAATCGCAAGGTGCGCAATAGTCTTTTCGCCTATATGGCAATATTGCTGACGACCATTGTCCTCGTTCGTCAGATCCCTACGGACGCGCTGGCCCAAAGCTATCAGGAAAATTTTGCCGAAGCGGTGCTGCTGCAAAAGGTCAAGCAGGAGCCGGATCGGGCACTGTGGCAGCGCCTCATCGGGGATCTGATGCTGACCAGAAAGATGGAAGAAAAAGCCCTGGCGGCCTATGAAAAAGCCTACAGCCTTGAGCCGGTTAACCCGGAAATTATGAACAATCTGGCCTGGCTGCTGCTGACTAGTGAGGATCTTTCGCTGCGAGACCCGATGCAGGCACTGACACTGGCCAGAGCGGCGGCCACCCTCGAGCCGAAAGGGCATGTGCTCGATACCCTGGCCACCGCCTATTGGGCAAATGGTCTTGTTGAAGAGGCGGTGCAAACGGAAAAACAGGCAATTGTCGCCGATCCGTCCCAGAGGCGGTTTTATCTGGCGCAGATCAATAGATTTATCAACCAGACCTATGAAGAGTCGGTGGGGGAGCAGAAGGCGATGCAACAGGATGCACAACAGGAGTTGCGGTAGATGATATCTTCACGACCGCATTCGCCTCTGCATCCGCCGCTCCTGGGGGCACATGAATCGGTTGCCGGCGGCCTGCATCTCGCTTTTGCCCGAATCGAAAGTGTCGGCGGGGAAGCGCTGCAGATTTTTACCCGCAACCAGCGCCAGTGGCATCCTGCGGAACTGGCGGCGGAAGAGATTGAACTTTTTAAAACAGCCCATGAAAAAAGCGGCGGCATGCCGGTCGCCTCCCATGCGTCGTATCTGGTCAACCTGGCCACCTCTAAAAAGGAGCTGCTGGACAAATCGCTGGAGAACCTTGCTCTGGAACTGACACGCTGCGCGCAGCTTGGTGTGCCGTATGTCATCCTGCATCCCGGTTCCCACGGTGGTGACGGGGTCGAACTTGGCCTAAAGAGATGTACTGAAGGGCTGGACAGGGCAATTGCGCAAAGTGGTGTTACCACGGTACAGATTCTGGTGGAAACCACTGCCGGGCAGGGTACTGGCCTTGGTAGCAGCTTTGCCGAGCTCGCCTCTATCCTGGAGCACTCAAAATTTCCAGAATTGCTCGGGGTCTGTGTCGATACCTGTCATGCTTTTGCCGCAGGGTACGAATTGCGGACGGCTGCCGGCTATAAAGCGACCATTGATGATCTTAAGAGTACGGTCGGCCTCGACAAAATTCGTTTTTTCCACCTCAATGATTCAAAAAAAGAGCTGGGTAGTAGGGTCGATCGTCATGAACATATCGGTAAAGGGGCCATCGGCCTGGCCGGTTTTAAGAACCTGTTGAACGATAAACGTTTTGCCGGACTGCCGATGACTCTTGAGACCCCGAAAAGTGACAGCCTTGACGAGGATCGTGAAAACCTGCAGGTCCTCCGGTCGCTTCTGGCCAGGCGCTGAGCGCAGTATCTTCATTATCTCAATCTTCTTGCAAAATTGTTATCTTCGGGAGACAATGCAGACAAATCTTCATTTTTTGTCTAAAAAGGTATGTCAATGAATTTTCTCAACAGTGATGCTCTCCTCGATGTCCTTGTTAAGCTCAAGGCTTTAAGTCCCAAGCAGCGCCAGTTTGTTACGCTGGAGAAGGGAAAGATGCGCCAGAAGCTCTTGCGGCAGGCAAGTAAGGAAGGGGAGGTGGATAAGGACTATCCGGATATGGTTGATATCATTGCCGGCTTTAATTTCAAGCTGCCGGGGGGAGACGGCCGTCTGGTCGATGAAGAACTGATCATGCGTGCCGTGGCGAAAGAGAACAACCTGCCCTTCAAGAAACTTGATCCTCTTGAACTTGATATGGATGTCGCCACCAAGACCATTCCCCGCAACTTCGCCATCAGGCAACTCCTCCTCCCTTTTAAGATGGAAAACGGCCTGGTCGAAACGGCTATTTATCATCCCGACTGCCAGGCAGCGCTGGTTGATATCGAGCAGGCTAATCAAATCAAGATCAAGCCGTATATCGCAACGAAATCGGATATTAAGCGGATAATCAATGAGTTTTTTGGTTTTCAGAAGTCGATCAGTGCCGCAGAGGATCAATTCGGTGTTGTCCCGGGTGGAGGCGGTTCCATCGACATCGGCAATCTCGAACGCTATGTCAAGATATCTTCCTCAAAAGAAATTACCTCCTCCGATCAGCATATCAAGACGGCGGTCAATCATATCTTCCATTACGCCCTTGAGCAGCGAGCCAGTGATATCCATATTGAGCCGAAACGCAATGTATCGAGAATTCGCTTTCGCATTGATGGCTCGCTGCACACCATCTATAATCTGCCCAAAGCTGTCCATTCGGCCATCGTCGCCCGGATTAAATTTTTATCCCGGCTTGATATCGCCGAAAAAAGACGGCCCCAGGACGGCAGGATTAAAATTGGCGAAAAGAGTGGCAAGGATATTGAGATACGGGTTTCGACTATTCCGGTGTCTTTTGGTGAAAAGGCAGTGTTGCGTATTCTCGACTCCGATCTGATGTTTCAAAAGGTCGAAACCCTCGGATTTTCTAAAAGGGATATGGAGGTGTATAATTCTTTTATCTCCTCGCCTCACGGCATTATTCTCGTGACGGGACCGACCGGAAGTGGTAAGTCGACGACGCTCTACTCGACGCTCAAAGAGATTTCCACCCCGGAAAAGAATATCGTCACGGTGGAGGATCCGGTGGAAATGGTGCACGAGGAGTTTAATCAGATTGCCGTGCAGCCGCTGATCGATGTGACCTTTACGACGATTTTGCGCAGCATCCTGCGCCAGGACCCGGATATTATCATGATCGGTGAGATTCGTGATCATGAGACGGCGGCCCATGCGGTGCAGGCGGCGATGACCGGACATCTGGTGTTTTCGACACTGCACACCAACGACGCAGTGGCATCGATCGCCAGACTGAAAGACCTTGGGCTGCCGCCTTTTATGGTTGCCACCACCCTGCTTGGCTGCATGGCGCAGCGGCTGGTGAAAACGATCTGTCCCAGTTGTGGCGAAGACTTTGAAATGCCGGGCGAGGAGCTGCTGAAAATGGGCTTTCCCGTGAATGGATCGGGTACTGTCGTTTTACGGCGAGGCAAGGGGTGTCGGGACTGCCGCGGCACCGGATTTAAGGGCCGATGCGGCATATTTGAAATATTTCCTATGACTTCGAAGGTGAAAAAGATGGTGGCCGATGAGGCGCACACCCTGGAAATACGGAAGGTTGCAATACGCGAAGGAATGACTACATTACGCGAGGACGCGTGGGATAAAGTTCGGCGCGGGATAACCACCTATGAGGAAGCACTGCGGGTGACCACCGCCTGATAGCGGAAAAGAAACATGAAAACAAAGAGATAACAGCTGATGGCAATCAAGATCGTCGCCAAGAACAAGAAAGCTTTTCACAACTACCATATCGATGCCACCTATGAGGCGGGGATGGTGCTTTCCGGGCCGGAAGTGAAATCGCTCCGGGCCGGTAAGGCCAACCTGCGTGACGGCTATGTGAAGATCGATTCCCGCGGGGAGGCGATGCTGCACAACGTACATATTTCCATGTATTCGTTTGCCACGCAGAATCCGAACGAGCCGCTCAGGGTGCGTAAACTTTTGCTGCATCATCGGGAAATTAAGAAACTTATCGGTAAACTTAATGAGAAAGGCCTTGCCCTGATCCCCTTAAAGATATATTTTATAGAGAACGGCAAGGCAAAGGTTGAACTTGGTCTGGCCCGCGGTAAAAGAGAATATGATAAAAGAGCGACTCTCAAAGAACAGCAGAGCAATCGCGATATTCAGCGAGAGATGCGCCATGAAAAGTAGAATGTTTTATAACCAACAGCTTGAATCTGATACATAAAGGGGGGCGAAACGGATTCGACGGGGATGTGAAAGCTCATCGTTGCATGCCGAGCTTCTATTTGCTCGTAAAACCGATAGAACATAAATATAATCGCAGACGATTATAACTACGCAGTAGCAGCTTAATAACTGTCATACTGCCGTCCCACCAGTCTTCGCCCGTAAGGCTGGATTTGGGGCGTCGACTCAACGGGCTGGTCGCCTGAAGGTTGCCTGTCTTTCAGGGGACGAGATCTCACAGACTAGTTCCAGGAAATCTATGTTCCGACTGAGTTCCTAGAGCGAAAACTAAAGTACGGAACTAAGCATGTAGATACGGGAGGGGAGCATTTTCGGACGCGGGTTCGACTCCCGCCGCCTCCACCATTTAGTAGCCGAAATCGTCGAGATTTTATCTCTTTGATTTCGGCTATTTTTTTCCCATTTCATTCCCATGTGTAGATACTATTCTTCAGCAGTTACATTTAGAGGAATGATTGTTCCTTTTTTCCAACTCCCAGTGTCTTTTATCTTCCATCTTCTATTTCCCAAATGCCCATTTCCTCAAGAACTAGGTTTTGGACATGATCGCACTTTCCAGCTACCACCTCACCATGAATCGAAGCAGGAGCAAAAACGCCTGGCTTTGCAGCAGCGGGGCTATTTCGCCTTTAATCCGCCGACTGATTTTCATACCTTGCAGCGGTGGCTTAAGGAGGGCTGGACAGTACAGACATCCCGCCTGAGTAAGGATTTTGATCTCGATCGTCTGGAAAGCTATCTGGATAAGCTCAGCAATGACTGGTTGCTGCTCGGCAGCGTGTCTCCGCAGGGGGAACTCCAGCTTTATTCCAATGAACAGCCCTTCAAAGCCGCTGCTGGTTGTACATTGCTCTATTTTGCGCCGGAGAACAAAACCAACAATTGTACCGATAGAGCCAAGGTCGAAGGTGCCGTGACGGCTCAAGGGTGAACAGGCTATGAAAATGCAATATGGTTTATACCTTCGTCCGCCGTGTCTGGGGAAAGCACTTGACTTTTTCGATACCTAACATATTTTACTGTATTAATATGCTTCAGAAAAAATCAGAAAAACATGGACAAAAATCACAGCGGACATCAATAAATCAGATAAGAAAGAGGAGGGGTGATGAAAAAAAACGTCTATTTATTAATTGTAATGGTTGCAATAACAGCATTTTGCTTTACACAGTTATCCTATGCGCAATCAAGTAATACCACGACTTCCGTCGAGGACGTAAAACAGGAAACAGAGGATCTGGTCAGGGCATTAAAGGGCTACACTGCCGCTCAGCGTGATGAGGCAATGGAACGAACAGAACAAGCTTTAGAAAAGCTCGATAGTCGCATCAACGCCCTGGAAAATCGCATGGCCAATAACTGGGATGAAATGAATACAGCTGCTCGGGAAAAAGCCCAGGCCAACATGAAGGCGTTGCGTAAACAACGAAACGAAGTGGCCGAATGGTATGGCGCTTTTAAAAATAGCTCCGTCAGTGCCTGGGAACAAATGAAGAAAGGATTTTTGGATGCGTATCAGGCGATCGACGATTCCTGGGAAAAAGCTAAAAAAGAATATACCGCTGAAAGCAAATAGTCGCCATTGCTATCCCGTTTACAGGCAAGCTTCTTTGATGCCGGGAATAAAATTATAAAGGAGAGATACTATGAGTATGAAAGAAGACTACGAGAAAAAATTACAGTCCCAGTTGGACGAGTGGAGCGCGGAAATTGACAAGCTCAAAGCCAAGGCAGATGCGGCGGAAGCAGATGCCCAGCTTAAATATTACAAACAGATTGAAGAGCTACGGTCGATGCAGGCAGCAGCCAATGACAAGCTCGACCAGTTGAAAGAAGCGGGAGATGACGCCTGGGAAGATCTCAAGGCCGGCATCGACAGCGCCTGGGATTCACTCAGTAGTGCTGTCAAATCCGCGACTTCCCGGTTTAAATGATTCGCCGAAAAAAAAGCCGGGCATCAATGAGATAATTAGTAGGTAAGTTGTTAAGAAACTAAAGTTACCTATAAAAGTCTCATGCCACCATCCGCATCAGGGCGGTCACAAGCGTATTAATCATCGATTTGCGCGGAACTTGGCAAAGCAATGGAAAATCGTCGTCCAATGCCGTTTCGGTCACCAACCTTCTGATATCGGAAAAAGCGAAATGGTCGCGGCCTTTGACCGTATACCGTCGCTGGGGAGTTTTCTCAGGAGGTTGTCCGAGAATGCCATTTTAACTAAACTCTTCGTTATTTTCAAAAAATAATGCTCGCAGGTAGCGTAAACTCCGATATCAACTACATGGCTGTGCTTATTTTTTGAAAATGTCTCGATTTTAATCAAAATGCCTCTTCTCGGACAGTCTCCTACGTTCCTTACCATTTTCGGAGGAGATAAATTCTTCTTTGAGTTCATTGAGCAGGGAGTGTAGTATGGACATGCGAGATTCCTCAGGCAATTTTGTTTGAGAATTACACCAATAATATCTATCGCTTAGGTCTCCCATTTCTTGGCCGGTATCTTTTAGTAATTATTGAACAATTTTCATGCCCCGCCGAGATGTTCTCGCCACCCCCCGGCTGGCATATTTTTAAAATGGGAAACTTCGTAATAAATAAATGATGGATATGATCAAAAACTGGTTGAAACAACATTTTTCAGATCCACAGGTAGTGATTCTTGCTGGACTCCTGCTCTCGGGCCTTATCGCCATCCTTTTTGCCGGCGAACACCTTGCCCCTGTAAGTGCCAGCGTAATTATCGCCTATCTGCTGGAAGGCATCATCCAACCCCTGCAACGTTTAGGGGCACCAAGAATGCTGGCAGTTTCAGCCGTTTTCTCTCTCTTCTTTCTGGCAATGCTGGCCCTGTTGTTCTATCTTTTTCCTCTTCTCACGAAGCAGGCCACTCAATTATTGCAGGAAGTGCCTGCAATGCTCATTGAAGGACAACGACTGGTCCTGACTCTTCCGGAGCAGTATCCAACAATTTTCAGCGAGGTGGAGATAGAAAGCGCACTGAACCAAATCAGACGGGAAGCCGTCAGTTTTACAGATACCATGCTGCGCCAGACCGTGTCTTCGGTGATCGGCATCATTACATTGGTGGTATATATTGTCCTTATGCCTTTACTGGTATTCTTTTTCCTTAAGGACAAAGAATTGATTCTGGGATGGGCACGCCACCATATGCCCCGAGAGCGTGGGCTTGCCTCCCGTGTTTGGCAGGGAGTGGACGCACAGTTGGGAAACTTCATTCGTGGTAAATTCTGGGAAATTCTGCTGGTCTGGGCAGCCTCTTATGTTACATTTGTTTTTATGGGGTTGAATTTTGCTGTGTTGTTGGGATTTCTAGTTGGCATATCTGTCCTGGTGCCATATGTCGGGGCTGCAGTCATGACTTTTCCGGTTGCTCTGGTGGCTTACGTTCAATTCGGATGGAGTGATGATCTTGTATGGATCATTATAGCATATGCCATCATTCAGGTTCTTGACGGCAATGTCCTGGTCCCTGTTCTCTTCTCGGAAGTCATTAATCTGCATCCCATCGCGATCATCGTTGCCGTACTTTTTTTCGGTGGTATCTGGGGATTCTGGGGAGTTTTCTTTGCAATTCCTCTGGCTATTCTTTTTCAAGGGGTGCTGAACGCCTGGCCTAGACGTGATAATTCCGTACCGGAAAATAAGGATTCGAGCCAGACGGCGGTTTAGACGCAAGCTCTTTTCTCTGAAAAACCTAAACGAGGGCCATAAAAAGCTCAAAAACTCAAAGTCAAAAAATGCGATGCCGCAAAATTTCTCCTTTCCTTTGGCCGTGCGAATGTTCCGCCATATTGCTCGGTGTCAGGGGCTTTGCTGAAAAAAGTGAAGTCTCGATGGGCATGCCTGCCTCTTGATTTTCGCTTTTATGCACAGACCATTGCTTGAAAGCGATTTTAAAAAAACGTTGTCGGGCTGACGCGTATTCTTAACTGCCTCCGAAGCTGCTGATAACATAGAAGCGTGGCGTTTAATATCTGAAAGGCCACGCTCGCTCAGGTTATTCAACCGTCCTGATCGATTTATTCAGGATCAATATAGAGCTTATAAAGACGCTCGTTTGCCGCAGACTCTCCAATGAAGGTCAGCCGATCTCCCTTTTTCAGCAGACCAATAGCCAAAATGCACTGTGTCCATGGGTGTGAAAGATTCCAGGAAATGCTATGCCTCCTTTTGCTCGGTTTGCTCGCCGGATTTTTTGCGGATCTGGTCAATGCCGCCGCGCTGGTGGATCATGCTGCGGGCGATGAGGTGAGCGCTGACCGGCGCGGTGATCATGAGAAACATGGCGATCAGCAGTTCATGCAGGCTGAGACCGGTTTCCAGCGAGCTGAAATGGAGCATGGAGGCGATGAGGATGCCGCCGACCCCGAGGGTGGTGGCCTTGGTCGGGCCATGCAGCCGCATGAACAGATCGGGGAAGCGGGCCATGCCGATGGAACCGATGAGGGCAAAAAGACCGCCGACGATCAGAAAAAAAGACGTGAGTAATTCCAGCATAGCATTTCTCCTTATTCAATTATATCGCCGCGCAGCAGGTACTTACACAAAGCAATCGTGCCGACGAAGCCCATCAGGGCAATGAGCAGGGCTGCTTCGAAGAACACCGTGAGGTTTAAGTGAATGCCAAAGAGTATCAGCAGCGCGGTGGTGTTGATATACATGGTGTCTAGTGCGAGGATCCGGTCCGGCATGGTCGGACCGCGCAGCAGCCTATAGAAATTGAGGGCGAGGGCTGCGGTGATGCAGACAAATGCGATGGTCACGGCGGTTTTCAACATTCGAAAATCTCCTGCAAAGGTCGTTCATAGCGGTATTTGATATGGGCAATGAGCTGTGCTTCGTCGTCGACATCGAGTACGTGAAGCAGCAGGGACTGCCGATCGATACTCAAATCGGCCGAGACGGTACCCGGCGTCAGGGAAATGGTATTGGTCAGCACGACTATCGCAAAATCGTTGCACAGATCAAGAGGAAGTGTGATAAATGCCGGGCGAAGCCTGCGCATCGGGCCGAGGATCAACCGCGCAACCACCAGATTAGCGAGGGTGATATCAAAGAGCAGCACGGCGAGATAGGACGCTAGCCGCCAGGGCCTGCGCAGACGTGGGCGATTGGGCCGGAAGCGCACGGTGAAAAGTGGTATGGCCACGGCAAGCAGCGCGCCCAGCAGTGTCTGGCCCGGGGCGGCACTATTGTTGAGCAGCAGCCAGATCAGCCACATGCACAGACTGAATAAAGGCTGAGGAAACAAGCGATTCATGGTTTTTCCTCCTTGGCCAGCGCGGAGTCGATATAGTTGGCCGGCGTCAGCAGCTGGTTGGCGGTGGCCTCTGCATAGCGACAGATCGGCGCGGCGAAGACGGTCATGACCACACTCATCGTCAGCAGCAGGACGACCGGCGCGACAAAGCGCAGGTGGAGCCTTTGCCTTTCGTTGGCAACCATTTCCTTTTCTTTAGTCCAGAACAGCATGCTGCCGGCCCTGCTGAGAGCAATCAGTGCGGCCAAGCCGCCAATCAGAACGATGGTCCACAGCCATATCAGCCATATGGCCTTCTCCGGTGGCACGGCCTGGAGCAGCAGCAGCTTGCCGATAAATCCGGACAGCGGCGGCATCCCGGCAGATGCCACGGCACCGATAAAAAACAGCACCCCGAGCAGGGGCAGAACCCGAGGTGCCATCGGCGGCCCTGGGGAAAACCAATCTGCCGCAGTGCCGCGTTGCCGGGCGATGAGATCGGCCAGCAGGAACATGCCGGCGGTGATCAGGGTGGTGTGGGGGAGATAGTACAGCGCGGCGGTGATGCCGGCAACAGTGAACAGGGCGATACCGGCCAGCAGCGTGCCCACCGACACCACCACCAGATAGGCGATGAGTGAGGTCAGCCGGCGACTGCCGAGCACCCCCAGGGTACCGGCAACCAGGGTGAGCAGGGCGAGAGGCGGCAACCAGCCGGCGACATCGGATGGTGCACTGTTCAGGGGAAAAATCAGGGTAAAGGTGCGCAGAATGGCATAGACACCAACTTTGGTCATGATGGCAAAAAGCGCGGCCACCGGGGCGGTGATGCTGCTGTACAGCGCCGGCAGCCAGAGATGCAGGGGCAGGATGGCAGCTTTTAGGGCAAAGACCACCAGAAGCAGCAGAGCACTGATGCGCAGCAGGGTTGCCTGTTCCGGGGCTGCCGTGGCGATTTTCACCGCCAGATCAGCCATGTTCAGGGTACCGGTCACTGCATACAGTGTACCTATCGCCACGAGAAACAGGCTGGAGCCAAGCAGGTTCAGCACCACATAGTGCAGACCTGCGCGGATACGCTCCGGTCCGCCGCCATGCACGGCCAGGCTATAGGAGGCGATGAGCAGGATTTCGAAAAAGACGAACAGATTGAACAGGTCGCCGGCCAGAAAGGCGCCGTTGATGCCGAACACCTGCAGGGGAAAGAGCACGTGGAAATTATGGCCGCGCTGGTCATCACCGCCAGTGGCATAAAGCAGCACCGGCCAGGACATGATGGCGGTCAGCAGGAGCAGCAGAGCGCTTAGCCGATCGACAACCAGCGCGATTCCGAAAGGGGCCGGCCAGTTACCCAGCTGATAAACGCTGGTCGCGCCGCTGTCGGCCAGACGAAGCAGCAGTATCGCCACCGGCAGCAGACCGGCCACGGCGATAAGAGATACCAGGCGCTGCGGGCCGGGGCCGCTTTTGACCAGCAGCAGGTTTAGTATACCCGCAGCCAGCGGCAGGAGCAGGGGCAGAATAATCCAGTGGTTCATCAAATGATTCATCGTCTGGCTCCCTGACCGTCGACATGGTCATTGCCGAGTTCACTGCGGGCGCGCAGAGCCAGGGCCACAACAAAAGCGGTCATGCCAAAGCCGATAACGATGGCGGTGAGGACCAGGGCCTGGGGCAAGGGATCGGCGGTAGCTGCCGTTCCGCCGGCCAGAGGCGGGGCGCCGGTTATCAGGCGGCCGGTGAAAAAGAGAAAAAGATTGACACCGTAGGACAGCAAAGACAGGCCAAGCGCAACCTGAAAGGTACGCGCCCGCAGCACCAGATAAATGCCGCAGCTAAACAGCACGGCGATGACCAGGGAAGCAAGGATTTCCATCAGCTGCCCCCCCTGGTTTCCAGACAGCGTTCGCTCAGTTTTCCCAGGGTGGCAAGAATCAACATGATCACGCCGACGACGGTGAAATAGACGCCGAGGTCAAACAGCATGGCCGTAGCCAGCTCAAACTCGCCGATCAACGGTAGATGGAAGTGACCGAAGGCGGAGGTGAGAAAAGGGTGATCAAACAGCCAGCTGCCGATGCCGGTGCTGATGGCGATAAACAGTCCCAGGGCAATGGCCTTGTGGTATTTTTGCCGCCATTGTCGGTGCGTCCAGGCAATGCCGCTGGCCATATACTGCAGGATCAGGGCAATGGCCGTGGTCAGGCCGGCGATAAAACCGCCTCCCGGCGCGTTATGGCCGCGCAAAAACAGGTAGATTGACACGAGCAGGGCCATCGGCAGGAGAAAGCGGGTGATATGGGTCAGTATCAGCGACTCTCGCTCCGGCGCCCAGCGTCTGCCGATGCCGTGCAGGGTGCCGGGGGCCAGGCAGAGATTGTCGAGCAGGGCGTAAATACCGACGGCGGCTATGGCCAGCACGGTAATTTCCCCCATGGTGTCAAAGCCGCGGAAGTCGACGAGGATGACATTCACCACATTGGCTCCCCCGCCCCCGGGCAGGCTGTTTTCCATGAAATAGTCGGAAATGCTCGTATACGGCCGGGTGAGCACGGCCCAGGTGAGCAATCCCATGCCGGCGCCGATCGTCAGGGACAATAGCAGATCCCGGCCACGGCGCAGGGGTGAAGACTCGGTCTGATCCTGCTGCGGCAAAAAATGCAGGGCGAGGAGCAGCAGGATGATCGTCGCCATTTCCACCGCCAGCTGGGTAATGGCCAGATCGGGCGCAGAAAATCTTGCAAAGGTGAGAACCGTCACCAGGCCCACTACGCTCAGAGCGATGAGGGCCATGAGCCTCTGCCGCCGCCACAATACGGTGGTCACAGCTGCGGCCGTGATCAGCACCCCGCCAAGCAGAGTAACCGGACCGATGGCGGACAGCGGTAGTTCGCCGATGAGTGCAACCTTTGCGGTGATAATCGGCAGGGCAAAGGCCACGCCTGCGCTGAGCAGCAACAGTGCGGTAGAGCGCTGCAGGGAGCCGTTCTCCATGGTCATGGTAATGGCGCGGGCGGCGCTGGTGATGCGATCAATACTTTTCTGGAAGATAACATCAGCGTGTATCCCTGGAGACAGCTGTTCATAGAGAGTAAAAAGACGCTGTCGTACACTGTAGACGGCAATGCCGCCGACAAGAGCGATCAGGCTCATCATGAAGGGTGCATTGAAACCGTGCCAGACGGCCAGGTTATAGGCAGGCAGCGGTTCCCCGAGGACATCCGCCGAGGCAAGTGCCAGAAAGGGCGCTACGGTCAAAGTGGGGAATACCCCCACCACCAGGCATTGGCCGACCAGAACCGCCACCGGTAAAATCATATACCGTGGTGCTTCGTGCGGTGGATATATTGGCAGGTTCACAGGTTCGCCATTAAAAAAGACATCGTGGATAAAGCGCGCCGAATAGGCCACCGCCAAAATACCGGCCAGGTTGGCTGCCACCGGCAAAAGCCAGGCCGCGGATCCCAGAGCCGTCAAATGCAGGGTTTCGGCAAAGAACATCTCCTTGGACATGAAACCGTTGAGCAGAGGCACGCCGGCCATTGCGGCGGCGGCGACCATGGCCAGGGTTCCGGTAACCGGCATGTACTTCCATAAACCGTGGATGCGGCGCATGTCGCGGGTGCCGGTTTCGTGGTCGATAATACCGGCGGCCATGAACAGCGAGGCCTTAAAGGTGGCATGATTGATGATATGAAAGACACCGGCCACGGCGGCCAGAGGTGTATCGATGCCGAACAACAGCACGATAAGACCGAGGTGGCTGATGGTCGAATAGGCGAGCAGCCCCTTGATATCATGTTTAAAGAGGGCGACATAGGCACCGAACAGCAGGGTGATAAGCCCGGTGCCGCCGACGACGAAGAACCATAAGTCGGTACCGGCAAGGGCTGGAAACAACCGGGCCAGCAGGAAAACCCCGGCCTTGACCATGGTGGCGGAATGCAGATAGGCGCTGACCGGGGTCGGTGCGGCCATGGCCCGGGGCAGCCAGAAATGAAAAGGAAACTGCGCCGATTTGGTAAAAGCGCCAAGCAGGATGAGCAGTAGGGTCGGGGTATACAGGGCGTGGGCGCGGATACTGTCACCGGCGGCGATGATAACCGAGATCTGGTAACTGTCGGCAATATGTCCGAGCAGGAGGAAGCCGGCGAGCATCGCCAGACCGCCTCCGCCGGTAACTGTCAGGGCCATTTTCGCGCCTCGACGGGCTTCCGAGCTGCGATGGCGAAAACCGATAAGTAGAAATGAACTGAGGGAGGTTAATTCCCAGAAGATCAGCAGCTGCAGCAGGTGATCGGAGAGAACTATACCGACCATGGATCCCATGAACAACAGCAGCATGCCGTAAAACCGGCCGCGGGGATCATCTTTTGCCAGGTAGTAGTTGGCATAGAGAATGATCAACAGACCGATGCCGAGGATGAGCAGGATGAACAGGCCGGCCAGGCCGTCCATGCGCAGGATGAGAGCAAAACCCGCCTGTGGCAGCCACGACCAGCTGCTTGTCATCGGTTCCCCGCGAAAAGCCGCCAGCAGCGGCTCGATTGACAGCAGCAGGGCCGCCGTCGGCACAGCGGCCGCCGTCCAGGCTGCGGTCCCGCGGCCCAGCCGCCCAGCCAGTGGCGGTAACAAGGCGCCGATAAAAGGAAGCAGAACAATGAGCAGCAGATTCATACCCTGGGTAACCCATTAAGAAAAGTTATGTGTGTCCGGTCATGAGTCGTCGATGAGAGCTATCTTATCACCGGGGAGAAAAAAAACTGCCAAGAACTGTATAGGAATACTATTTTCGCTTGAATAATTCAAGAATCGTCTTGTCCTGGTTGTTAAGGAGGCTATGCCGCTGCCGAGAAATGCCGATGATTTTGTCGAATAAAACCCATGTAATACAAACGCCGAATATGCTATACTGCCTCTAAATTTGAGGAACAGGGAAACGTAAGCAGAGACAAGCAAAATCCTTTAACCTAAGAGGATGCCATGACCCCGACTGCCATTACCAAGAGTCGTTATGATGCGGTGCTGTTCGATCTGGACGGCGTTGTTACCGAGACTGCACAAGTCCATGCTGCCTGCTGGAAGAAGATGTTTGATGAATTCCTGCGCGAGCATGCCCGTCGCACCGGAAAGCCATTTGTCCCCTTTGACATTGTTGCCGATTACAATGAATATGTCGACGGCAAACTCCGCCAGGAGGGAGTGAGCAGTTTTCTTGAGTCGCGGCAGATTCATCTGCCCGATGGTGATGCGGAAGCTTCCGGCGAACAGGTGACCACCTGGGAACTGGGCAAGCGGAAAGATACGCTGTTCACCACCGTGTTGCGGGAAAAAGGCGTCGATATTCTCGAGGACGGCATGACTCTGGTTCGCCATGTTCGTGCCGCAGGCCTTAAAACCGCCGTGGTTTCTTCCAGTAAAAACTGTCAAGCCGTATTGCAGGTAGCGAAAATTGAACAATATTTTGATGTGCGGGTGGATGGCCGCACGGTCGAAGAGTACCAAATAAAAGGTAAACCGGCCGCCGACCCCTTTTTGAAAGCGGCGGAGTTGCTCGGCGTCTCCCCGGATCGATCGGTGGTGGTGGAAGACGCCATTTCCGGAGTCCAGTCCGGACGGCGTGGTAATTTTGCCCTGGTGGTCGGCGTGGCCCGCGAAGGGGATGGGCATATTCTTCTGGAAAATGGCGCCGATATCGTCGTTACCGACCTGAGAGATCTGATAGAGTAATGCGTCCTCGCCCCCTCGAATCGCCCCCTTTTCCTGGCTGAAAGTAGATGGGGAGAGAAAGAAATATGGAGAGATTATTATGCTGCATCATGAAAAACTCAATCCGCCTCGATATATCTATCCGGGCAACGAATGGAAAATCATTGAAAAACAGTTCTGCCCCGAGTTTCTCGGCCAGATGGAAACGATCTTTGCCCTGAGCAACGGCTATCTCGGCATGCGCGGCACCTTTGAGGAAGGTCGTCCCTTTTTTAATCACGGCAACCTGATCAATGGTTTTTATGAAAGTTGGCCTATCGTCTATGGCGAAAAGGCCTACGGCTTTGCCAAAACCGGGCAGACCATCGTTAGTCTTCATGACCTGAAAATCATACGACTTTTTGTCGATGATGAACCCTTTTATCTGCCGACTGCCAATCTGAAGCATTTCACCCGCACGCTCGACATGAAAGAAGGCATTCTGTCGCGGGATATTCTCTGGGAAATGCCCTCGGGCAAACTGGTGTCAATCAAATCGACACGGCTGGTCTCGTTTGAACATAGACATCTGGCGGTGATACAATATGAAGTGACCGTGCTGAACAGCCATGCACCGGTGATCATCTTGTCGGAAATTGCCCCCCATCGCACCATCCGGGGCACCGATGGCGACCCCCGGGACACCAGGGTTTTTAGAGAAAAAGTACTGAACCCGCAGGCGAAAATAGCCGAGGATCTGCAAGTAATCCTCGGCTTTAGAACACGGAACAGTCAGATGACCCTCGGCTGTGGTTTCGATCACACCTTTACAACCGAGAATCCGGTCACTTGGAGAAACGAAGCATCCGATGATGACGGGAGAATCACCTTCTCCGTGCAGGCGCAGCCGGATATTCCTGTCTGCATCACCAAATGGATGAGTTTTCATACCTCGCGGGGAACCTCGCCCGAGGATCTGTGCCGGCGAGCGGAACGGACACTGGCCCGCGCAAAAAAAAACGGTTTCGAGGCGATTCTCGATTCTCAGAAACATTTTCTCAAAAATTACTGGCGGGTCTGCGATGTTCGCATGGCGGTCATAGAAAGACGAAAAGGGCGCGGCCGTTCCACCGAAGAATGGCAGCAGGCGATCCGCTGGAATCTGTTTCAGCTGTGTCAGGCATCGAGCCGGGCTGAGGGAACAGGTATTCCGGCCAAGGGACTCACCGGGGAAGGATACGAGGGGCATTATTTCTGGGATATCGAGATCTATGTGCTGCCCTTTCTTATCTACACCAATCCTCGAATCGCTAAAAACCTGCTCAAATTCCGGCACAGTATGCTTGACCAGGCGCGGCAGCGCGCCCGGGACGTCAATCAGAAAGGTGCCCTGTTTCCCTGGCGGACCATCAATGGTGATGAGGCTTCTTCGTATTATGCTGCCGGTACCGCGCAATACCATATCAACGCAGACATCATGTTCGGCCTGAAAAAGTATGTAGAAGTAACCGGAGACACTGAATTTCTCTACCACGAAGGTGTCGAAATGCTTGTTGAGACGGCGCGGTTGTGGCGGGATCTCGGTTTTTTTTCGAAAAGAAAAAACGGACAATTCTGTATCCACGGCGTGACCGGACCGGATGAGTATAATGCCGTTGTCGATAACAACGCCTATACCAACCTGATGGCCCGGGAGAATCTCTGGTATGCCGCCAATTCCGTCGATGAGCTCTGCCAGGGCGATATGGAAATCTACCAGAGTCTGGTGGACAAAACCGGTTTGGCCTATAGTGAGGTCGAAGAGTGGCGACGGGCGGCGGACAATATGTATATCCCCTACGACCAAGGCCTTGGCATTCACCCGCAGGATGATAGTTTTCTTGATAAAAAAGAATGGGATATCGATGGAACGCCGCCGGAAAACTTTCCTCTTCTGCTACATTACCATCCACTGGTAATCTATCGTCACCGAGTGATCAAACAGGCCGACCTGGTTCTGGCCCTCTTTCTTCTGGGTGACGAATTCTCTAAGGATGAAAAAAAACGGAACTTTGACTATTACGACCGTCTCACCACGGGGGATTCCTCCCTCTCGATCGGCATCCAGAGTATTATGGCCGCCGAGGTCGGCGACCACAAAAAGGCGGCGGAATATGGCCGCTTTGCGGTGTTGATGGATCTGGCCGATGTCGGTGGCAATATCGGCCATGGCTGTCATGTCGCCTCCATCGGTGCGGCATGGATGGTGCTGGTGTACGGTTCCGCCGGCATGCGCGATTACAACGGTGATATCTCCTTTAATCCGCGCCTGCCCAGTCGCTGCACGCTGTTTCGCTTCACCTTGACGATACGGGGAAGCATGATGGAGATCGAACTTGTACCGGATGGCGCTATTTATCGGCTTGTACAGGGACCAGAGCTGACGTTTCACCATCTTGAGCAAGAGGTTACTCTGACAAAAGAAGCATCGGAAATAATGTGTGCTTATGCCGATATACCACACAAGTGTACGATTCCCGCAGCTACGTGACAAAAGAAAAAAATCCTTGTCCTTTCATGCACCATGTATATAGGTTTATCGAAAGTTTATCGAGCCGAAACTTTCTGGAGAAGCTCGTTTTACAAAGT
>CAYPPR010000008.1:70599-84624 GCA_964412665.1 uncultured Desulfopila sp.
GTTTATCGAAAGTTTATCGAGCCGAAACTTTCTGGAGAAGCTCGTTTTACAAAGTAATATTTCCTCGAAAGGCTATAAACCTATCCCATAACCTGCGGTAAAGAAATCTGGACATTGTGTGATAGAGGAGAAAAGACATGGATAGAAGAAGGTTTGTCAAAGATGTGTTGCTCTGGACCGCCGGGGTAAGTCTCGGTGTTCCTTGTTGGAAGATCGTTGCGCTGCAGGCGGCTCCTTCTGCTCCGCTGCTTGGCGTGGCCAAGGGCAAGGACTATCGCCTCGTTGTCGAAAAAGCGGTCACCATCGTCGGAGGCATGGCGGCTTTTGTCAAAACCGGGGACACGGTGGTCATAAAGCCGAACATAGGCTGGGACAGATCACCCGAGCAGGCAGCCAATACTCATCCTTTGGTGGTGCGGGCCCTGGCCGAGCTGGCTCTTGATGCCGGTGCCGCCAGGGTGCAGGTGTTTGATCACACCTGTAATGAAAAGAGGCGATGCTACACCAACAGCGGTATTATCGACGAACTGAAAAAGATTGGTGATGCGCGCATACGCTGGGAGCATATCGATACGCGAAAATTTGTCCCCGTCGATATCGACCGAGGCAAGTCGCTGAAAAGGTGGGAGATATATAAAGACGCCCTGGCCGCCGACTGCTATATCAATGTGCCGGTTGCCAAGCACCACGGTCTTAGCCGCCTGTCCCTTGGCCTGAAGAATTCCATGGGGGTTATCGGCGGCAATCGCGGCCGGCTGCACCATAATCTCGGCCAGGAGCTGGCCGATCTGGCAACGGTGGTCCAGCCGAAGCTGACGGTGATCGATGCCACGAGAATACTCCTGCGCAACGGCCCTCAGGGTGGTCGGGTAGAAGATGTCCAGGTGCTCGATACGGTGATTGCATGCTCCGATCCTGTTGCTGCCGATGCGTACGGGACAACCCTTTTCGGCATGCAGCCTAAAGAAATAGCCAGTACCATTGCCGCCTATGAAATGGGCCTTGGCGAGATGGATATAGACAAGATGGACATCAAGACCGTGCAGGTAGGATGATCGGTAAACGACGAAAACCACAGCAGACCCGGGGCTTCCTGCTCCACCTGCTTCTTCTCCGGCGCATCGTCCAGCTTGTTTTTCTGACCCTTTTCCTGGTTCTGTTTATAAAAACCGACTACAACGGTTCAGATCGTCTGGACGCAGCGGTCAATATCCTTTTTCGCCTTGATCCCTTTCTGGCCGCCGCTGTCATGCTCGGCGCAAAAACCTTTGTCGCCCTGTTGCTGCCTTCTCTGGTGGTCATTCTGCTGACCTTTATACTTGGCCGGGTGTTTTGCGGCTGGTTCTGTCCCATGGGCACCCTGCTTGATCTGTCGCAGAAAATTCTTCCTGCACGGGATAAAAAAAACCGCACCTATTTTCCGGGTCTGCCGCTGTTTCTCCTGGTCTTTGCTCTTGTTGCAGCCGCCTGCGGTTTTGCCGTTGCCGGATATCTCGATCCGTTCTCCATTCTGGTGCGCGGCCTGGCCCAGGCGGTCTATCCGGTGATAAACAGTGTGACGGTTGGATTTTTTACCTTCACCTATCAGCAGCTGCCGGATTTTGTTAACGCCTTCACCGAGCCGGTGTATGGGGTTTTGCGGGACTTTGTCCTGCCATCCGAACAAAAATTTTTCCAGCTGGCCTCTCTTTCACTGTTCATGCTGCTCGGCGTTCTTTTCCTGGAAGCGGTGCAACGGCGCTTTTTCTGTCGCAATCTCTGTCCACTCGGTGCCATGCTTGGTCTTGTCGGTCGCAAAGGAATGCTTGTCGGCCATGGTGGCAATGAGGCTTGCGGCGCCTGTCGCATCTGCAGCAAGAGCTGCCGCATGGGCGCCATTGATGAAGACAGAAAGATTGATATGGCGAGCTGCACCTTCTGCAACGAGTGTGTGGAAAAATGCCCTCGGCAGATCATTCATTTCGGCTTTTCCATAGCTGGCAAGTCAGGCAACGGCGTATCACTGTCCCGAAGAAAGTTCGTTGCCGCCGGCCTGCTGGGTTTTCTGCTGCCCACGGTCAAGGGGGTGGAGGTGCTGGCGAAAAATCCCGACCCTCTGCTCATCAGACCTCCCGGGGCCCTGGCCGAAAGTGATTTTCTGCGGCGCTGTGTCCGTTGCGCCGAATGTATCCAGGTCTGTCTGGGCAACGCCTTGCAGCCGTCGCTTTTTGAGGCGGGACTCGACGGCATGTTCAGCCCGATGGTGGTGGCGAGGACCGGCTACTGCGAATTCAACTGTACCCTCTGCGGCCAGGTTTGTCCGACCGGTGCCATCCGGCAGCTGACCATGTCGGAAAAGCATCTGTTAAAAATCGGTCATGCCTGGTTTGATAAAGATACCTGCCTGCCCTATGCCAAGGGCATTCCCTGTATGGTCTGTGAGGAACACTGCCCGACACCCGACAAGGCTATCCGCTTCAAGGACGTGGTAATGCAAAAAGATGACGGGCAATTCATCACCATTCGGCAGCCCTACGTCGTCGATGAACTGTGCATCGGCTGCGGTATCTGTGAGACCAAATGTCCTCTGCAGGGCAGAAGTGCCATTTATGTCACCAACGCCGGAGAGCACCGCCATCCGGAAAAATCCCTGACCAGCTATGCCGGATATAACTGAACATCTGCGCGGTATCGTCCAGCGGGTCACCTATCACAACTCCGAGAGCGGCTGGTCGGTATTGCGCGTTGCCCCTTTGAACAGCCCGAATTCTCAGGAGACGGTGACCGTGCATCAGACCCAGGTCTTTGCCGGTGCGACCATGGAATTTCATGGCGCCTGGACCGTGCATCCGCAGTTTGGTCGACAGTTCAAGGCGGATCGGGCGATTGAGAAAAAACCGGCGACCACCGCCGCGCTGGAAAAATATCTCGGCTCCGGGCTGATCCACGGCGTTGGGCCGAAAACCGCCGGAAGGATTGTCCGGAACTTTAAGGAAAATACCCTGGATATCTTTGAACATGATATCGGCCGGCTGCTTGAGGTCCCCGGTATAGCCCAAAAAAAGCTGCGCATGATCGAGGAGGCCTGGCGGGAGCACCGGGTTGTGCGCGAGGTGATGATGTTTCTCCAGGGGCATGGCATCTCGACCCTTTTTGCCGTGCGCATTTATAAAAAATACGGCGACCAGGCCATAGGCATAGTCAGTGACGATCCGTACCGGCTGGCCGCCGACTTTTACGGTATCGGCTTTTTTTCCGCCGATAAGGTCGCCCTCAGCCTGGGGCTGGCGGCCGACAGCGAGCAGCGGATAACCGCCGCCGTCCGGCATGTGCTGGCCGCCGGTCGTGAACAGGGGCACTGTTATCTGCTTTCCACGCAGATCAGCAGCGAAGTGGGCAGCCTGCTCGGCTTTAATGCGGACCACCGGCTGGTCGATATTCTGCACACCATGGAGGCGGATCAGCAGCTGAAGGTGCGCCGGTGGCCTCTGGCCGATGGCCCGGAGCAGATCTGCTACTACTCGAAATCACTCTATTATGACGAGGCGTATGTGGCGGTCAAAATCGCGGCAATGGCTCGACCCCTAGGTATTGATAACAAAGCGGTCGGCGAGTGGATCGATTGGCATTGTACACAACAGGGCATTTCGCTCAGTGAGGAACAGGCAGTTGCCGTCCAGGCGGTTGTCGCCGAGCAATTTTCCGTCCTCACCGGCGGACCGGGCTGCGGCAAGACCACCACCACGCTGGTCATCGTCAGACTGCTTGAGCATCTCGGCAGACGGGTGCTGCTCGCCGCGCCGACCGGACGTGCCGCCCAGCGCATGGCCGAGGTCATCGGCCGGGAGGCAAAAACCCTGCACCGCCTGCTCGAATGGCAGAACGGCATGTTCAAGAAGAACGAGGAGCAGCCCCTGCCGGCCGATTTTCTTATTGTCGATGAATGCTCCATGCTTGACATCTCCCTGACCGCTTCGCTCTTAAAAGCGGTGCCTCCCGGATGCCAGGTGCTGTTTATCGGTGATGCCGATCAGCTGCCGTCGGTGGGTGCCGGCAATGTTCTGCGCGATATCATCGAGTCCGGTTCGGTCGCAGCGTTTCGGTTGACTCAAATCTTCAGGCAGGCGAGGCAATCAAAGATCATCGAATATGCCCACCTGATCAACAGGGGCGTCACCCCGCCCATCGATTCGCCCTTTAAAAAGCCGGAGATATGGCCGGAGAAGATCGACTGTCTGTTTATTGATTCCGAGGAGGCCACCAAGGAGCAACTGAGTTTTGTCGCTCGGGTGAAAAAAATATACGCCCTGCAGACACCGCAGCTGGAAGGGCTGGTGACCAATGAAGATCTCTATCAATTTCGCACCGGCGAGTCGATCCGCTCCTCCTACGAAGTGGATTTTGTCATTCCGCAGAAGTTTCTGCACGTCGATCTGCACAAGGTGCAACAGGCACAAGGGGCTGTCGATGAGTTGAAAGCGGTGCTGGCCAGGGTGCATCCCTGGTCAACCCTGCATTATGGTCTTTCCGCCGTCGATGCGGTGGTTCGCCTCTATCTCGAGTGGATTCCGAAATATCATGGCCGGGACTGTGAGATCCAGATCCTCTCACCGATGACCCGCGGCAGTCTCGGCACGGCGAATCTCAACCGGCTTATCCAGGAAGCGGCCAACCCTGCGGCCGAGGGCAAGGCGCAGCTGCTGGTGGGGGAGAGGATTTTTCGCGTGGGCGACCGGGTGATCCACCGGCGAAATAACTATGATCTCGGTGTCTTTAACGGCGATATCGGCACGATACTGTCTATTGATACACTTGGTCTTCGGTGTGTGGTGGCCTTTTTTCCTGATAAACGGCAGGTTGTTTATGAAAAAGATGACATCCTCGAGCTCGATCTCGCCTATGCCATCACCATTCATAAGTCCCAGGGCAGTGAGTTTGGCGCGGTCATTATCCCGGTATTGACGCAGCATTTTAAAATGCTCTTTCGTAATCTCATTTATACCGGTTTGACCCGGGCGAGAAACCTGGCCGTGGTGGTCGGTACGCGCAAGGCCCTGGCCATGGCCGTGCATCAGCAGGATACCAGCAAGCGTCAGACGGCATTGCGTATGCTGCTCGCCGAGAAGGTAAAGGGCTGAAAAAAAGAAGGGATACGACGTTTTGCACCGCCGGTTGTAGCGGCAAAACTGCGTTGCAATGTCTGCGAGGTGTATTAAGATATGCCGCAAAGAGACCAGAAAACCCTTTTAGAGGAAGTGATTGATGTACATATGTGTTGATTTTGATGGAACGGTGGTTGATCACCGCTACCCCGATATTGGTGAGCCGGTACCGGGGGCGGTGAGCTGGCTGCAAAGGCTGCAGCGCCATGGGGCAAAGATCATTTTGTTTACAATGCGCTCGAACAGATCGGCGGATATGGCTTTATTGCAAGATGCCGTGCAGTATCTGGAGGAAAACAGCATTCAATTATTTGGTGTCAACAGAAATCCGGATCAGGATGCCTGGACCAGCAGTCCCAAGGCCTACGCGGACGTTTATATCGATGATGCCGCCTTTGGTTGTCCGCTCATTCATCCGAAAGGGTTCGCCAGACCCTGCGTCGACTGGAAAAAAGTGGGTCCACATATTGAGCATATGCTGCTCAGCAGGAGGTGAATTGGGTCTGCAATTCGACGACATACATGTCCAGAACGGCAAACAGTTCGTCGGCGACAATTGCATCACCCGCTTTGATCGTTTGGGCAAGATCGGTTATCAGCGATGCCAGTTTTTGAAAACCGAACATCCCGGCAACACCCTTCAGAGAATGGGCTGTGGCGTAAATATTTTCATACTTCCCATCCTGTAGAAAGGATTTCATCAAGGTTAAATCCGAAGAGATAGTCTGCAGCAGGTCAGGAACCATGTTACTGAAGGATCCGGGAATCTTTTCCGAGGTATCGTTTTCCAGACAATAGCCGATGGCTTTGTTGCCCATTTTTTCCGGTGCGGCGAGGGGCTGGTCTTTGCGGGTGAATTTGAACAGGGTCTGTATCAACTCCCTTTTAGAATACGGCTTGGTCAGCACCCCGTCGAACCCGGCGCGGAGAAATTTGTTTTTTTGTTCCTGAAAGGCGTGGGCGGTAACAGCGAGGATGACCTGCGCCGGCCTGGCGTTCTCTGTTTCCCTACGCCGAATTTCCTTGGTGGCGGTAATGCCATCCATCACCGGCATTCTGACATCCATCAGGATAAGATCAAAATTGCCGTCGGCAAAATAATCAAGGGCCTCTTGACCGTTTGCCGCCGCCAGGATATGCACCGGATACTCTTTCAGGTACATTTTTATTACCTCAATGTTTTCTACGACATCGTCGACAACGAGAATCTTCAGATCGGGAAAATTTTCCGGCAGGATAAGCGATGCATCGAGGCGGAGCCGCCTTCTCTCCGAGGGAGCCGCCGGCGGCAGGGGCAGGTGGCAGCTGAAAATAGAGCCTTGGCCGAGGACACTTTTTACCCGCAGCTTGCCGCCCATGGCGTTGGTTAATTTCTCGCTGATCGCCAGGCCCAGGCCGGCACCGCCCTGCTGCTGACTGAGAGAGTCGTTGGCCTGGGTAAAACGGTCAAAGATATTTTCCTGCTGGTCTTCGGAGATGCCGATACCCGTGTCGATCACCATGAAGACAATATCGTTGCCCGCGGTGTAATCTTCCTGTATGGCAAAGGTAATGGTTCCCGAGCGGGTGAATTTGACGGCATTATTGATAAGATTGAGCAGGATCTGGAAAATTTTCAGGGCATCGCCGATCCGTTCCATGACGAGCAGAGGATCGTGGTCGACATGAAACTTGAGCTTTTTCTGCAGACAAAGCGGCAGGGCGGAGGCCTCGATCTGCTGGATGATTTTGTGCAGGCTGAAGGGTTCCGGTTCAACGGTGATCTTGCCGGCATCGATACGGGAAAATTCGAGGATATTGTTGAGAATCTCCATGAGTTGTCTGCCGGTTACCCGTAGACTGGTCAGATACTGCACCTGAACAGTGTCCAGTTCGGTCTCGGCGAGAAGATTGGCCATGCCGAGGATGATATTCAGCGGCGTCCTGATTTCATGGCTCATATTGGCCAGAAAATCGGATTTTGAAATATTTTCCCGTTGCGACAGGGCGTTGCATTGCAGTAGCTGTTCGTTGGTTTGTTTCAGGAGATTCTTGTTGATGCTGTCAATTCTTTCCTGCTCGAGCTGCTGCGCCGTCAGTCTGGTCAGTTCCCTGCGTAGAGAGGCACATTCTTTTTCCAAGGAAGCTATTTTTTGCTGCTGATATGCAAGGCGGTCGTTTGTCATGGGTTCAATCCGAGGGCGATGATATACAAAGGCTGCTATTTTCGGTAAATTCATCGGGAAATTTCTCCCGAATAATGCTAGTGTTTGGCCACATTGTCCGCATGGTCAATATTGCTCTTTGGTACGGTATATGTGCCAGGAAGTGTGCAAAGTGTCAAATTTTTTGTGGCTTCCTCTCGTAAAACTGCAGAGAGAGGACATCGCCGTTTACCAATCGAATATACATCGGAACACATATTATAAAGGATACAATCATGGGTGTGAGCGTCACACAGCTTTATCGCAGAATTGATGAAGATCGAGCCTACTGTTTTAATGTCGAGTCGAACCGACAAGTAACGTCCGAGGAAATGACCTGTCTGCGCCTTATTCTGGCCGACGGGTTTCTGCTCGACACTGTCAGTGAGACGCCGGTTCTGCAGGGAGACCGAGTCGTCGAGGTCGGGCCGCGGCTGAATTTTGCCACCGCCTGGTCGTCGAACATGGTCTCTATCTGCCGGGCGACCGGCCTTGATATGATCACCCGGGTCGAGCGGTCCAGGCGCTATCTGGTGCCGGAAACGGAAGATCTGCAGCAGTTCATCGACCAGCATCATGACCGGATGACCGAGTGTTGTTACCCCGCGCCGCTGTCCACTTTTGCCACCGGCATTGTGCCGGAGGCGGTCTATGCAGTTGATCTGCAAAGTAAAGGCCCCGATGGCCTGAACGAGTTGCCGGGGATTTCCATGGACGAATGGGACCGCAATCTCTATTACGACTACTTTGTCAAGCAGCAGCATCGCAACCCGACCATCGTCGAGATCATGGATCTGAACAATGCCAATTCCGAGCATTCCCGACATGGTTTTTTTAAAGGCAAACAGGTCATTGACGGTGAGGAGATGGACGGGACGCTCTTTGATCTGGTCACCGCCACCCTGCAGGCCCATCCCAAGGGATCGCTAATTGCCTTCAAGGACAACTCCAGCGTGGTCAAGGGCTATCAAATCGACACCCTGGTCCCGGCGCAACCCGGCGAGCCTTGCCCGCTGGTGCCGGTGCAGGTCACCTATCATCCCCTCCTTACCGCCGAAACCCATAATTTTCCCACCGGTGTGGCGCCTTTTCCCGGGGCGGAGACCGGCACCGGCGGGCGGATTCGCGACGTGCAGGGGACCGGCAAGGGCGGTTTTGTTATCGCCGGTACGGCTGGATATTGCGTGGGCAGCCTGCATATTCCCGGATACGACCTGCCCTGGGAGAAGAAGTACCTTTGCCCAGACAATCTGGCCTCGGCCCTCGATATAGAAATTGACGCCAGTAACGGCGCCTCCGACTACGGCAATAAATTCGGCGAGCCGCTGATCCAGGGATTTACCCGATCCTTTGACATGCGTCTTGACGATGGCGAACGCTGGGGATTTTTAAAACCGATCATGTTCACCGCCGGTGTTGGCCAGATTGATGGCCGACATACCGAAAAAGCGTCGGCGGAAAAAAGCATGCTCATCGTCCAGGTCGGTGGTCCGGCCTATCGTGTCGGTTTTGGCGGCGGCGCGGCCTCGAGCATGCTGCAGGGAGAAAACGAGTCGAGTCTCGATTTCAATGCGGTACAGCGTGGCGATGCGGAGATGGAACAGAAGATGAACCGGGTGATCCGCGCCTGCAATGAGATGGGTGACAAAACGCTGATCGACGTCATCCATGATCAGGGTGCGGGTGGTCCGGCCAATGTCTTGAAGGAGCTGGTGGAGACGTCGGGTGGTCGTGTCGAGGTGCGAAATATCCGGGTCGGCGACCCGACCATGTCGGTGCTGGAGATCTATGTCGCCGAATATCAGGAGCGGTGCGGCTTTCTCATCCGTCCGGAAAATATCGAGAAATTCCAGGCGATCTGTGTTCGGGAAAAGGTCAATTGCGAGGTATTGGGCGAGGTGACCGGCGATCTGCGCTTTGTCCTGCATGATGCTAGCGACGACACGACCCCGGTGGATATCGATCTGCCGGTCCTGCTTGGTGAAATTCCGCAGAAGACCTTTACTGACACCAGGAAACCCCTGGCTACGCATCCTCTGCAGCTCGCAGCTGATCTGACGGTTGCTCAGGCGCTGCACGATGTGCTGCGCCTGGTGTCCGTCGGTTCCAAGCGTTTTCTCACCAACAAGGTAGACCGGGCTGTCACCGGCCTTATTGCCCGGCAGCAGTGCTGCGGTCCCCTGCAGTTGACCGTCAGCAATGTCGCCGTGGTTGCCCAAAGCCATTTTGGTCGGACGGGGATTGCTTCGGCCATCGGCGAACAGTCGATCAAGATGCTTGTTAATCCGGCGGCCGGGGCGAGAATGGCCGTTGGCGAGGCCCTGACCAACCTGGTCTGGGCAAAAATTGAAGATCTGGAACAAGTCAAGTGCAGCGCCAACTGGATGTGGGCGCCGAAGCTGCCGGGTGAGGGCGCGGCCATCTACGATGCCGCCCGGGCGATGCGAGATGTGATGATCGAGGTCGGTATGGCGGTGGATGGCGGCAAGGACAGCCTGTCCATGGCCACCATGGTGGCAGGCGAAACCGTCAAGTCGCCGCGCGAACTGGTCATCTCCGCCTATGCGGCGGTGCCGGATATTACCAGGGTTATCACGCCGGATATCAAAAATAGTGGTTCGCCGCTGCTCTATCTTGATCTTGCCGGGGGCAAGACCAGGATGGGCGGCAGCGCCCTGGCTCAGGTCATGGGGAGGCTTGGCGACGTGAGTCCGGATATCGAAGACGGCACCGCCTTAAAAAACAGTTTCCTGGCCGTGCAGGAGCTAATAACCCAGGATCTGATCACAGCCGGCCATGATCGCAGTGACGGCGGCTTGATGACCACGCTGCTGGAAATGGTCTTTAGCGGCAACTGTGGCCTTGACGTGAGCCTGCACGGCGACAGTACCGTCTTTGAAGCCCTGTTTGCCGAGGAACTTGGCCTGGTGGTTGAATGCCGACCGGAGACTATTTCCCAAGTGGAGAATATCCTGACAGCAGCTGGCGTCCCCTTTGTTCAGATTGGAACCACCACCGCCGACAAGCAGGTCAGGCTGAGCTATAACGGTGAGCAGGTTCTTGATGAACAGATGATCGTCCTGCGCGGCTGGTGGGAGGAAACCAGTTACCAGCTGGAGCGGCTACAGATGAACCCGGTCTGCGCGGATGCGGAAAAGGCCCATATACATGACCGGAAAGGGCCGAGTTATCAGCTGAGTTTTACCCCACAACCGGGGGATGCCGACCTGCTTCTTCGCACCGATAAGCCGAAGGTGGCAATTTTGCGCGACGAGGGGTCCAATTCCGATCGCGAGATGAGCTCGGCGTTTTACCTGGCCGGTTTTGAACCTTGGGATATCTGCATGAGCGACCTGCTCGCCGGAACAGTCAACCTCGACGATTTCCGGGGGCTTGCCGCGGTCGGCGGTTTTTCCTACGCCGATGTGCCCGAATCGGCAAAAGGCTGGGCGGCGACCATCCTGTTCAATCCCCGGCTAAAGAAGATGTTTGAGGATTTTTACCGGCGGCCCGATACCTTTACCCTGGGCATCTGCAACGGCTGTCAGCTGTTCGGCCTGCTCGGCTGGGTGCCGGAGCCAGGCCTGGCTGTGGAACGGCAGCCCCGTTTTGTGCGCAATGTTTCCGGAAGATTCGAGTCCCGCTGGGCCACTGTCAAGGTGCAGAAAAGTCAGGCGATGATGCTTGCCGGCATGGAAGGACTGGTCTTTGGCATCCACGTCGACCATGGCGAAGGGCGGCTGCTTTTTCCGGACAAAGCCCTTCTTGACCAGGTGAAAGCCTCCGGCATGACGCCGCTGGTCTATGTCGATGATGACGGCAAGCCGACGGAGCAGTATCCGTTTAATCCCAATGGATCGATTGAAGGGCTGGCCGGGCTGTGCTCCGCCGACGGCAGGCATCTGGCCCTGATGCCGCATCCGGAGAGGGTGTTTCTGCCCTGGCAGGCCCACTATCTGCCCGAGGAGATGAAGGGTATGCAGGTTTCCCCATGGATGCGGATGTTTCAGAACGCCTACGCCTGGTGCCGACCTGAAAAGTAGTCCTGGTCAAACAACTTTGCTGAGAAGGCGCTATGGTCGGTCGATTTGCCGGCCATGGCGCTTTTTTATGCTGTCTGCGCTGTTGCTGTTGCTGCATCCGGCAATGGCTCTTGCAGAGCTCCCGCGGCAAAATAAAGTGGCACAAACCAGTAGATGACCTGCGCCCACGCCGAGGAATACAAGGCATAGTGGGTATTCAATGGAAAAAAAAGGGCGGCAAGCCCCAGGGCATAGGGCAGCATGTGCAATTTTTGGTATTCGGATCTTGAGCGCCAGTACCAGAAGAGACTGACCATGGCAGCGAGAAAGAGGACACCGCCTATTGCGCCGGTCTCACTCAATACCTCTAACTGCATCTGATGGGAATGGTAGGCGCCTTTCGTTTTGTCTTTTTTTTCAAAACCTATCTGCAAATAGATATCTTTTTTTTCCGCATGCTCCGAGTAGGCATAGCGAAAAGCTCTGCCACCCACACCGTTAACCGGGTGGGCGTCGATCATGGCGAGAGCTGTTTTCCAGATAGGCAGACGCTTCGAAATTGCTCGATCAATCGATTTTTCATCACCTTTGAAAATTTCCAGTGTTGTGTCCATCCTGGCAGCAAAGCCGTCGGAAGTATAATACAAAACAGTGCTGATGCTCATGAGGCAGACGATGAGCACCCCGATACTTACGGCCAGCATCCGCAGATCATTGCGCCACTTGTAGGCGAGAAATCCGAGCAGAACGACACCATACATGATCCATCCCCCTCGGCTACCGGCCAGTAGGAGGACGATGACGCACAGAATATTCAAGACAACAGTCAATAGAAGATATTTTTGAAGATATTTTTTCTTATAAAGAACTACAAAAAGAAAAGAAGAATACGCAGCGAGAAACAAGCCAAGATTGATTCTTTCGCCAAATACGCCATTTAACCGTTGTGGAGTATACGCATGGCCAAAGAGATCCTTGCCGAAAAAGTATTGAATGAGTGCATCAAAAATCCAAAAAGACACAATGAGCATGCTGCATGTGTTGATGAGCTTGAAACTTTTACTCGTTAAGCAATAATTCAGGACAGCCAGGCCGGATAAAAAAAACCGTAAATATACAATGGCCAGACTGGAGGTTTTGCTGACCTTGTAGCTGTCCGGGGCAGAAATAACAATCGGGACCCACAGACAGAGAAAAAATAACAAAAAAAACAGGCTTGCTTTCCCCCAGGGACGATTTTTGATTTTCTCAATGAAGACCTTCAGGCCGACAAGGGTGAGAAGAGCTAAAGGCAGCTCGGCCGATCTACCGACCGGAAAAAGTGCCAGGCTGATAATGACCAGCCATGGAACAACCTTGGCGAGGGTGTCGTCTTTTACCATGGAATCTCTACTCAATTTCATACTATATCCTGATACATGATCCATCTTGTTTGTAACATGTGGTTCAATTCTGTACATATTCCGAGAGTAAGATTCTTGCAGGTATGGAACCCTGACATGCCGACACCCGTAAATAAAGACAGGGGCAAAAAAATGTCGAAAACATATTCTTTTCGTGAGGATATGGCAAGGAAATTTGCACTCCGCCAGGATCGGCGAAACACCCCCGCTGTTTTCTTCTTGAGGAGCAGGGAGGAGGTTTTTCCATCCTACAGCGTTTTCTTTTTGGCCAGCTGTTTTTCCAGCATGATTTCCAGCATGATTTTCAGAATGGTTTTGTCGGTAAATTTCATAGGCTATTCCTTTCGATCCACCTTTTTTGTTACAGAGCGAGGATAAACTCAATTTCAATGTTTGAGCCCAGGGGCAGGGCAGCGACCTGCACTGTTGATCGTGCCGGCGGCGCTTCGGTGAAAAAGGATGCGTACGCGGTGTTGACCTCCTGAAAATCGGCCAGATCCGTGAGGAAAATGGTTGTTTTGACCACCTGGTGTAAACCGGCACCCGCTTCTTGGGCAACGGCCTGGGCATTTTTCATGATCTGCCGGGTTCTGCTGCCGATATCCCCGTCCATTATCTTGCCGATTGCCGGATCTATCGGCAGCTGGCCGGAAATAAACAGCAGATCGTTTGCTGCTATAGCTTGGGAGTAGGGGCCGATTGCGGCCGGTGCGTGGTGGGTTGCGATAACTTTTCTAGTCATATTATTCCTCTGATGTCTGGGTTGCAGTGCTGTTACGCACTTTTTTCAAACAAATATAGACGGTAAATTTAGTGACTCCCAGCATCTGGGCCACCTGTGCCACCGCTCCTTTGATGATGAATGTGTTGCTTTATTTTTCAGTTATAGCCGGGCGTTAGTCATATTTTTGTTCGATTTGTTTTGTGAATATGCACCTATGTATCTTGGCAGCCACCGGTGATTGTGTCAATAAAAAGTTGAACACTTCAAAAAAGTTGAACTGTTACCGTCGAGCTCGCCGATATTATTGTAAATGTGTAATAAATTGCGGGTGTATATGGGAATTATTTGGCGGTGTTCCTTGAAAAAGCCTCTCAATATGCCGATAATTTAAAAACGATGCACCGTTTCTGCAAAAGAAGAAATTGCTTCAGGAGCTTCTTCAAAATGGTTTCCTACAACAACAATATCTGCACCTGCCCTGCAGGTTTTCTGAATTTGCTTGGTGTTTCGCAATCCGCCGCCTACAATGAGTGGAGAGTTGGTATTGCTTTT
>CAYPPR010000008.1:84634-94370 GCA_964412665.1 uncultured Desulfopila sp.
ATGGCAGAGCAAAGGAAAAATTCACTCCACAACCATTTTACCTCGGTCAAGAAGGGCGAACGTGTTTTTGAAAATGCCTTCCAGGGGGTTTCCCGTATGGTGCTGGAGGGGGATATCGACAAGGTTATGGTCAACGGTAAAAATACCTTTGACTTCAGGATATTTCGGGCAGGGAAAAAACACATTATCGGTATGTACGACGAAATAAATTCGTTTGTTTCCTTTGTCAAAGACGCGTCCCAGGGTGGCTCATCAAAAGAAATGGCCTTTGTTCTCGTCGGCGAACCCGGCAATGGAAAGACTTTTCTTGTCGAGTATCTGTGCAAAATGTATCGAGATTTTCTGTCCATCCCGAAAAACAAAAAATATACTTTCCGCTTTGTCGGCCTGGATAAACTTGGCTCCTACGGCAATATTTCCACGATTGAATCGCAGACCTACGAAGATCCGATGATTCTGGCCATGAATCTCTATGATTCCACTGTCGAAACTGAGAAATATCTGTCGAGAAGATATCGTATTGCCGATGATATGCTCGAGACCTGGTATGAAAATTATCGACCGCTTGGCGCCTGCTCGGCCTATATCTGGAACGATATCCGTAATTATACCAACGATAATCTCGATGATATGCTCGAATTCATCGAGATTGTTCCCGTGCCGCTGATCGAGAGTCTCGGTACGGTGACCGGCAAATATCCGGCCAAGGATAAGATCACCTCTTCGGCCGTCGATCTTCTCGGCGAGGAATCCATCCAGCGACTGCTGCATATTACCGACACCAACAATCCCTACCGTTTTGATCTGAGACGGGGGGCACTGGCCCGGGTCGCCGGCGGCGGCATTCATTTCAGCGATGAGATCTACAAAAATAAAAAAGATCTCGTGCAGGTATATCTCGGTATCATCCAGAATCGAAGCATTGAGATCGACGGCTACAAGTGGCCGATTGACAGCTTGATCATCGCCACCAGCAACAACTCCGAATTTAACCGCTTTCTCGCCGAAAAAGAGGAGGCGCCGATAGTTGACCGATGTCGTATCTGCTACGTCTCCCATAACACCAATTACGTTTTACAGAAAGAGCTGACGAGCTATGCCATCGGCAACGAGTCGAAGACGACCCTGACCGGCGATGCAATGCACCAGGATCCCAATCTCAATTATGCCGCTTCGGTCGGCGTAGTGTTGACCCGCCTGCCGCGATCGGAAAAACTCACCCCGATCGAAACCATGAAACTTGCCGCCGGGGAGGTGGCCGGCGAAAAAAGTCTGAAGACTCTGACCGAGGTGATCGACACCCTCAGCCAGGAGCACGATATCACCAAACGATACGGTCAGAAGGGGCTGGGGCAGAGAAATCTTGGACGTTCGATCCAGTTGATGCTCGAGAGTTCCGAGACCAACGAGGGGAAGTGCATGTTCGCCTACGATGTCTTCCACGCCATCGAGCGGGCGATCCTCGATTATGTCTCCGAGGCAAAGGATCGGGCCAAGTTTCTCGATGATCTGAAGATTGCCAAGGGTCTGTACCGGGAACGGGTCATGACCGAGATGTTCAATGCCTACATGGACGAACCGCTGGCCATTCGTAAAGATGTCATGAGCTATGTCAATATGATCATCGGCATAGACGCCGAGAACCTCGGGGCGGATAAGATGTGGAAATACAAGAATCCGCAGACCGGCGAGCTGCAGGCGTTAAAGATTGACGAACGATATATCAATTCGGTCGAAGACGGGCTCGGCCTGAAGACACGGGAGCAGAAAGATTCCTTCCGAACGTCGATCCGTAAAATTTACGGCCAGAAGATATCGGTTAGGCCGGACTATGATTTCATGGATAACCTGGAACTGGTCAAGGCGGTCACCGATGTGCGGCTGAAATCGGATATCGCCGGGTCGGGCAGCCTCATCGGTGCACTGGCCAATCGCACCAATGAAGAGAATCAAAAATTGTACGACCGGATGATCGAAACGATGCTCAATAAGCTCGGGTACTGTACTACCTGCGCCCAGAAAACCATTGAATACTTCTGTACCCAGGTTGATGAAAACTAAACTCGAGAAACTCTATCATAGCCTGAAGGAACAGGGGCTGACGCCGGAACAGGACCGCAAGATCCGTTACGAGCTGGATTTACTCGAGCTTGACGGCGATCATCGCTATGCTCCAGAACCCCGGGTGCCTGATATCTACAGCTACCGCGATACGGAGATACTGCATGACGCCTCGCCGCCGAAGCTGATGGCGCTGACCACCGTGCAGTCGCTTGATTATCTGCTGGAAAAGGATAAGCAGCGAGAAAAAGATGGCTTTCCCCGGAAAATACGGGTCGGTAAGATGGTTAAACCGAGCCTGACCGGCGATGACAAGGTGGTCATCGTGCCGACCACGGTCGAGGAAAAACTGTTGCATGATAAAGTCCGCTTCAATGAGGAAGGCGAAAGGGAAGGTGAGGGCCAGGGGGCCGAAGAAGGCGGCGCCGGCGAAGGGGAAGAAGGAGATGTTGTCGGCGAACAGCCGGTCCGGCCGGAACAGGGTGGCCAGGGCGGCGCCGGCCAGGGGGAAGGCGGCGCCCACGAGATCGAATCAAATGCCTATGATCTCGGGCGCATTCTCACCGAACAGTTTGAGCTGCCCAATCTGAAAGATAAGGGAAAAAAGAAGTCTCTTACCAAATACACCTATGATTTAACCGATAAAAATCGGGGCTTCGGCCAGATACTCGATAAAAAATCAACCCTGCGAAGAATCATCCAGACCAACATTGCCCTCGGACGGGTACAGGCCAAGGGTATTATTGACAGTCGAAAGCTGTTGATATCGCCACGCGACCGGGTCTATAGAATCCTTTCCAAGGAGAAAGACTATGAATCCCAGGCGGTGGTTTTTTTCGTGCGCGACTATTCCGGTTCCATGGGTGGCAAGCCGACGGAGCTGGTGGTCAACCAGCATGTTCTCATCTATTCCTGGCTCATTTACCAGTATCAGAACCAGGTGGAAACCCGTTTCATCCTGCATGATACCGAGGCGAAAGAGGTGAAAAACTTTCAGACCTACTATAACTCCACCGTGGCCGGGGGAACGCAGGTGGCCAGTGCCTACACCCTGGTCAATAAAATCGTCGAAGACGAGTCGCTTGAACGGGACAATAACATCTATGTGTTCCATGGCACCGATGGAGATGATTGGGATACCAAAGGAGATAAGGCCCTGCCGCAGCTGGAGAAGATGTTGACCTACGCCAGTCGTGTCGGCATCACCATTGCCGAAAACGGCTACGGCATTTCCGGGCAGACCGAGGTGGAAAGATATATTCGTAAATCGAGACTGCTTGAGGAGAAAGAAAATCTGCTGCGCCTGGATGTGATCACCCCGGATACCAATGAATCGCGGCTGATCAAAGGCATCAGAGAGCTTATCTCCTAGATGGCGTCGTAAAAACTCTTCCCCTGCGTCGTTGCTGCTCAATTTTTATCATTACGACGTACTCCAGTACGCCGAAATAATAAAAATTGAGCGCGCCTAGCATCTGAAGCTTTTTACTTAGCCATGCGAAGATTCAGGTTTTTACGAGTTTAAGGTTTTTTAGGGGTCCGGCAGAATGCGTAAATGAGGTGAGGTGCTATGGAACTGGTAAGTCAACATGCCAAGAAAATCATGGAGGGCTGCAAGGAGCGGGCTCGGGATATGGGGTTGCGCTTTCAGGATGACAGCCTTGAATATATCGTCACCAACCGCGATTTTTTGCAGTTGTCGCCGAAAAATATGATCCCGACCTTGTACGATTACTGGGTGCAGGATGTCGAGGTGTTGAAGGAGCAGGGGCAGTACGAACTCTATCCCAACAACCCTTACGAAACGGTCATCAATACCCGCCCGCCGATCTCCTACTACAACGACAACAACCCCGACTGGCTGAACGTGATGATTTTTTATCATGTTATCGGTCATATCGATTTTTTTCAGAATAATCTCTATTTTCGCCATACCTGGGACTACGATTTTGCCGGCAAAGCCCTTGCCGATAAACGACTGCTGGCCAAGCTGCGTTCGGAAAAAGGCCGCTGGGTTGATTATATTATCGAATTTTCCCGGGCGATTGACAACCTGGTCGGCTATTTCGACCTGCTGGCTTCTTTTACCACGGAAAAGAAAAGACTTTCCCACCTGGATTATTATTTCGATGTCTTCCTGCAGCAAAAAGAAGACCGGACCATTGCCGGATATGTGGCTGAGATAGAAAGATATAATAAATTTATGCGCGATTCCCCCAAGGATGGGGAGAAGCGATTTGTCGATACGGTGCAACTGCAACACGCCGAGTTTGCCTCGCTGTACAAAAAGGCTGTGCGTGAACGGGCGAAGGGCCACAGGCTCGATATCCTCCAGTTCCTCATGGAGCATTCACCGTTTCTCAATCGGGAAGAGAACAAATGGATGCTCATGGTCATGGAGGTGATCCGCAGCACCTCACTCTATTTTCAACCGCAAATCCGTACGAAGATTCTCAATGAAGGTTGGGCAAGTTACTGGCATGAAAACCTTTTTCTCAATGATGACCGAATCAGCGGTCATGAGGTCGATTTTGCGGTGATCAATGCCAAGGTGACGTCTATGCCCCGCGTCGGTTTGAACCCCTATGCCCTTGGCATGCGCCTGTTCTATTATCTGGAGTCGCAGGCAGAAAATGGGAAAATATCATATGATTACCAAAGAATAGCTGATAAAGAAGTGCGAAAAAAATACAATGCGGCAACCGGGACAGGCGCCGGTGCCGGTCGGGATTTTATCTTTTTCGTGCGGGAAAACTTCTGTGATTCGATGTTTGTCAATACCTTTATTGATCAGGAATTTGTCGACCTGCATAAGCTTTTTGTTGCTGATAAACGATTGAACAAGGAGCGTATGACCTGGGAATATTATGTTAAATCGAAAAAAGCGAAACACTACAAGCAGATGATCGCTGATTCTCTCTACCACCCGCCGGCGGTCACCATCAATGTCAATGACGACAATGCCCTGATCCTCAATCACCTTTTTGAAGGAAAGCCCCTGTACCGAGATTACATCGAGGGAACGCTTCTTGGATTGGAATTTCTCTGGGGGGCAAAGGTGAGTCTCTATACCCACGAAGCGGAATTGGCGAAAAGAGAACCACAGCAGGCCAAGGTGGAAGGACCTGAGGGACGGATTATCTGGAAGCGGATGCGGTACACCATGAAAAACAGGAAAATGTCACGGGTCATAATTGACTGACAGTTGGAGGGGAAAGGCATGCGTGATGTAACCAAGGCCATGGGGAATCTTGAGAAGGACAGGGAGCAGTGGCGCCAGTCTCCGATTCTCTCTTTTGCCGATTTTCTTCAGGAAGTCGTCAAGTATCCCGACCGGATGATTCGCAATATTTATCAACTCTACCTGGATATGATCGACAGCCTGGTAGCAAAAGGCATTGATGAATATGGCGGCGATCCGGAATCGATCCAATTTCTCAAATATGACTGCAGCAAACTGTTTGTCGAAGGTTCCGACCGGCCTTTTTTTGCCGATCGCCTCTTTGCCAACCGCCTGATGCGCCATGTTGAAAGCTTCAAGCTGGGGGCAAAACAAAATAAAATCTATATCTTCGATGGTCCCCACGGCAGTGGAAAATCGACTTTTTTAAACAATATGCTGCGCTCATTCGAGCACTATGCCAATTCCCCCGAGGGATCCCGCTACGAGGTGGTCTGGCGGCTGAAAAGTGATCATCTGGTCGGCGGGGTGCACAGTTTCAACTCTCTGACCGACAAGCTGGCCTGGGTGCTGGAGAATAACGGCAAGAAAGATCTCGCCGAAGAGATGAAAGACCTGTGCCGGGAGAGTGGTGATCTCGGCGGTCATTTCGATGTGCCCTGTCCGAGCCATGATAATCCGCTCCTGCTCATTCCCAAGGATGTCCGGCGTAAATTCTTTGATGATCTTTTTGAAAACGATAAATTCAAGTGGCAGCTGTTTACCGGCAAGAAATACGAATGGCTCTTCCATGAGGAGCCGTGCACCATATGCATTTCCCTGTATGAAGAGTTGTTGAGAAAATATCACGATCCGCAGAAGGTTATGGAATGCATTTACGCCCGCCCCTATATATTCAATCGCCGTCTGGGAGAAGGAATATCGGTATTCAATCCCGGGGATAAACCTCTGAAGCAGGGTGTCATCAGCAACGAGATTATTCAACGACGGCTCGATACCCTGCTGGAGGGCAAGCGGGTCAGTTATCTTTATTCTCGCTATGCCAAGACCAATAACGGCATTTATGCTTTGATGGATATTAAATCGCATAATACCGAAAGGTTAATGGAGCTGCACAATATTATCAGCGACGGCGTGCATAAGGTGGAAGACATTGAGGAGACGGTGAATTCCCTGCTCTATGCCCTGATGAACCCCGAAGACAAGAAGTTACTTGAGGACCTGCACGCCTTTTCCGACCGCGTTGAGTATATAAATATCCCCTATGTGCTTGATATAAAGACAGAGGTTGATATATATCGAGAAAATTTCGGCAAACATATTGATGAGAGTTTTCTGCCTCGGGTGCTGCATAATTTCGCCCGGGTCATTATTGCCACCAGGCTGCGGACGAAATCCGAGGCGATGGAAGAGTGGATCGGCCGACCGAACAAGTACGAGACCTATTGCGACACCAATCTTCAATTGCTGAAGATGGAGATCTATACCGGGTATATTCCCGAATGGCTGGCGGAAGAGGATGTGACGAATTTCACCGCCAAGCGAAGGCATAAAATTGTTGCCGAATCAGAAAAAGATGGCTGGAAAGGACTTTCCGGCCGGGATTCGATTAAACTTTTCAATGAATTTTATTCGACCTATGCCCGGGCCGATAAACTGATCGACATGTCCATGCTGGGCACGTTTTTTAGGAAATTCTGCAAAAATGATCGCGAGATCCTGCCCATGGGCTTTCTTGATTCCCTGCTGCGCATGTATAATTACACGGTATTGCAGGAAGTGAAGGAGTCGTTGTACTATTATAACGAGGAGCAGATCTCCCGGGAGATAATGAACTACATCTTTGCCGTGAATTTTGAGATCGGCGCGGTCGAAACGTGTACTTTCACCGGGGAAAAACTAGAAATCAGCGAAGACTTTTTTGCACGTATGGAGGACCGCCTGCAGATCGAGCGGACCAACAGGATGTCATTTAGAAATAATGTCCAGAAAACATATACCACCAATGCCCTGCCTCAGGAGATGCTGCGCGACGGTCTGCCTATTACTGAAACCACTCTCTATCAGCATCTCTATGAAAAAAGCACCTATAATCTCAAGGAAAAGGTCCTTGAGCCATTTCTGAAAAATGAAAATTTCCGCCGGGCGGTAAAAGACTATAACCGGGAAGATTTCAGGACCTATGATAAAAAAATACAGAGCGACGTTACCTTTATGATAGAAAACCTGCAGCAGAAATTTCGCTATTCCCGACAGGGGGCAAAAGAAATCTGCATTTATGTTATCGACAATAACCTTGCCCGACAGTTTGCCGGAGCAAAACAGTTATCCACCAGCTAAGTTTGTGCTGATAACAAACTGGAAATATACCTATTTTTATTCACTCACACCCCTACGAAATATTTATTCCCGCAGGCGCCGAAAAGGTCATCATCGGCACCCTGCCGCCGCCGAGGTTTTCCCAGGCCCGGCTCAAGGAGCGAGATGTCGACTTTTGCTACGGCAGTTGCGACGGCATGCTCTGGCCGGTTCTCGATGAAATCTTTCACCTGACCCTGCGCTATGACAATTCCCGGCAGGCGGTAACTGAACGGCAGGACTTCCTCATCCGGCAAAAGATCGGTATCTGCGATATTGTCGAGTCCTGCCGCCGCAGCAAGATCGATGCATCGGATCTGGGCATGATGGACATCCGGCAACGCAATATACTCCGCCGGCTGGAGTTGCATCCAACTCTCACAACCTTGATATTTACCGGCGGCAACAGCAAAAACGGCCCGGAATATTTGTTTCGCCGGCAATTAAAGGAACAATTTGGCAGCGATGAGCCGTCAGTTTCAAAGACTTATGGTCCCTCTGATTTGCAGCTGCACTGTGTCGACAGCGATGTGCCGAGAAAACATCAGTTCACTCTTTACAACAGGAAGTATACCACCGTTTCTCTCACCTCTCCCTCCAATGCCGCCAACCGGGCCATCGGCAGCAGCGCTCTCTACAAAAGCCGTAAAAGAGCACAACCTTCCTATACGACCTTTGATTTTCGCGTCGATCAGTACCGGCAGGTGTTTTTGTCATCTGGTATCGATTGATCCCCGAGGAGGCTGTCCGAGAATAGGCATTTTTTCTCAGATCAAGGCATTTCAGAAAAATAAGCACAGCCATATAGATAATATCGGAGTCTTCGCTTACCTGCGCATTATTTTTCTGGAATAACGCAGGGCTGGGGAAAAAGGGCATTCTCGGACAGCCTCCCGGCTTCGATGATGTGCCGGATGATTATCTTTTCAATGCCCGGATAAAGGCCCAGGCCGTAATCTATGGATTCCACGGCAATCTTTCTGCGCTGCAGCTGCGATTGCCAGGAGGATGGGCTGTCACTGATGATGTCTCGGCGATAGTGCATGCCGGCAACGAGGAAAAAGGGCAGAATGCATACCTCAGTAAAACCACGGTCGGCGATTTCATCGACCAGGTGAGCTGAATCCGGAGATTTTTCCACCACCCCGACAAAAATTCTCTCGCCGAATTTTTTGCGCAGGATTTTTTCCAGTGAGTAATAGGCGGTCCATATCGGGTGGTCGGTGCCATGGCCGAGGACTAAAACGGCTTTTTGCGGTCGCTCGGCGATGACCGGCCGCAAAATTTCCCCCATCTGATGGTAATCTTCCGGACTGGTCAGCAGCGGTCTGCCGACCGTGCAGTCGATCGGCGATGCACCGGCGATGCGCAGCAGTCCGTGAAATTCGGTGCCGGGAAATAAATGCAGTGATTGCAGGATAACCGTTGATATCCCTTGGGCGGCAAGCTGACCCAGGACTTGTGCAGGATGCTCGACGGTTGATTCCTGCCGCTCACGCAGTTCCCGGGTGATTATTTGAGAGGAATATGCCCAGATGATCTCCGTGAGGGGGAAATGTTCGCGAAGAGCTGCGTCAAGCCGGTTATAGGTGGCAACGGCCTTCGAGGTCGTGCCGAAAGCGGACATAATGATCGGTGTTTTCATAGGGTATGCACGATATCGTTGTCTTCTTGGCCTTGATCTTGGGTGACTGTTGGCGAAAATATACCCGTCCGCTGACCCATCTGTCAAAAAAAGATAACAATGACAAAATAACTATTAAAATAAATAAGCAGAAATGATACAATATTTTGTACTACACGACAGTTTTTTGGATAAAGTCCCTTGACAGTAGATGGACGTCTGTAGTATTCAGGTGTTTATCTATTCAATTAAATGCTTTTTTGCTTAAGCTTTGGTGGCGGAAAGAGTGATACAAAGAATCGGAAAGTAAAAAAAATTACCTGGGAGAAAAACAATGGTGAAAAAAATTTCAGTCATGGTCCTGGCCGGAATGCTCACTCTGCCGACCTTTGGTATGGCCAAAGGCGACGCGAATGTAGCCGACCTGGAGAAAAAAATCGACGAGCTGAGCCGGCAGCTCGATGAGTTGCGTGGCGCGATGGCCGCCCAGTCGGAACAGAACAAGGCGCTGG
>CAYPPR010000009.1:0-92608 GCA_964412665.1 uncultured Desulfopila sp.
GCGAGGCGCCGATGATGGCACACATCGAGGCAATCTCATCTTCCATCTGGATAAACTTGCCGCCCTTTTCCGGCAGGCGCGCCGACAAAAGCTCGGCGATCTCCGTCGACGGGGTTATCGGATACCCGGCAAAAAAGTCAATACCGGCATAGATCGCCCCTTCGACACAGGCCTCGTTGCCTTGGACAAATCGAATATTTTTACTCATCTTTTTCCCCCTCCTCCGGCTGTCCCTCGGTTAAGACTTCTATCGCCAGGTCCGGACAGCGTAGTTCGCACATCCGACAGCAGATGCAGTCTTCCGGTCGAACGACGGTGGCTTTATCCCGCGCGTCCAGTTCCAGTACCTTGGTTGGGCAAAAACTGACGCAAATGCCGCAGCCCTTGCACCAGTCCCGGTTGATGATAATTTCTTTTAGTTTCTTTTTGGCCATTTTAGCTACGCTCGTTAAACTCATGATACTTTATGGTTATGGGACGATGGTTATGGGATGGCTGGAAGAGTTCTGTCCAGCAATCCAGTTTATTACTTCTTCACTCGTCGACTATCATCAATGTACATACCACAAAGAAATATGCCTATTTCATGGCTACAATAGGATCGACTTTTACTTTATGCAGTTACGACTCTACTGTTTGCCTCGTTTGTCACTTCTGTTTTTTCTTTTCCTCTAGAAGTTCTTTCCAGTTTCCCGGGTAGACTGTATAAAAAATTTCGGCACCTTCTCCCTCATATTTCAGCTCCGTTCCTTCAGGAATCCAAATAATATCTCCTGCATTGCCTTCAATGATACCGTCAGGCATGGTCAAGCGAAAAACACCACTGATAACATACACTATCTCGTCATACAACACGGTCCAGGCAATGGAGCATTTGTCAAAACGAGCCACTCCTGCAGCCATACTGTTGCTCAAGTCACCGCCGATAGCACGTGCAACTTCCCCTTTACCCGGGGGGCCGCCACGATGATTGAAGGAAAGGGAATCGCCTTTTATAAGCTTTGCTTTCATCTTTTTCTCCTCAATGAATTGCAGGGTATTTTAGAAGCCTGCAGGAAAGGTAAGAGCGTCTGCTCCTTTTTGCTCCTTTCACTTAACAATCATGCAAAGATAATTGCAAGTTAATTTTATCTGCAAACCAAGCGGCACGATGTGTTCTGGATGTTATCCTTTGTTTTTTCAACGAATTAAGGTTGACTAAGTACAAGAATGGATGATATTTAGCGGAAAATAATTTTTTGCAAGGAGATTTGCATTGAAAGAATCAAAGCAACAATTTAGCCAAAAGATCACCGAAAACTCGGAGAGATTCACTGCCAGCGACAAGAAAATTGTCGATTTTTTACTCAGTGATTACCCGCACTGTCTGTTAAAAAATGCGACTGAAGTTGCTAGTAATGTGGGAGTGAACGTCTCAACCGTCACCCGATTTTTTCAAAAAATCGGGTATAAAAACATTAGGGAAGCCCGTCTCGAATTCCGGGAGGGTGCAGATTTCATTATCAGCTCGCCCATGGACAGGATAAAGAAGGAAGGCTCTCTCACCCACAATTGCTTTTCAGAACTTGTTGATATCGAGGTGAACAACATTAGAAACACCATTATTGGCGCAAATGAGGAACAGGTACTAAAAATAGTACAATTACTTGCTGCAAGTACGCCGCAGATTTTTATTGTTTCCGCCCGAAGTAAGCCTTTCGCTCTTGCCTACTATTTTTATATACAGATACAACTCATCCGTTCCGGTGTCAAACTGCTTGATACCGATAAACAAATGATTGCTCATGAGCTTTCCTCTGTAAGTAAAAGCGATCTGCTGGTCGTTTTTCATATGCGCCGATACTCGAAAACAAATATAGAAATTGTGAACACATTTCGTAAAACCGGCGGTGGTACGGTCGTGGCATTCACGGATTCGCCGATTTCCCCGCTTGGCAGAATAGCGGATATATCGTTTGTCATTGATACAAAAAGCCCTTCCCTGTTTGACTCATACACTGCCGGTTTTTCCCTGATTAATCTTATCATTGCCAAACTTGCCGACTCCCTCCCAGCAGAAATCACAGAGAAGTATCAAAAATTAGAACAAATCTATCGCGATATGGATATTTACTTCCAAAAATAATAACCAATAGCCGTTCATCCAGTGCTCCAGGGTTCGTCCTGGCAGATCGCCGAGCTATAGGTGATTATGCAAGGCCTGATCGGAGGAAAAGGGGTACGGGCGAACGTTTTTACCTGGGTGATCAACGGGGGACGACAAAGACTGGAGAACTTTGTGGCACTTGATTTCTAACAAACGAAGAAATAATTAAATTATATATGACGTTAATCAACCTCTACGCAAAGGAATATTCCGATGAAAGAGGAAGGCAGACTTTGCCGAATGTATTTTTTGCAGCCTCCGATGGAACATTCGCTTCCATTGGAGGTTTTCTGCTTTCAGAATGATGCTGACGATAAAAAGAGATTGACAGGTACGCCCACAAATGCTAATCGTTTTGCACGTGACAATTTTATGCAAATCTGTTTGCAGAAGATAACTAAAACAACAAGTGAGGTAAAAATGCAAACAACAGATGTGGTAGTGGTTGGCGCTGGAATACTCGGAACTGCAGTCGCTTACGGGCTCGCGCAGCGCGGGGTTTCGGTAGCTTTGCTAGATGGCGGCGGACGGGCGCAAAATGCTTCGGTCGGTAATTTCGGCCTGGTTTGGTTCACCAGTTGTTTTGGAAAGGGAGCAGGTGGTGCCGGCCCATCGACTGCTGTTGGTACTGGTGGCCGTGCAGGTGGACCCTACACCCGTTGGGGGTATGAAGCCTGTACAACATTCGGTGAATTTGCGACCAAGCTGAAAGAGCAAAGTGGATTGGATGTATTGTTTAAGCACACCGGCGGAATGGTTCTCTGCCATGGAAAAGAAGAGTACAACAATCGTGCTGAGGCTGTTTCCGCCCTCGCCGGTGATATCGGAGACGGCTGGAAGGATGTCAAGATGTTTAACCGAGACGAAGCCCAGGAAAAAGTTCCTGATTTGAGGCTAGGCGCATCAATTTACGGCGCTTCCTATTGCCCCCATGACGGTTACCTGAATCCGCTTTTTTTGCTGAAAGCCATGCAGATTGCAATGCAAAAGGCAGGTGGAAAATATTATGCCGAAAATCCTGCATGTGATATTCGCCGGGTTGGCAACTCCTACCAAGTAAAAACTCCAACTCAAACTTTTTCCGCCGGAAAGGTGGTCCTTGCCGCAGGGCTTGCCACCACCCAGTTGGCGGAACAGTTCGGTATAGATGCACCTACCCATGCAGAAAAAGGGATTCTGCTTGTGACAGAAAGAGCTGAAAGGCGACTTTCGATGCCGCTGAGCGGTTTGCAACAGAGTCCTGACGGCACATTCATTTTCGGCGTTTCCAATCAAGAGCGAGGCATAGATAACGAGGTGTCGCTTGATGTCGTGAAGGGAATTGCAGCCAGGGCTATTGAACGATTCCCCGACCTCGCTGACCTGAGGGTGGTGAGAGCCTGGGCCGGGCTGCGAGTCGTAACCCCTGATGTTTACCCGATATTTGACGAAGCGCCAGAGTATCCGGGTGTTTTTGCAATGACCGCACACTGCGGCGTTACCCTTGCCCCTGTGAATGCCAATCACCTTGCCGGTTGGGTAGCAACCGGTGAACCCCCCAAGGGGTTTGATTTCGACTGTTTCAGCGGGAGGAGATTCAATGTTTAAAACAATCAATCAGGAAATTGTACAGGAAACCGTTCAAATAACTTTTGAAGGAAAATCACTCCGGGTTCGGAAAGGTAAGACAGTCATGGCCTCTGTCATGACAGCTGATCTTGAACATACAAGAACAACTGCAATCAGTCACAGTAAACGAAGCGGTTACTGTCAAATGGGCGTCTGTTTTGATTGCCTGATGGAGATTGACGGTATTCCCAACCAGCAGGCGTGCATGATCGAGGTACGCGACGGTATGGTCGTTAACAGGCAGCAAGGGGTAAGGGGGATAAACAGATGAGTCTATTTTACGACTATATAATCATCGGAGCAGGTCCGGCCGGCATGGCTGCAGCCGTTACGGTAAGAGAATATGGTTTAACAACCCTGGTTCTCGATGAACAATTAGCTCCCGGCGGCCAGATTTACCGTTCAATAGAGCGTGCGACAACAAAAAACGCAGCCGCCCTCGGAGAGGATTACACCTATGGACGCGGATTGACGAGCGATTTTCGTCATTCTGGTGCGGAATACATTACTGGTGCAACCGTTTGGAGTATTGATAAGAATCTGACCGTGAGCTTCAACTGTGACAATAAGGCAAAGCAGGTAAAGGGAAAACGTATTCTCATCGCAACCGGTGCAGTAGAAAGACCGGTCCCCATTCCAGGATGGACACTTCCCGGAGTGATGGGCGCTGGTGCGGCAGATGTTCTGTTGAAATCTGCAGAAATTGTTCCTGCCGGTCAGGTCGTTTTGGCAGGGAGCGGACCGTTATTACTGCTTGTTACCTGTCACATGCTTGAAAATGGCGTTGAGGTGGCTGGGTTGCTTGAAACGACAAATTACAGCGACTACCTCAAGGCATTGCCGGAAATCCCGGCTGCATTAAAGAAATCGGACTACCTGGTCCGAGGCCTGAAAATGCGTCGTCAAATCAGAAACGCGAAAGTACCATGCTATACCGGCGTACGCGACCTGGAAGCCATCGGAAAGGATAAGCTGGAATCCGTTAAATTCACCGCGAAAAAAAGCCACACAATAGAGGCGCAAACCCTTTTGCTGCATGAAGGTGTGATTGCCAATACCCAGATGACCAGAATGCTCAACTGCGATCACGGGTGGGACTCGAATCAGCGTTACTGGTCGGCAACGACCGATGAGTGGGGGAATACAAACATAGACGGTATAGCAGTAGCCGGCGACAGCGGCAAAGTTTGTGGTGCTAAAATTGCTGAAGCCTGCGGCAGGTTAGCTGGGCTCGAGACAGCGCATCGCCTCCAGTATATTTCCCGTTCACAACGGGACTGGGCCGCAACACCTCACAAAAAGATTATTTCCGATGAGAAAGCTATCAGACCTTTACTCAACCGAATGTTTCCACCCAACCCACAGGCATTGGTGCCACCGAATGACGACACGATTGTTTGTCGTTGTGAGGAGATTACAGCCGGGCAAATTCGTCAGTCAGTTTCCCTGGGCAACCATTCTCCGGGGGCAGTCAAGGTACATACCCGAAGCGGCATGGGCCCCTGTCAGGGGCGTATGTGTGGAACGACAATTGCCGAGATCATAGCTGATTACCGCAAGGTAAAAGTATCTGAAATTGATCCGTTGAATATCAGGCCTCCTGTTAAACCGGTCACTCTTGGTCAACTCGCAAAACTAGAACTCTGGGAATAAACATTCTGTACTCCTGAGCGAACAATAAAAAAACGTCTCAACCTTCGACGCCGGCAATATCCGCCTGGGCGATAGAGATCATAAACAAGGAGAGGAGCGTAAAATCATGCAAAAAGTATATGAAAAGATTACCGACTTTTTCACGAACCTGAAATGGGACGACTTACCTGTAGAAGTGAAAAAAGAGGCGAGGAGAGCTGTCCTTGATGCAGTGGGCTGCCTCTTTGCCGGTCTTAAAACGCCTTTAGGAAAGGGCCTTTGCAACATGGTCCCTCAAAACAAAGTTGCAAAGGGCGCTACGATGATAGGTGGTGGAGAAAACCTGAACCCCGTGTTCGCCGCTATGGCCAACGGCTACCTGTGTAATGCTTTGGATGCCGATGACGGACATAGAGGCTCCAGGCTTCACAGTGGCGGGATTATCATTCCAGCAGCACTTGCAGCTTTGCAAGACAAGGATGCAACCGGCACGAAATTCCTGGAAGCCGTTGTTGCTGGGTACGAAATGGCCCACAGGGCCGGCATTGCTTCACGTGCCTCCGGCTTATACTATGGTTCAGCCTACGGCGGTACCTTTGGTGCCGCTGCTGCGTCATCCTGGCTGATGGACTTGTCTCCGGCGCAATGTCTAAACGCTCTGGGAGTTGCGGAAATGCATGCCCCCAACTGTCTGCTGATGGGCTGGATAGAAAACAGAACATACCCCATGGTCAAGGAAGGCATGGGATGGAGTGCTGCAAGCGGCCTGACAAGCGCCCAGCTTTCGGCAAACGGGGTCTCTGGATCACTGACAATCTTTGAAACGACTAAGGACCAAAAGCAGTCTATTGACTTCGATGCTCTCGGAACAGAGTATGAGACAACCCGTCTCTACTACAAGCCTTACCCAGGATGCCGGTGGACGCATCCACCAGCACAAATTCTCCTTTCACTACTGGAAACCCATAACATCAGACACCAGGACGTAACAAAGGTGGATGTGCATACTTTTAAACAGGCCGTGAACCTGGACAGTAAAGTTCCTAAAAGCATAGAGGAGGCGCAATACAGTATTCCTTTTGTTGTCGGTGTCGCTCTTCTTGACAGGGAATACGGCCCAAAACAGATCTGCGCCGAACGTCTTAATGATCCGGCCATCGAACAGGAGGCAAAAAAGATTAACCTTATTGCAGACGAAGAGTTCTCACTGCTGTATCCCGATAAACTCAGAGCGAGAGTCGAAATTCACACCCAAGACGGGCAGATTTTCACTATGGCCAACACTTCTGTCTGGGGAGATGCGGACAATCCACTTTCCGACGCGGATCTTCAAAGCAAATTTCTGACCCTTACTCGACAAAGCGTTCCGGCCAAGAAGGCTGAAGAACTATTAGCGTTGCTCTGGGATATTGAGACTGTTTCAAGTGTTAATAATCTCATCAGCCACTTGCACAAAGCAACCTTAGTCAATTAACGCAAGAGGCAGCTTTGAACCAAGGCCGTCACATTTTTATAATTTTTACTAGTCAGAACCTGTAGAGCAAATTATGACGACACCCCAACAGACAACAAGGAGGTACTACAATGAACGGACATGAGTCCTTGGCCGAAAATGAACGTGCAGCAGGGAAAACCGTCTCTGTAAGTCCCTTGGATAACCACCCTATTATTGACAGAATTCACGATGACGCTCTGAGGATTCTCGAAGAGGTTGGCGTAAGATGCATCTCGCCTGAAGTGCGGCAGATTTTTGAAGACACCGGCCTGGCAGCCTATGACGAAACCACCGGCCACATTTACCTCCTTCGCCCGCTGGTTGAACAGGCGCTTGCAACAGTGCCTAAAAGGGACGCATTCTGGGTTCCTGAAAATTCTTTTGGGGTCGGAGGTACAGCTCCTTTTGTTTATGACGATACCACTGGTGAGCTCATTAAACCTACACTTGAACATGTAGCTCATATAGCCAGGATAGCAGAAGCATCGGATGTGGTCGGTTTTATTGCCCGCGGCGTTCTGATTGTCAAGAAGGAAGTCGAAGTGATGGAAACTTTGATAGCAAACACTCGAAAGCAAATTTATGTTGCGGCTCTTTCTGAAGCAGGCATAGCAAAGGCAAAGGAGATTCACAACAGTCGCGGTAACATTGTCGTCCAATTTTCCATCATCAACAGCCCTCTTAATGTTATGGAGAGCATGATACCCGCTTTTTTAAGCTGTGTTAAACAAGGCATTCCGGTATACATCTCAACCATGCCGATGGCAGGACTCAGCGCACCGTACTCCATGTCCAGCCTTGTAACCCTTACCCACGCAGAGGCACTCTTCGGCCTAACCCTCGCTCAAATTATCAGCCCCGGTGTAACAGTGGTCCACGCGGGACTCCCCTCCATCACCAACCTAGAAAAAAATTACGCCCTGGACATCGGCTCTATTGCCCACAACGCAGCCAACATTCTTATGGGAAAAGTGACTCAGCGACTTGATATTCCATCAATTCATTCCGGTTGCACCACTGGCCAAGAGAAACCAGGTCCTCGGGCTGAACAGGATGCGATCAACGGTTATGCCCTGTTCAAACTGCATGGTTTCCACCAGATCCGCCATGCTTTTGGTTTTCTAAAGGATCTCGTGAGCTTTTCTATTGCCAAGCTGGAACGGCACATCCAACTTTGTGAAGAAACGACACCGGACATGGCGCCAAAGTGGGATTTTGATAACTACGACGAGGCAGGATTTGATGTCATTGCCCGAAACGGCAGCAACCCAAACTATATGCGGGATGCCCACACGCTAGCGAATGTGGGCAAAGAGTTCAAGTATTGAGTATCACTCACGTTCAAACTCAACAGCTTCAAGCTTCAATCAAACAACAGAAGACGTCAACAACTCATTGAGGTTAGCCCACATTTGCACAGTAATTGAGTGAAAATAGCGGTGGTCTCACTACTCTCAAACGGAGGAAGCTATGGATTACGGACCGTATAATTTTTTGATGGATTTCGCTTGGATGTCCATCCTTCTCTTTATTGCCCAATTGATTCGCGCCAAGTTTCGCTGGATTCAAAATCTCTATCTGCCGACCGCGATGATTGCTGGATTTTTGGGTCTTTTTCTCGGCAAATCCATGCTGAGTTATATAGCACCCAGCATTACCGAATATGCTCTCCCTTTTTCTGAGCAAATCGCCTCCTACCCTTATATGCTGGTTGTAGTACTCTTTGCCTCACTTTATCTTGGTAATATTAAGAAACAATCTCTGCGGGAGGTGATGAGTGAGGTAGGGGACACCTTTTCCCTGAATATGGCAGCTGAATTTATTGGTTTTGGTATCGCGCTTTTCGTTGGTGGCGGATTGCTGATGCTCCTCATCCCTGAAATAAGTAGTACCGTCTCTATTCTGCAACCGGCCGGCTTTGTCGGAGGACATGGCTACGCTGCTGCTATCGGCACCACTTTAGAGGAAGCCAAAAACACCATATGGGGTTCCGGAGAGGCCGTAATCGTTGGCCAGACCTTTGCCACATTTGGTATTCTCTGTGGAATTTTCGGCGGGCTTCTCGCTATCAATATTGCTACGCGAAAAAAATACACCCGCTGCATTAAAGAGATGGGAGATCTATCCGAAGATGTACGTACCGGTTTTCTGAATGAAGAAAACCAGCCGTCTATTGGACGCGCGACGATGACCCCCATGGCTATTGATTCCCTCTCTTGGCATATTATGTTGATTCTCATCGCCTCTGCAGGAGGGTACTACTCATATTACTGGATCAAGGGTGTGCTCCCCATCACAATGCCAATGATGTGTCTTGCCATGCTCACTGGAGTTTTATTACAAAAACTGCTTGGCATCCTCAAAATTGAACAGTCTATTGACAAGAAGGTGATAACTCGGCTGGGAAGCTCTGTAACCGATTATCTCGTGGCCTTTGGCATTGCTTCCATCAAGATTTCTGTTGTTATCAAGTTTGCTCTACCGTTGCTGATCCTTTCACTGCTCGGAATTTGCCTCTCCTTTTTCTACCTCTTCTATGTCTCCAAACGACTCTTTCATAACTACTGGTTTGAGCGTGGAATTTTTATCTATGGTTGGAGTACAGGCGTTGTGGCCATGGGTGTTACCCTGTTGCGTATTGTCGATCCGAATTTTAAAAGCAAGACTCTGGATGATTACGGCATAGCATATGTCTTTATCTCCATGGTGGAGATAGCCATTGTTTCAATTTTGCCCTCAGTGGTTGCGCTTGGTTTTATTTCAGGCAACAACTGGTATACGATCCTACCAGGTGCGGTCATGGTTTCCCTCGGGTTAGTGCTACTTTGGATTACCGCAAAAAACTATGGGATTCAAAGCAAGGATGGCGCTGCTCCAAGACAGCATGAGGAAAATGTCCATGAGATACCTGAAACACTAACCGAAGGTGGAACATTGCCTGTGACTGATGAGGTCTAACTCCCTGAACAATTTGACACTTAACTAATTGACTATATTATTTTTTCTCGCCGGTCATGGTTGTTGATGAATGTGCAATCATGGCCGGCTTTGATCCATCAAATCACGTTTTGATAAATGCTCAAAAGGCAGCCAGACCACGCCTCCAAGCCCTATCAGGGCGTACAGCACCCAGCTGGGAACGCTTAGCAACAAACGCGCAATGAGACGAAATATGTCGCCTTTATAGGCTATTTTTGCAGCCCGGGCGGAGTATTTGACGAATTTTATAGCACCGACTTTATCCAGCACGCGCAAGCCGCCCCGGCCAAAAGTCGCGGCCAGCTGAATCGTATCTTTACCGAGTGTTCCAGCATGTTGGGCGATATTAACAATCAGATCCCCACCAATACGATACAATGTCGCGCTGTTGAAAGTGAATGTCTCGGCAAAGCTGGCCATGCGTTTAAGCGAAGCAATATCCCCGGTCCTGCTCAACAGCGTGAAACCGCCGCGTGTTTTCGCCAGCGTATTGACATCCCCGAAGAGGTCAGTAAGGGCACCGAGGCTTTTTTTCTCCCTGGCGGTTTTGGCTGTTGTGACGATCGTCTTACCGAGCCAGGGCGGCAACTTGCCAAGTTTACGCGCGGTCTTGAGCACGACAAGGCCGCTTTTAGCCGCTGTGACGCCGGCTACGGTCGGCGCGGCTGCACCTCCGGTTGCAATAGTTCCCACCCCGCTGGCTATCTGCGCCCCCGTGGCAATCACACCGAGTGAGGCCAGCGCAACCATCACTATATCCGTTTCCTCACCTTGGACAAGGTGACCGCCTTGTACCGCCAGATCGCGCAGATCACCAATAACGAAAAAATCAGTCATCACCCCAGCTGCTTGGCCAATGGTCTCGTCGCTGGTACCGGCGTACATCCCCTCGGCGAGCTTACCGGCTTTATAACCTAACGTTGCGCGTCTCTTTGCTATCTCATGACTAAGCGCCTGGGCCTCGGAGTTTTGATTGATATATTCATAATTCATGAAAAAGCTAAGGTGGTCGGCGGCGTCGGCATAACGTTCTTCGGCGACCATTGCGCGAACCTCCGGCAGCGGATCCATGCGGCTTAAGGCAAGCACGGCGAGCTGCGACTGCTGCAGGAGTACAGCTGCGGCAACAGCGGCGAAAAGCAGGATGCCGAGTTTAATATAAAGATTGAATGAGGCCAAGAAAGTAGATCGTTTCGATCATTATTAGTTAGGCTGCTTGTTTCTTAGCCACTTCCGCAACATGGGCTCCCTGGAAACGGGCGATTTTTATTTCATTCTCTGAAGGTTGACGACTTCCATCGGTCCCGGCAAGAGTGGTCGCGCCGTAGGGTGATCCGCCGGTTATCTCGCTCATGTTCGAAAGCTCCCGGCAGGAATACGGAACACCGACAATGATCATGCCATGATGAAAAAGTGTGGTGTGAAATGAGGTGATGGTCGTTTCCTGTCCACCGTGCTGTGTGGCCGTGGATGTAAAAACACTCCCCACTTTACCAACCAACTTTCCGCCGGCCCACAACCCGCCGGTCTGGTCAAGAAAATTACGCATCTGCGAGCACATGTTGCCAAAACGTGTCGGCGTTCCGAAAATGATGGCATCGTAGTTCGGCAATTCTTCCACGGTGGCGATCGGTGCCGCCTGATCGAGTTTAGCGCCTGCCTTTCGGGCCACATTTTCCGGAACCAGATCGAGCACGCGTTTGATGGTGACGTCGATACCTTCGACGCTGCCTGCACCATCAGCCACCGCTTTTGCCATGGTTTCAACGTGACCGTACATACTGAAATAAAGAACAAGAATCTTAGCCATATTGTATCTCCTCTTTTACGTGTTAGTAACGTGAGTCGATCTTTTCGTTCAGCAGCAATCCAGCGAGCCGCTGGAATGGCTTCGTCCAACAATCAAAAAAATTATACCTTGTTTGAAAAAGGACAAGCAATATAATTAAACAAAGACAAGTATTCGGACAACATCAAGAGGAGAATTTTTTTCAAGGGGGCTGTTTCACTTAAAATGTCAATGGAGGACACACCATGACGGAAAAAAAAATAGTGGTCGCGATTGATGGTTCAAAACATTCCGATAAGGTCATTGACACGGCAATAGAATATGCAAAACTGCTGAGGGCGAAGGTCGTACTTGTCCATTGCCATAAAAAATTTCCTACTATTTTAGGAGAACCCCATCGCAACGAGGCCATTGTCAGCACTCTGCGTAAAGCCGAGGCAACGATTGCCCCCTTTACCAAACGCTTGCACGAAGCGGACATTGCCTACGAAGAACGCTTAATGGAAGAACCAGCCGGTTCGGTCATCCCCGATGTGGCCAAGATTGAAAAATGTGACTTGATTATAGTAGGCTCCAGAGGACGAACCAACCTTGAGGGACTTCTTCTCGGCAGTGTAACAAACAGGGTGCTGCATACAACCTCCTGCTCGGTTCTGGTGGTGAAGTAAATTTAAACGTTCACCGCCACGGCAACTAGTTGAGGTCGAGAGGGCCGAATTGGCGCATCTGGCCGACTATCCAGTCAATGCGGCTGCGGATGTAGTGGCTGGGGGGATGTGCCCGGTATTCGCGCGGGTTAGGCAAAACAGCGGCAAGGGCCGCCGCCTGTGTCTTTGAAAGATTTTTGGCATTCTTTTTAAAATAATGCTGCGAGGCTGCTTCAGCACCATAAATGCCGTTGCCCATTTCGATACTGTTCAGATACACCTCGAGAATGCGTTCTTTGCTCCAGGCCATTTCAATAAGAACGGTAAAATAGACCTCAAGGCCTTTACGCAGCCAACTCCTGCCCGGCCACAGAAAGACATTTTTTGCCGTCTGCTGAGAAATAGTGCTGGCACCCCGTAGTCGTTTTGTTCCTTTCTGAGCATCGGCAAGCGAACGTTCTATAGCTTTAAAGTCAAAACCGAAATGATCGATAAAATTCTGATCTTCGCTGCAAATAACCGCCAGAGAGAGATTTTTGGAAATTGCCTCAATCGATACCCAGGTGTGCTGTAATTGAAGTTTCTGCCCTGCCGCGAGCTGTTCTCCGACGCGAAGCAGCATCAAGGGTGTAACATAAACCGGAAAATATCGGTATAAAAGGACAAAACAAAGAGATAAGCCAAAAAACAATCCGGCACATTTCCACAAAAAGCGATATATTTTTTGTCCCACTGTCACGTTTGGACCCGGTCAGACGGAGAAAGCTTCTTTAAGCCGGCTACCCTGTTTCCGGTTGTCCACCAGCCAATCAAAACAATCAATTATGAGTGTATTTTTCAAAGGGACACCACAACCATGCCAATGGGTCTGGACATCAGGAAGAGAGTTATACACCGCAGTCAAGATATCATTTTCTTCAAGTAAGTCGTTGTTGCAACTATAATACGATAACACATCGGCCAGCTGGACAACCTGGGCAAAAGCTTTCTCGCTTCCCGCTTCTTCGGGACGATGGTGGTAGGCAACCGCCGAGATCAGGTTTTCCGGAAACAACCATTTCCGCAGGAGCCGGCCACCGAGCATATCATGGGTGAACGAAAACATGCGCAGCTCTTCGTAAAGCATCTCCGCCTTGCTGAAGGTTGTCATCCATTGCTCCGGGGTATAGTCATCGAGAAAGGTTTCCAGCATGATCAGCTTGCCTATGTCATGCAACAGCCCGCCCATGAAAGCGATGTCGGGATTCATCCGTTGATCCCGGGCGATTTTCCCGGCGGCCATGGCACAGACGAAAGAATGCTGCCAGAATTGGTCAATTACCGGTTTATAATGCCCGGCTATTTTGCCAAAGGAGTTGATGAGCGCCTTGGCCAGGGCAATTCTCTGCACTTCGTTGAACCCGAGTGCCACCACGGCCATTTTGATGGAATCAATTTTCCGGGGACGCCCAAACAGCACGGAATTAGCGATCTTGAGAACTGTCAGGCTCAATGACTGATCGGAGTGAAGCGCCTCGATGACATCCTGCACGGAACACTCAGGATCGCTGGTGACGCGCATTATTCTCATTACGGTTGCCGGGAGAACCGGAAACGAGTCAATATGTTGCTTAATCAGGTCGGTTCTTGTCGGTTGCATCTGCTGCTCTCAAAAGAAGTTCCTCTTGGCAAAAAGCACTACAGGCATTCATCCTCCCCAAAACCTTAATGGTACACCACCTGCAATGTGCAGACTACAACAATCAGCGCGCCTTGGTCTCACGGCCTGCAAAAAATCGGCGTGCCCTGCTTTATACCGCAAGAATTCCGAGGCCGGCCACCGCCGTATTGAAACCCCGACACGCTTCCAGGAGGCTGCCCGAGAAGAGAGATTTTTTTGTTTATTTATGAATAAATGCTGGTTTTCCCGTCACAGTATTGTAAATGAAACTTTATCAATTAAACAAAAGGAACCGGCAATGGCGAACAGTACGCAAGAAAATAGCAACACAACCTTTCAGACCGGCAGGGTCATGCTGCTGTCAATTTGTCATTTTATCCATGACATATATTCAAGCTTTCTTGCGCCCCTGCTGCCTTTTATCATTGAAAAGTTCTCGCTGTCGCTGACCCAGGCCGGCCTGCTTTCCACCGTCATGCAGATACCTGCCCTGCTCAATCCTTACATTGGACAGCTGGCCGATCGCATCAGCGTCAGATATTTCATCATCCTGGCCCCGATGCTCACCGCTGTTCCCATGTCACTTCTTGGCCTGGCGCCGCATTACGGCGTCCTGATGGTTCTGCTTTTTTTAACCGGTATCAGTGTGTCGCTGTTTCATGTGCCCGCCCCGGTGATGGTTTACCGCGTAGCCGGAAACAAAACCGGCCGAGGGATGAGTTTTTATATGACCGGGGGCGAGCTCGCCCGGACAGTCGGGCCGATTGCCATTATAGCCGTGGTTTCCCTGTTGGGTTTTGACGGCTACTACCCGGTCATGCTCATTGGTATTCTTGCCTCCGTGGTGATGTTTATCATGTTTAAGGATATCCCCCTGGCGGTAAAACACCGTGAGCCGCCATCCATCGTTAAAACCTGCCGGGAAATGAAAGGATTGCTCGGTCCCCTCTCGGCCATTGTCCTTTTCCGCGGTTTTATGCATGCTTCCCTCGGCACCTTTCTTCCTCTGTACATTATCCAAACGACCAACGATCTCTGGCTTGCAGGAATTTCTCTCTCTGTCTACGAGGCGGCCGGGGTCGCGGGAATATTGACAATCGGTACGCTCAGCGATCGTTTCGGCCGGAAAAAAATGCTGCTCTTTTGTCTGGTTATGGCGCCGCTTGCCCTTCTCCTTTTTATCCACACCTCCGGTTGGCTCCAGTTCCCCTTCCTGGTCCTCACCGGCTTTTCCCTGCTTTCGACAACACCGGTGATGCTGGCCATGATACAGGAATATTCCCAGGATGGCTCTTCGGCGGCAAACGGCGTCTTTATGATGATCAGCTTTCTCGCCCGCTCGGCAGTCGTCGTCCTGGTTGGCTTTGTCGCCGACCAGATAGGCCTTGAAAAAACCTACACTGTCTGCGCCATATTCGGTTTTCTCGGCATTCCCTTTGTTTTGAAAATAAAAAAGAGCCCTCAGACGTTGACATAACAAGCGGTATCCCCGATACTACGGTAGGCTCCCGCACAGGGAACATGTCTCCCTGTGGAAGACTATTGCTGAGTTGAGTGATACGCAGAACCGGTGCACGCCGTTGCGCCTTCAAATGGAGGAATATATATTGAAAACAGCTTATTGGCTCCAGGGCGGCGGATGTGGTGGAGATACATTTTCCTTTTTGAGCAGTGAATATCCAAATGTCGTCGAGCTGTTTCGTACCCTGGACATCCAGCTGCTCTGGCACCCCTCGCTGTCCAACCACTCTCCCGACAACCACAGACAACTGCTTGACAGAATCCTTACCGGCGAACAAGCTCTGGACATACTCCTGGTCGAAGGATCGGTTATCTGTGGTCCGGCCGGTACCGGAATGTTCCATACCAAGGCCGGCCGCCCACAAAAAGAACTTATTTTCAGCTTGGCAGCAAAGGCCGAGGTGGTCATAGCGGTAGGCACTTGTGCCTCGTTCGGCGGCTTTGGCTCCGATGACGCCATTGAGGCCACGGGACTGCAGTTTATTAAAAAAGAACGGGGCGGTTTCCTCGGAGAAGATTTCGTCTGCCGATCCGGCCAGCCGGTCATTAATCTCGCCGGCTGTCCCTGCCATCATGATGTCATTTCAGGGGCGATTATTTCCGTTGCCAATGGGGTAATTCTTGAGCTGGATCAATACCAGCGACCTCTTGAGTGGTATGGCACGACGGTGCATCAGGGCTGCACACGCAACGAATACCACGAATATCGAGTCGAGGAATCCGACTTTGGCGAGATGGGCTGCCTCTTTTTTCATATGGGCTGTGCCGGCCCCCTCGTGCCGGGTCCCTGCAATAAGTTGCTCTGGAACCAGCATTCCTCAAAACCAAGGGCCGGAGTACCGTGTTTTGGCTGCACCGATCCCGATTTCCCAAGGGCCACGCCATTTTTCAAAACTCCCAATATCGAAGGCATCCCCCTCTCCCTGCCCATGGGGGTCAACCGCGCGCATTATATGGTCTATAAGGGAATGGCGGCCGCTGCGGCGCCGGAACATCTGAAGAACCGCAAATCGAAGGTTTAACCCCGACGAAAGGACAGAACCTGAATGGTTAACATATTAAAAGGAATCAGTATTCCTCTAAACAGAGCCGAAGGTGATCTTGAAATCCGGGTCGAGGTTGAAGATGGTATTATCATCGAGGCCTGGAGCACGGGCACCCTGTTCCGTGGTTTTGAAAACATGATGCGCGGGCGTGGAGCACTCGATGGCCTGGTCATCACCCCGCGCATCTGCGGTATCTGCAGCCTGACCCATCTCACCGCGGCGGTTGAGGCACTCGACGCAATCGCCGGGGTGACGCCACCCGACAATGCATACCGGCTGCGCAATCTGGCGCTGATGGTCGAAACAATCCAGAGCGATGTTCGCCAGGCACTGTTGATGTTTATGGTCGACTTTGCCAACAAGGAGGCCTATCAGGACCACCAGCTCGGTACCGAGGCGCGGCAACGATATAATCCCCTGCAGGGCAGCGCGGCAATCGAAGCCATTCGGGAAACCAAACGGCTGTTACAGATAGTCGCCATCATTGGTGGACAGTGGCCGCATACCTCGTTCATGGTTCCCGGTGGCGTGACTTCCATTCCGGAAATTTCCAAAATCCTTCAGTGCAGAATTATCTATGAACGATTTTGTTCCTGGTATGAACGCGTCGTTCTCGGCTGTTCCCTGGACAGGTGGCTGGCAATAAGCAGCGTCGATGACCTGAACAGCTGGCTCCTGGAAAATCCCGCGCATCGCCAGAGCGAGGTTGGTTTCTTCCTCCGCTTTGCCCACCGGGCGGGGCTTGACCGGCTCGGCAGAGGTTCCGGTCGTTTCCTTTCCTATGGCAACTTTACCCTTCCCGCGGAAACCAGCCTGACGGGCATCGACGGCAGACTCATGGGTGCCGGCTTTGCCGTCGGCACGGAAGTTTTTCCCTTTCTGCCGGCAAACATATCCGAAGATATCTCCCATGCATGGTACGAACAGGTTGCCGACCCACTCCATCCATCCGTAGGGGTGACGAAGCCCCATGCCTCGGGCCAGAGCGGCCGTTCCTACTCGTGGATCAAGGCCCCCCGTTACCGGGGGGAAGTCGCGGAGACCGGACCTCTGGCGGAAATGATTATTGCCGGCAACCCACTTTTTCAGGATATGATAGCAGGAGACGGTGCTCATGTTTTGGCCCGGCAACTGGCCCGCCTGGTGCGTCCGGTCCATCTCCTCAAGCCGATGGCAACCTTCATAGCCGAGCTTCTCGCGAGACACGAAGACAGTTTTTATCGCACGGTAACAACCATCCCGGACGGGCAAGGTGCCGGCATGATCGAAGCAGCCAGGGGCGCTTTAGGCCACTGGGTGAAGGTTGAAGATGAAAAGATTGTTCACTATCAAGTGATTACCCCGACGGCATGGAACGGCAGTCCGCGTGATGCCCAGGGGGTTCGTGGTCCATGGGAGGAGGCGCTGATCGGTACCACAATTAAAGATATAGCAAATCCGGTGGAAGCGGGACATGTTGTCCGGTCCTTTGACCCATGCCTGGTCTGTGCGGTCCACACCCTGCAGAAAGGTGAGAAAAAGGGTGTGCTCTCCGTAGGCTGCACACCGTGAAAGGGTGTATAATCTGTATCGGCAATCGTTTTATCGAGGAAGATGGCGCCGGACTCGCGGTGTTTGATGAATTAGAGAAAATGCAGCCGCTGCCTCTAGAAACAACCCTCATCGAGGGCGGCCTGGCCGGCCTCAACCTCCTGCCGCTCCTGGAACGGGGCGGCAGAGTAGTTTTTGTCGATTCGGTCAAGGGCTACACCCAACCGGGCGAAATTGTCCTGGTCGATTGCCAAAAGGAAATGCCCCCGGACGATGCCGGCCATTATGATCATGGCGCTGGCCTGGCCTATCTCCTGGCCGTGTTACCCAGGGTCTGTGACGGAGAACCGCCGAAGGAAATTGCCCTTGTCGGCCTTGAGGGGAAATGTACCGAAAAAACGATAAAACGGGCTTCCCGCTTGAGCCTTGACATTGCCACACACGGTTTGAAGGACATCGGATAATGCATAAAAGCAGAGCTGACATGCAGATGGAAATCGATATGCTGCGCGGCGAACTGCAAGTCGCCCGCGAGGCTGCGGAGATCACCGCCGATTTCGTCGTCAAACAGTTTGAACAAACGGAAAGCATGCTGCACAGATTTCAGACTGCCGATGCGGAACGGCAGGCTGTTCTAGATGCCGCGACCCAGCTGTCGATCATCGCCACCGATCTTTTCGGCACCATCCAGCTTTTCAGCAAAGGGGCGGCGACCCTTCTTGGCTACAAGCCGGCGGAGATGATCAGCAAGTGCAGCATTCTCTCCCTGCATCTGGCCGACGAACTGGTGCATTACGGTAAAAAGGTCGGAAAAGTGAGCGGAGCTGCCGGCTCGGAGCTGCAGCACATGAAGGTTTTTGACCAATTTGTCAAACAGAAACACAGCCGCGCCCAGGAGTGGTTTTACGTCTGTAAAGACGGCACGCACCTGCCGGTAAGTCTATCCATCACCAGTCTGTACAACCCCGACGGCCGCATTGCCGGCTACCTCTTTACGGCGATGGACATGACCCTGCAAAAGCAGATGAAACTTGAACTCATCCAGGCCAAGGATCTTGCCGAATCGGCCAATGCCTCGAAAGGGGATTTTCTCGCGCGGATGAGTCACGAGATCCGCACGCCGATGAACGGCATTATCGGCATGGCCTCCCTGCTGCAAAAGACATCCCTTGAACCAAGACAACAGAATTACACGGAGAAGCTGCTGTCTTCGGCTAATACCCTGCTGACCTTAATCAATGATATCCTCGATTTTTCGAAGATCGACGCCGGAAAGTTGCAATTGGAAAAAGTTCCTTTTGATCTTAATGATATCCTCGGTAACATTGCCAATGTTATCGGCATGCAGGCGGAAAAAAAGGGCCTGGAGTTCCTCTTTCAGATCGATCCCCAGGTTCCCAATACCCTCAGGGGGGATCCCCTGCGTCTGGGCCAGGTACTGATGAACCTGGCCGGCAATGCAGTTAAATTTACCGAACAAGGCGAAGTTGTTATTTCAGTAAGCCTGGACGAACGTTTCGAGGAAGAAATTTCCCTGCGCTTCTCCGTGCGCGACAGCGGTATCGGCCTACAGCAGGAGCAGCTCGTCAGCCTCTTTTCCGCCTTCAGTCAGGCCGACGATTCGATCACCCGAAAATACGGCGGCACAGGTCTTGGACTGGCTATCTGCAAACAGCTGACGGAATTGATGGGCGGAGAAATCCGGGCGGAGGTTGCGCCGGGAAGAGGTGCGGAATTCATTTTCACGGCGAGGTTGCAAATTTCCGGAAATATTGGCCTGCCGCCAGGGCAAGTGCCGCAACTGCTGCAGGGACGGCGAGCTCTCGTCGTTGATGACAACGAGGCGGCCCGGGAGATACTCTCCTCCATGCTGGCTTCGCTGAAAATGAAGGTAGACACGGCTGTCGATGGAAAATCGGCACTGACGTTGCTGGAGCTGGCGGCGCGGCGGGAAAAACCGTACGATGTCGTTTTGCTCGACTGGATCATGCCCGGCATCGATGGTATTGAGACGGCAAGGAGGATCAAGGCCAACGCCGCTTTCGCCAAGGTACCGGCCATGTTGATGGTCACCGCCAATGGACGGGAGGAGGCGTATCTCGAAGCCGACAATGCCGGATTGAATGCCTTCCTGGTCAAGCCGGTCTATGCGTCGGTCATGTACGAGACCTTGCTGGATATTCTCGGTATTGAAACTGTTGCACACCCCTTGGCGGTTGCCAAGAAGAGACAGACGACGGATCTACGGAATATCCACGGGGCACGGATCCTGCTCGTCGAGGACAACAGCATCAATCAGGAAGTGGCGACCGCCTTTCTGGAGGAAGCGGGCATGACGGTCACGGTGGTCTCGAACGGCCGGGAATGTCTGGCGGCCCTGCAGCAGGCAAGCTATGACCTGGTACTGATGGATATCCAGATGCCGGAGATGGATGGCCTGGAGGCAACCAGACGGATTCGATGCGACGATCACCTGCGGAAGCTGCCGATAATCGCCATGACAGCCCATGCCATGGCTGGAGACCGGGACAAGAGTCTTGCCGCAGGGATGAATGAACATATCACCAAACCCATCGATCAGGCGGAACTGTATCAAACCTTAAAATCGTGGATACCGGAGAAGCAGTCGCTAACACAGCCACATCTTGCCGGCAAGACCGCCGAAGTCACGTCGACAGAGGATGTTTCACTGCCTTTTTTACCTGGAATCAATTTGGAGGAAGCGCTTAAGGCGGTGAATAATAACAAAACGCTTTTAGTGAAAATGCTCCATGAGTTCAAGAGACACTACTCCGACCTGCCGGACATCCTGCGTGACCAGGCTGTCGCCGGTCAGTGGCAGGAAATCCAGAATAACGCCCATGCCATAAAAGGTGTTTCAGGTTATATCGGTTCGACGGCACTCATGCAGGCGGCGCAAAAACTGGAAGCTACCGTGCAAAAGGGCCAGTTGGAGGAGGCGCCGCATCATCTTGACTTCTTTATTGATGCGCTCGACAAGGTCCTCGCCGCTCTCACGGCACTTCCGGCTGCACAGGTAGAAAGACCAGCTCAAACGCACGATATTGGAGGACGAGTGATCGCGGGGAATGCCATTGAAGAGCTTATGCAGGGACTCATCGAACAACTGAAAAAAGGCGAAGCCGCCGCCGAAGTGCAGTTCCTCAAAATTGAGCAACACCTTGCCGGGGCTGGATTTGAGCAACATCTGCAAACGGTGGCTAACTTGATAAATGACATAGAATACGACCGTGCAGCGGAGATGACCGAGACCCTGCTGGACCAAATCCTGCAGCAGCGGGAGATGTGATTATGCACGAGAAGCAAACCCCACGTATTCTCATTGTTGATGATGAAATAATGAATTTGAAGGTGCTGGCTGATCTGCTCAAAGATGAGTATACCCCGGTACTCGCTGGCAGTGGTGAGCAGGCGCTCAAGCACGCTTTTAGTGGCTTTCCACCGGATCTCATCTTACTTGATGTCATGATGCCACACATGGGCGGCTATGAGGTTATTAGAATTCTCAAACATAATGACAAGACCAACAACATTCCGGTTATCTTTGTAACTGCCTTGAACTCGATTGAGGATGAAGAGCATGGCTTTATGCTTGGCGCAGTCGATTATATTACCAAGCCCTTCTCTCCCCCGATCGTCAAGATGCGCGTGCGAAATCACCTGCGCATTGTCCATCAGTACAAGCTGCTGGATCAACTGGCCTACCTCGACGGTCTTACGGAAATTCCCAATCGACGGCGTTTCGAGGAGGTCTTTCAAAAAGAATGGGCACGGTCGGCCCGCAACAGGACTCCATTTTCACTGGCCATGATCGATGTCGATTATTTCAAACAATACAACGATCATTACGGCCACGCAAAAGGCGATTTGACGCTGCAGAAAATCGCCAAGGCCCTGGACAGTATTCTCAAACGGCCGGGAGATCTTATTGCCCGGTACGGCGGGGAGGAATTTGTTATGGTGCTGCCGGAAACGGATGCTGCCGCGGGCAAAATCATTGCCGACCGGACCCGTCAGGCAATTATCGACCTGACTATTCCTCACGAATTCTCGGAGGCCGCCGACCTAGTTTCTATCAGTATCGGGTTTGCAACCATCTACATGGATGGCCAGATATCACCACAGACCTTTCTAGAGACGACTGATCACAACCTCTACCAGGCCAAACAGACTGGTCGTAACCGAATTATCTGCAGTGTGCTGGGTCGGTAATTTTTTCATTACCGCAGAGAGTTATCCCAGAGAGTTATCCCGGCAACAAGCCGCCGAAGCCGGGCTTTTCACCGGTCAACCCCTCGGCAAAGGTGATGGTTTTTCCTGTTGCCACACCTTCATTAAAAGTGCCACCGTAGATCTTCGGTCCAGGTCGTGATATCTTTCTCAGTCTGGGAAAGCGCATGCCGACAAAAACTTCCAGTCGCTTTTCCTCGGCGACAATGAGATCGCCCACCCTGGGCTGAATGCGCGGATCATCTTTACCCATTTTCTGCTCCTGCAGTTTTTGGTGAAAGCCGCGTAACAGGCCGAGATAGTAGCTGTTTTTCTCAGTCCTGACCGACCCTTTGAACCGTTTTCTGTTCAAAGACCAGAGCGAAGCCAGTCTATTTTCCAGGAAATGATAGCAATACTCGGCAATGGTCACATTTTCTCTCGTGCCTAAAAGCTCAATGGTCTTATAGGTATCGTCCATCAGCGGATCATACAGACTGGAAAGCACCACCCTGACAAAGAAGAAATCATGCAGAATGGTGCATATACGCCGCTGATAGCCCTCTATGCGTTTTTTCTTCCGATCAATTATGCCACAACCATAGCGGTTTGTCTGCTCGCAGCCGAGCTCCCGGATATGGTATTTCTCAATCAGCTCATTGGCCTTCTGCATAGCCAATGCCGCCTCATGTGCATTAGAAGACTGGGAGAGTGCCAGGAGTTTTTCCACCCGGGCCAGACATTCCCGTCCTTTGGCGGAGATTTTTCCTCCTCCGCCTGCCTGCTCCACCGTCTCGACAACGACGACGCCCGCACGACGATATTCCGGCAGCACGCCGAGGAGCTCACAGGCGTGCTGAAAAGCCTCTCCATGGGGAGCGCCGACAATGCCGAACTGTTCGCTGCAGAGCTGGTGGGCCATTTCATGCTTTAATACCTGCATGGTCACCGACCAGGAATAATTAACAATCAAATGACGACTGAGACGCAGGGTTCGCAGGTCAGGACGCCAGGCGCCCAGTTCTTTTTTCGTTTCGGAGATCTCAAAGACCGGCATGCGTAACTGCAGGCCATAACTCATGCAGATTTCTTCAAACTCCAGCTGCAGCTGCTGCAGCCAGAGATGCTGCAGTTTTTCCATGTTTATATTACTGGTCATAGATACCCTTTGTTCGTGTCCAATATCTGTTGTAAAAAATACTGAGCAACATAGTGCCCCTTCGCCTTGTTGGCAAGTCCGGCATTCCGTTACCGCCGATATTGGCTTGCGATTAGCCATATCGACGGTATAGTAGTTTTGTAAAATAATTTTGTCGTTTATGATCATCAGGTCTTATATTTTTTTGTTAGACGGATCCGTTTCCTGACATAATACACCTGACCAGAATATTATCACCCAAAGGTTGTGCCATGAAAAAACTTTTTATCTTCTTTATTCTGTTGACCATGTCGGCCTGCGCCACCAGCCCCACTGGACGCAGGCAGCTGATGCTCGTTTCCCCCGAGCAGGCCATCAGCTCTTCCCGCGAGGCATATGTACAAACCCTCCTGCCTCTGGAAAAAGAAGGCAAGATCGACTCCAATCCGATAACCTCAAAAAGAATCAGGCTCATCACCGGTCGGATTATCGCCCAGGCGATACAAATCTATCCGCATACACGGAACTGGCAATGGAGTATCAAGGTTATCGATGATCCGGAAATGGTCAATGCCTGGTGTATGGCCGGCGGCAAGATGGCGATTTATACCGGTCTGATCGATAAGCTGCAGGCCACCGATGACGAGATCGCCCAGGTCATGGGCCATGAGATCTCCCACGCGCTGGCCAATCATACCGCGGAACGGATGTCCATTGCTCTTGCCACCCAGCTTGGCCTGTCCGGGGTGGCTATTGCCGCCGGCAATAATCAATACAAAGGTGCCATCCTGAGCGGCACCTCCCTGGCCGCGGCAACAGCCATAACCCTGCCGAACAGCAGAACCTCCGAAATCGAAGCAGACCGGATGGGCATAGAGCTGGCGGCGCGAGCCGGCTATGATCCCCGTGCAGCGGCAAGGCTGTGGCAGAAAATGGCCAAGGTCGGCGGCAGCGGGCCGCCACAATTCCTCAGCACCCACCCCGCTCCGGCAAATCGCCAGCAAACACTTCAGGCGCTCGCCGGGCAGATGATGGGCTATTACCTCGATCCATCACCACGACCGGTCTACCAACTGCAATAATTGCAGATACGACGCCTTTACCAAAGTCTAAAAACTTGATTTTCATCACCCTCGATCTCTTCGTATCATGCTTATAGCAACGACCCATAAAAGCACCGACTTCGACGGTCTGGCCTCGGTTATCGCCGCAACCCTGCTCTATCCGGGCTGCATTGGCGTGGTCCCCAAAATGACCAACAGGAATGTCGAACAATTTCTCTCAACCCATAAGACGGCCTTCAATCTCATTCTGCCCCACGAAGTAGTGCACGATGAGGTAAAAAAACTGATCGTCGTTGATACCAACCAGTGGCAGCGACTCGATCGACTGGAAAAGCTGGCTGAGCGGCACGACCTGGAGATTGATCTCTGGGACCACCATATGATGGGTGCAGGCGACATCAAGGCGACCTGGTCATGCCGAGAACAGATCGGCTCGACGGTGACCTTGCTCGCCCGCGAAATGCAGAAGCGCGGCATGGCCCTCACGCCGCTCGACTCCACCGTCATGCTCATCGGACTCTACGAGGACACGGGGCACCTCTCCTACCCGTCAACGACTGCGGAAGACGCCCGGGCTGCCGCCTATCTCCTTGATAATCGAGCGGATCTGAATGTCGCCTCTTTTTTCCTGAACCCGCCCTACGAAGAGAACCAAAAGGAAATCCTCTTTGAGATGATGAAGGAGACGGATAAATTTACCATCAACGGCAACACCGTCGGCTTTAATTGTATTGGTCTGGACAAAAAAGTAACCGATCTGGCGTCAATCGTGAATATGTACCGGAAGATTGTCAATGTCGATGCTCTTTTTGTCATTTTCACCAATGACAACAGGAATACCATCATTGGTCGCAGCGGTACGGATAAGATCCACATCGGCGCGGCACTGGCCACCCTCGGTGGCGGCGGACACGCCGGAGCCGGTTCGGCAACGGTAAAAAGCAACGCAATGTCTGCGCAACAGATCAAGGAAAAGATCGTCGCCGGACTTACCGCCGATAAAACGGAAAGTATCCGCATCTCCGACATCATGTCCTTTCCGGTCATCTCCGTGCCCCCGGCGACGCCCATGCGAGATGTGCAGCATTTGATGGCCAGGAAAAAGATTCGCGGAATCATGGTCATGGAAGACGATACAATCCATGGCATAATTGTTCTCTGGGACCTAAAACGAGTAAAAAAGGAAGAGCATTGGGACAGCCCGGTCAAAGCGTTCATGTCCAGAAACATTATTACCATCGAACCGGGCAGCGCCCCATCGATTGCCGCCGGGCTGATGATTGAAAACGATGTCGGCTATCTTCCCGTGGTCGAAAATAACAAAGTGATCGGTATTGTTACCCGGACGGATATTCTTACCTACTATTACGATCTGTTACCGGAATAGCAGGAACAGTTGTTCCACACCCGCAGGAAGAGGGCTGCGAGTGCAGAACTGTTCAACGAGGGGTGAAGGAAGCAAAAAAGATATTGACTTCGGCGGAACGTTCTGCTAAAAAACACTTCCTTTCAGGAATAAATGAGCGGGAATAACTCAGTGGTAGAGTGCAACCTTGCCAAGGTTGACGTCGCGAGTTCGAATCTCGTTTCCCGCTCCATTTTTTCTTTTTTTCCTTTTTTACCTTTGCGAATCCATTAACTCTTAAAACAGATACGCTTCACTTCATCGAAGGTCGAAACAAAGTGTGGCGTAATGCCTGCCTTGATATGCTCCGGGAGCATCTCGAAATCTTCCTGATTTTCCTTCGGCAAAATAACCTCCTGTACCCTCGCCCGTTTCGAGGCAATCATCTTTTCCTTCACCCCCCCGATCGGCATGACCAGGCCACTGAGCGTTAACTCTCCGGTCATGGCTATGTTTGGACGTATCGCCTGATTCATAACCATCGAATAGATCGAGCAGGCCATGGTAATCCCGGCCGATGGTCCATCCTTTGGCGTTGCCCCGGCCGGCACATGCAGATGCACGAGGTTTTTGTTGAAGAGCTCAATCCCCTTGCTGTTTTCTTTCATCAGGGAACGGATATAACTATAGGCGATTTCAGACGATTCGACCATAACCTTGCCCAACTGACCGGTTTGTTTGAAACCAGCCTGCCCCGTGGGAATGAGAATAGATTCAATATACAGGGTTGCTCCTCCCATGCTGGTAAAGGCGAGCCCGGTGATAACCCCGACTCGAGGCTTGGAGTAGGCCTGTTCTTCGGAAAAAAATCGCTTGCCGAGCAGCTCTTTCAGTTCATCTTTGTGGATGCGAATATTCTGCTCCGGGTTTTCGATGATCTTGTTCACCGATTTACGCATAATTTTTTTGATACAATTTTCCAAACCGCGCACTCCCGCTTCACGGGCATACCCATCAACGATTGCTCCGAGCAACGCTTTGGACAGGGTGATCTGTTTCGGGGTCAGGCCATGCTCTTTCAGTTGCTTCGGGACAAGATGCCTCCTGGCGATCTCCACCTTTTCTTCGAGAATATAGCCGGGCAACTCGATAGTCTCCATCCTGTCCATGAGCGGCGAAGGGATGGTATCCAGCTGGTTGGCCGTACAGATAAAGAAAATTTTTGACAAATCAAAACGCACGTCGAGATAATGATCAAGAAAATCGCGGTTCTGTTCCGGATCGAGCACCTCGAGGAGGGCCGAAGCGGGATCACCGTGAAAGCTGGCGCCGATCTTATCGATTTCATCGAGCATGATAACCGGATTAGCCGTCTTGCAGGATTTTATGGCCTGGATAAACTTTCCAGGCATGGCACCGATGTACGTCCGACGATGCCCCTTTATTTCTGCCTCATCGCGCATGCCGCCAAGGGAAAAACGAAAGAATTCCCGCCCAAGACTTTGCGCGACCGACCGTCCTATCGAGGTCTTACCGACACCCGGCGGACCTTGCAGAAGCAGAATTGTTCCGGACAAATCTCCTTTTATCACACCGACGGAGATCAGTTCTAGAATCCGATTTTTGACATCCTGCAGACCATAGTGATCCCGGTCAAGAATTCTCGCCGCCTTCTTCTGGTCGTAACTATCTTTTGAGTAGATTCCCCAAGGGAGAATGGTCAGCCAGTCAAGATAGGTCCGCGTAATATTGAACTCGGGCGAAGAGGCGCCCAGAAGCTTGAGCTTTTCCAGCTCTTCCTGTATCTTGTTTTTCGCTTCCTCCGAAGGCACCAGTTTCTTCAGCCGGTTTTGATATTTTTCCAGCTCCGCCTGGGTATCGTCTTTTGCCAGGCCCAGCTCTTTTTTTATCTCCTGCAGTTGCTGCTTTAAGAAAAATTCCCGTTGCTGCTTGGAAAGCTGTTCCTCAATGCGCTTGGATATTTTGGCTTTCAGTTTGGAAATCTCTACCTCGTTCTTCAGGAGAATCAATACTCTTTCCAGCCGCTGGCGTACCTTCTGCGTCTCGAGAATTTTTTGAATTTCCGTCCCGGAAGAAGTGGTCATAGAGGCGGCGAAATCGGCTAACGAACCGGGATCACTGAGATTGATTCGCTCAATAAGCAGACTCAAACCCTCTTTAAACAAGGGGTTCATATTGACCAGATCCTTGATGCAATCAATGATCGCCACCGAATAGGCTTTCAGTTCGTCGGTGTTTTCCTCTATATTCTCAAACCAGTAATTCACCTTGGCGGTAAAAATGGAATCGGTTTTCGTCATCGCGACGATATCGAACCGTTCCAGGGCCTGCACCAATACCTGCAAGGGCTCCCCTGGTTTAAAGGGTGACACCTGAATCACTCTGGCTACCGAGCCTACCTTAAAAAAATCCTCCCCGCTCTCCGCGGCATGAGCGAGACCATCTTCTTTCGGCTTTTGCAAGACAAGGCCAAAATAGAGCGGGGTATTCTGGTTGACATGTTTCATGACTGCCTTTTGCAGAACCGTATCGTCAATAATGACCGGCCCCATCATCTTCGGAAACATCGGCCGATCATGCAGCGGAATAATCATCAACCTCTCAGGCAACAGATCCTTGGCCAATACTAATGATTTTGAAGAGTCATTTTCCTTTTCATCCCCGGGAGATTCTATGCCGTCAGGGGTCAAAACAGTCGTGTCATCTGCCATTCTTTCTCTCCTGTTGTTTTGTAACTGAATTTAAATAATTTTTTTTCAGCTTAAATATCTATTGAGCTTCAGTGAGCTTGCATAAAGTGAATAAGTATTAGTATTCTAGGTCGACTAACCACAGGAGTCAATCCACAGCGGTTATCATTGATCTCTCTGAAAGCGGTATTATTTTATTAAGGATGCTTTATTGCTATGTGTCTCGAGTAAAACACACAAAAATAATTTTTCAGAGGACATATTATGGCATACCAAATTCATGCAATTACACTTGAGGAAGAATTTAAACTCTGCCCCCTGTGTAATTACCAAGACGGCTTTCATTCGATGCTGCAACGTGACGGAGAAGAGATACGGTGGTTATTCATCTGCCCCTCCTGCCATGAAGTTTTTGATATTGGCCGAACCCTGAAATAAAACCGACTGAGGTGTAATGAATATAATAGATGCCCTTCGCCTGCGTAAATCCACCCGTGCCTTTCTCGATAAACCGGTCAGCAAAGAAAAAATTATCAACATTCTGCAAGCGGCACGGCATGCTCCATCGGGAACGAACGCTCAACCATGGCAGGTGGCCGTTGTCACCGGCAAAAAAAAGGACGAATTAACCAAGGCACTAGAAAGCGCCTTCCGCAAAGAAGGCATCGGCACCATGGACTACCTGTATTATCCGCTCAAATGGCATGAACCATATAAAAAACGGCGGGTCGCCTGTGGGGCCCAGTTGTATGGCGCTCTGAATATAGAACGACGGGACAAGGCGGGCAGACTGGAGCAGTGGATTGCCAATTACCGGGCATTTGACGCGCCGGTCATTCTTTTTTTCTTCCTCGATTCGGCAATGCAAAAAGGGTCTTATCTCGATTACGGCATGTTCCTGCAATCGGTAATGCTGGCTGCCCTTGCGGAGGACCTGGCCACCTGTCCCCAAGCCGCTCTCGGTCAATACCCTGATCTGGTTAAGGATGCGCTCGGCTACAGCCGGGAGACTGTTCTTCTCTGCGGCATAGCTCTTGGTTATGAAGACAAGGACGCACCGGTCAACAGCTACCGCACACCGAGAGAAGAAGTGGAAACCTTCACCAGGTTCTTTGACTGAACCGGCCAACGGGTTTCCTCCCCGAAGGCCTGCAATTCTCTACTAAAAAATCAGAAAAGAATGTATAAGGGAGACAAAAACCTGTTCAATAGAGCAGTACATATCCCTTAAGATAATGTATGCACTCAAAAAACCGGAGAGAACAATGTTTACCATCGGCGATATTCGCAACATAGCCATACAAATTGAAAGAAACGGCGAAGAAACATACCGCAGGGCCGCTCAAGCAGCCAAAGATCCCCAGGTGGCGGAAGTACTGGAGTGGATGGCAGAGGAAGAGAGTCGCCATGCCACATGGTTTACCAAGCTTAAGTCAAGCAAGCCGTTAACCGCTGAACAGCAGGAGATGGAGTCGGTTGGCCGCTCGCTGCTACAGGAAATGGTTAAAGGAAACACTTTTTTACTGGACGAAAGCGAGCTGCTGAATGCCAAAAATGTCGAAGAAGTAATCGCCCAATCGAAAGCATTCGAGTTGGATACAATTTTATTCTATGAATTTCTTATTGGCTTTCTCGATGACCAGGAGACCGTTGAACAACTGCGGAAGATAATCAATGAGGAACGTAACCACATAAAGCAACTCGAAGATATGGGTACCTCGGCGGGATGTGATTCCAGCGAATCCGTCTCTTGTCGATAACCGAGATAACCGCCTTTTACGTCCCTGGCTGTCGGTCCCGAGCGTTACCTCGCTCAGCAAACAAACGGCAGGGAAAACTAACGGTTATGATTGAATCCCCATCCCCACAGGATATTTCTTTTCCCATCCATTTACAATTGCCACTAGCAATATGAGGAAACCATGCTGAGTAAAGACTTCGTTAAACAACTAAAAATTGGTGGCGTTACCTACAGCTACTTTGCCATTCGAGACCTTGCGAATCACGGATTCGGAGCTATTGACCGCCTTCCCTACTCCATCCGCATCCTGGTGGAAAACCTGCTGAGAAAACTCGATGGCAAGATAGTTCGGGAAAAGGATCTGAAGGCAATTACCGACTGGCAGAAAAGCTACGATGTTCCGGTCGAAATCCCTTACCATCCTGCCCGTGTGCTGATGCAGGATTTTACCGGGGTTCCCGCCGTTGTCGATCTTGCCGCCATGCGAGATGCTGTGAAAAAACTCGGAGGAGATCCGGCCAAGGTTAATCCCCGGGTACCGGTCGAGCTGGTTGCCGACCACTCGGTGCAAATCGACCTGTCCGGGACCAGTCTCAGTTTGACCGGCAATGTCGCCAAAGAATACGAGCGGAACAGCGAACGATACTCCCTGCTGAAATGGGCCCAAAAATGTTTTGATAACTTCCGAGTCGTTCCCCCCAACTCCGGAATCTGTCATCAGGTGAATCTCGAGCATCTGGGGCGGGTAACGATTACCGAAACCATTGACGAAACAACATATGCCTACCCGGATACCGTCGTCGGCCTCGACTCACACACGCCGATGATTAACGGCATTGGCGTCATGGGATGGGGGGTAGGCGGCATCGAAGCGGAAGCTGTCATGCTCGGCCAGCCTTACTATATGTCTATCCCTGAAGTTGTCGGCGTCCGCTTGACTGGCGAACTGCAACCCGGCATCACCGCTACGGATCTGGTCCTGACCCTGACGGAACTACTGAGACAAAGTAAAGTCGTTGAGAAATTTGTCGAATACTTCGGGCCCGGGATGCAAAGCCTGTCCATTCCGGACCGGGCGACCATCGCCAACATGACTCCTGAATATGGCGCGACGCTCGGTTATTTCCCCATCGACAGCAAAACCATCGACTACCTGCGGCTGACCGGACGCGGCAAACAGGCCGCCGTCACCGAAGCCGTCGCGAAAGAGATAGGCCTTTTTTACAATGCGCAGGAAAGTATCGACTACACCAGGGTTGTCGACTTTGATCTGTCCACCGTCGAGCCGTCACTCGCCGGACCGGCACGCCCCCAGGATCGCATCCCGCTCAGCGGCATGCGATCGGCCTTTGCCGATATCCTCGGCTGCAACTTCGAGCGTGACACCACTCCCGTTGCCGTCTCGACATTCATCGATGAATCCGGCTGTGAGACCAGCCGTGATGATTCCTGCCATGCGGTGGCAAAAAGAGATATTGAAATTATTTTCAACGGCAGCCCGGTCAAAGTGAGTGACGGCAGTGTGGTTATCGCTGCCATCACCTCCTGCACCAATACCTCAAATCCCCATGTGCTTATCGGTGCCGGCCTGATGGCCAAAGAAGCGGTAAAACGTGGCCTGAAAGTGCCCCGCTATGTCAAAACTTCCTTTGCCCCGGGCTCGAAGGTAGTGAGCAATTATCTGGAAAAAACTGGCCTCATGCCCTATTTCGAGGCACTTGGCTTTCACATTGCCGCCTTCGGCTGCACCACCTGCATCGGCAACAGCGGCCCGCTCAACCCGGCCCTGGAAAAGATCATTGAGGAAAAAGACCTGAATGTTGCAGCGGTTCTGTCCGGCAACAGAAACTTTGAGGCTCGCATCCACCAGCAGATCAAATCCAACTTTCTTGCCTCGCCGATGCTCGTTCTGGCCTTTGCCCTGGCCGGCCGGGTGGATATCGACCTGACCAGCCAGCCGCTATCCACCGACCCGAATGGCCAGGCGGTTTTCCTCAAAGATCTCTGGCCGACAAACGAGGCCATTGAGGCATTAGTGCATGAACATGTCACCGAGGAAGCCTTCACCCGGGAATACGCCCATATTTTTGACGGCGACGCCTTCTGGCAAGGTTTAAAGGTCCCGGAAAGTACCACCTATACCTGGGATGAGAAATCAACCTATATCAAAAATCCACCCTATTTCGACACGTTCACCGATGTACCGCAAGCACCCGAAGATATTATCGGGGCGAGGACCTTCCTTCTCCTTGGCGACACCGTCACCACCGACCATATCTCGCCCGCCGGGGCCATCCCGACGGAATATCCCGCCGGTCGTTATCTGATGGAGCAGGGGGTCGAGCCGGACAACTTCAATTCATACGGTTCAAGAAGAGGCAACCACGAGATAATGATGCGCGGCACCTTCGGCAACATCCGCATAAAGAATAAGATGGTCGCGCCCAGGGAAGGCGCTTATGCTGTCAAACTGCCGGAAAATTTAGAAATGTATACGTATGATGCAGCCATGAAGTACCTTGAGGAGGGGACCCCGCTCATTGTCCTTGGCGGCAAGGAGTACGGCACCGGTTCTTCACGGGACTGGGCGGCAAAAGGCACCAACCTCCTCGGCATCAAAGCGGTCATTGCCGAATCCTTTGAACGGATTCATCGCAACAATCTTGTCGGCATGGGGGCCCTGCCGCTGGTGTTCAAAGCGGGAGAAAATGCGCTTTCTCTGGGATTGGACGGTACGGAAATATATTCGCTCAAGGGACTGGCGGAAATTTCTCCCGGAAAAACCTTGCAGGTCACGGCGGAAAAACAGGATGGCAGCACATTGCACTTTGAGGTTATCACCCGCCTCGATACCGAGGTCGACGTCACCTATTTCCGGCACGGTGGCATTCTGCCCTATGTCCTGCGCCAGATGATGAAGGAGTAAGGACAGCGGTGAAAAACGCCACAGTTTATGATTTATTGCAGTCATACGCGCAGCAGCGGTGTCGGCCGGATCAATCACCCTACAAGGCCATTCTCTTGCATGATGCCTCGGAGATTGCCGCGACAACAGGCTTATCGCTAGGAGTAGTCGAATGTATCGCCCTGGAAGAAGGCATAGTTCCCGAAAGATACTGTCGCAATCAAAACTCTTTCTCCAATGAAGACCAGCTTCGCTTGCTGCGCTGCCATGTGGCGATTATCGGCCTCGGCGGCCTCGGCGGCGCGGTCACCGAAATTCTCGCGCGAATCGGAGTCGGCCGACTCACTCTGGTTGATGGCGACTGTTTTGAGGAAAGTAACCTGAACAGGCAACTGTTGAGCAGCCCTGATGCTCTCGGCAAATCAAAGGCGGCAACGGCCCGGATACACGTTCGGGCTATTAATCCGGCAATCGAGGTGCGCGCGATAGCTGAGTTTTTCCGGGTCGACAACGGCCGGGCAATCCTCCATGACGCTCTGCTGGCCATCGACTGCCTTGACTCCATTGCCGACCGTTTTGTTCTTGAAGATGCGTGCAGAAAGACTTCCATTCCGCTTATTTCAGCGGCTATAGGCGGCAGCAGTGGCCAGGCAACGGTGATTTTCCCGGAGGACCCCGGACTACAGAGCATCTACGGTCCGGCGGAAAAAGCGCAAAAAAGAGGTATGGAGCAGTCGGTAGGCACTTTGCCTTTTGCAGCCATGTATATGGCCGCCGTCGAATGCGCGGCGGCAACGACCCTGTTACTTGGCAGACCCTCGACCCTGAGAAACAGGCTGTTTATGGCCGAGGTAGGCGACCATACAACAGAACTCTTCACTTTGCCGGGGCTGTCTGACGAATCTGCGAAATGACTCCGGCAAGCTGTTTTTACGACGCCATCTTATTTAACGTCCAGATTATAGAAAGGATTGACATGATCCTTTTTGGCCTTGATGGACGCGGCAAAAATAACGTCCTTTAAACCGTAGGCCTCGATAAGCCTTTCTGCCGTTTTCCTGCGCAGATCGCCGTCATTCTTCAGGCCGCCTTCAAGATTGTCGAGGGTGACGACACCGTTCTCGAGAGCAACCGTTGCCCGGGGAGAAATGCTGACAATCTTGGCATGGATGTTGGCAAGTAAGGTCTTTTTCTGAAGAAGTGCCAGTGATTCCGGCGTCGCATTGAATCTTCCTTTTTCTACCATGTCGGCCAGGACATCGACAACATCGTCGACAGTCATCGTGCCGATGTGCAGGACCATGTCATAAAGATTGCAATTTAAGGTGTCTTTACCATAGAGAGACAGGCTCCACTTATGCCGTTCCGCATCGTCCTTTTTGAGTATGTACCGGGCTTCTTCCTCTGAACAGTTTTCCCGCTTCATCTCTTCTTTTATCCGATCCTCCATACTGGCGATTATTCTCACCTTCAAAACATGCGAGATATCCTGCAGGAAGAAATGGCCTGCCAGACCATGATAAACAATATTATCTTTACTCATGTGATTGAGAAAGGCAGCACGAAAATAACTTATATAGCGTTCTCTGCCATGGCTGAAACGCTCGAGTACAGAAGGTGCATCGTGCAGTGCCTTGACCAGCTTTATTTCGGGAATGGAAAATTCTTCGCAGGTTTCCAGCAGAATATCCCGGGAAACGCATTCATATCCGAGGCGTTTGGCCAGAGCTTCCGCTACGTCCTTGCCTCGACTGTAGGACCCTCTAGAAATGGTTATAATAGCCACATTTCTCCCCCTCTAATGTAATTATTCTTAAATAACGCACAGTAATAAAAACGATGTATAATACTCCTGGAAAAGAAGATTGTAAAGCTTCCCCCCAAACAAATATAACCTTAATATTTTGCATTTTTTGGACCAAAGTAAATACAACGATGAACAACACCGACTATATTATTGAACCGGCGACACTGGCCGATGTCGACCAGCTTGTTATCCTCGAGCAGACTCTGTTCATGACGGATTGTTGTTCGCGCAAGAATTTCAGATATCTCATTCAGCACGCAACCGTTATCGTCGTCAGAACCAGAATAGAAGGTACAATAGTCGGCTACGCAATTTTGCTGACGAGAAAAAACAGTCGAACAATGCGCATTTACTCCCTCGGCGTCGCCACATCAACGAGAAATACCGGCATCGGCGCAAAATTAGTTGCCGCTCTCGAGGCCATTGCCAGAGAGGCAAACTGTACCATGCTGACCTTAGAGGTAAGCGACAATAATAAGGAGGCGCTCAGACTCTACACGAAATATGGTTTTCAGCAGTATGGTTTTCGCTATGGTTATTATGAGGACGGCGGCCATGCAATCCTCATGCGCAAAAAACTGACCTTCCGGATGGCTCAGTAAAAAAAACTTCGTTAGCCAGGCGCGCAAAATTTATATTATTTCGCCCAATCATGCTTATTTTATATATTCGGAAACAACACGGATGGCCACGCAACGGTTCGTCATAAATAGCATTTTCTCCGGGGAGATGAAAAATGAAGCTCATTCAGGCACGAATACGCGGGCTTGGCGCTCTCACGGAAAGCCGGTGGTTTGAACTCAGCCCGCACCTGAACCTGTTTCAGTTTCCTCCGGAGGAATATGGTAGAAATTTTCTGCGGATGCTGCAGACCATCAACCCACCTTATGCAATAGAAACCGTCCAACCGTTTGCTGATTTCCCGAAATATATCAAACAGGGCGGATACACGAAACGTGTCCATCCAGGCAAACGTACGGTCGCCCTGGCCGTCTTCAACGCCACGCCCGCTCTGGTAAAAGAGCTGGCGACCATAAATCCGGTACTCTACGAGACCGACCGAATCGAGGTCGGCAGACGCCTCGATTATTCCCGCTGGATCAATTTCGTCGAACTGGCCGCCTCGACCCGCTGGAGCGAGGTTGCAGATAATATACGGATTTTACTTGATGAAGCGCACCGACTTGCACCGGAGCGTACGCACCCGCTCGCCGAGATCATCCGCAGCCTAAAACCGTCAGACCGCATTAAAGACACACTCCAAGACCAGTTAATAGCCTGGCTGGAAGACTTGCCAGCCGAACTGTGGCAAAGCTCGCGACAACGCATCGAAACGACCCAAACAGCCGTTCTGCGGGCCGATCATTTCCAGGCTGCAAGAGATGTTATCCGCTCCCGGCTGCCCCTCTTTGTTGCCCTCGGCTGTTCCCCCGCCTCGGACACGGAACGAGACGGCACCTCTCATCAACAGCTGCAACAACTGCTACTTTTAATCTCCGAGCACAGCAAAGCCCTCGGCAACACTTCACCCACCGATGCACGCGCATTTCTCGACCAACTGAACGTTCAGTTGGCGGCTGGGCACTCTTCTTCGATGTTGCTGCGCATCGACAGATCTGCGACCGGAGTGCTGCGACTGATCAATGACCAACCACAGCAAAAGTCGACCGAGGGGCCGCTTTTTTCGCTCCGACAGATGCAGGCGAAAGCCTGTCTGGCCATCGCCTTCAGTCAGGTTGTTGACAGAGCCGAGCCGATACTCGTCTTTGATGCACCCGAACGGCATCTGCCGCAGGAAACTCACAGCGAACTTATAGATTTTATAATTAAAATTTCAAAGACCAGTCAATGTCTGTACAGTCTGGCGGATGTCGATATTTTTCCAAAAGATGTTGGCGGCAGGCGATACAACGCGGAATCTTTAGAAATGACAGGCAAGGAGCCCGCGAAGAGTAACCAATACGATGGACGGACACAGCGGAACGTTGTATAGTCGGTCGGGACAGTGCAACAAAGTACATTCAACCGAAAACTTCCACGCGAGGCCGGCAACCATTGATGTCTGATTTTCTTCTCTCGCAGATCCTTATCGGCATCGCCATCTGCACCGACACCCTGTCATTTCAATTTAAGGAACGAAAAAAGATTGTCGGTTGCCTGCTGGTTTCCTGCACCCTGATCTCCGCCCATTTCATGCTGCTCGGCCACTGGACGGCGGCCTTTCTCGCTCTGATGGCGGCCATCCGCTTCACGACGAGTATTTTCAGCACCTCAAAAAAACTGATGGGCCTCTTTCTTGGTGCGACAATTATTATCTCGATATGCACCTATGCCGGATTGCTGTCCATCCTCGGCTGCGCTGGAGGCCTTTTCGGCACCGTTGCCTCCTTCTGCAAAGAAGATAAGCTTCTCAGACAATTGATGCTTATCGGCACAAGTCTGTGGCTCGTACACAACATTCTTGCCGGCTCACCGGGAGCCGTGCTGATGGAGGCAATTTTTATCAGCAGCAATGTCGTCGGCTACTTTCGTTTCTATATACTCCCCAAAAGACAAGCGCTTCATCCCTGAGGTGCCCCAGCCTTCTCAAGCACCATTTTTCAGTTGAATGCATCATGACACTTGAGACCCCAACCCCTTAACGATCTGTTTTCATGATACAAATAACGTTTTATTACCATAGCCGAATCGATTATACAATATTTTTTCGAAGAACCTGATTATGATTGATATGAATGTAGATCGATTTATACGCACACAACGACTCCTCGGGGAAGAACGTTTTCAACTCCTGCAAAGCAAAATAGTGACGCTGGTAGGGCTTGGCGCGGTGGGCGGTTATGTCATGGAAGGACTGGTGCGTGCCGGAATCAGTCGCCTGCGACTGATCGATTTTGACACTATCCAGCCGAGCAACCTCAATCGCCAGATTCTTGCTCTGGAAAGCACCATCGGCCGCTCGAAGGCTGCAGTTGCCGGTGAGAGGGCGCTGGCCATCAATGGACAATGCAGCGTCGAAGCCTTGCCTCTTTTTGCCGCCGACGACACCATGGAGCAGATTCTTGATCCGCAAACAGACCTGCTCATCGATGCCATCGACTCCCTCAACCCAAAAACGCAGCTCCTGCAGGCAGCATATGAGCGCCGAATTCCCACCATCAGTTCGATGGGTGCTGCCCTGCGCACCGACCCTACCCTCATACGTTCCGGCGACCTGTTTGCCACATCCAACTGTCCGTTGGCCAAACATCTGCGCAAGCGTCTGAGAAGAAGAGGCGTCGGAGACGGAATATCCTGTGTCTACTCAATTGAGACCATTGATTTTGACTACCGCTTGGCCGAAGAAGAAACACAGATGGGCGAAGCCCCCTATGCCGACAGAGGTCGGCAACGCAACGTTCTGGGCAGTCTGCCGACTATTACCGGGATTTTTGGTCTGACCATCGCCAATATGGCAATTATGCAGCTTTCTCAATTGACAAAATGACCAAGTAATTCGCTGTTATATGCGTTGCAAAGAGGCACCAGCAATTCCCGCTCAAATTTTAAAAAAACCGATTAAGGAAGAAAACTGTCCGAAAGAGAGATATGAGGGGACTTGATTTGAAATCATTTATTGTGGTGAACGTGAAAATACAGTATCGGAATAAGCACAAGCGTCAACAGGGTTGAAATCATTACCCCGCTTGCCAGGGTCAGTCCCAGCGGTTTTAATGACGGCTCAAACACCAGCACACCACTGCCGAACATTACGGTGGCAGCTGTCAGCAGAATGGGTCGGGTACGCTGGACACCGGCTTGCAGCACGGCCTCTTTCAACGCCATCCCTTCATTTTCACGCTGTTTTATGAAATCCACCAGGAGGATGGAATTCCGGACCACAATGCCCGCCAGCGCGATAATGCCCAGAACCCCGGTACCCACCAGGTTGATGCCCCAGATCCAGTGGGCCGGTATTACACCGATAAAAATGAGGGGAATGGGCAGCATAATCAGAAACGGCAGTGTATAGGAACTGAACCAGCCGGCCAGCAGCAGGTAAATAAGCAGCATCACCACAGCACCGGCAGTGCCCAGATCTCGGTAAACATCACGCGTCATTTCCCATTCCCCGGACCAATAAAGTTGAGGATGTGCGGTAGTCTCGGGTGGTGAGAGCCAGCGGATGGCAATCGGTCGGCTGTCATCTTCCGCGGGGAGGCTTTTGGCGCCCGCCAGCTGGATTGTCAACGGTTGCGCGACAGACCGGTCCAGATCGGCCACCACCGAGATGATGGGCAGCAAATCCCGACGATACCGTACCGGATTTCCGGGGTGCTGATCAAAATGCACCAGTTCCTCCAACGGCACCGGTTGACCTTGGACGCCGGGAAGATAGATCGATTTCAGGGATTCAACAGTGTCACGCCGGGTTTGATCCAAACGCAGAATCACGGGTACCGGCTCACGGGAACCGGCTACCGGCCAGTCGGTGACGGCGCGGCCTTCTACTGCCAGAAAAAGCGTTCGTGTCACCGCAGCAGGAATCACGCCCCGGGTAGCTGCGTGCTGAGGATCTACCAAAAGATTGAGAAGCGGTAAGGGATCTTTTGGAAATTGTTCGGTGGCCACCACGCCCGGCTGAGCGCTAAGCCAGCGTTCAAGCCGATCTGCAAGAGCCTGCCGGGCGTCGGCATCCGGACCGTAAATTTCAGCAGTAACAGCTCGGTCACTGGAGGGCCCGGAAGGGATGCGACCGATATAACCTTTGGCATTATAAGGTGCCAGCCAATCGTCGAGTTTATGCGCCACCTCGCGGCTGACCTCATAGCTGAGCCGCTGACGTTCCTGACTCGGTACCATCTCGACATGCAGTTTGGCACGATGAGGCGGTAAGCTTTCGGGCACCTGTATTTCGGAGGGCGGATATATAAAAGGTGCCTGTGTACCCGCATACACTGTTAAAGATTTTACTTCCGGGAGGTTGCGAAGTTTTCGGCTCACGGCTGAAGTTGCCGTCAGTGTTTCAGTCAGCGTGGCGCCAGCCGGCAGTTCCACATGCACAGCAAAAATTTGACGGTCCAGCAGCGGTGTCAACCCGACCTGGACCCAGCGCAGGCCCACCATGGAAAAGCTCGCCAGTAGAAGTATGACCAAGCCCAGATATAAAATCCAGCGCAGAATGCCATGGGCCATCAGGGGGTACATTAAAGCATGGTAACATCGGGCATACCCTTTTTCTGACGTCGCTGTTTCCTGCACACCGGTTTTGGAAGTACTTCCGCGGTGGGCAGACATATCTACTTTCAGGAGCCTTAAACCAAAATAAGGCGTAATCGTGAGCGCAACCAGCAGAGAAAACATTACTGCCGCGGATGCTCCTACCGGTATGGCACGAACATACTGACCCATTTCTCCGGTAATATAGGCTGTAGGCAGCAATGTTGCAACGACCAGCAGATCCGCAAGGATCGTGGGATTACCCACCTCATTCACAGCGCTAACGGTCAACTCCCGGCTCTTTTTACCGGCGTTGCGAAACTGCCGGCTAACGTTTTCCAGCATCACTACGGCATCATCGGATAGTATCCCGATAGCCAGTATCATTGCCGCAATGGAGACCGGATTAAGGGTGAAATCGAACTGGTTGTAGATGAACGGAACAATGGCCAGTGACGACGGCATCATCAGGGCGATAATGATGGCCGCCCGCCATCCCAGGCCAAGCCAGATGATCCCCACCACGATGAGGGTGCCGGTGAACAGTTGGCTGAGCACGTTATAAACTCTTTGCGTCGCTTCTATACCCGCATCATAGCAGATGGACAATTGCATCCCGGCCGGCACCAGTTGGGTTTTTAACTCAGCCATTCGCTGAGTGATTCGGCGCGTCACGTCGGCAACATTTTGGCCGGGCAGGGTCGTCATTGCGAGAGTGACCGCCGGATAGGCTGTAGACTGGCCATGCTGCCAGTTCAAGACGGCACGGTTCCGGTGCACCGTGCCGTTTCGGATATCCGCCACATCTTCGAGATATACCGGGCCCACAGATCCCTGGCCAACGGGAATGCGGCCCAGCTTTTCACAGCTGCCGATATCCGTCCCTGTCTGCATGACTGCCACCGGCGCGCTTTCTAAATAACCGATCGGTATTTGCCGGCCCGCGCCGGCCACCGCTTCCGCCATCTGATGAAGGGATATGCCGTAGGCCGCCATCTCCTCAAGCCGGGGCAATACTTCTATGGCCTGTTGATCACCGCCGTACCGGATAATATTGCGCACACCAGCCACGGATTCCAGCCGGGCGGACACCTCTCCGGCAACCTGGTCCAATTCTCGGGGAGAATGGATCTTGCTACTCAGGGTCGCCATGAACATGACCAGGCGTTCCTCCCCGAAAGTATCAATCCGGGGAGTACCGGCAGCAACCGGCAGATGATCGGCGTAGACATTGAATAATTCTTCAAGCTCTGCAAAAGCGGTAGTTTCTGCCGTTCCCGCTTCAAATTCGACTGTCAGCAGGGCAGCGTGATCCGTACTACTACTGTGTATTTTTTTCACGGACGATAACTGACGAATCCAGCTCCCGGCTCGCCTTGCCAGCTGATCGTCCACACGTTCCACCCCCCCACCGGGCCAAGGAATAAGGACAACGGCAGTGGGGACATCAATATCGGGCCGATCTTCCCGGGGAGTCACCAGCAGGCTGTAACTGCCCAGAATCAAAGATGCCAGTACAAACAAGGGAACCAGCGGGGAATCCAGAAGACGGTTCGCAATACGTCCGGCCAGGCCAAGCTGTTCCATCAATGAAACTCCCGCACCGGGCGAACCTGTTGACCGTCCCGCAAATCCGGGGAAGGATCCAACACGACTAGTTCCCCGGTTTCAAGCCCCTGAGAGACCGGAATAAAGTCATTTTCACCGGGTTCTCCAGCAATCGTATGGATCCAGCGCAGATGCACAAAAGCTTTTTCCTTCTTTTGCTCAAACACCATGGTTCCGGTCAACTGGCCGCGGCGAATCAATGCCGCTCGAGGCAAGGCCACGCTCTCTTTTTGGGGGGTATCTTTCAGTAGTACATCAACCACCAAGCCGGGCTGGAGAGCCGGCGGCGGGGTTTTAACGGAAAGCCGCATTATCTGACCGGCCAAAGCGCCTTCCAGAGCCGGCACGATCGCCACGTAACTGGCCACAAGAGGTTCACTCAATAATGAGCTGACTACGAATAATTCCTCTTCAGGGGGTAACCGATCGGCTATCTTTGATGGAACTGGAACATCGATTCGCAGGGTTGATCGATCTTCTATGACCAACACCGGTTGTCCCGGCCCGGTAAATGATCCTTCGTCAACAACCACTTCGCTGACCATGCCGACAAATGGGGCAGTGATATGGGCATAGCCGCGGTTAATCCGCTGAATATTGAGTTCGGCGCGAACTTTTTCTACATTTGCCTCCATTTTCCGTTGTTTCACCCGGGCCTGTTCAAGACGATTTCGGGCAATGAGATCTTCTGCGTAAAGTCTTTGAAAACGGCCGACATTGCGCACCGCCAGATCATGGGCAGCTTCCGCGGCCTTGAGTTGCTCTTTGGCGGCAGCAATGACCGCTTCTAAATCCCGGGATTCAATGCGCGCCAGCAGTTCACCCGCTGTTATGTAGTCCCCTGCTTTAACAAGGATTGACTGGATCGTTCCGTTTACGCGGGTACTGAGTACGGCGCGGCGGCCCGGACGTACCACGCCGGGAAAATGGCGGTTTGAACCTTTTAGCCACGGCTGTATCTCTGCAACCGTCACTTTCACGAGTTCTTCCGGTACAAGACCCCGCACGGTGTCGTTATCTTCGGATTCGGAACAACCCGTCAAAACCAGCATGCTCCATACTAAAAAATGGAAAAAGAGGTGAGATTTGCGGTCAATGGGCTTCATTGGATGTCTCCCGTAATGCATCTAAAGGATCCTTTCCATAACGCAGGTAATAATTCATGGATGCCAGCAATACATTATATTGATACCGGCTGTATTCAAGGCGGCGCTGGTAAAGAGTAGCCTGGGTCGCGAGCAAATCAGTCATGTTGCCCAACTCTTCTTCATATTGCCGCCGCGCCAGTGTCAGGGCAGTGGCTGCCGCTTCCACTGCCCTGCCTGATGCCTGCCAGGCAGACCAGGCCGCCCACCAGTCACTGATTGCCAGTTCCTGTTCCTGGGCCACCGCACGACGGGCCGCTTCCACTTCGATATGCGCCAAGGTTTTTCGGGCCCGGGCTTCGGCAATCTCGCCTTGTCGTTTTAACCCGTCAAACAATGTCCATTGCAGATGAAGTGCCACCACCCAGCCGTCGGCGTAAAGGTCAAACGGCTCATCCCCGTCAACCCATTGCTGTCGCGCCAGCAGATTGACACTGGGTAACCACCCGGTTTTTGCTTTGTCCAGGCCGGCTGCAGCGGCTTCGTGTTTTGCTTCCTCTGCCAGAAGGTCATAGCGTTTATCCGATGATACCGGTTCTGCTACCGGTGGGATCGGTTCCGTAAAATCATTAATGAAAACATATTCTTGCTGAGGTGGCAGACCCAGCAGCGTGGCCAAATTCACCAAAGCCTGCCGCACATCCGATTCCGCGGTGTTGACACGGGCCCTGCCCGCCGCCATCTCCGCCTCAGCCCTTACCACATCGAGCTTTGCAACCAGACCTTCCCGGTAAGCGGCATCCGCCACCTCCCAGGCTTCCTGCGCGGCTTCCAGCGCAATACGGGCCGCCTTTTCATCGGCTTGACGCACGGCAACGGCATAATAGTGAGCAGCTACCTGAAACCGCAGCACCTGCCTGCCCCACCGATATGCCAGACGGTGGGCTTCTTTTCCTTGGGCGGCCTGTTTACGCGCCTTGAAGGCATCAGCATTAAACACCGGTTGTATCACTTGAACCCCTCTGATCGCCGCATTCACCGGACCAAAATCCCTATAGACAATGCGTGGCGGCAGGTTGAGAGAAGGAACCGGAACATCATTGATCAGGGAGGAATCTGCCCGCAGCAAAGTGGCATCGACAGAAATTTTCGGCAAAAATGCCTGAGCAGTGCGCTGGTGGGTGGCTGTTGCAAGGGCATGTTCGGCATGCAAAAGTTGCAATTCCGTGGCATTTTTTTCAGCCAGTTCCAGCGCCTGCTGGAGGGTCAATTCTCCGGCGTAAACAGAAGAAACATAATAAAATAAAACTATCGCCCAAATAGCTTTCAAAATTCTTTCCATTGTTTTTAGATTTGTAAACAATCAATTACACTGGAGGATGCTATGAATTTAGCTAAATTTTATTCTGCCTACGCCGTCAAGAAGTCGGCAATCAAATCAAATAAAGCCGTGCGGATAATGCAAAGATGAGAGACCGCTGCGCAGTATTGTCAAAGATCGTATCCTGAAAAAGCCGGATAGACAGGATAGACAGGATGAATGGACTCTTTTATCCAATAACGGTTGGAGATCATTTTTTTGTCCAAAGATGAACGGAAAAGCGACTGCTGGTCTAAAACGGGAATTGCTGGAGAGGCGGCACCACCCTTCCACGGAAGAGTGGTGCCGCTCTCATTATATGGTACTAATCCTCTCTGGTAATACATTCGCTGGGACAGGATGCGATAGCCTCCTCAACGCAATCCGCATCCGCATCCGCTCCCTCGATGACATAGGCTTTTTCGTCATCATCATTAAAGGCAAAGACCTCGGGACAGGTTTCCACACATGCTTCACAACCAATGCATTCATCTACGTCGATTACTATTTCTGCCATAACCATCTCCTTCAACTGACTAGATTGAGTTTTTAATTTATTTGACCTTTTTATTCCTGCTGAAATGTAGCAGAAATCCCTTTTTCCCAACGGGTATGATCTGCCTGTCGGGTGCTCGATTTTTGCCGTCGAGCATGCCAATGGTCTCTATCAATCCCTTGGGGCCATATGCTGCATCTATCAGCATATTATAAATTCGAATACAGGCACATAATGCGTTTGGCGACGTCTGCCGAACGGCATCTATCTTCCATTGCAGCCGGCGGCTGCGCTGCCGGCACCGAGCCGGCTGGCTCATGATCAATTCCTCAATGGTAGCGGCCCTCTCCTTTTCAAACTTTTCCGGATCTTCACGGGCAAGTTTGACCCATTTTTCCCAATCGACCATGGTGTTCATTTCCATATCGCCTCCATTCCTCGACAAGAGTTGCTCCATGATAAAAAATAAGCAAAAAACATGCCGTTGTAAACACTGCCAAAATGGATGGGAAAGAGGTCAAGTTATGCGATCCGCCAACCGATCTCTCTCTTTTTTTCCTGTTGTTCAGGACATTTTCCAATTAAAGAGGACGATTCGATACTGATCAGCGTTTATATTTCTTCCAACTCCTTTGCATCGTAAAAGGCCCTTTCAAAAAACAGCCCGGCCGGCGGCGCCGTATGATTAAAGGGCACCGTTGACGGCGCTTGCAAAAAATGGCGGACAGCTTCTTTGGTCAATCGATGGCCGCCGACCTCGACCAGCACCCCGACCATCCGGCGCACCATGCGCCAGAGAAAATGCGAGCCGATCACCCTGACGATCAGGACGTCTTCATCTTCAACCAGCTGCACCCTGTGCACGAGCACCCTGGTCGATTTTTTCAGCTCCTGCTTTTCGGCAAAGGCTGCAAAATCATGCATACCGACCATCACTTCGGCGGCGCACCGCATGGCAGCAACATCGAGCTCTTCGCGCACCCACCAGTTATAGCGTTTGGCAAAGGCGGATTTGCGGCGTTTTATCTGATAGATATAGCTTCTGGCCAGACAGTTGTGCCGGGCATGAAAGCGCGCATCGACCGGCTCCACCGCCAGAACGGCGAGATCTTTCGGCAGAGTATCGTTAAGCAACGCTGCCACGGTTTCCGGTTCCAGCGCGCTGGCGACCTCCAGATGGGCAGCATATCGTAGAGCATGCACCCCGGCATCGGTGCGCCCGCAGCCCTGAATATCCATTGTCACCGGACCAAAGACCCGCTCGGCACCTTTCAGCAGGTCGCCTTGCACGGTTCGTGCATCATTTTGTTTCTGCCAGCCGCTGAAATTGGTGCCGTCGTACTCGAGGATAAGCTTATAACGGCGTGGTGCTGTTATGGTACGACTTTTTTTCAGATCCATAGTCTCTTCCTCATTGGCAAACCGGTGGGCGATAGTTACAATTACTTTTAAACAAGATAACGCATGTCGAGAACAACAGGGAAAGAGACTGATTTTATTCTTTGCTAACCAGGTATTCTGCCGATGATTCGATTATTTATTGCCATAGACCTCCCCGAAGCTGTCCGCCTGGAGGTAGAAGGAATGGGCAGATCGATCGCCAACGCCAGTCCGGTTTCGGCGGAGCAGCTGCATCTCACCCTGAAATTTATCGGCGAGGTGGAGGGCAGCAGACTGCTTGATATCCGCGACGCCCTGACAGAGGTTTTCATACCAAAGTTCTCCATCGCTCTGAAGGGCGTCGGCACCTTCCCCCCCCGCGGCATTCCGCGCATCCTCTGGGTCGGCGTCGAGAGCGGAGAACACATACTGCCGCTGCGAAACTCCATTGAAAAAACCCTCGCCGTTATCAATATTCCCAGAGAGAGAAAAAAGTACATCCCCCATCTGACCATCGCCCGGCTCAAAAACAGCCCCATACCCCAGCTGCAGCGTTTTTTGGCCGGAAATGCCTTTTTCCAGACTGCGGAGTTTCCGGTGGAAAGCTTCCATCTCTACAGCAGCCGGCTGACGCAAAAAGGCGCGCAGCATACTCTTGAACGGTCTTATCCGCTGATCTAGCAGCTTGTCCGCAGTGTTATATCCGATCGGCCACATCCGTCCCTTGAACAATAGCCCTTTTGGCATCCAGCTCAGCCGCTTTTAAGGCGCCGCCGATAAGATGATAGGCAATACCTCGAGCTTCGAGCTCGCCTGCCAGTGCCAGTTCCGACAGCTGCCCGGCGCAGACCACCACATCGTCGACCTCGAGGAGCTGTTCCACACCGCCATGCCGGATAAGTAATCCTCGATCATTGACCGCCAGATAGTCGACGCCGTTCAACATGTGCACCCCGTTCTTTTTTAATATCGACCGATGTATCCAGCCGGTGGTTTTGCCGAGCCCCGCGCCCGGTTTGGTCTTTTTTCGCTGGAGCAGAAAGATCTTTCTAGCCGGAATCGCCCGCTGCACCTCCCCCAGGCCGCCATCGCTCTTATAGTCCATGTCGACGCCCCATTCGGCCATAAATTTTTCAATGCTGTCGGAACCGGATTTTTCATGAAGCAGGTAAGTGGCCATATCAAAACCAATCCCTCCGGCGCCAATGACGGCCACCCTTTCACCGATCTGTTTTTCTCCGTTGAGGACCTCGTTGTACAGGGAGACATTGTCGCGATCCGCACCTTCCAGCTGAATTTTCCGTGGCACCACGCCAGTGCTGAGAACAATTTCATCAAAACCCATCACATCGGATGGTCTGGCTTTGCTGTGCAGCCGCACATCGACACCGTGCAGCTCCAGTTGCCTGCGGTAGTATCTGAGGGTCTCGGCAAATTCATCTTTGCCGGGAATCTGCCGGGCGAGACGAAACTGGCCGCCAATTTCCCCGGTCGCCTCAAAAAGAGTTACCGCATGGCCTCTCGCCGCCGCCGTTGTCGCGCAGGCTAAACCGGCCGGGCCGGCGCCGACCACTGCCACGGTCTTTTTTTTCTCTGCCCTGATAAAGGGTTTGATGGTCTCCCGGCAGGCCCGGGGATTGACCAGACAGGTCGCCGTCTTGCGGGCAAAGATCTGGTCCAGGCAGGCCTGATTGCAGCCGATACAGGTGTTAATTTCGTCGACTCGGCCTTCCTGGGCCTTCTGCACCCACGCGGAGTCGGCAAGAAACGGCCGGGCCATGCTGACCATATCAGCGCAGCCTTCGGCCAGGACCGCTTCAGCCACCTCGGGCATATTGATTCGGTTCGTCGTCACTAAAGGAATACCCACCTCACCCATCAACCGCCTGGTCACCCAGGCAAATCCGGCCCGGGGAACCATGGTGGCAATAGTCGGCACCCGGGCTTCATGCCAACCGATACCGGTATTGATGATGGTCGCTCCGGCTCGTTCAATCTCTTTGGCGAGCCGGACAATCTCCTCCCAGGTCGAGCCGCCTTGCACCAGATCGAGCATCGACAGCCGGAAGATAATGATAAAATCCTCCCCAACTGCCTTTCGCACCCCGCGGATAATTTCCAGGGGAAAACGAATACGATTGTCAAAGGAGCCGCCCCACTCATCTTCGCGGCGATTGGTCTTTCGGGCAATAAACTGATTGATAAGATAGCCCTCCGACCCCATGATCTCCACCCCATCGTAACCGGCCTCCCGGGCAAGACCGGCGCATTTGACAAAATCGCCTATCGTTGACAAAATACCACGGCTGGTCAATCCCCTTGGTTTGAACCTGTTAATCGGCGCCTTAATCGAGGTCGGCGCGACACAGAGCGGATGATAACCATATCGTCCGGCATGGAGAATCTGCATGCAGATCCGGCCGTCTGCCCCATGCACCGCCTCGGTTATCAGCTTATGGTCATGCACCTGGGAACGACTGGCCAGACGCAGAGAAAAAGGCGCCACCCAGCCGGACCTGTTCGGCGCAACGCCACCGGTGACGATCAGGCCGACGCCTCCCGCCGCCCGCGCCGCATAGTAGGCGGCCATGCGGCGAAAGCCGTCCTTTTCCTCTTCAAGACCGGTATGCATCGATCCCATAAGGACCCGATTTTTTAAGGTGATGAATCCCAGATCAAGGGGTTGCAGCAGATGCGGAAACATCGAAGGTGATGCCGAAGATGCTGCCGAAGTTGAATCTTTCATTGTCAAATGAGTCCTCTGTTCTATATTGGTATATTCTATATGGCGTATTGATCAACATATGAATTCAATTGTTACAACGCTGCACAATCGTTGCGCCGCTGCAGCTTAAAATTGTTCCCAGGCTTTAGCATGGGAATAAAAGGAAAACACCATGCATTATCAAGGAAATATTTTTCGACCGCCGAGTGAAGCCTCCTCGATTTTATTACAGATAACCACCGGCTGCTCGCACAACAAATGCACCTTCTGCGGCATGTACAAAGGCAGCCGGTTTTCCATAAAGGACGACCGGACGATCATGGCCGATATCGATTTTGCCGCCGCCAACTGCCGCCGGCAGAAGCGACTGTTTCTCTGTGACGGAGATGCCCTGATTATCTCCCAGGAGCGGTTGCTGACTATCCTGTCGGCCATCCGTACCAAACTGCCCTGGGTGACGAGAATAGGCACCTATGCCAATACCAAGAGCATCATGCGCAAGAGCCCCGAACAACTGCGAGAGCTCCACGAGCATGGACTGCAGATCGCCTATATGGGCCTCGAGTCCGGCGATGACGTCACCCTGCAAAATATCAACAAGGGCGCCGATGCCGCGCGGATGATCGACATGGGCAAAAAAATTCGCGCCTCGGGAATCAAGCTGTCCGTCACTGTCCTGCTCGGTATCGGCGGCAAGGAACGCTCGCATATCCATGCCCGGGAGACCGGCCGCGTCCTCACCGCCATCGACCCCGAATATGTCGGAGCCTTGAGTCTTATGCTTACGCCGGGCACACCGCTTTTCGATGCCGCGGAAAAAGGCGCGTTTATTTTGCCTTCAGCCACGGAGATGCTCGAGGAACTGGCCATCATGTTCACCCATACCGACCTCTCCGATGGCTACTTCCATGCCAATCATGCCTCGAACTATTTACCGATAAAAGCCAGGTTGCCGCACGACAAGGCAGAAACCCTGCAGCTTATTGCCGGTGCCCTGGCCGGCAAGGTCAGCCTGAAGCCGGAATATATGCGTGGTTTGTAGGCCTGCTCTGCGATTTCTGCAACGACCAAAACCCCTTGCTGCTCGGCAACAAGGGGTTTTTATCATAGGTTACAAACTACCTTTCTAGAACCTGTAATTCATACCGACGCTGATGAGAAGTGCTGAAGCATTGGTGAATTCACCATCGATAAACCCTTTATCATCTTTCGCCGTGCGGGACTCTTTGTAATCATAGAGGGCCGCGATACCAACATCCATCTTGTCACTTACCTTATACTGGGCGCCAAGGGAATAGATCCAGGCGTCGGAATCCGGTAGCTCAAAACCGATAGTTTCATTTGGAACCGGAGTTTCATCATAGGCAAAACCACCCATGAGCGTCCAGGTATCGTTCAACTCATAAGTCAGGCCAATACGAAAGCAATTTGCATCGTCCCAGTCTTTAGCACCAGGGGGTTCGAAAATATTTGCGGCGCCGACATTTGGAGAGAAATTGAAATCGAGGTCCTCATACTCCGACCAAAAGGTTCTATCCCAGGTAAGTTCGACGTTGAGATTATCCAACACATCATAGGCAACGGAGAGGGCAAAAACTGCCGGAACCAGAACAGAGACATCGGCATCGTAAGTTGCGAGTCCCACTCCAAACAGTCTGAGATCAGCATCGTCTTCAAAATCTAGATCAATATGGGAGCGATAGGTGGCAGAGATGTTCAATTTTTCCATAGGTTTGACGGCAAGAGCCACATTCCACCCCCATTCTGTCGTATCCCCTTCCATTTCCCTTGAATATCGCTGCATGCCAAACCCTGGGACTGGAAAAAATCCATCGCCCTTCACCGTGGCATCGGCATAGATCATACGTATACCGGCAGCGATAGAAACCATATTATTAAAACTATAGGCGACGGTCGGGTTCGCCTCAAGAACCGTCAGTGAGAACTCTTCGGCAAATGATTTCGGATAGGGATCGTCCCAGCGCTTAGACAAACCAGCGGGTGCAGTTAAGGAGAAACCGAAACGGGCACCGCCATAGGAGGGAGAAACAAGAAAACCGGTGGGCACAAAAAAATGTTCTTTTTCTGAACTCCCGTTACGCGCAACACCACGGGAGTCTTCATAATCAATTTCAGAAAGATAAATATAAGTGGCGTCAACCTCCAGATGATAGCGATCCTCCATCCAGGCCATATTAGCAGGGTTAAAATAGGCGCTATCAGCTCTGGTCGATGAGGCGATATTAGCCCCGGCCTTGGCCGTTGAATCAACCGACTGCTCCGGGATACGCCACCCGGATGCCATTGCGGACCCCGCAACAAAGAGTGATGCCAGGGCCAATACGGAAATCTTTTTCTTCATACTTCTTCTCCCCTCGGTCTTGAAATTACGCAAATCTGCCAACCATACCGACAGACGCCTCATACCCCTATTCCAGAGAATCTTCTGAAATAGACTTCTCCCCCAATTAACGACATTGCATCTTACGTTCAAGTCAACCATTACGGCGAGGTGTAGCATTGCACACTTACCTCCGCTTGTAATATATAACTACAATGAATGTCAACTATAAACCAAACTTTCAATCATACTGGCTCGGCCTGACGCAGTTTCTCAATCTCCTGCAGCATCGCCCCTTCCATCGATACCGCCCGGCCGCTTTTGTCGGCTATGACAAAGGTGATAAGCGCATCAGCGGCAACTTTTAGCGATTCTTTGAGAAGAATTTTCTGCTGCATAACAACACTTCTCTTGCCGATTTTTTCAATATCAGTGGTAACAAGCAGCGTTTCGCCCACCGGCACGGCCAGGCGATAGTTGACATTGATGTTAACGACAAGAAAGATGATCCCCTGCGCCGCCCATTTCTTCAAATCTATTTTTGATTCCAGCTGGGCCCACCGGTCTTCTTCAAAAAACTCGAGATACCTGGCGTTATTCACATGACCGTAAAAATCAGCATGATAACCCCGCACCTTTATTTCCGTCAAATATTGCATTCCATTCATTGCATCACTCTCACCACTCTGATTATTCAACCGTCTTTGCCGAAGCTGCGCAAGAAATCCTGCAGCGCACCTGGATTATTCGACTTAATGGTCCCGGTCATGAAATCCTTCATTCCCGGTCGGTAATTTTCCTCCCAGATCTTCAGAAAAAATTCCGGACTGGTCTTGCAGACACAGTCGGCATTGTCAACGGTACGGCCATCACTGACCGTGCAGCTGTCCGCGCCGCATTGCACGGATTTTTTCATATCGCCCAGCGAAAAATAAAAGCTCGTTGGTTTTGCAAACACTCCGGCAACAAATGATTCCGGCAGTCTGTTGAATATTCCCTCCAGCATAGCCTGGTCCTTTTATCTGGTGCTTTATACTTTTTGCCTATAAAGCCTGAAGTTTTTCCGTAAGAGCCGGGATAAACTGCTTCAGATCCGCGACCACCAGCACATCGGCCACATCACCGATAGGCGCATCCTTATCGGTATTAACGGCGACGATAAATTCCGACTTTTTCATGCCGGCCAGATGCTGGATAGCCCCGGAAATACCGCAGGCCAGATACAGTTTCGGGGCCACGGTCTGTCCCGTCGTGCCGACCTGACGATTATGCTCGACCCACTCGGAATCGACCACCGGTCGGCTGGCACCGTATTCCCCGCCAAGGGCCTTGGCCAGAGCGGCGATCATCGCCACATTTTCCGGCTTGCCGATACCCCGGCCAGCACTGACGATAATCTTCGCCTTGCCTAAATCGACGCCGCCGGTTTCCGCCTGCTCGTAGCCGGTGAAACGGACCCTGTCGCCAGCCTCGGCGCTGATCTTTTCAACTGTCGGCGTAGCGCTCGGCTCCTCGGTCAGACCAAAGGCCCCGGCCTGCAGGGTTACCACCGTCTTCTCGGTTTTCACCATTACATCCCGGCGCAGTTTAGCATTGCAGACGGGGACAACCATGGTGCCGTCAACCACATCAACCACCTCGGAAACCTGCGCCGCCTTCAGGGCAAAAGCAACACGCGGCGCAAGATCCCAGCCGTAGGAAGAATGCGAGAAGACGACCATGTCCGGTTGCTCTTTGGCTACGACATCGAGAATCAACTGTTTATGCACATCCGGATTGTATTCACCAACTGCGGCAGCATCGGCCAGATAGAGTGTCCCGGCAAATTGCGGCAGGGTGCTGTCGCTGCCGACGAGCACCATTGCCGCCTCGGCACCCATTTTCTCGGCAAAGGCCATCAGTTCATAGCAGCTTCCGAGCAGTTTTCCTTCTCTACTTTCAGCAATAAGCAATATTTTCATTATCATCTCCTCCATCTAGCCCAGAACAGCGGTTTTTTCTTTCAAGATCTTGATCAGTTGATCAGCCAGCGCCGCGGCATCTCCCTCAAGCACCAGCCCGCCGCCTTTCTTTTCCGGGAAATACATTTTGGCGGTTTCCTGCCGGGCTTCGACTTTTAAAAGTTCCTGCACCGGAATGGAAAGCAGCTCTTTTTTCTTGGCCTTCATGATATTGGGCAGGGTCGGATAGCGCGGGGTATTCAGCCCCAGCTGACAGGTAATAACCGCAGGCGCGTCCACGCTGACACAGGCTTTGACACCCCCTTCGAGTTCGCGTTTGGCATCAATAACGCCGTCCTTAAAGTCAAAACGAACCACAGTGGTAACACCCGGTATGCCGAGCATTTCGGCGACTAAAATCCCCACCTGGGCGCTGCCCCGGTCCTGGGACTGCATGCCGGTGAAGATCAGATCAAAGTTTTTATCCTTGGCATACTCGGCGATGATTGCAGCAACCTCATAGGGCTCCTTGCCACTGACTTCCTCATCGGCGATATGTGCACCACGGTCACAGCCCATGGCCAGGGCCTTTTTCATGGTTTCCTTGACCTTTTCGGAACCGATGCACAAAACGGTCAGCTCGGCATCTTTTTCCTGTTCCTTCAACTGAACTGCCTGCTCGACGGCGTATTCATCGTACTCATTCATTCGCCAGGCCAGATCGGTTTTCGCGTACCAGGTCCCCCCGGCGTCAACCTTGAATTTAGATTCCATATCGGGAACCTGTTTTATGCAAACGAGAATTTTCATACTTTCCCTCCAATGTAGTGACTTAGAAAGTCTTTCTTATTTTTTACGTTTATCAAACAATTCTTTCGGCAAGGATTTCGGCAATATCTTTTGGCCTCAGTGTCTCTTCCACCTCGGCGCCCTTCACTCCATCCTCAAACATAGTCAGGCAAAACGGACAGTTGGACAGCAAAGTTGCCGCGCCGGTCTCGGCGGCCATTTTCACCCGCTTGACATTCATCCTCTCACCTATTTTTTCTTCGGCGAGTATCCGACCACCGCCGGCGCTGCAACAGAATGCCTCGGCCCGGTTCTTCTCCATCTCCACCAACCTGCCGCCGGCGGCCTTGATAAGCGCTCTCGGGGCATCATAGATATCATTATGCCGTCCGAGATAACAGGAGTCATGGTAGGTGCAGCTCAATTCCCGGGCATCGATGCGCAACTTGCCGTCGTCCAGAAGTTTTTCCAGAAATACGGTATAAGTTTCAACCTCGATATCAAAACCCAGATCCCGATAATCTTTTTCCAGGGTATTAAAACAGTGCGGACAGGTGGTGACTATTTTTTTAATGCCATAGGATTTCATTACTTCGATATTCTCGACGGCCAGGCTCTGATAGAGATACTCGTTGCCCATCTTGCGCATCGGTTCGCCACAGCATTTTTCTTCCTTGCCAAGAATACCGACTTTCACCCCGGCGGCCTGACAGAGCGTGATAAAACTTTTGGCAACGGCGATATTGCGTTTGTCAAAGGAGGCATAGCAGCCGACAAAATAAAGCACATCGACCTCGGCATCTTCGGCCAGCGGCTTGATGCCCAATTCCGCGGCCCAGTCGGCCCGTTCGGCGTAACCGATGCCGAGCGGATTACCGTTCACCTCGGTTGCTTCCATGGCGGTCATCACTTCTTCGCCTGGGAATTCGCCCTCCATAAGGACCATGGCCCGACGACAGTCAATAATCTTGTTGACATGTTCAATGGCCGCCGGACAGATCTCCTGACAGGCCCGACAGGTGGTGCAGGCCCAGAGGACATCTTTACCAAGGGTGTCTATCAGATTTGCTTGAGGATTGTTGAAAGCAACCTCGCCCAGCTGATTGACTACCTTCATCGGCGAAAGCGGCTTGCCGGTATTAAAGGCCGGGCAGCGATCCTGGCAGCGCATGCACAGGGTACAGGCATCGGCATCGAAGATATCTTTCCAGGTCATTTCTTTTACTTGATTGGTACCGAAGGTCTCGGCATCCTCGTTTTCCAGATCGAGATTCACGAGCTTGCCCTTGGGCCCGAGGTCATCAAAAAGATAATTGGTGCTGGTGGTGAAAATATGCCTGAATTTGGTCAAGGGGATAAGGACAAAAAAGCCCATGACGAGCAGAAGATGGAACCACCAGATCACCTTGTGCAGCGCCCGCAGGCCACCCTCGCCCATGCCGGAGATAGCGTTCGCCACCAGCAAGCCCACCGGCGACCAATAAGACAGCGGCGTGCCGAGCTCGGTGACGGCTATTCGCGCCCCTTCAACAAGAAAGCCGGTGAAGAGAATGGCCAGAAGCAGCGCATGCATGATTGCATCATCCTTTTTCGTCTCCAGGCCTTCCGGGGCAAAAAAGTAACGCCGGACGAGCAGACCACCGAGCATCAAGATACAGACCAGACCGGCGACATCAAGAATGACCGAAAAAAACAGGTAAAACGTACCTTTGAGAAACTTTATATCAAAGAACAGATCGGTAAAGTCGGCCTGAATAACAATAAGTGTCGTGCCGATAAACAGCAGGCCGAATCCCCAGAAGAAGAGGCCATGCAGCAGGCCCGGCCAGCGGACTCCGGCGACCTTTTTCTGCAGCAGGACATTTGCCGCCATGTGGCGAATCCGTGTACCCAGCTGATCGGTTCGGTTCAGCGGCAGACCTTGTTTGTACACCTTGACTCTTTGCAGAAATCCTCGCACCAAGAGCCCGATTGCAGCAAAGGCGAATAGGTACATGGGCACCAGAGTTTCTGCGCCATGGCCGACATTCCAGTAAATTTCTCGAGTAAATTCCATCATCTTCTCCAGTTACAGTTACTGCTTTTTCTCATCGTGTCAGTGCGCTGCCGATAACCAGGCGCTGCACTTCACTGGTCCCTTCATAAATCTCGGTAATTTTCGCATCCCGCATCATACGCTCTACGGGAAAATCCCGCGTATAGCCATAACCACCGAGGATCTGCACAGCCTGGGTTGTCACCCGCATGGCCGTCTCGCTGGCCATCAGTTTGGCCATGGCCGACTGCTGGGAATAGGACAGACCGCTGCTCGCCCGGTAGGCGGCATTGTAGATCAGCAATCGTGATGCCTCTATCTGGGTGGCCATATCGGCCAGCTGAAACTGCACACCCTGGAAGCGGCTGATCGGACTGCCGAACTGTTGCCGCTCTTTGGCATAATTGACGGCAGCGTCCAGAGCCCCCTGGGCAATGCCCAGAGCCTGGGAGGCAATACCGATGCGGCCTCCATCGAGGGTCTTCATGGCAACCTTAAATCCCTCGCCTTCCTGACCAAGCAGGTTAGCCGCGGGAATTCGGCAATCTTGAAAAATAAGCTCCATGGTCGGAGAGGAGCGGATGCCCATCTTCTGCTCTTTTTTACCAAAGGAAAAGCCTGCCGTGCCTTTTTCGACAATAAAAGCGCTGATACCGTAATGTTTCTTCGCATCCTTATCCGTTCTGGCAAAAACGATATAGATTTCCGCCTCGCCGGCATTGGTGATAAATATTTTCGTGCCGTTGAGAATCCAGAAATCACCATCTCTGATCGCCGTCGTTCTGGTCCCTCCGGCATCCGATCCGGCCGAGGGTTCAGTCAAGCCAAAGGCGCCCATTTTCCGACCTTCGGCCATAGGCACCAGGAACTCTTTCTTCTGAGTCTCGCTGCCAAAGAGATAGATTGGATTGGAGCCCAGAGATAAATGGGCGGAAAGGGTTACTCCGGTTGACGCACAGACCCTGGACAATTCTTCAACGGCGATGGCGTAGCTGATATAATCGGCCCCCGCCCCACCATATTCCTCTGGGAAAACAATGCCGGTCAGGCCAAGCTCGGCAAGTCTGTCGAACATCAAGCCGCGATCAAATCGTTCCGTTTCATCCCGTTCAGCGGCAGAGGGAGCGACTTCCTTCTCGGCAAATTCACGGACCATGTCGCGCAGGAGACTCTGTTCTTCAGTAGGTTCAAAATTCATACTGCATCCTCCAACAAGGGATCGAGCTTTTCATATTACACATCTTGATTTTTTTTTCATTCCCTTTTATAAATAATGTTTACGTAAAGGTCAAGAATTTTCAACCTGTTTTCTACTTCCTCCGCAAACCCATAGAAAACAGCACTGTAATCTACTTTTTTCATTTGACAGAGAAAGGGTGAGCATGATACTTTGACAACAACATATTACGTAAAGGTAAATGCTATTTTGAAATACAGCTGACCGCACCAGGCGGCCTTCTGACCGGCGCACCAGCCGCGTTCGCGGTTTTTAAACAAGGATGACAACATGAGCAACACCATGTCCAAACTGGTACAGATTGGTGAATTAGCCAAGAGCCTCGGCATTACCACACGGACGATTCGCTATTATGAAGAGATAGGCTTGATGGGTAAAACGGACCGGCTCGGTGGCAGCACTCGCACCTATACGAATGACGACGTACTCCGGTTGAAATTCATTCTAAAACTAAAGACAATGGGAATTTCCCTGAAAGAGATCGAACAACTCTCCGATATTTTTGACATCCATGAGAAAGACTTTAACAAGATCACGCCAAAACTCATCGAGATCCTCGACAACCACATTGCCAAAGTCGACGAAAAAATGGCCAACCTCTCTTCACTCCGCAAAGACATCGTCGAATATCGTATTCGCATGACCGAGTTTCTCACCCACAACGGCAAGGAAAAATAACACAAGGGTCAGGCCGTATTTCTATGATATCTTGTCAAAAATCTATCCAGCTGATTGGCAAAATTTTGCCGATCATTTTTATTTAACACCGGCGGGCCTCCGGTATCTATACCGGTGGCCCGCAGCGTCTCCATAAAATCTCGAACACTCAGGCGCGACCCGATACTCTCTGCCGCATACAACTCGCCACGCGGATTAAGCGCGGCACCTCCCTTTTCAATGACATTTGCGGCAAGCGGAATATCTGCCGTGATAACCAGATCCCCGGGCACAAGCCTTTTAACAATCTCATTATCGGCGACATCCAGACCGGCAAGCACTCGAACGAAGGTAATGTGCCGAGAAGGCGGGATACGCACCGGCCGATTAGCCACCAGCGTTACCACCACCCCAGTGCGTTCCGCGGCTTTATATAAAATTTCTTTAATGACCACCGGACATGCATCGGCGTCGACCCAGATTTTCATTATTATCCTACTTTACCGCTGGATGGTAACGGCAAATTTTTCAAACTGGATGGTCGAGTCACGGCCCTCGCCGACCAAATGAAATGAAAATGCCTGCCTTGCTTCAGTGTTGTTAAAAGCAAACTCTATATGGCTCTCTTCACCGCTATGCAGAAGAGGAAATGGCGGATAGTCAATTGTCGTCACCTCCTTTTCAAACTGACGGAGGGTGAGCTTCAGCTGAACTCCCTCGTGCTGTACAGTCATCGCCTTCAGCCGGATATCCACATGGACTGTCGATTTTGCAGGAAAATCGAGATACTGCGCGCCAATCAGATTGTCCGTCCATTCATTTTTTACCTTTTCCGGAAGTTTCCTGATCTCCCCACCGGCAAACTGCAACACCAGTTTTTCCTTTTGACTGGAGAGCTTATGATCGAGAACCGTTGCCAGGCCGAAAAAACGCCCGGCACTGTTTTCCGTATCCTCTTCGAATACCTCCGGCCGCAGACCAATAAGACCTCCCTTTATTTTTCTGCAGTTACCGTCTCGGCCGCACTCAAAGAGGCTGTTCTCCGCCGTCTGCCAGCGCAACTTGCTGCTGGTATAAGAAACCATGTCGCGCCCGGTACTATAGTCACGAAAGATGCTTCTACCGATGATTGACGGCGGCATCGGCAGATTAAAATAGTCGAGCACCGAGGCCTCGATATCCACTAGACCGTAAGTCCCCTTCTTCATGCGCGGCAGCTTTTCCTGTTCCGGCGCCAGGACGATGGCAAAGCCCCAGCTGCTGTACCAGTCGGCGCCTTCTTCGCCATGGGATTCATCTGAGGTAATAATCACCAGCGTGTCATCGAGTACCCTGTCCCGACGCAGTCCGTCGATAAACGCCGCGACCGCCTCATCGAGCAGGGCGACGGTGGCGATTTTTCGTGACCCGGCGTACTTTTCCGCCTGGGCGTCAGTGGCGGCAAAGGGCTGGTGGGTAGCAACAGTCAGCAGCGACAACAGCCATGGTTTCTCAGCCGCCTGCAGATTGCCAATGTATTTTCGAGCTCCTGTAAAAAAATCAGCATCGCTTGTCCCCCAGATAAAATCGTTCTCGGTTCGTTCGGTAAACCACTCAACGCCATGAACATGCTCAAAGCCCATGATCGGCATGGCCCGTTCCTTGTTCATGAACTGCAGACCGGCTCCCTGCAGGTAGTGGCTCTGCCATCCCCGCATGCTCATTTGCGCAGGCAAACATTCGGCGGCTCTGTCCGGATTATCCTGCAGCTCCATGGCCTTGGGCATTTCATAGGAAAACTTACTGAAATCGCCGCAATGTAAAGCATACAGGCCACGAATAGTCTGATGACTATGAGCGACAAAATCCGCAACCAGCATGCCGCCCGAGGTGCTTGCGGCTAGCTTGTCCATCTGAAACATCTGCCCAGTCACACCCATCTCTTCTCTGATTTCCGGAAAATAGATGCCGGGGATGCCTTCCAGGATAACAAGAAGGACATTTTTAGCCCCGCCCGTCTCCTCCGGCAGCAACTTTGCCCCACCCAGATCGACAATCCTCAGATTTTGCGGCAGATCAGCAGCGCTCAGCCCGGCAACCTTATCAGAAAACTGCCGGGCGGAGGCGTCGGTGACCATCCAGTGCAGTGCATTATAACGGGCAGCCACACTCTGGTCACTCAAGGCTCGATTAACGGGAGAGTGCAACCCAAGCAACAGGCAACCCGTGACCAGGCTGGCTATGATCTTCCCCCAGCCCAGACGACGTACCGGCAGCACGACCGCGACAGCGGTCACCAGCAGAAAGGCCAGGACAAAACCAGGATGAGCAAGATGAAAACCTGCCGTGGTGTTCTTGACAAAAGTCGGATCAAGCAGATACTGCATATCCTGCCAGGAGGGCAAACGCTGCATCGTCGCCATCAGTTCCTGCGACATGATCTGCATGAGAGTCCAGAATATGAGCAGAAGAGCCCTGAGCCAGCGTGGACTTTGACATGCCAGGCCATAGAGGATGAAGGCAAGACCTATATCCGAGAGGAGTCCGGCCGGCTGGGTAAAGCTGTGGTTAAAGATTCGCCAGCCAACAGGGAAAAACCAGGGCAGGGCAAGAAAAAGCGAAAAGAATATGGGCCTCAAGGTGTTCGATCCGCCTCCTGCTGCTCCTTCATGTTCTCGAGCATTTGCACACTGAAGGCCTTGCTTTTCTCACCATAATAAACCGATCGATGCGGAAAGGGAATTTCAATATTATTTTCATCAAAGGCGTATTTAATTCTGCGCAGGAATTCACGGCCGACTTCCCATTGCTTGATCGGTTTGGTCTTGATCCGGCCCTTGATGATGACGGCGGAATCGGCAAATTTGTCAACGCCGAAGATATCGACATCCTCTAGGATAGATCTGCTGAACTTGACATCTTCGCGCAGTGTTCTGCCGACCTCTCTGATGATTTCAATAACCTGATCGGTGTCCTCCTTATAAGCGACGCCGATATCAAAAACGTACGCCGACCATTCGGTAGTCAGGTTGCTGAGTGTCGAGATACTGCCATTGGGGAAAACATGCACCATCCCGGCGAGATCCCGCAGGACGGTGGTCCGAAAATTAATATGTTCAACGAGACCGCCGGTTCCATTGACAATGGCCACGTCACCGACCCGTATCTGGTTTTCCAGGATGATAAAAAAACCGGCAATGACATCACGAACCAGGTTTTGCGCGCCAAAACCCACCGCCAGGCCAACCACCCCGGCACTGGCCAGAATAGGAGCAACTTCCACGCCGAATTCCTTTAAAATCACTAAACCAAATGTCAGCCACAGGGCCAGGAACATACCTTGTCTTATCAAACGAACAATCGTTTCGATTCGTTTCTGCGATTCGGATGGCGGCTCACCCTCTTCGACGCTTTTTACAATCAGACGGTTTTCCAGGCGACGCAGGAATTTCTGCAGCACTTTTACGGCAATCCAGGCAAAGACCATCATAAGGAAAACGCGCAATCCGGTCTTGATGATGATTTCCCAGCTAAACTCGCTTAAAAAATCTTGAATTATATTCATCATATTCCTCCTCGAAAATACCTATCCTCGAACAGGCCCCAAACATAATCAATACCAAAAAGCATACTTTGAAAAGAGAGGACCGATTTGTTCGCTGAATATTTTACTGTGAATGTAAAAGGTTCGGAGCTAATGGCTTTACAGGAATCTCTCAATGATAATCGCCATAAGCTACCATAGATCAAAAAAATAGCGTATCGGACCGTCGCGAAGTCCGAGACGCTATCAAAGGTAGATAAACCCCAGTTGTTATCTACCCCATTCTTAGTGTGCGTCGTATCTTGTTTTTTATGCCGCTGATGACAAAAGGTGTCAACCGTTTTTTTTCTTTGAGGATCTGTTGAAAGAGATCCTTTTTTTTCTCGGGGATCTCCGGCCGCTGCACCGGGATGAGAGACAAGGAGCCGGTCGGACAGGAACTGATACAGGCGCCGCAACCGAGACAGTTGTCGAAAAGAACCTGCATTCGCTTCTTCTTCCGACCATTTTCAACGTCAAGCAGTTCCAGTGCGGTAACGTTGCAGGCCTTTTTACAGAGCCCGCAGCCGACACAGGTCTCGCTGTTGATCTGCAGGGTATAATTGGTCTTTGCTATGCCCATGGGAAAACCCTGATTCACCCCGCCGAGCAACTCGCAGCAACAGGAGCAGCAGTTACAGATAAACGACGGCTTGTGGCGGATATTGTCGGTGATATGGGTCAACTGCAGATCTCTGGCCCCAGCAAGGATGGCCAGCAACTGTTCCTTGCTGCGGTGCTCGGCAAAGCCCCGGCGCACCATGAATTTAGCGGCGGTGCCGAGGGAAATGCAGATCTCCTTGGTCGGCGCGTTTTTATCGCAGCTCTGGTTGAGATGCTCTTTTTTGTGCCGGCAATAGCACATGCCGATGGCACCATAACTTGCACCCTTGATGATCTCCCTGGCACTTTCATAGGTCGCCACCTGGGAGTCGACCGGAATATGCTCCTCATAAGGCAAGGTGCGGGTAAGCGGCGTCTTGCTGCCGAAAAACTCCCGGCCCATCTGCTGGTCGGGGTCACCATAGAGATATTCGTGCATGAGCTGGGCCAGTTCGGCTACCGGCAGATCGTTACGCTGCTTCATAAAGCTGAACTCAAAAAAACCGATCAACCCGGGCATCAGTAGATAGTAGGTCTTGCCGCCGTAGGTGGTGTCCATCACCAGACCCTTTTCGGCCATCGCCTCAAGCTGGTTCTTCAGCCTTTCGGGCTGCCAGCCCGTAGCCTTGACCAGCTCCGACAGGGTGGCTTCGGTGAGCGGAAAGCGGGAAGCGACATAGGCCTCATCTTCGGAAAAAAGAATTGCCAGAATTTGGCGCAGCTTATCGGTATCGGGTAAACCGATGGGATATTTATTCAGCCGGTCGATGAGTGGTACGATATTGCTTTTTCCGTCGAGGTGGTGCCCCATTTTTATTCCTTTCGTTCAAAACGTCAACTCAGTCGTTCATAACATACTGGTCTTTTAGGGTACTGACACTATCCCATACTCGCTGAAATCCGTCACCATCTTTAATAGGTTTTTTAATCATTTTTTGGAATATCTCTTCCTGCTCGGCGGAATTATCATGGCTGAGAATCATTTGCAGGGCAAAAGCAGAATAATCCTTGACCAGAAAGGTGAAGATCTGCTCCTGCACATCTTTGTCGGTGCCATAAATCCTGCTGTTTTCAAGGATCAACTGGGCATAGACGATAAGGGTAAACAGTTCGCCCGCAGCGAGCATATAATCAATGTTTTTTGCCTGTTCCTTGCTTGGCGGAGCGCTGATCAACAGCGTGCGAAACAGTTCCATCTGCTCCTTGAATACTAGGACATTTGCGCCATCAACGCCCTTATAGGCCAGACGATATTCCGGGAAACGAATACTCGCCAGGCTGCCGGTTTTTTGATGAAAAAGATAGGCGTCATCGCCAGCCTCTTTTTTCTGCGGGATCTCGGCATAGTCGACCGGCTCAAAAAAGTAGTTTTTGACAAACTTGATGATCAGCGCCATGTTGACATGCTCGGTCCCTTCCAGTTTGGGCAGCATGCCGATATCCCTGAGAGCCATCTCAAAATAGGTTTCCTGTTCATAACCCTTGGCGGCGATAACCTCATGCAGCAGCGCCACCACCTTTTCTCCCTGGCCGGTCACCTTCATCTTCACCACCGGGTTAAAGAGCAGATAGCGCCGATCCTCATCGGAGGCACTGCGCATATAATCCGCTGCCCGAAAGGCAAAGAGTTTCATGCCGATCAGCCGGGCATAACTCTCGGTAAAGAGTTTTTTCACATGCGGGAAATCGGTGACATAGCGGCCATAGAGACTGCGGCTTGCCGCATGGTTTAAGGCCTCATAGAAACAGTGCGTGCCGATGCCGATGGAGGCGCAACCCAGCTCAAACTTACCGATATTAATGGTATTGAGCGAAGAGTTCCAGGCATGCTCGCCCCGGGAGAGAATGTCGTCCTCGGTGATCGGGTAGTCGTGCAGGGCGTATTCCGCGACATAGGCCTGGCGCACCCCGGAGGTATCGATCTTCTTGACGCACTCGTACTTGTCATGCTTTGGGTCGACGACAAAAAAGACATACTCACCGGTTCCGGCAATTTTGGCAAAGGTGGAAACCAGGGCGGCGCAATTGCCGTTGCCGATATAGTATTTTGAGCCCCGGGCCAGATAGCTGCCGTCATCCTGGGGGATGAGCAGCATCTCACTGGAATAGAGGTCGGCGCCGTGGGTCTTTTCGGAAAGTCCGAAGGCAAAAATGCCACCATCGGCGAGCAGTTCGGCAGTCTTTTTTTTCACCGCCTCGTTCGTGCCCATCCAGATCGGCCCGAGCCCAAGAATGGTCACCTGCCAGGCGTACCAGTAGCAGAGCCCATAGAAACCGAGGATTTCATTGAACTCGCTGATGCGGTACATGTCCCAGCGCCCACCGTCCCTGCTATACGCCGCGGGCGTAAGGAAGTGGGCAAAGATTTTCTCTTTTTTGATGAAGTCGAGAAAATCGTCATACCAGACCATCGACTGGTCGTCTTCCTTGATCTTTTTCAGACCTTTCTTCTCAAAAAAATCAATCGTCTTCAGGACAAGCTGCCGCGATACGTCATCGGCATGGAACCGTTCATATTTCTTCGGGTTGAGTAAGAGCACCTGTATTCTCCTTCAGTTAAAGGACATTTTTTCCGGCATTATAGCCCTGGTGGTTCGCCTCAAAGACCGTCCCCGGGGCCAGAGCGTCACCAACTACCTGGCAGGGAATACCCAGCTCGTCGGCCGTTTTTTCCAGGGGATTAGCCGACCTGGTGCCAACAGCCAGCACAACGCTGTCGGCCGGCAGGAGTTGCTCCTCTCCCCCGATCTCAACCCGCACGCCGCTATCGAGGACCTCCAGGACCCTGGCCTGTGTCAGGGTTTTTATCCCCAGGCGGCCGACATCCTGCAGCATGCCCCAGCGGGTTGACTTGCCGAAATTGGCGCCAAGAGTTCCGGCCATCTCGACGACAACCAGTTCTTTCGTTCCTTCGGTGGCCAGTTGATAGAGTTTTTCCTGGGTAACAGCCCCATTGACGAGGAGAAACTTCAGCTCTTCGCCGGACAAGGTGCCCTGCTCGGCGAGCAGCAAGGCGGTTTCGATACCGACCGCGCCGCCACCGATAATGACCACCTTCTGGCCTGTTTCGACTTTTCCGGCAAGAACATCCCAGGCCTGCACGACCTTGTCGCCGTCAACCCCGGCAATGGCCGGAGTCACCGGCTCACCGCCGGTGGCCAGAATCAGCTGCTCCGGTCGCTCACGGACCAGCACCTCTCTATCCACCGAACTGTTCAGCTGTACCGTGATATCATGACGGGCCAGCCGGCGGGCAAGATCATCGCCGAAAACGACAAACTCGCCTCGTCCGGGAGGCGCTCCAGCCAGATGCAACTGTCCGCCGAGCTGCAGTCCCTGTTCATACAGACTGACCCGGTGCCCCTGTTCGGCTGCGGCAAGAGCAGCGGACATGCCGGCAACCCCACCGCCGACGACCAGCACTTTTTTTGCATGAGCGGTCTTTTTCGGCTGCTCTTCATATTCATGGCCTGCCCGTGGATTGCAGAGACATTCCACCGGCTTCATCTTGAAAAGGTTGTCAAAACAACCCTGGCCGCAGGCGACACAGTGGACAATCTCCTCTTCTTTGCCGGTGCGGGCCTTTTCCGGAAACCATGGGTCGGCAATCAGCGCCCGGCCGATGGCCACCATGTCACAAAAATTTTGCGTAATGAGCAACCTGGCTATTTTGGGATCGTTAATCCGGTGGCTGGCAATAACCGGGATGGACACCCTTTTCTTCATATCCCGGGCCAGATAGGCAAAGGCGCCTCGAGGCACCTTGGTGACAATCTGCGGCACCTGGGCCTCATGCCAGCCGACATTGACGCACAGGGCATCAACACCGGCGCGCTCAAGGGCGACCGCGAATTCGAGCAAGTCCGCAGGCCCGATGCCCCCTTCCATGAAATCATTACCGTTCAGGCGCACGAGGATGGGAAAACCGTTGCCAAGCCTACTCTTTATCTCGCCGACAACCTCCAGGCCGAAGCGCATGCGGTTTTCCAGGCTGCCGCCGTAGACATCCGTTCTTTTGTTGGTGAGCGGCGAGAGGAATTCGCTGATCAGATAGCCGGTTCCGGCGAGAATCTCCACCAGATCAAAACCCGCCTGCCGCACCCGCCCAGCCGCTTCGCCAAAGCGACGAATGGTTGCCTCGATCTGCTGCAGAGTCAGCTCTTTGGGGGTTTCCCTGGTCATGCGACAGGGTACCGGCGAGGGGGCGACCGGCTGTTTGCCGCCGAGAAAAAAGGAGGCATTGTAACGACCGGCATGATTGAGCTGCACGGTGGCCTTGGCCCCGCCGTTATGAATGGCCGCGGCAAGTGCGGCAAGCCCCGGCACATGGGTATCAAGATGGGCGCCGATATTGCCCGGATTACCGGACAGTTCATCGATGGTGGCATAGCCGACACTGATCAGGCCGGCTCCCCCTTTAGCCCGTTCCCGGTAAAACTCAACCAACTGCTCGGTTACCAGAAAGTTTTTGCACATATTCAGGTGCATGGCCGGCATGAAAATGCGATTTTTCAGCTCGACCGACCCGATAAAAATTGATCGAAACAAGGGATCCGACATGATGTGTGTTCTCCTATGAGGCTATCCAAGAATGCAGGTTAACGCGGCACAGCAGCATGAAATAACCCGGCAACCTCGTCAAATAGACCGATTTCCTCCAGTGCGCGGCGCAGCAGCTCGGGCTGGTTGAGAAAATCCTTCATAAAAATAATTTCCGAGGCCTTGAGATAGATGGGAAAGATATCTTTCATCCGTCCTTCTAGAAGGGTATCTATCAAGAGCATGATATTCTCTTCCGCCCGGTAGGGATACAGCTGTTCAGCCCGGCCAAGCATTTTTGAGACATAAAAAAGCAGCACCTTTTTAACACTCTTGACCCTCTGCCGATGGGCCGGCAGTATGGTTTTCCCCTCCAGACCGGCAAGTTTGACAATCGAACCACAGTAGGCCTCATAATTTTTAAATCGCCCACCGTTCTCCAGATCAACATCAAGAATCGGCGACTGAAAAACCCCGCGCAGCAGGGTGTCTCCGGTCACCGCCCAATCTTTGCCGACGTAGACAAGATCACTCTGGGAATGGCCGGGACAGGCGAGAACCTCGATGCCCAGCCGCGCCGGAGTGTCATTTTCCGCCGCGAGATAGCGCTTGGGAAAGGGGGGAAAGAGCACGCCGCTGTCAAAGATCTGCTGCAGACCATCGAGGTAGGCTTTATCAAAACCTACATCGGAGAGCAGCTGATACATTTCCCCCATGCGCCGATCATGACCGGTAATCTTCAGACAATCACGATAGGGCAGATACAGCGTGGCCCGGCTATTTTTTTCCAGCCAGTGGGCCTGGCCGTAATGGTCGATATGGCAGTGAGTGATAAAGATGTGTTTGAGCTGCGTCAGATCGATATTTTCCTGCAGATACCGCCGCCCCTCCGGCGTCGGCGGACCGGTATCAAACAGGACCAGTTCCCCGGCGAATACGCCGGTGTAACAATGAACAGGACCGACCATATAAGGGGTATTAATGGTATGTTGGGTAAGTTTCGTCATATCGATTTGCGGTACCGCGACGCCGCATAATTCAATTTTTCGTCATTCCGGCAAAAACCAAAATCCAGTAATTGCAGATGATGATTCCGGATCAAGCCCGGAATGACGGTGTCGGGCCCTTTTTACGACGCCATCACAACTTAGAAGACCGTCGGATTGTAAGATGGCTAGGTAAAAAACTTCATATGCGAGGCGTAAGATTTTTATATTATTTCGGCGTACTAGGGTACGTCGTAATGATATAAAAATTGCAACAACGAAGCAGATGAAGATTTTTTACGACGCCATCACTACCTAAAAGACATATTTCTCCGCCTCACAAGCCGCCTTGGCCAACGTCCGCTTGGCGGCCAGCAGGCCGGTAGCATCGTACTTGGCAAAACGCCTGATACCGGACAGGATCATGGTCAGGGTATCTCCTTCCTCGATAAAGAAGGCGCCCTTTCTCGCTGCACTGCCGGCACTCTCGGAGGCCTCGAAGGCAAAGATCTTCACCGCCGCGTCAAGCAGTTGTTGCTTCTCCGCGCTGACCTTGCCGGCGCTTTTTTCCGCACGCAGCACCGTGCTCTCCAGAGCAAATATCTGAATGGCAATATCGGCGGCGGCCATGAGAATTTCCTGCTCATTGGCCAGTTTGTCCATAAACTTCTGTACCCCGGCTCCGGACAGGATGAGGAACAGGGTTTTCAGATTCTTGACCAGAGCCTTTTCCTTGACGTAAGGAATCGACTCGTCCAGTTCCTCGAAACTCGGCGTCATCAGCGACTCGAAGGCCTTCATGGCCTCAGCCTGCAGGGGCAGCTCGCCCTTCATTGCCTTACGCAGAATCATGCCGGGGATAAGCAGACGGTTGATCTCATTGGTGCCTTCGAAGATGCGATTGATCCGTTCGTCCCGGTAAAAGCGCTCCGCCGGATAATCGGTAACAAAACCATTGCCACCATGAATCTGCAGCACCTCATCGACGGTTTTGGCCAGAACCTCACTGCAGAACACCTTGGCGATACCGCATTCCGAGGCATATTCCTCGATGCCTTTCAGGTACTCTTCGTAATAGTTGTCAATGCCTTTTTCGATGGTGGCTATTTTATCGTCAAGCAGCCCAGCCAGGCGGTAGACTAAAGACTCCGAGGCATATATATATGCGCTCAGATCGGCAATCTTCTGGGAAATTGCACCAAACTGACTGATCGGCGTGTTGAACTGCTTCCGCTCATTGGCATATTTAATGCCTTCCACCAGGGCCATTTTCGAGGCGCCGCAGACCCCGGCACCAAGCTTAAAGCGGCCGATGTTCAGGACGTTAAAGGCGATCTTATGGCCTTTGCCCTTCTCACCGAGCAGATTTTCCACCGGAACCATGCAGTTATCGAGGATGATCTGGGTCGTCGATGATCCCTTGATGCCGAGTTTTTTCTCCTCGGGGCCGACAATCAGCCCGGGAAAGCTTCTCTCCACGAGAAAGGCGGTGAAATGTTCCTTATCAATCTTGGCAAAGACAGTATACAGCTGGGCGAACCCACCGTTGGTAATATACTGTTTCGTGCCGTTGAGGATATAGTGTTTGCCGTCTTCGGAGAGAACCGCCGACGCCTGGGCACCAAGAGCGTCACTGCCGGAACCGGGCTCAGTGAGACAATAGGCGGCACACCACTCACCGGAAGTGATTTTTTCCAGGTACTGGTCTTTCTGGGCCGCTGTTCCATAATAGACCAGGGGCAGAGTACCGATCCCTGAGTGAGCGGAGTAAGCTACGGAAAACGAACCACCGAAGGAAATCTTTTCACTGACCAGCATACTCGAGGCCTTGTCGAGCTCGAGTCCACCATATTCTTCCGGGGCATCCATCATGAGCAGGCCCAGCTCGCCGCATTTTTTCATGCCTTCGATAACCAGATCAAAGTTCTGCTTGTCGATCTCTTCAATGTGCGGCACGATTTCATTCGTGACAAACTGCTCGGTGGTCTCGCCCATCTGGCGCTGCTCATCGGTAAAATCTTCCGGAGTAAAAACATCCGCACAGGAAGTCTCGACAATCAGATATTCACCGCCATTCAATATTTTTTCAGCCATTTTATTCACCTAAGTCACTTAATTATATTAATTTTGAAATTCAACTTTTTACGATTCATCTTGCGTCATTTTGCAAATAAATTGTTCGGCAGTGCTGCAAATGCGTGCAGGCAGGTTGGAGAACCAGGAGCTTGTCCGAGAATAGGCATTTTGCTCAAAATCGAGGCGTTTTGGAAAAATAAGCACAGGCATATATTTAATATTCCGAGCATTATTTTTCCAAAATAACGAAGAGTTTGGGCAAAAAGGCATTCTTGGACAGGCTCCTGAGAGTGTACCTCTGTTTCTAGCCTGACCGTGCACAGCCGGATTGCTGCCGGACAATTTTATAGTTTTTCGAAGACGCCGGCGGCCCCCATTCCCCCGCCGATACACATGGAAACGAGCCCATAACGTGCCTTTCGGCGGCCCATCTCGTGCAGCAGGGTGGTGGTCAGTTTCGCGCCGGTGCAGCCCAGCGGATGGCCGAGGGCAATGGCGCCACCGTTGACGTTGATGATGTCTTGATTGAGACCGAGGGTTTTTATAACGGCTAAAGACTGGGCGGCAAAAGCCTCGTTGAGCTCTATCAGATCGATGTCTTCCAGCTGCAGTCCGGCCAGTTTCAATGCCGACGGGATGGCGGTAATCGGGCCGATACCCATAACTTCAGGGGCGCAGCCGGTGGCCGAGAAGGCCATAAAACGAGCCATCGGGCTCTTGCCGAGCTTTTCCAGATACTCTTCGGAGACGACCAGGGCAACGGCGGCACCGTCGGTCATCTGCGAGGAGTTACCCGCGGTTACCGGTCCACCTATCTTAAAGGCCGGCCGTACCTTGGCCAGACTCTCCAGGGTTGTCCCGGCCCTGACGCCGTCATCGACGGTGACCAGTTCCTTCACTCTTTTCATCTTGCCGTCGACCAGCATGTCCTTTTCAATTTCAACCGGGATAATTTCATCGGCAAAGCGACCCGATTCGATGGCCGCGGCAGCCTTGGCGTTACTGGCGACGGCAAAGGTATCCATGGCCAGCTTGTCAATACCGTATCGCTCGGCGACCAGCTCGGCGGTGACGCCCATGGAGGAATAGGCCTCCGGCCAGTCAGCCATCATGCCCGGATTGGCGCTGTACTTCAACCCCCCAAGGGGCACACAGGACATGGACTCGACGCCACCGGCGACAATACAGTCGGCAAAGCCGCACATGACCCGCTCGGCGGCCAAGGAAATTGACTGCAACCCGGAGGAGCAGAAACGGTTGATGGTCTGGCCCGGCACCTCTATCGGCAGGCCGGCGCGCATGGCGGCAATCCGGCCGATATTCATGCCCTGCTCCGCTTCCGGAAAGGCGCAGCCAAGATAGACATCGCTGACCGTCGCCGGATCGATCTCGGTGCGCTCAAGCAGTCCTTTTATCGCCAGAGCGGCCAGCTCATCGGGCCGCATGTCCTTAAATTTTCCTTTGTTTGCCCGGCAGCCGGGCGTCCTATAACTGGCCAGTATATATGCTTTTTTCATATCGATTTCCCTTTAGAGACGTAAAGGTTCTCTTGTTTTTGGCTAAAATTTTCTCGGTTAGTTGCGCAGCGGTTTACCGGTCTTCAGCATATGCTGGATGCGCTCGGCGGTCTTCTTGTTGCCGCAGAGTTTCAGGAAATTCTCCCTTTCCAGCTGCAGCAGGTACTCCTCGGTGATCATCGTACCGGGGTTGACATCGCCGCCACACATGACCTGGGCAATGATCGTGCCCATTTCCGCCTCATATTCGGTTATGAATTTACCCATCTGCATATTCCACAGCTGGCTCTTGATAGCCGAGGCAATGCCGCGGCCGGGAGCCGGAATGTTTTCAACCGGCCGCTTCGGTCGATAATTAACCGCCAGGGCCAGAACCTTCTGTTTGGCATCGCCGATGAGCCGGTCAATATCCATGGTGATCGAATCGCCGTGGCGCATGTAGTCCATACCGAAGAGTTCAGCCGCGCCCATGGACACCTTGGCCATGGCCAGCTGCTCGAAGTTTTTGATGATAAACGGCTGGACATCGGCTTTGTTCTGCTGCGCCAGCTGGATGGCCCGCAGACTCATCTCCTTGGTGCCGCCGCCGCCGGGTAAAAGCCCCACGCCGATCTCGACCAGGCCCAGATAGGTCTCGGCATGGGCGTTGATGGCATCGGAGTGCAGACAGAACTCCGCCCCGCCGCCAAGGGCCATGTTAAACGGTGCGGCAACCACCGGCACCTTGGCATATTTTACCGCCATGGTCGCATTCTGGAAGGCCCGGACGGCCATATTGATATCGTCGTAGGCGCCTTCGGCGAGTGCCACCGCGACCATCATCAGGTTGGCGCCGACCGAGAAATTGGCGCCATGGTTACCGATGACCAGGCCGACGCCCTCTTCTTCGGCACGCTTGATGGCCTTGTGGGTCATGGCCAGAATATCGCCGCTGATGGAATTCATCTTCGAATGGAACTCAAAACCAAAGACGCCGTCGCCCAGATCAACGACCGAGCAGTTTGCGTTCTTCTCGACAACCCGACCGGCTTTTTTGAGGATCTGCAGCTGAATCTGTCCCTCTTTTACCGGGACGGGCAGGTATTGTTTTTTCAAAAGATCATAGTATTCTTTTTGCCCATCAGCATTAAACCTGTAGAAACTCTCCACGCCGACAAGACTTTCCGGCACTTTGACGCCATCCTTTTCCGCACGTTTGACAAAGGCCGGCACGCCGATCGCATCAAGCATTTCAAAGGGACCGATTTCCCAGTTAAAGCCCCAGCGCATGGCATTATCGACATTGACCACGTCGTCGGCGATCTCCGGGATACGGTTAACGGTGTAAATCAAGGTATCGCGGATGCTCTTCCAGGCAAACTCAGCGCCTTTATCCTTTGCGCCGACGACCATTTTCACCTTCTGGGCCGGATCATCAACCTGCTTGACCATCATCACCGAGGCGAACTTCGGCTTGGCCAGAGGTTTATAGTCACCGGTGGTATAATCGTAGTAGAAAATCTGTTTCTTGCCGTCAACGACATCCTTTTTATAAAAGCCCTGCCTGGTTTTATTGCCGAGCTGTCCGGCATCGATCATCTTTTTCATAAAGGCGGGCAATTTGAACACCTCGCGCTCTTCATCATTGGGCAGCAGGTCGTGGGAGTTGTTGCCGACATGGGCCAGTGTGTCCAGACCGACCAGATCGGCGGTGCGAAAGGCCGCACTCTTTGGCCGGGCAGTGGCCGGACCGGCAACGGCATCGACCTCTTCCACTGTCATACCCATCTCGACCATATGCTGGATACCTTTATAGATGGCATAGGTGCCGATTCTATTGGCGATGAAATTGGTGGTATCCTTGGCGTAGACGATGCCTTTGCCCAGTCTTTTGCTGATAAAGTCGGCCAAGCCCTTCATGACCACCGGGTCGGTCTCGCTGCAGGGAACGATCTCCATCAGCCGCATATAGCGAGGCGGATTGAAAAAGTGCGTGGCAAGAAAATTTTTGCGCACCTCGTCGGGCAATACCGCCGCCATCTCGTTCACCGAAAGGCCGCTGGTATTGGTGGTAAGAATGGCTCCGGGGGCAAGATGCGGCACGAGTTTTTTCAGCAGATCAAGCTTGATCGGCATATACTCGACAACGACCTCGATAATCCAGTCACAGCTTTTTAATTTTCCCAGGTCATCCTCTAAATTACCCACCTGGATCTGCGTTGCATAGTCCTTGAGATAAAAAGGCGCCGGTTTCATCTTCAGCAATCCCTGCAGACCATTTTGCGCGATGCGGTTACGCACGGCCGGGCTGTCCAGAGTTAAACCCTTTGCTGCCTCCTGCTTGTCCAATTCCTTTGGAACGATATCAAGCAAAAGAATTTCCAATCCCGCATTGGCCAGATGGGCGGCAATGGTCGCTCCCATTACTCCGGCGCCAAGCACGGCTACTCGATTAATTTGCCTCATTTTGTCTCTCCATTAATTTTTGATAAACTCGTAAAAAGCTTTAAAAGAGTTTTTACGACGCCATCAATTTTTTACTTGCTGGGTTATAACCCCATTGCCATTAGCTTTCGATACATAGAGATCCTCGATGACATCCTGGTATTTTTCGAGGATAAACTTGCGTTTCAGTTTCAGAGTGGGAGTGAGTTCTCCGCCTTCAATGGAGAAATCACCCGGTACGATTGCGAAATATTTTATTGTCTTGTAAGGCGGATAGTTTTTGTTCAGCTCCTTGATGCGATCAGCATACAGCTCCTTCACCCTGGTGTTGAGCACCAGCTCGTTGATATCGATGTAACTGATTTTTTCCTCCTGGGCAAAATCAAAAAGACTTTCGACATCAGGCGTAATAACCACCACCAGATAGGGTTTACGATCGCCGAAAACGATGGCCTGGGAGATATACTTATCGAGCTTCAGTTCATTTTCAATCGGCTGGGGGGCGATGTTTTTCCCGCCGGCGGTGACAATGAGCTCTTTTTTACGATCGACGATATAGACGAAACCCTCTTCATCGATGACGGCTATATCGCCGGTCTTAAACCAGCCGTCCTCAAAGGTCTCCATTGTTGCCTGGTCGTTATTGTAATAGCCGAGCATCACCTGAGGTCCCTTGACCAGCAGCTCGCCGTCCGGCGCCAGTTTGAGTTCGGTTTCCCGCAGGGCCTTGCCGACGGAATCAAAACGTATCTTACCGACGCCACTGATGGCCACTCCGGGGCTGGTCTCGGTCAGGCCGTAGCCGTTGAAGACTGGCAGACCGATAATCCACATGAACTCATTGATGGTTTTGTCCAGCGGCGCACCGCCGCAGAGGAAGTAGTTCAGCCTGCCGCCAAAGCGGGCGCGAATTTTTTCAAAGACCAGCTTGTCGTACAGTTTGTATTTAAAATTGAGCAGCCCGAGCGGCTCGTTGGTGACATATTTTTTATTGACATACTCGCGACCGACCTCGATTGCCTGATGAAATATTTTTTGGCGTAAGGGAGGCATCTTGTTGACGCTTTCATATATCTTGGAATAGATTTTTTCAAACAGCCTCGGCACACTGACCATCGTCGTCGGGCGAATTTCGGCCATATTTTCCATCACCGCCGCGGCGTTTTCGGCAAAAGCGATATGGTTGCCGTTCATCAGCGTCACGTAATATCCGGCGGTCCTCTCGAGCACGTGGCTGAGCGGCAGGAAGCTGAGGGTTGTCTCATTTACCATCGGCATGCCGAGCTGCTCCAGACCGTACTCGGCATTGATCATAATATTACGCTGACTGAGCAGCACCCCTTTCGGCACCCCTGTCGTTCCCGAGGTGTAGATAACGGTGATGATATCGTCGTGGGTAATCTTATCAATCTGCTCCTCGATCTGTCGTGTCTCCTCCTCGGTCAAAGGAGTATCGACATCGGACAGCTGATACTGGCTGGAAACGGGGAAGGAACGGTGCCCCATGAAACGTTCATAGGAAAAAACCAGCTCCAGATGCGGCAGCTGATCCTTTATGGAATAGAGCTTCTCATACTGTCCCCTGGTGGAGCAAAAAACAATTTTTGCCTCACAATGATTAAGGATGTATGCCGCCTGCTTGCCGGTGTTGGTGGCATAGATCGGTACGGTGATGCCGCCGGCGCTCTGAATGCCGAAATCGGAGATAGCCCATCCCAGGCGATTCTCGGAAAAAATTGCTACCTTGTCGCCGGGCACCATCCCCGCCTTGCCCAAGCCCCGCGCCAGCATGAGAACCCTCTCGTAGAACTCCTCGTAGGTCAGGGACAGGTAAACCCCCTTTTTTTTGTAACTGATCGCGGTCTTTTTGCTGTACTTGCGGGCATTATCTTTGAGTACCGCCGGGATCGACTGATATGACATTATGTTCATACTTTTCTTTCTCCCCAGAAACTGTTCACGCTGACACATCGCCTATAACGTTTACGTTAAATAACCTTCTCCTGCCTTGTATAACTTACCTTAACGTTTAAGTCAACATCAAATCAAGCAATTATTTGCATCAATCTTCCTGTTGAAGAAAAAAATTCACAGAAAAAATATAACCACGACACCTGTGATCTTTTTCACCCTATAACAGCGTGTTACCGGAAAGACAACACCGCGCATTTTTTAGCTGCGCGCCTGCGTACATTCGCCGGGCCGATCTTAATAAGCATTGAAGAACAATCGATCTTTTACGTAAAGATGGTTGCCACTGGATCGACCCAGAGGGCAGACTTTTTCCACTGGATACCATGCCCCGCATGGGGTACTCTTGCCGGATGCGGTGCATCCCTTGCCGCATCAGCCCTGGACTGCAACGCAGCAACAAGGAGGCACCAGAAGATCAGAAGAAAAAGACAAAGGAAGACAATGACACATCTATTTATCGCCATAGGTTCGGCACTGGCGCTTGCCGGGGTCCTGGCCAGATCACTCAGTGCCCATGCACTGCTGCAATTACTCGAAGAGCGGGGCAAGCTGGACAATTTCAACCTGGCCGCCGATTATCTGCTGTTTCACGGCCTGGCGCTGATCGCCGTCGCCATCCTCTGCCGGCTTTTTCCCGAAGCGACCTACCACCGCGCCGGCTGGGCTTTTGTGCTCGGTTCTCTCCTCTTTCAGGGAACGGTACTGACAAAAAGCGTTGTCTCCATCCAGCCGTTTGGCTTTCTCACCCCGCTGGGCGGATTTGTTTTGATGCTTGGCTGGGGATTACTGCTGGTTGCCGCGCTGCAGAGGTAGTAAAATTAATCTGGGGACATAATGTATGCAAATAAAGCACAAGGGGGAGGTGAAATCATGCCATCAGTCACTGTCAGAAACGTACCGGATGAGGTTCATCGCGCTTTGCGGGTTAGAGCCGCACAGCATGGCCGAAGCGCCGAAGCTGAAATTCGTGAGATACTGGAAAATGCCGTCCAGCCGGAAGGAAGAGTAAAACTTGGTTCTTTACTTGCTAACATTGGTCGCAAAATCAATTTGAGCGATGATGAATTTTCGGTTTTTGAGCAGAGCCGAGATAAATCTCCGGCCAAACCGGTGGTTTTATATTTTTCATTGTCGGTTGTTTGACAAGGCTTTCTATTATTTCAGAGCATATAAATTCAAACGGCGGCAAGTTTCATGGATGTTCCTTGGATGTGGTGCCGACTGTTAATCCATTGATCTACGGCACCACCGTCTCCTCAGCTGCAGCAGTCTCGGGATCGGCGATAATGGTCTCGATCAACTTGGCCGGCAGCGGCGCAAAGGCGCTGATAACCGACACTATCACCGCGGCCAGATAGGGAATCGATTGCACCAGAAGAACAATGACCCAGACCAGGACATCCGGGGTGTCGGAACCTTCCTGCATGATAATGCCATGCACCGCAAGAAGCAAAGCCAGCCCGATCAAGCCCTCTTCCCTGGCTGACTGCAGCGCGTGCCAGAATTTTCTCCCCTTGACTATTTTCGGCGTCCTGAAAAAGGGCAGGCTATTGGTCACAAGACCGAACATTATCGCCTTGGCAATGGTGTGCGACAGGGCAAGACCGGCCAGGGCCGAGGCCATCGTCTGGGTAAGGGTTGCTTTTACCCGGCTGCGGTAGAGGTAGAACATCTTGGCCATCTTGAAGACAAAAAACGACAGGGGCACGGAAGACAATATAATCAACGGCGGATCGAACCTGGCCGGATAATGGATCATAGCCATCGACCAGCCCAGGGCCGCCAGGGTGAAAGTGAAATTGATGCTGTCAGCCAGCCACGGCAGCCAGCCGGCAACGAAATGATAGCGCTGGCCGACGGTCAACCGGCTGCGGCCGCCGCGCCGCAGGGTCGGACCATGCTTGCGCATGATCTGCATTGCTCCGTAGGCCCAGCGATAGCGCTGTTTCTTGAAATCATTGAAGGTGTCGGGCATGACGCCCTTGCCGTAACTTTTGGCCACATACAGCGCCTCGTAGCCCTTCTCGAAGATTTTCAAGCCCAGTTCGGCGTCTTCGGTAATGCACCATTCCGCCCAGCCGTCCACCTCTTCGAGAACGGATTTTCGCACCATCGTCATGGTACCGTGCTGAATGATGGCATTGCGCTCATTGCGGGTGACCATACCGATATAGAAAAAGCCGCGATATTCGGCATAGCACATGGCCTTGAACAGGTTTTCATGGTCATCCCGGTAGTCCTGCGGCGCCTGGACAATGGCCACGGCCGGCCTGCTAAACTGCGGCACGAGATCGCGCAGCCAGTTTGCGGTTACCGCATAATCGCTGTCGATGACCGCTATCACCTCGGCATCCGGCGAGGTCTTTGCCAGGCTGTAGTTGAGGGCCCCGGCCTTGAATCCAGCCAGCTGATCTTCATGAAAAAAATGAAACCGCGCACCAAGGGCCTTGCAATGCGCCTGCACCGGCTGCCATACCTCGGGATCCTTGGTATTATTATCCATGACAATGACTTCAAAGCGAGGATAATCAAGGGCGGCCAGGGCGTTCAATGTGTCGATCATCATGTCCGGCGGCTCGTTATAGGCCGGAACATGCACCGACACCAGGGGCAGCTGGTTTTCCGGCACGTCGATCGGTGTAAAGGCGCGTCTGCTCCCTTTCGACCAGATGGCCTCGGCCCATTCATGCGCTTCCGTCAGCAGCACTATAGCCACCCCGATCAGGCCGAACAGCATAAGAAAACCGACAACGAGCGCCGGCACCGTCAGATACTGCCGGGAGTAACTATAAATTATCCACACCGCTCCGGTAGCCGCGACAAAGGCAATGATTGCCAGAAAGCCTCGGCCGCTTTTTTTCAAAGTCCTGCTGTCAATGAGCAGCAAAGCAAAGGTGATGAGGGCAATAATAATGGAACTACCGGCCAGAATACGCCATTCCGGCACGTCGACGATGGGCGAGGTAAATGGAAATTTTGCCTGGCGTTCCACGTCATACACGCCCCAGTAGGCGCCGACCGCACCCTCGGTCGTCCTTTTCCAGGGCTGATCAAAGGCCTCCATGACATAATAAATATAGCCGAGTTTTTCCGCCTGGGTGATAAAGCGCCGCAGAAATGTCGCCTCATTGGCAAGAGAAGCGACGGCCTGACGCCGAACCCTGCCGTTACTCGGCCAGCCGACCTCGGCAATGACCACCGGGGTGTGCGGGAAAGTATTTTCGAGCAAGGCCATATGTTCGATGATAAAATCGACCGCTTTTTCCACATCAATACCTTCCCAGTAGGGCAGCATATGGGTACCGATGAAATCGACATGCTCGACAAGTTCCGGGTTTTTGATCCAGATGTGCCACGGCTCGGCGGTACTGACAGGTATATCCAGGGCTTTTCTTACTCGATCAAGATACACGGTAAGCTGTTTCACCGTGATATCATTGCGCAGTATGACCTCGTTGCCGACAATGACCCGGATGACATTACGATAGTTTTCCCGGGCCAGCTGGATGACCTTGTTAATCTGCTCTTCATTCTGCTCCAGATCCTTACTCAGCCAAGCGCCCAACGTTACATTTATGCCGTGTTTGCGGGCGAGAGCTGGAATCTTCTCTTGGACACCTTCAACCGTATAGGTCCGTATGGCGTTGGTGGTGTTCGCCAGAAGTCGTAGATCCGCTTCAATCTCCGCCTCGGTAGGCTGTTTTTTATTCTTGGTCGGATCGTTCCAGGCCTGCATGGGAGAAAAGGAAAAGCCCTGGATGCGGCTCGGCCATGGCGGTTCCATTTCTGGTCTGTTTAACAGAGCCCAAAAGCTGATGGAAACGACGGCAATGGCTATGCCGATAAGGATATTAGCTCTGGTCATGATTTTTTATTGTACAGTCATGTTGAGAGGGAAAAACGCGGATAAGAAAAAGTTCTATAATAATCAATATAATAAAAATCTGCTGCAATAGAACATCCTCGCTTGCAATTTCTTCATTTTTCACGATATTCTTCAGTAGTACCCGACACAACTGATCACTTTCGGAGTCTGCGCTTACCTGTTATAAGAAGAGGCCCGACAAATCTTTACGGCGCCATCACTCTTAATAAACAAAAAACCGCCATACCATGAAATATATTGCCATAATCCTCGTTATTGTCTGCGGTGCCACTCTGCTGACGCTCTATTTCGTCTGGCCGGATAAACCATTGGATACGACAAGTATCGCCGTTACCATCAACGGCCATAAGCTGGCAAAAACCATTGTCGCCGCTCAAGGGACAAGGGCCGGCTATCATAGTGACGACCATGCGGCGCTCCTCGACTCGGCCATAACCCGTGATTTACTCATCCAGGAGGCCCAGCGTCTCAAGCTGGACAAAGAAGAAAGTTTTCGCCTGTCGCTGAAAACCTTTTACGAAGAGTCGCTGATCAAAACGCTGATGGATCACCAGTATGCCGAGCCGACGATTGCCGTCAGTAACACGGAGATCGACGCCTATCTCGCCCTGTTCGGCCAGGTGGTTACCTTCACGCGGCTGCCGGTAACCACCTCTTCTTTTCCTGTCCCCGCCTCGGACAAAGGTCCACAGAACGAGGTGCTCTTTGACGATCTGGCCGAACCGTTAAAATGTCTTCTCTCCGGCCTCAAGCCCGGAGAGTATGCCATGAAGTTTGACACCGGTAATGAACAGTATGCCATCAGGCTGGATGCGATCACCCCGTCCCCTGCCCTGGTGACCAGCGTGCCGGAACGTGAACACGTCCGGCAGCTGCTGGCCGACCATAAGCGTCAGCAGCAGATCGCCAATTGGCTCAATGCGTTGCGCAACAAGGCATCAATCACCATTCACAACGGATAAATGATCTTATGGAAAAAAGGATTAAGCGCAGAAAATTTTTTATCAAAAAGGACTTTCAGGGCAAACTGATCCTCGGCTGTTTCCTCTTTGTTACCGGTGGCGGGCTGCTGTTTAATGTACTGCTCGGGCTGCTCTCGGCGGATACCCTGACAATTTCCTATGTCAATCAGGACCTGCAGGTGGGCCGAACGCCTTTTATGCTGTTCAAACAGGTGCTGACAGCCAACTGGCTGCTGATCATCGTCGGCGGCGGCCTGGTCATGCTGGCCTCTCTTTTTCTCTCGCACCGGATCGCCGGGCCGTTGTACCGCTTTGAAACGACCCTGGACAAAATGAAGGAGGGCTGCCTGACCACGAGCATCCATCTGCGCGATAAAGACGAAGGCAAGGACCTGGCACAAAAGATCAACGAGTTCAACGGACAACTCTCACAATCATTTTGTGCTGTCAGCTACCACTCCAAAGCACTCGAAGCTCTCATTGAACAGGCATCGCGCCTTCCTTTGCCGGAAAAAGAAAAAGAAGAGCTGGGCAGCCTGTGCTGGGCCATGCGGGAACACAACCGTAAGATAGGCAGCAACTGTAATTATTTCTGTTCCAGGGATGAATAGACTGCTTTTCGGCATATTCATTCTGCTGCTGCTGTGCCCGCTGCCATCGGCCGCCCAGTATGAAGGAAAAAGCAGGTACGTCACCTTGGTCTACAGCGACAAGGAACTCCTGCATGATTTCAACGACCAGCTCATCCTGGGCCGAAAACTGCGTTACCACCTCGCCAATAAAACGATCATCACTGTTGAGGATGAGGTTTTAGCCAAGCTTGACACCATTATTGAAAAGGCGGAGACGGTGCTTGATATGTTTCCGGACAAACTGCACATTACCGTGGTTCTTTTGCCTACGAAGAAAGAGGTCGGGGCGACATACTTTGCGAAATATGGCAAAAAAGTCAATCATATTGCCTATTATTCCCTGCAGGAAGATACTGTCTACATCTCGGTTAACGATACAAAGCTACGAGTTATTGCCCATGAGATTGGCCATGCTATTGTTGATCATTATTTTGAGGTGCGACCGCCGTATACTATCCATGAGCTTTTGGCGCAGTTTACCGAGAAGCATATTACTGATTGAGAACTCCAGGGGGGGGTGGGTGGTGTGGTAGTTACATTAATCTGGGGACATAATAAAATTAACGCTGGCCATTAGTTGTTAATCTGAGGGCATAATTCGTTAATTTTTTATTATGTCCCCAGATTAATGAACGCCGGCATTTTAGCCTTTCACTTTTTTCTTTATTTCTTCCCAGGATACCGCATCTACTTCACCGGACACGAGCTCCGCAAACCTTTTCGCAGCACATTCCCCCCAAGCCTGATCAACATCTTCATCTTGCCTCGTCTCAAGAGCAGAAATCAAACAGTGAGCAACCATAGCCTTCTCTTTAGCAGTTAGATATTTTGCATTCTCGATAAATTGCCTTACATCCATAACTTAACCTCCTGTCGACAGAGTCATTTAGAACAAAAGAAGGGGGAGGTCTCAATTTATTTCCATATTTGATACCCTCAGGTAATCGTTCTACACTAACAATTGCAACAACGAACGGCAAGGAGAACTTGGTGCAGATCTCGAACCTCGGTTTGTGGCGGTCGGCTATCTATTAATGTGCCCTCAATATGAATCAATCAGCCCCATCTGCCGCAATCTCTTCAGCACCGCTCGATTGCCGGGCTCGAGCATCAGGGCCCGCTGGTACTCCTCACGGGCACGAAAGGTAATACCCTCCGTACGGTAATAATCGCCCAGCTGCACATGAAATGCCACATGATCAGGCAACGCCTCAACAGCCTGGCGCAGCAGCAGGAGCGCCTGTTCCGGCTGGTCGTTCTGCTGATAATACCGTATGAGCCTGGCATACCATTGCGGTTTGAGCTCTTGTGCCCCTTCCAGCAAAGACAACGCGGTATCGAAATAATACCCGGCCTCCCCGGCATCCCCCATCTTCTGCAGATGTTCGCCGTACATTATCCAGTCGTCGACCGAATCGGACAGTAACAGGGCGATCTCGGCCCGGCTGAAAAAAGAGTCGGTAAACAGCGACGCCCATTTTTGCACCAGTGCCGGCGTCCGCTGCAGTCTTTCGCCGATGACCTCCACCGCCTTGGCCCGCTCGCCCTTTTGCATAAGATACTCCGCCAGGGTCAAGGCCAGGTCATCCTCATCGAGGCCGCGGCGGGATCCCTCTTCCAACAGTATCGCCGTCCGCTCTTCATCATCGACCAGCATGCCGATACTTTGCAGGGTGACGCCATGCATCGGCTTTTTTCGCGCCGCCTGGACAAAATACGCCAGGCTCCGCGCATGGTTCTGCACAGTCCACTCGATAATCGCTAATTTAAAAGGATAGCGGTGTTCGAGAGGATCAAATCGTTGCGCCCTGGACACCCCGTCCATCAGTTCCTGCAGGCGGACGGCACTGAGATTGCGGTTGACATAGATTCCCTGCACCTTGCCGTATTCCCACCGGGCGCGCAGCGTTCCGTACTGCACGAGCAGCATCGACACGGTCAGCAGCAGGGCACCGGCAAGCAGGCCGATATTCCATTTACCGCTCTGCCTGGGCAACAGCGTAGTCGAGCCGCAATACTCAAAGCGGCTATTCACTACAGCAACAAGCAGGCCGCAGAAAAAGAAAAAGTACAGACCATCGGCACCGTTATGCATGTTGAAATCGGTGACGCTGTGCATGAGCATGGCAACAATGCCGGTAAAGGCGCCGATACCGAGTAGAACGGCATATTGATCCCTTCTCGCCCGGATCATTGTCCAGCCATGACGCAGAACGGCCAGGACAAACCAGGCGGCCAGGGTGAAGCCGATGATGCCGCCGTCGGTGAGCAGCTCCAGGTAATCGTTGTGCGCATGGTCAAAAATACTATAACCGGGAAAGCTGCGGTACGACGGAAAGATATCGATAAAGGTGCCAAAACCGCTGCCGAAGAAGAAAAAAGACCCAATGATGCGCCGCGAATCGGCCCAGAGATCAAATCGCCCATCGGACAACTCGCCGGAACGGGTAATGCCATGGTTAAATTCCGCCATGACCGTGTCCCAGCCGAACCAGGACACAAAGATGACCACGCAGCCGATGATGACCAGAATCGCCGCCCGGCCATGTTTCGGTCTTTTCATGTTGTAGAGCAGCATGAAGACAAACGCGGACAGGGTTATGGTCAGAATACCGCCCCGACACAGACTGACGAAGACGGACAGGGCCATGAGCGTCGCCGCGCAGCCGAGAAACAGATAGAGATTACTGCCCGGCATGGTAAAAAAGCTGACCACCTTCTCGCGCAGGCTCTCCCGCCCATGCACCCTCGGCCGGTAAAAGAGAAACAGACCAAGGGCCAGCGGACTGATCATCTCCATAAAACCGGCGAACTGGTTCGGATTGATCCACGGACCAAAGGGCGAGGCATTGTCCGGTACGGCACGCAGCCAGTAGATCTTATCCGGCGAACCGACCTGCTGGACAATCGCCAGCAAGGCGATTGCCGCCGCCAGGCCGACGACGGTGAAGACGGTCTTTTTTAACCGGCCGCTGATGCTCAGCAGCTGAATGGTCAGTATATAAAAGAGACCATAGCAGGCGATACGCATAAACTCCTGCAGCGTCGCCTTCTGATTGATGGTCAGGGGAATCCACTCCCCGCCGCTGAGCGACAGGACCGGCGCATAGGCGGCGTAGGTCGACGGCGAGAGAAAACGCACAATGGCCACAGGCAGGGGAAGAAGCTGCAGCAGCACAAAGCACAGCAGCAGCAGCAAGGGCAGCGCGCCGGGGACGGCACAGAGGGTTTTGCGATAAAAAAAGACCGGCACGACAAGGAGCAAAACAGCGATGCCGGTGAGCACCTCAACCGTGGCCAGCGACCACAGCTCCACCGTGCCGAAGGCCAAAGGTGCAAAGATGAGGATAAAAAGAAAGAGCCGGTAGGAATATTTCATAAAAAGGGCATTCTCGGATAGCCTCCTATACTTTATCCTTGGAATAATAGGTAGTGTAGCCATAATAGTACTCGCCCATATCCCGGCTTTTCATGCCGTTCAGGACAAAGCCGAGAAAGCGGGTCTGTACGTCATGCAGCTTCTTCATGCCGCTGTCCAGCACTTCGTTGGTCGTTTTCCCGGAACGTACGACAACAATGGTGCCGTCGGCGTACTGGCTGAGTACCAGGCTATCGGTAACACTCTGCACCGGCGGCGAATCAAAGAGGATGAAATCGAATTTTTCCGCCAGGGTTTTGACAAAGTCCTTCATTTTCGCCGAACCCAGCAATTCGGTTGGGGCCGGGGGAATCGGTCCGGACGATATAAAAAAGATATCTTCCTCTGTGGCTTTGCGCACCACATTTTCCGTCGTGGAACCGGACAGAAAAGAGCTCAGGCCGACATCGTTCTTACCGCCAAAAAGCTCATGCATGCGCGGCCGGCGTAAATCGCAATCGATAACCAGCACTTTGCTGCCGCCCTGCGCCAGGATGCGGGCGATATTTGCCGTCGTCGAGGTCTTGCCTTCCTGGGCATTCATGCTGGTGACCAGCATGGTCTTCGGCGGACGTTCGGCGGAAGAAAGCAACAGGCCTGAGCGGATTAGGCGATAACTCTCGGCCACCGGCGACAGCGGATTTTTGCTGACAAAAGATTCGATGGCTTTGTCCTTGCCGCGCAGCTCTTCAATAGACCCAAGCACCGGCAGACCGAATTTGTCTTCGAGTTCCTGCGCGCCCTTGACGGTATTGTCGAGGTACTCGATAAAAAAGGCCAGACCGACGCCGCCGAAAAGGCCGAGGATCATGCCGAGCAGCAGGTTGCGCTTCTTGTTGGGTTTTGAGGGGAATTCCGGCAGGTCGGCCTTTTTCATCACCCAGATATTGACGCTCTGCGCCTGTTCGGTGACCCCTTCTTTCTTGATCCCGGCCTGGAGGGTTTCATACATGACGCGGTTGCTGTCGACCTCCCGCTTCATAATCTGATATTGCATGAATTTTTCGTTCGAGCCGAGCATCTCCCCTTTCGTTTTAGTGAGGAGCTCTTTCATGCTCTGTTCTTTCGAGGCGGCGAGCTCATAGGAATTGGTTATCGAGGAGAGCACACGATCGATTTCATAGCGTTTCTCATCATTGAGAATACGCAGTTCGGTGGTGACCTTGATCATCTTCGGATGTTTCGGGCCATACTTCCTGGATAATTCCTGAATAGACTGATTGGCCTTATAGATACGTTCGCGGATGGATTTCAGCACCTCGTTGGTCGCCAGCGCGGGGATTTTTTCCAGCTGATCGAGGCTCTTGCCGGCCGCTTCAATCTGGCTGATTTGATCCTGCAGCTCCTTTTTCTGCGCCTCGGCCACGGAGATCTGGCGACCGAATTCACTCAGCTTTTGCGGCAGGACCGTCAGCTTGTCCTCAACGGTGACCAGATCGTTCTCCCGCATGAAACGCTGCAGTTCACGCTCCGAGTATTCAAGCTTTTCGCGTTCTTCCTGGGCTTTATCGGTCATCCATTTGACGGAATAGCTGGAGGTGCTCAGTTTGATCTCGAGCATTTCATCCATATAGGCCTTGACGATGGCGTCGGCGACGAGTTTGGCCATGGCCGGGTCCGTGTCGCTGTAGGCAATGCTGACGATCTTGGTGTTCTTTACCGGTGTCACCGCCAGGCCTTCGCTGATTATTTCCGCAATGATCTGCTCGTCACTCTTTGGTTCACCGCCGGGAATAGCCAGGCCCAGCATGACAGCACTCTGCTCTTCGGGGCTGTTTTTTAAGAAAGCGACAACCGGCTGAACCACCGACCGAAGCATATTTTTGATAACTGCCGCGACAGTACCCGTTCTTTCATCTTTAAAAAAATAATGCCGGTACCGGTCGGCCAGGCGCAGATTAGCGACAACCTTTCCGGCCACATTCGCGCTCTTGATGATTTCCGCCTGGGTATCAAGAAAATCCGGATCAAAGCGATATTGATCATCAAGCCCCTTGCTGCCGTAATTTTTCTCGATAAGTACCTGGGATGCGGCGGTATAGATCGGCGTCGTGGTAAATGTCTTGACTGCCGTGGCCAGAAAGACAAGAGACAAAATCGTCAGGATGATATATTTCCGCTTACTGATTATGCGAAAATAATCACGCAGATGAATCTCCTGCTCCTCAAATTCCTCGGGACCGTGTTCTTTATACATTGATTGCATTGCTTTTTTAAAAATATTGCGTTGGTGATGGTGATGGCTAAGTAAAAAACTTCATATGCTAGGCGCGCAAAATTTCTATTATTTCGGCGTACTAAAGTACGTCGTAATGATAGAAATTTTGTGGCAACGACGCAGGTGAAGATTTTTTACGACGCCATCAGAAGAAACTGTCCGGTACGACGACTACATCATTATCCTGCAGGGCCAGGTACAGATCAACATTCTTCGACACCTGCTTTTCATTATCGACAATGCGCACGACACTGATACTCGACTTTGCGGCCTTACCATTAAAGCCGCCGGCCAGCGCGACAAGCCGCAAAACGGTGGTACCGTCACCGCAGGAATAGGTGCCCGGCCTCTCCACTTCGCCGGTAATAAAACACATGCCGGCCTTGGAAATAAAGACGGTATCCCCATCGGTAATCTGCACATTCTGCGAAAGATCACCTTTCTCGATCAGCGCGAGCAGATCAACGACGATAACCGTCGCGGCCACGCCATCTTTTTTGCGCTGGATGGTCGCTGTATCGCCGGCATCTTTTTCCAACCCTCCAGCTTTGGAAACCAGCTCGAGAAAATTGGTCGGCCCGCTCAGCTCAATGAGCCCCGGCGTCCGCACATTGCCGAGAACCACCACCTTTTTACTGCGATATTCCTCGATAAAGATATTCACCTGCGGGTTAACGAGGTATCCATCGGCGAGCAGACGGGTGATCTTGTCGGTAATGGCGTTGACCGTGCCGCCCTGCACCTCGACCTGTCCGAGCAGCGGCATAACGATGGTGCCCGATGACGACACCCTGACCTTGGTGGTAAGATCCTCGTTATCGTAAACGCTGATGCCGAGTACATCGCCGGGCCCGACCAGGTAGTCTTCGGCCTGGAGAATTGTGCTGCTGAGAACGAGGAACAAGACAATGCTGCCAAGAAACAGAAATTTCACTGGTGACGTACTCCAAAAATAAAAACGAGAAAATAAAAAAAAACCCTCCCCGAATATATAACGAGATTCGGAGAGGGACAACTCTTTCTTTGCTTTCTTTGCAATCAGTCCCGATTACAGGGCAAAGTTCATACTCAAGAAAACCGTATTGGTTTTGTAATCAAACAAACTATCCGAAGAATCACGCACTTCAAACTCATAGGCCAGCTCACCCATCAACCAGTCCTTGAAAAGATACTGTACAGCCGGCCGAAATCGATAGGTGTCTTCGTCCCGGTCCAAATTAACCAACTCGGTGTAGTCGGCATTTTCATAGCTGAGATCGGCTGTACCGGTTATCTTCTCGGTAAATTCCTGCTTATAACCAAACCGTGCACCAAAGACAACCTTCTCGGAAGCAAGGTTCGTGTCCGATTCCTCATTGAGTCTATACAAATTCAACTTCATTTCTGTTTTTTCGGTCGCCCGGTACAGAGCCTGGAGATCGACAACAAAATTATCGGAGTCGCCAAAACCGGGCGTCTCAGTGTCGAACTCTTTCTGCTGTAGACCGGCCTTGAACAGCAGGGCTAACTTTTCCGTCGTATCCCAGCGCACACCGGCATAATACGAGTTCTGGGTGTTATCTTTTGCGGTGGCGGTATCATATTCGACTGAGGTGTAACGGTATTGCAAAAAAAGGGAGGTCTTTACGCTGTACCTATAAAAGCCGTAGACATCGACCACATCATCCTGGCGCTCGAGAAAATCATTGATACTGTCATCATACATCAGGATAAAATTCGAATAATCGATCTTTACCCGGACCTTCTCGGTAACATCCCAGTCGGCGGTGGCCATGAGCAGATTGCTTTCATACTCGCGCTGATCTTCGTCCGTCGCCCCGCTGAAACCAAAGTCGTCGTGGCCGAGATTATATCTGTCGAGCAGCTGCAGAGAAAGTCCACCGCGCATATTGTAGCGTCCCAGACCTTCGAGAGTGAAATCCTCGGTGTTTAAATCAGAATCTTCCGAATAGAAAAACAGATCTGCGCCGGCAAGGGCGTAGAGCTGAAATCGGTCGGTGCCCTCATAATCGTCAATTTCCTGTTGCAGGCCACCCGGCGCAGCGTTATGCGGCGTGATGGTAACCGGGATAATTTTTTTACGCGGCAGGGTAAACCAGATTCCCGGCGAGACCCTGGTCAGAAAGTTACTGGTTTCATCTCTATCAACGTTAAAGAGATTATCGGTAAGGCTGCCTTCCAGGCTGAGATAAGGATGAAGATAGCCGCCTTCCAGCCCAAAAAGTTCGTCAACCGCGGAGCCGCTCTCTTCCGGCAGCAGCTGCACATTTCCTTCAGCACCCTGACCCATCGGCATATCCTGCGCTTCGGCACAGAGCCCGGCAACAGGAAAAGCCGTCAGACAGACTACAGCGAACAGCGATATACGGTTCATCCCCACCCCCATTTTACAGATATATTATATTTGAACCACACCACAAAAAAGGCCGACACTGAGTAGAACAGGTCGGCCTTTATATTTGACATACAGGCCCGGCAGATAGAAAATTATGTACTCGGACGCTACTGAGCGAGACCAGGAGGAATAAAGCTACCCGGACTGGCAAATGGTCTCCCTGGCGGCGTACGCGGCGGACCAAATCCACGTCCAGGTCCCCTTTGACCGCGAGTATAAGGCTGGGTATCGACTACCCGATCGCCGCACTCTTCGACACTTTTCTTAAAACCCGCCGTAACGATCATCTCGGAAATATCAAATTTTTCAGCCGCCTCGGACACTTCCTGGCCACCGATACCGGCGCAGTAGAGCGCCTTGACGATATTTTGCGGGTTGATATCCGGGAAGGACATGCTTTTTTCAACAATGACCTCCGGGGTAATACCTTCCTTCAAAGCATCTTCAACGGCAGCATCGATACTTTTGTTTTTATAGGTGTCATTGAAATTGACCAGCCAGTCGGCCCATGCCATGGATGATGCCAATCCGACAATGAGGAGTGCTCCTAATATTCTTTTCATGTTCTTACCTCTGGATTATTTCTCTCGATCGTTATCATTACGCGACAAACGCTGCCGTGCTTAGCGGAAAAAACACTACCATACTCAACGGCTCCTAACAATACAAATTTTTGAACCCCCGCAGCACTGCTATTGCCATCCTTACGCAGTGACCGGCTTACTATCAGCAACCTGTTGCCGAGTCAACTGCTCCAGATACCTGGAAAGCCGCAGCGCTTTCTCAGGCGACATGTCATGAAATTTGAACCCGTGATAAAAAGCCCCATCATGCCTGGAAACCCAGAGATATTCCGCCTGCACCTCAAACTTGGTCACATCGACGTCGTCAGGGAGAATAATAGACAATTTCATATTATTTTCAGCCGTCTCGAGTGCACTGATTTTGGCCATGCAGCCGGTCTGCGAAATATTTAACACTTCTCCCCGGTGTATTGCTCCTGCTGTATCGGCCGCACAGCTCATCATCAGATTGACATGATATCTTCTGGTCTTGCGAAAAAGCTTAAACGTATCGAACCCGCCGAAGATGCATCGCAAAAAGAGATCAGTGCCGGCCAGATGCCGACGTTTTTTCCTCAGTTTCAGACTATAGCGAAAAAAGCCGATAATACAAAAAGATGCGGCAAGATAAACCACAAAATAAAGAGCAAAGATAAGAAACAGCCACGATTCGGCCAGCCCATAAACCGGACCGAGCAGACTGCAGCTTCCCAGCAGAACACTTATGGCCAGGATGGCCTGTACCGCCTTGGCCCTGTTCATACCGTAGCGGAGAAAAATATGATGCAGATGATATTTATCGGGCTTGAAGGGGCTGTGCCCATTGGCGATTCGCTTAAACATGACGATAAGTGTGTCGGTGATCGGCACGGCGAGTATGATCAATGCGATCACCGGACTCGTCGCGGCATTCGCCCCCTGGGTCATGGCCAGAGCCATAAAAGCAAGCGAGAAGCCGAGACAGAGACTGCCGGCATCGCCCATGAACAACACGGAGGGATACCAGTTAAATCTGAGAAAACCAAGAACGGCCCCGGCAAGGGCCAGGTTGAGAAGCATCAGGGTGCTGTTTTCGGCAAAAGAGGCATGGATGGCAAAAAAGATAAAGGCGATAAAAGACAAGCCGCCGGCCAGCCCGTCCAGCCCGTCAATAAGGTTGACCGCATTGGTCACGCCAACGACGCAAAATATCGTCACCAGCCAGGCAGCAACAGCTCCACCCGGCACATCCAGTGCGCCGATACCGAACAAATCGCCGAAGGTACCCAGTGTTACCTTGCTGAAATAAATCAGGGCACCTGTGGCGATTATCTGCGCCATAAATTTCTGCTGATGACCAATCTCCTTAAAATCATCGAGAAACCCAACGAGCAGCAAAATGGCCAGACCGAGAAAATATCCCCGCAATCCGTTTATCGGAATTAAGGCAAGACTGGTAAAGGCAACGGCAATCACCATGCCGATACCGCCAACCAGCGGCCGAGGAACCGTATGCACCTTACGATTATTAGGTTGATCCATCAAACCGATGCGCCTGGCGATGTTGGCAATTTTCGGTAAAACGAATATTACTGAAAAAAATGCTACAAGAAACACGAGGATAATGCGTAGCTCAAAAGAAATCATAATAAATCCTGCCCCAGACGAAATTACCAAATTAACCCCGGTAAATAAGCTATCGGCCGGGACTCAGTACCTTGGGACGGATTATTTCCCGCAAAAAAAAAACAAGGAAACAATCTGTAAGGCACTAACAGTGATTCGGAAATTATTTAACACATCTGCCTGAGAAATAAAATAGGTATAAATACCCACTCTTGGCAATAAACCCTAACTTAACAAACAATCTTACATTTATCCAGGCAGGCAAAAATCCTAGACAGCCTGATTCTATAATATCTTTTTTCTGCAAAGCCACCTAACGTGGTCCGTATATAAATCATCTCATTTTTAAGTAAATAAAGTCAATGTCTCACTTCAAAAACCGGCATGGGGGTCACCCCATTGTTCACAAAATAAGAATCATTGGTGCCGGGTACTGGCGGAAGGGGAGAAAGATATATGAAAGGGAAAACAAAATACACAGATGAGCCAATTGGCAAGGTGAGAGTTATTGACGACTTTCTTCCTTCACCGGAAGAACTTGCTCTGAAAAAAGGTGGGCGTGGTGACGCCGGCTGCCTTACATCCTCGAATTCGCGACCGGATTCTTGGACAGGCTGTTGATATATGACTCTCCGAACGAGACCAGATCTATATCGACCATATCTACTTTAAAAAACTTATAGAGTTTTTTTCCCGCAAATTGCCGGGGAAATAGACTGGGACAATGGATACGAATTCCTGGACAAGGAGCTGCAGAGCGTTGTAAGGGATGCGGAAATCGGCAGACGGCATGCGGACAAACTGGTCAAGGTGTGGTCTCTTCAGGGGGAGGCGTTCAATGTAATGATTCACATTGAGGTGCAGAGTGACAAAGACACGCCTTTGCACAACGGATGTACAATCAAATCGTCTTCACAGGCATCCAGGTAAAGTTCTATCGCTTCACGGATGTTGGCAAGGGCGTCTTCACGGGTATCACCTTCATTGATACAGCCAGGCAATGCCGGTACAAAAACAGTGAATCCTCCTTCGTCACTCGATTCAAGAACAACTTTCAGATTCATGGTGTGACCTCCGGTAGATATAAGCATGGCGGTTGATGGTGGAATTATTATGACAATTTACAATACTACCAGACTAAAGACAATCTGAATTCCAGGACAGAGCACATTGCCCGAGGTGAGACACCTTACGGATGATGCGATGGATAATTGCGGATGACAACCGATTCGAACGATAGGAAAGAATCATAGGTGAAACCGGATAGCGTCAGCTCAGGGAATATTGAAGTCTGTCAAGAGTTGAGACCTGCCCCCATTGCTGCTGTCGGCATGACTGCCGGATAGCTTGGTCCGACACCCCGCATTCCAACTTGACATCTTCTAAGCCTGACTCCTTTGCC
>CAYPPR010000010.1:0-88356 GCA_964412665.1 uncultured Desulfopila sp.
CAACGGCAGGATCCATCTTCTGTCGATCGGTAAATATCTGCGGCGCGTTTGGATTTTCAAATGACAGATCCTTGATATACATCTTCTGCATTCTGAATTCCGGTTTTACCGCTTGTTCATTTGCCGCTTGTTCATTTTCTTTATTTTCTGCCATGATGCTCCTTGATATAATTGTCATAGTGTTATTCTTGATGGCGTCGTAAAAACTCTTCATCTGTATATTCTTCTTTGAATGCGCTATTAGAACGCACTTCGCCGATTGAGGCAAGCCTTCTCAACCGGATTCTCGTACTTATGCCAAAACGTGCTTAAGAAAATGGCCCGTATAAGATTTCTCCACTCCAGCCAACTCTTCCGGCTTGCCGACGGCAACAATCTCCCCGCCGCCGTCGCCACCTTCCGGCCCAACATCGATTATCCAGTCGGCGGTCTTTATCACATCGAGGTTATGCTCGATGATGATAACCGTGTTCCCCTGATCAACGAGAATATTGAGGACATTGAGCAGATGCTGGATATCCGCCGGGTGCAGGCCGGTGGTCGGCTCGTCTAATATATACAATGTCTTGCCGCTGCTTCTGCCGGACAGTTCCTTAGCCAGTTTGACCCGCTGCGCCTCGCCGCCGGACAGGGTAACCGATGACTGGCCAAGGGAAATATAGGTCAAACCGACATCATAGAGCGTCTGCAGTTTGTTTTTCACCGGCGGCACATTTTGAAAAAATTCCAGTGCCTCTTCCACGGTCATGGCCAGTACATCATGGATATTTTTATCCCGGTAGTGGATCTCCAGGGTTTCACTGTTATATCGCCTGCCCCGGCATGTTTCACACTCGACATAAATATCCGGCAGGAAGTGCATGGCAATTTTGTTAACGCCCTCCCCTTCACATGCTTCACAGCGACCACCTTTGATATTAAAGCTGAATCTTCCCGGTTTGTAGCCACGGGATCTCGACTCAGGCAGGCGGGTAAACAGGTCGCGGATATGGGTAAAAACGCCGGTATAGGTGGCGGGGTTCGATCGGGGGGTTCTACCGATTGGGCTCTGATCTATATCAATAATTTTATCGATCAGATTGAGGCCGGTCAAAACGGTGCGGTCCTGCTTGCAACTGTCACTTCTTTTACTCAACCCCGCTTTGGCCATTAGGAAAAGGGTTTCGATGACCAGGGAACTTTTCCCCGAGCCCGAGACGCCGGTGACACAGGTCATCCCCTTTAAGGGAAAGGAGGCGGTGATATTCTTTAGATTGTTGATGGTGCAGTTTTTCAGCTGCAGACAGTGTTTTGCTCCGATGCGAATCTTGCGTCTTTTCTCAGGCGTCTTTATCTCCAGACGCCCGGAGAGATAGGCACCGGTAGCCGACTCCTCATTGAGCAGCAATCCCCGGACATCACCATTGTAGACAACATGGCCGCCGTGAATGCCGGCGCCGGGCCCCATATCCAAAACATGATCCGCCGCCAGAATCGTATCGGTATCATGTTCGACGACGATGAGGCTATTGCCCAGATCACGCAGTTCCAGCAGGGTATTGATAAGTTTCTGGTTATCGCGCTGGTGCAGACCAATACTCGGCTCATCCAAAATATACAGTACCCCGGCCAGGCGCGAACCAATCTGCGAGGCCAGGCGAATCCTCTGCGCCTCGCCACCGGATAAGGTGCCGGCCCGCCTTTCCAATGAGAGATAGCCCAGTCCCACATCGCGTAGAAATGACAACCGGTCGACAATTTCCTTGAGGATCGACTGGCCTATCTTTTTTTCCCTTTCGGTAAAGGGCAGATTCGGCAGCTCCGCCAGAATCATGTCAATCGACAGACAGGTCAATTCGTATATCGACCATTTGCCGACCTTTACGGCCAGTGCCTCGGGTTTCAGCCGTGCACCGAGACAGCGCGGGCATTGCTGCTCGTTCATATATTTCGCCAGTTCATCGCGAACCATTGGCGACTGGGTCTCGTGGAATCGACGATCAAGCTGGGGGATAACCCCTTCAAAGGGCTTGACGGTGGACATGCTGCGCCGACCATTGCGATAATGAAATTGAATCTCTTCTTGACCGGACCCATAGAGAAATACCTCTCGCAGCTTCTCCGATAATTTGCCGAAAGGCGTTTTCAGCGAGACATGGTAATGTTTTGCTACGGATTCGAGCATATGGCCGGTATACGACTCCTCATTTCGCCATCCCCAGGGAGCAATCGCGCCATTACTGATGGACAGGCCTTCATCCGGCACAATCAGCGACGAATCAAAAAACTGTTTCACACCGAGTCCGCCGCACTCGGCACATGCCCCTTGTGGATTATTAAAGGAAAACAGCTGGGTGGAGATCGGCGGCATGGAAATGCCGCAGCTGTGGCAGGCGGCAAGCTCACTGAACAGGCGCTGGCTCTCGTCATCGGGAAAGAGCACCAAAAGAAACCCATCGGTCAGCTTGACGGCGGTGGCGACCGAGTCAGCCAGGCGTCTTCGGATAGATTCCTTGATGACCAGGCGATCGACAACAACCTCTATAGAATGTTTTTTATTTTTATCCAGGGCGGTCACATCGTCGGCATGCAAGATATCACCATTAATACGTATGCGGACAAAACCCTCCTTGCGTATTCTTGCCAGGAGCTGTTCATGGCGTCCTTTTCTCTCGGTGACGAGCGGGGCAAGAAGAATAATTTTCTTGCCTTCCGGCAGAAGCATCAGCGCGTTGACCATGTCCTCAAGGGACTGCGCCTCGATGGGCTTGCCACATTGGTGACAATGGGGATGGCCGCAGCGGGCAAAGAGCAGGCGCAGGTGATCATAGATCTCCGTTACCGTGCCCACCGTTGAACGGGGATTTTTGCTGGTCGTTTTCTGCTCGATGGAAACAGCCGGCGAAAGCCCTTCCAGCGAATCGACATCGGGCTTATCCATCTGGCCGAGAAATTGACGGGCATAGGTCGACAGCGACTCGACATAGCGACGCTGGCCTTCGGCATACAAGGTATCGAAGGCCAGGGTTGATTTCCCGGAACCGGACAGACCGGTAAAAAGCACAAGTTTATTGCGGGGCAGATCGACATCGATGTTTTTCAAATTATGCATTCGCGCACCACGAATGCTCAGGGTCTTTGGTTCCATGGAATACTAAAAAAGAGTCAGCAAAAAGTTATTGAGAAGCTTATACGAGAATAGGCATTATTTGCGGAGGAGATTGGCATGGTCCACCTTGATACAGCGGTCCATGACCACGAAAATCCCTTTGCCGCGGGCCAGCTCAGCGGCGGCTTCATTGATTATTCCCTGCTGCATCCAGACAACTCGCGGCAGCGGATTCAATTCGACAAGCTGTTCGACAACGGCAAGAACATCTTCTGATTTTCGAAAAATATCAACCAGGTCAATCGGGTGAGGAATAGATGGCAGATCGGCATAACAGGTCTTGCCGAGGATTTCCTTTTGTCCGGGGTTGACGGGGTAAATCGTATAGCCGACATCAAGAAGATACCTGCCGACCATGTTACTCGGTCTCTTTTCCTTGGGCGACAGGCCAACCACGGCAATGGTCGTCACCTCGCCGAGGAGACGGGCTATTTCCGCCGTATGCTGCAGTGATTGAAGAGTTTGCATGGAGTAATTCCCGTTCTTGTTTATAGGAAAAATGGGCAGGGAGTATGCAACGAGACGAAAAGACGATATTTTCTACGAGCTGCAAACGTTTACATCGGTTATGTGCAGATATAGTTATGATGCCATAGACAAAAGTCAAGATACCAATTATATACTACGGGGACATTTGGCCGGACATGTATCCGGTCTTCCTGAACTATCATTGCCAAACATGAGGAAATTTGATGAATTTTCAAGACATCATTTTTGAGTTGAGTACATATTGGGCGGAACAGGGCTGCATCATCCAGCAACCCTATGATATGGAGGTAGGTGCGGGAACTTTCCATCCGGCGACCCTGCTTCGCGCCCTCGGTCCCGAACCATGGAAATGTGCCTATCCGCAACCTTCCCGAAGGCCGACAGACGGACGCTACGGCAACAATCCTAATCGATTGCAGCATTATTACCAGTACCAGGTGGTCATCAAACCTTCACCGTTAAATGTACAGGAACTGTATCTGGCAAGCCTGGAACGATTTGGTCTCAATCTCCTTGACCACGATATCCGTTTCGTCGAAGATGACTGGGAATCACCGACCCTGGGCGCGTCTGGACTTGGCTGGGAGGTGTGGCTGGACGGGATGGAAATCACTCAGTTCACCTATTTCCAGCAGGCCGGATCTATTGACCTGCATCCGACAACCGTGGAAATTACCTATGGCCTGGAACGCATTGCCATGTATCTCCAAGGTGTTGAAAGCGTCTACGATATAGCCTGGAATGACACGGTCAGCTATGGCGAGATCTTTCATCAGGCCGAAGTTGAGTTTTCCACATTTAACTTTGAAGAGGCAAATGTTGAAAAACTGCTACTGTTTTTTGACGCCTACGAAGAAGAAGCGCTCAAACTCGTTGACAAGAAACTTATTCTTCCGGCCTACGACTACTGCCTGAAATGCTCGCACACCTTCAATCTGCTCGATGCACGCAAAGCCATCAGCGTCAACGAACGGACACGATACATCGGTCGTATCCGCAATATCGCCAGGAAAGTTGCCGAAGCCTATGTTGAACAGCGGGCCGCTATGCATCACCCGCTGATCAAGTAAGCCTCCTAGGAGAGGCTTGTCCGAGAATAGGCATTTTTTCTCAGATCAAGGCATTTCAGAAAAATAAGCTCAGCCATATACACAATATCACGAGCATTATTTTTCTGAAATAACGCGGTGCTGGGGAAAAAGGGCATTCTCGGACAGCCTCCTATTGGTCTGTCAGCCAATAAAACCTATAGGGAGGAATAACCAGTTCCCCGTTGAACATTGCCGGTTTTTCACCTGAATAGAGATCGCGAATTGCTCCGTTGCGAAAATAGGCTTTTCTCTCTATGTCCCTGAGATTCAGATGCTGCGGCGAACCATCAAAATTCGCCACAACCAGCACCCTGCTGGTCGGCTGGGCATATTCAAAGCGCGCAAAAACAAACAGATGCGGATTGCCGACATCGAGCAGTTCACGGTTATTGAAATCGGCAAAGGCAGCTATTTCCTTACGCACGGCGATCATTTTTTTCAAGGCGGAAAAGAGCCGGTATTCAATCGTGCCGGGGGTATTACGCAGTTCCGCCTTGTCCCAGTTGATACGCGGACGATGCGCCCAGCGGCTGTCATTGGCCTTTGCCGGATCTTCGAGGTAGCTGGTATCGTTTAAGGTACCGATTTCGTCGCCGTAATAGAGCAGCGGAATCCCGCCAAAAGACATGATCATCCCATGCAGCAGGAGGATAATTTTGATGGCATTGTCGATCTCCGCCTGATCCCCCAGATCCAGTGCCGCCTCCAGACCGACCAGCGAAGCAAGAGATCCGGAAATACGGCTGTCCCCGGTCTTGTCATTCTGGCCGAAAGGCAGGCCGCGGGATAGGGAATCATCATATTTCCCGGTATAATAATCTACCAGGAACTGACGATGGGCACGCGGCTCGTAGTCGACGGCACGAATGTCATTATCGTCATATCCCAGGCCGATATCATCGTGACAGCGGACATAATTGAGCCAGGTGGCCCGTTCGAGTTTATCGGGCAGACTTTTTATCCCCTGGGTGAGCAGTTTGGCATTCTTGGTCGCCACCGCATCCCACAGAAGAGCCATGTAGGTGGCGTTGTAGGCTATTTCACATTCCTTGGCGTTGATGGCATCTTCGCCGAAATACTTGATAATCTCGACCGGCGCAACAATGGCCTCGGCGATGAACAAAACGCCGGGGGCCGACACCTGGCAGCAATCCTTCATCAGCTGCAGGAGCAGATGGGCCTCGCGTTCGTTCTGACAGATACTGCCGATTTTCTTCCAGAGAAAGGCCACGGCATCCAGGCGCAGAATATCCGCCCCCTGATTGGCCCAGTATAAAATGATGTCGAGCATTTCAATGAACACGGCGGGATTACTGTAGTTCAGATCCCACTGAAAGTCGTTGAAGACGGTCATCACCCACTTACCCATCTCCTCATCCCAGGTAAAATTTCCCGAGGCGGTTTCCGGAAAAATCTCCGGCATGGTGACTTCAAACATGTCGGGCACTTCACGGTTGTCAAAAATATAGTAATAATCCTGATATTTCGAACTCCCCTGCCGGGCCTTCAACGCCCATTCATGCTCATTGGATGTGTGGTTCAGCACGACATCCAGGGTCAGCAGGATACCATGCTTATGAAAGTCTTCAGCCAGATTCTGTAAATCTTCAAGACTGCCGAAGCGCTCGTTGATGCGGCGAAAATCACTGACCGCATAGCCGCCGTCGCTGGCCCCTTTCGGGCACACCAGCATTGGCATGAGATGCACCATATTCACCCCAAGTTCGAGGAAATAATGCATATGCTTCTGCAATTCTTGAAGATTTTTGGCGTATCCATCCGGATACTGTGCCATGCCGACCCATTCCTGACTGAGAAACCAGTTATAATCTTGCTCACGGACGATATCGCTCTCTTTCAGATGATCGGGCCGATGAATATATTGCCTGGCCATCGTTTCGACCAGTTTCTGCATCTGCTCTTGAAAATCATCGCGCTTGCCGTAAAGCAGCGTGAACAGCGAATGGATGGAATAAAAATTCGCTCCTAACCGGGTATAGAAATGGCGTAGATCCTGTTTATGAATTTCAGGTTTCAGGTCGGTGAGTATCTGGTTGAGGAGGGAATGGGATACCTGTTCGTACATTAAAAAAACTCCAAATTGATGAACTCGTAAAAAGGTTCCGGCCACGTCTTTGCGGGCTTGATCCGGAATCTATAACTCTCTGGTAAGGGTCAGCAGCAGTGCGGGTTGCCATCACTTTTCCGGAATGTCGCAACTCTCAAAAAACTCGTAAAACTCGATTGCCTCAAGGATGCCTTCGGCGTAGGGGCGGGAGGCAAAGAAAATTTCATCACCATGCACCAGCTCGGAAAGCTCCTCATTATGCCTGTTGGCAACGACGACGGCAAGCATATTCCCGCGCATCATGTCTTCGTCGGCCCCGGAACCGCCTGCAGCCAGTATCCTGTCGAGAGCAATATCATGCCGCTCAGCCACCCAGCGCAGGGCCAGTCCCTTGGAAGCGCGAACCGGAATAATATCAAGATATTGCCCGAAAGAAAGGACCACATTGGCGGCCTGCCCTTCCTGATGCAGCATCTTGTTTATCTGCTGGATATCCGGGGCGACCTGCGGATCGATGTAATAACTGATTTTGAAACGGCTCTGCTCCAGACGCGGTTGCAGCTTCAGCCCTGGCACTTCCCGCAGCGTCCGACGGATGATACGCGGATTCCAGAGATAATCGATATGCAGCTCCCACGCAGCATCGGGTACCAGGTTGGGATTGTAATAAATTTCCGTACCAAGGCTGGTTATCAGCACGTTCGGCATGGGAATGTGGTTTTTTCTCATGACCTGTATCGCCGAGTCAAGCCGCCGTCCGGTGGCGATACCAAACAGGACGCATTTTCTGTTCTCCTGCAGAGCCTCGATGAATGTCCGCAGGGCAGCGGGATCGCCGAGAAGATTCTGATCGAGATCGGAGAACAATGCCCGGTCGTGATACAGTTGTCTGCGGCGCTTGCCATGAAATGGCGTGACAGCCGCTCTGCCGGCAATAAATGGATGCACTACCTCAAGGAATTTTTTGGTGTGCGCCTGCCAGGAATAATGCTTTTCTACCCCGCGCAGACCGTTGCCGGCCAATTCGTCCCACTGCCGGGCATCGGCGAGGAGGCGCAGCAGTTTTTCAGTAATATCTTCGGTGTCAAGCGGATCGATGAGAAAGCCGTTGTGACAATTGCCGATAATATCAATGGGGCCGCCGTCTTCAGTCGCCACAACCGGCAGGCCGCAGGCAGCCGCTTCAATCAAGGTCAGGCCAAAGGGTTCGGTCAATGCCGGATTAATAAAGACACCTTTACTCAGAGCAGCCAGACGGTAAATAGTGGCCACCTCGGATGCCTGATGATGTTTCGGATAGGCCATTTTACCATACAGATCATACTGGTCGACGTGCAGGAGGATATCCTGCAATACACCCTGAGCGTCATCATCCATCTCACTGATATCATCACGATTGCCGGCAATAATGACAAGATTGGCCAGTTGCTGGAGTTTCGGCGATTGCCCATAGGCACTAATGAGCTTGACAATATTCTTGCGGGGATCAGGGCGAGACAGGGCAAGAATAAGCGGCTTGTCCGGTTCTCTCAGAAAGCGATAAATTTCTTTTGCAATGGCGCTGTCGGCTTCATTACCTTTTGGCGGAAAAAACTGCTGCAGATCCGTCCCCGGCGGGACAACGCGCATACGCTCGGGCTGGTAATGATCATAGGCGGCATACTGCTCATGAATTTCCTGCTTGGTACTGGTAATAACACACTCGGCGACGCCCAGGGTCGTCTCTTCGGCCTCAATGCGCGTGGTAATATTGTAACGGTCTTCCAGGCTTTCCCGGCTGAATCCGGCCGCGAGCAGCTGGCGCCGCTTGCTGCGGCCAAGAGAATGCCCGGTATGCACCAGCGGAATGCCGAGAAGATGCGACAGGCGCGTACCAACATAACCGGCATCGGCATAATGACTATGCAGAATCGAAGGCAGTCCGGGTTGCAGCTTGATGTATTCAAGGGCGGAATCGGCGAAGTTATCCAGACACGGCCAGAGCTGTTCTTTGGCGATATACCCTTCCTCGCCGCAATCAATACGAACGATCTGTACGTTATCGGACAGCTGTTCAAAGTGGTGGCCGTAGTCATCACTGACAAAAGGATCAGCGACGCGCCGGGTCAGGAGATCAACTCGCTCGACATCGGCATGTTCGCCAAGCGCGCGGGCCAGTTCCACCACATATTTGGTCTGTCCACCGGTGTCTGCATCGCGACCAAGTTCAAGATTGTGACCCCGAATCAACCCATGAATACTTATCATGACAATATAAATTTTTTTATCGTAGATTTCCATGTTTCCGATTATGTGAAAGGGTTACGCCAATCATTTGCGTAAGAAATTGAAATAATATATCTTTTCTACTATAACTCGTCTCCACGGGATGTAAATCCTACCATAATCGGTAATCCACGGCAATGTCTTTAGCCGAGCGGCGGTGCCGGTGCCGGTAAACGTTTACCAGTGCCGAAGATGCGCGAAAGAGGTTTTCACACTGTATTAGTGATACGTGTAAAAGCCGATGGCAAAGCAGATTCGGTGCTGGTAAACGTTTACTCCAGTAAAATCTCGGCGACCAGGGGAAGATGATCCGAAGCAATGCGGCTCAATTCGGTGGAATGTACCCGCAGAGCGACAAGTCTCCATGCCGGCCGAACCCAGATTCGATCAAGTCGCAACAAGGGTTTCCGAGAAGGAAAAGTCGCCGGTGAGGGTGCTGCTGCCGCTGGTGTGACAAACCATCGGTGTAAAGCACGCAGAGGACGGCTCCATGGCCACCATTCATTAAAATCACCGAGAAGAATACGTGCATCGACATCCGCTGCATGGATTACGCCCAGTAATTTCTTTATCTGCAGGTGTCGTTCACGGATACCTAGGCCGAGGTGCGTCGCCCATAAAATGATCGCGTGGTCATTGGCGGTAAAAGTCACCTCGATGACGCCGCGGGGTTCCCTTCGAGGGACACTGATATCTATGCGTGTGATAGCCGATACCGGCATGTTGGTCAGCAGGGCATTGCCGTAATGTGCACCGGCTGCGCTCAGCGTAAACCCCTCGATCGGCTGCATATGGGCTGCCGCCGCAAGATAAGCCAGCATATCCCCAGTCATCGCAGGGCGTGAGGTGACCTCCTGCAGGGCGACAATGTCACCATTTATTTCGCGCAGTACGGCGGCAATCCGTTCGACATTCTCGATCCCGTCCCGGCCGACACAGCGATGGATGTTATAGGTTGCAATGCGCAGGCGCATCAGGATCCGCCGTGCTGTTTCTTGCGCAGATATCTCTTCTCCACCCATTTTCGCAAGCCGATCAGTGCTGCACCAAAGACGACAACGACGGCAAACAACACGGTAAAACTTGCTAGATCCGGTTGCCGCAGGGACTCCGACAGCTGATCGGCGACAAGGGCAATGGCGGCAATTCCCGGGATCATACCTATTAAGGTACCCAAGAAGAAATCCCGCAGAGAAACGGCCGAAACGCCGGCAATAAGATTGAGCAACGAAAAAGGCGCCACCGGAATAATGCGAAAGGCAATCACCGCCATCAGACCTGATTCGGCAAGTCGCGTATTGACTCGATTGACAAGACCACCGGAAAACTTAGCGACAAGGTTTTTCCCCAGGAGGTGACCAAGAAAAAACATCACCACGGCACTCAAGGTCGCCCCCACGAGCGCATACCAGGCACCCCACCAGGGACCGTAAACAATGATGGTCGCCATAATCAGCAGGGTGACCGGAAAGGCAACCAGGCCTAAAATGCTATAGGTCAAGGGAACGAGCAGCGGGCTGAGCGGATGAGCCTTGAGCCACTGCGCCGACTCCGTCACGGTGGCGATATTAAGATATTCTGCTAAAGGCGTCCAGCGCCAGAGGGCGGCAAGCAGTAACACCACGGCAATCGTCACGATGATTTTCAGCAACTGACGATAGGCGGGACGCTGTTGGTCCGGCGGGATAAGGTAATCTAGAAATTCTTCCGGTTCGATGGGTTTTTCCGGATCAAGAAGGTCGGATTCGGGCAGCCACTGCTCTCTTGCTTCTTCTGTTTCTTGCGGCAGCGGCATCAGGGTGCGATCACCTCCGCGCAAAGATTCAACCGCCTCTATAAGCGAATCAAAACGAGCAACTGCGTCGGCTACCTCTTTTGTCGATGAGCCGAGATGCTCGGCCAGCAGACGATTACGAAAAGAAAAAATAGTCCGGCCCGCCTCGCTGCCCTCTTCCCCGACAATGGCCAGATCACATTCTGAATCGAGCCCGAGGGACCTGTTGCTGAGATTTGACGAACCGACCCTGACAAAGACATCATCAATGACCATAACTTTGGCATGAACCATAAGGGTGGTTTCCGGATCGGCCGCCAGACGCGGGTAATAGATGCGCAGACGACCATAACGGTCGGCTTCACGCAGGATGTGCACTATTCTGCCGCGCAGCACATCCATCGTGTGCTGCTCCAGCCAGCCGCCGGTCTGCAGTGGCAAAACCATGATTATCTCTGGCCCGTCTTCGTCAAGAAGCCGCTCTTTCAAGGCCTCACCTATGCGATAGGAACTGAGGTACTGATTTTCCAGGTAGATAGACCTGCGGGCCGCGGCAATGCTCTCCAGATAGAGGTTTTCAACCTCGCGCACTTCCAGGTATTCCTTGTACTGCGGCAGGGTGCGGCAGATGGCAATTGGTGTCTCGGAAAAATCCGGAGTGACGCTGGTAGGCCAGGGATCATCGATCCGGTGTGCATCGACCTCGACCGGCGATTTCCAGCCGGCCCTTTGCCAACGCTGTCGCACGAGCTGCGCCAGGGCGGAAGCGGCCTCCCCGTCAACGATCATCTGCACATCATGAAAGGGCGGATACGGTTTGCCGTCGGGATCAACGCGCAGCTTGTTTTCCGGCAGATGCTCCGGGGTGTCCCAACGCCACTTGCTGAGATCGAGACCACCGGCAAAGGCCACGGCATCATCGATCACGACGATTTTCTGGTGCTGAGAACCACCGATCGGATGTTCGCCGTCGAGCAGGAAGTGGATACGCTTATGGGACAACCATTCCAGTTTATATCGCGGAAAGAACTCGCGTTCCATGGCATAAATCATGGCAAAATCCCAGCTCAGCAGATAGATATTCAGCTCGTCTCTCTCCCTGGCCAGGTAATCAAGAAACTTGCCGAGGGTCTCTGGATAATCGCCGCTCTCGCCCTCGCGAATCAAACGGAGGCCACTGTGCAGATCCCAGCCGACGATCATGATCGATTGACGGGCCCGACGCATTGCTTCATGCACAGCCCGATAGTAGGCAGCGCCATCGATCAGGAAGCCGGCTCGGTGTGCGGTTTTAATCTGCCGGCAATTTTTATGCACTGTGAGTATCTTTTCCACCTACAACCTCGCAAAAGACCAGTATCCTAGATGGCTAGGTAAAATTCAGTATTTTTTGGTCCGCAAAATAGTCACAACCAGCCATAACCCAAGCACAACAGACAGCAAATAGCCAATCACCCCCAGGGCGGGCAGACCAAAGAGAAAAGGGCCGACACCGGTTGTGACGATCATTGACGAGCCCATGATGATAGATCCGGTGACAATCCCCGTAGTCAGCCGATTCGAAGCATTTTCCAGGGTATTGACTAAGTGCTCCAGTTTTTCCAGATGAAATTTAAAACTGAGCTCTCCGTCCTCAATTTTTTCTATTATCTGCAGAAGGTGGCGCGGCAGTTCGCGTTGAATGGTCAAGAACCCGGCGAAAGAGTGCCGCAGGCCCCGCCATAGTACACTGGGTTTATATCGCTCACGGGCCAGGCGGTGCACAGTGTCTTTTAGTTCCTCGATGACACTCAATTCAGGAAAGACCAGACGGGCCGAGCCCTCGGCCGTTACCAGGGCCTTGACCATAATGACCATATCGGTCGGCAGCTCCAGGTTATGCTCCCGCAGCATGGCCAGTAAACCTCGCAGCAGCACGCCGACATCGACGTCCTTGATCGGTAAGGCGTAATAGCTGTCGAGAATATTCAACAGTCCCCGTTCCAGGGACTTTCGGTTGGTCTTTTTCCCCCTGGCACGGCAGAGCTGCAAAAACCCCTCGACCAACTCCTGACTATCCTTATCGACCACGGCGGAGAGTATGGCAATCAGCATGAAACGATCCTGCTCCGTCAGCCGCCCCACCAGCCCCCAGTCGATGATGCACAAGCGCATATCTCGGCTCACCAGGAGATTTCCCGGATGGGGATCGGCGTTAAAAAAACCATCTTCGAGAATCTGCTGAACAACGGTCTGCAGGCCCTGCCGGGCAATCTGTTCTCTTTGGTAGTCATGTGCGGGGAGAAACTCCTTTAATTTGACACCGTCAAAGAACTCCATGACCAGCAGCTTTTTGGAACTATATTTCCCGTAGGGCCTGGGGATAAAAACATCCGTCTGGGCCGCATAGGAACGGGCGATATTTATATTGTTCAGTTCATTTTTAAAGTTAAGCTCCAGCATCAGCGTCCGCCGCACCGTTCCGGCAAGTTCGGGCAGGTTGTAGTAGCGTAAGTCATCAAACTGCTGATCGAGAAACCTGCAGATGGTATCGAGAATATCCAGATCGGAGGTGATATCTTTAACAATGCCCGGCCGCTGCGCCTTCACGGCAACCGTGTGCCCGTTTTCTTTCAATATTCCTTTATGAACCTGGGAAAGCGATGCAGCCGCTACCGGTACATAATCAAACTCAGAAAAAACCTCGGCTATCGGCCGACCTAGACTTTTTTCAATCTCGGGGACGATTTTCGCCGAATCCACCGGAGGGACATTGTCCTGCAGTTTCTCCAGCTCAATCAGCAGTTCTTCCGGCAACAGGTCCGGCCGCAGACTCATGATCTGGCCAAACTTGATGAAGGTCGGGCCTAATTCTTCAATGACAATACGAATTCGCTCAAAAAGTTTCAGGCTGGAGTCAACCGGTCCTATGCTATGCAGAAAATCGGCCCCCGGCACATCGAGTCGATCAACGATTTCATCAAATCCGTATTTCGCCAGGATCGTAACGATCTTTTTGAAACGATTCAGCTTTTTGATGTCAGTCAGATGCATATACATCCCCGGTTGGTATTTTTTTGGTGTACTACGTGGTGAGCAGCCAGTCGGCGATCTCCGGGAAGAAATGTACCACCCCCTCGAGAACACCGGCGGCATAGTTGCCGTTCATGCCGTGCAGCCCACCCTTTGCAATATAGAGACAATCGGTCCGTCCTTTTTCAGCCAGTTGTTCAAGAGCCATCTTGCGCACATCGGCGGCACTGTTTCTCACCAGGATGGCCTGCAGCCCGCTGGTCAGGGCATCGAGATCATTGCCGCTGTCTCCGGCGAACACGGTGTTTGTCTCTAGAATATTCTCCTCCTGCATCAAAAATCGTATCGCCTGCAGCTTATTGGCCCGCCGGGGCAGAATGTCCAGCAAACCACATTGTGCCGCATCGTCCCTGCTCCAGATAACCGTAGAACGGATCCCCTGAGCAGCCAGAAGAGCGGCAACCTGATTCTGGACACTCTGCATATCAAGGTCGAGATAGGTATAGTAGCTGACTTTAAAGTCATTCTGTTTTGCCTCTTCCTGGAGCCGCAGGTTCATGTCATCGATACCGGCCAGCAGACCAACCACATCGTCACGGTTGCAGTTATGCCAGTCTCGGCCAATCTCCTGCTGCCAATTTTTATCTACCTGCCACTGTTTGCACCCATTTTCTCGTGAGGCTTCCCGGTCGATTCTGTACAAAGTGGTGCCGACATCGCCAATAACAAAATCAGGCTCAGGCAGAGCATATTCGGCGACAGCCTCTCTAACGAGCTGCGCATGTCGACCACTGACATAGGCCAGACGGATTTCCCGTCGAGCGGCAAGCAGAGCAAACAGCTCTCTTGCCCGCGGCGATTCAGCCTGCTCGCCGTTCGGGATCAACGTGCGGTCCAGATCACTGCATAGCAATATTCTCTTCATAAGTGCTTATAAAATTCTTCCAAGTAAGTTGGATTTCAAGATGGCTAAACAAAATATTTCCAGAGACTATGCAGACAAACCACCGGGGAACTCATATGAACCATCTGCATCATTAAATCTATTCAAAGTGCATAGTAATAATTCATATCTTTTTTGCACGTCTTCTCTATCGTTTGGTTCAAATATGATTTGCTGATTTGCCCGTAAGATCATGTTTGCCTGACGATGTATCGCCTTTCGCTGTTCTGATTGAAGGGTTTGTTCTGCAATCAGCAGTAACGTTTCCAACAGCCGTATTGTTACTGCAATACTCGAAATACCATACTGTCGAATTTGGTCGAAGGAAGCGTTCAATATACCTGAATAGGTCAACGGTTTGATTTTCAAACGAAGTTGCCCCTGATCATCAAAATAACCGGAGGAGGGAAATTTCCTTTTTGCCAGGTAGCAAAGAGCTGAGCCCAGTTGATCAACACAGGCTATTGCAGTGAATGGATCATTAATGCCTGGGGAAAGAGCTCGAATAGCAACTTCGACAAGTTGATGGATTGAGAACTCTATATCCTGCTCCGGAGTAGGATTCGGCCCGACAACAAATGCTTTGGTAATAACTTTGGTGAGATTGGTATCGAATTTTTTCTCACTGCTGACAACCGCAAGTGTACCATCGGCAACAATAAATTTTCCTGGTCGTAAATGCAGTCGAATGAGGTAATCATTCTCTTTGGCCGTATGCAATAGTCCGTCAAAATCGATTGCCTGTAAGTAGCCTTTACGGTCAGCAATAATAGTATGATTGTTGCAATGTGCCTTGTTCTCTTCCTGCAGTTTTGAAATTTTATCTGTTATTCCATCTGGTTGGTTTTCCAACTCAGTTGTAAATATCCGCCGTATATTGCATGAGAGCTCTTTACTCACCCCTGCAATTACCTCATCAGCTTGAATTGAAGTAGCGATATGATGAATGAAAAAAATCAACACACCAACATTGAGCAATGCCAGAGCAACAGCAAAAGTTACTGATAAATCCGGCACGAATGTATCATTTCCGACCACTTGGATTGATCGAAGTACGAGTAAACAGTAAATAAAGCTGGCGACGAATGTGCCAAGAACAAACTGGATACTCTTATCCCGTATAAAGTTTCGCAGTAAACGAGGCCCGAACTGTGAAGAAGCAAGGTTAAGAACAACAATGGTGATGGAGAAAGTAATGCCGGTCACTGTCATCATGGATGCAGCAATAGTCGACAAGATTGACCGTGCGCCTTCCGGGCTAACTGCATTAAAAAAGCCAAAAAAACTTAAGTAATCTGTTATCGAGTACCTATCGAGACTAATTATGCAAATTGCAATTATAATCGCCGCCAAGACCATAATCGTCGGGATAAACCAGAAACTGGTTTTTAAAGATTCCCACAAATTTATCAGTTTCGTTTTCATATCATGTGCCTTGGATGCTGTTATTTTATATTACAGAAACACCTGCTACACCATAACCATTATTTTAATCCACGCCTTGGACGGGAGGGAGACCGACAGCCGGTAATGTCACCACCGGAATAGAGACCCACCTGGCCGTTATTTATTCGTTGCCACCTGGCAACCGACCAAATGCATCACCCCAGCGCAGACTGGTGGCGATCTTTTCGTAAAGCTGCGACAGTGCGACTCTACTTGCGCCTTCTGTTTCAAGGGTCAGGATGAACCGGCACCCATCCATCCGCGCCCTTTTGCTGACGCTTTGCAGCGCGACTCTCTCAACAAAATCGGAAGAAATCAGCATTACCGGTTCATCGTCCAACACCCCATCGCGCACCGAAACAATATCGTCATATCCGGTGATCGGCTCATTCGGATACCACCAAAAGGCCATCAAATGCATCCGCCTGTCGGGGCTATGAAACATCTTTTCGCCCGGTAGATCGCGAATCGCGGTCCAGTTTTCAGGCACTGCAAACCTGACGCCTTCAACCTCGTGCACTGCTAGAGCCGGTGCTGCCGCCTCTGCCCCCGCCCTTTGCGCCAGTGGCGCAAACACAAACATTATCACCAACAGAAGCAAAACGACAAACGTTTTCATACTTCTCCCTTTCTTGCCGAAAATCGCTGAGTGGCAACAACTGATACTTTGTTACCCTCTTAAGATCTGCGCCCGGACATTGCCTTCCAGCATCAGTTTGACCAATTATTAATGGCTAATATCCTGTTTTGTCAATTTTGACAAACTCGTAAGAACTTTGAATTACGATGCCATCAATTTTAAAAGATTTTCTTTGGGCATTATACCCAATTGGCAATCACCGAACACCCACCAATAGATTTTCAAACACTCAGATGCCCACAAGAAGCACAGTGGGCAAGGCAATGGCCTGATCCGGAGCACTCTCAACGCAAGCGCAATTGCAATTTTTTTTGAACTCATTTATATAATAGGCAATTAAAACCATTTTTATGGAGTCAGTGCCGTATGATTTCGCCAAATCATCTTCGAATAAGAGCCTGTGTTCATGCCATAGTCTTTTTTTGTCTCTTTTGCCTTTTCAACGCCGCAGCAGCTCTTGGACAAAGTGGCAAGAGTCCCGAAACGGCAACGACGGGCCCGACCGCCACTGTTTCGCAAGGGGGAGCTCCGTCCGGTACCGTTTCACAAGCAACCGACACGGATGCGGCCCTGCGCGGCCTGGCCGAAAAAAACACCCTGACCGTGCGCGCCCTCATCGGCTACGGCCGCATGCCGGCCTCCGCCATGGCTCCCCTGGCAGGGTTGCGCGGCAAAGGCATCGACGTGCTCGGCGCGACGCCTGAGCAGCTCACTTCCATTCTGGACAAGCAGGGCGGGGCACTCAGCCCGGCCGAGAGACAGGCCATCGAACAGGTGTCCGGCATCATGCATGATGCCGCCTCCGCAGCCTCCGACGGCAGAGCTGCTCCCGAAGATCAAGATCAAACCGCCGAGAAGGCCATAAACTTCGTCCCCAACCGCCCAGCCCCGGCGCCTCTGCCGCCCATGCCCCTCCCCCCGGCTCTGCCCATGGTCGAACTCGGCGGGACGCAATACGCGGGCATGATTACCACGGCCAAAGAGGCCACCCGCACCCTCATGGGCGAAATGAGCGGGACCGAGGCCCGGCAATTTGAAAACCGCTGGGCCTCGTACTACGATTTCCCCTCCGCCGACATCAGCGATCATTTCCGAACCCTCACGCCGCTCTTGTCCGAATTCCTGAATATCCGCAAAGCCATCGCCACGACTTCCGCCGCCTTTGACGAAGCCTGGAGCGAGGCTATGCTCGCGGCCGAATACGGCAGCGCGGATGGGGCCGACGCAGCCCTGGCCCAGGCCGACATGCTCAAGGATTATCTGTCCTCACTGGAAGCCAGAGGCAATCAGCTGGCTCAGGGTATTCAGGCTCTGGGCAAGGCTCCGAACCCCGTGGTGGCCAAAGAAGAGGCCAAGACCCGCCACAAATCCGCCATCGAAACCATTAAAAGCCTTTTTGTCGAAACTCCGACCCTGGAGGGAATATGGTACGGAGCTGCAGGACAAGACGATGACGGCTGGATCAAGGGCATCAAGGGTTCCCCAATCCTCTTTGTCATCTATGCTGTCGGAGATCCCTCCAGTCCTCGCTACAGAGCCCTGTATCTCGACGCCGACGACTCCGAAGACAAAGAAGATCCCCATATCAATATTTTCGGCATGAACGACGGGGACAACCCGGACATGCCCGGAGTTGGGCACGCCTTCGGTGAAAACAGCCTCCGCCACACGTACGAAATTCAAGACGAAGAGGACACATACGTGATCACCATCACCGCGGATCGCCTCGCGGAAGGGGCGAACTCCTTCGATTACCCTCCGCCCGTGGCCCTGGAAACGGTGGAAGTTGCCTATAAGAAAATGCAGGAGAAACAGATTCAGGATCGCGCCCAGTTCGAAGCCACCGAAATGGCGGTAACGGAGACCCCGGAAGAAGCGCTCAAGCAAAGCGCTGAACGTGTCGGCACACACGTCGCCCTGTCCCTTTTCGAGAAAGCCGCATTGTCGGAGCTCCATGACGTGCGCCGCCACAATGAACGGACCCCTGTCTTCATGCACGCGGCCCGCCAGTGGCTCAAGGAACGCTCCTTCTCGGAAAAAACCACGCTGGCCCAGGACCGCAAAGCCCTCTCGGCCATGTTTGCAAAACTCCTGGGGCCGCAGACGCCACTGCAGGAGGAAAAGACCATGGTCGCCCAGGCGCCCGAACAGATCGAGGAGACCGTGAAAGAGGACGCCGAGGTAGCTGCCCGTGAAGAGGCCGAGCGCGCCGTCAAGATCGAGCGCATTGAATTCCACAAGCAGAACATGATCATCATCCAGCGCAACCTTGACCGCGACCGGGCAGACCTGGCCAAGGAAACCGACCCGGACCGGAAGGCGCAGCTTGAATTTCGCGTAGTCACGGCCCTGTCGGACCTGCAAAGCGAAAAAGACCTCGTGGCCTCCATCGAGACCGGAGAACTTGTCCGTACCCGCACCGCCTTCGACGATTACGCCCACGCCGGATTCATCGCCAACATCAAAGAAAGCCAACGGAAGATGGAGCACTTCCAGCGCTCAAGCAACGCCCTCTTTAAGCTGGCAGGCATGCTCCCAGGCAGCGACGGTAGCGAGGCCCGCGCTTTTGTGGAGCGCCAACTGACTCCCGATGTGCGCTTGGACATGGATCAGGCCACAGTGAAGCGCATTGCCGACGCCCTCGGCAAAAAGGTTGAGGGCCACTATCAGGGCCAGCAAGCCAAGAGCGATGAGGAGGCCGCCTACGCCACCCTGGGCCTGGAAGCGGCTGAAAATATTAAGAGCGGCGCGGATTCAAGCATGATGGTCCTGTCCCTGTTCGGCGGGCAGTACGTAGACGCGGCCTACCAGGCGACCACAGGATACATCGAGGGCGGGCCGGAAGAGGCCGTGCTGCGCACGGCCAGCATGTTTGGACCCACGGCAGGGGCGGCGGCCGAGGCCATGCGCGGCTACCGCGAAGGCGGGGTAGAAGGCGCGTTAAAGCGCGGCGTAATTTCCTTCGCCACTTCTAAAGGCATTGAGTACGGCATGGGCAAGGTGCTGAACAAAGCAAAGAACGTCGACGGCCCGGACGCGCCTGCCGCCAAAAAAGGTAGGGCCGCGCCGGACGCACCCGCCGCCAAGTCTACTCCGGCAGGGCAGCAGGGTTTGGCCAAGATGCCAACCTCATCCGACCAGCGCGCCCTGAAACAATTCAATCGTGCACGCAAACAGGGCGAAAACCTGGCCGAGGACTTCCGCCAAGCCCAGAAACGCTTGGCCGATGCCGGATCCTCCGGAGCCTCGGCCAAAGAAATCATGCGCCTGCAGACCGAAGTCCGGGAAAAGGTCGTCGCGGTCAACAGCAGCCCCCACGCCAAAAACTTCCTGAAATACAAGGGGGATGCCCTGTCCCAACGCTCCTACAACGCCCATCTGCGTGCCGTGCACGCCGACGTGGAGGCCAAATTCCACGCCAACATGCAGTCCAAGGGCTGGAAACAGCCACCGCTCAAGGAATTCCGCAACGCGGCCAGCTCAGGCTCGGTAGGCATGGACTTCGACATCGGCCTGGACCAGCAGATGGCCAGATCCATTGCCCGCGACGGCAAGCCCGCCAAGCTGAACGAATGGCAACAGGACGCGCAAAAGGCCTGGAACGAGGCCTACAAAGCCTCCACCGGGCACAACGCCGAGCAGGCCTGGGAGACGATCACCACCCACGCCCACGCCGAAAGCTACAAGGACATGGCCTGGCTCAACAAAAGCAAGACCAAGATCTCTAAGGAATGGGGGCAGCAGGCCGCCGACGTCACTCGCTATAAATCCTCGCATATGCTGAACGACCCCAATCTCAGCAAGATGGTCAAACTGCAGGAAATCAGCCGCGGTGCGGCCAAGGACATGCAGACCAAGCTCAACCCTATCCTCGACCAGGTCAAACCCACGGGCAAAAGCCTGAGCGCATTCCAGAACTCCCGCGAGCACTGGAACAAGGTCCGCAAGATCCTGGCCGACTTCGGCGAGAACAACATCGATCCCATTACCGCCGATCGCCGCATCCGTGAACTGACCGGCGGCAAGAGCATTCCCGACGTGATCGAGGACATGACCTATCTGCTGGAAGGGGCCATCAAGTTCGGCAAGCGCCCTTAGTCAAGGGAAATGCTCTCGCGCCGGAAGTGTGTCCCGTCGATGGCCAGATATTCCAGACCACCCTTCACAAACACCGCGCGAGGCGGAATAATATCATGGACGCGGTCCTCGCCGCCGAACACGACAATGTGCATCTTCTTGTCCTTGTCGCGGGTGAAGTAGACCAGATGCCGCCCGTCGGGACTGAACTGCGGAGGCTGCTCGTCGAAGATGTCCCGCGCCTCCGGCCCAGCCTGGCCGTTGAGATAGATGCGCGAAAACTTCTTCTGCTTTTCCAGCCAGGCCACCTTGGTTCCATCTGTGCTGAAGACGATCCGCCGGGGCGATCCCTGGCCTCGATCAACCTCCTTGCCGTCCACGACCACTACGTATTCCTCGTCACCCAGCTGAAAGCCGGCGGCCCAGCGGCTGCCGTCAGGACTAAAGGTTTCATCGCGTATGTTTTTCAGCGGTCCAAAACCGTGCAAAAAGATCTGACCGTCGATCACCAGAAAAGACTCCTTGTCCTTTTTTGCCGAATAGATATGTCGCGAACCGTCAGCGCTGAACGTCGCCGGATCCCAGATGCTACTGAAATCAGGGCCGATCTGGCCATTCACGACCATACATTTTCCGTTTTTCCCATCCGATGTGGTATAGGCGTAAAAGGTGCTGTCCGGGGTAACAGAGAATTCATACCCAGTACCCATGCTGGGCTTGAGTTCTTCCCCGTTGCGCACCAAATAGCGTTTATCCCCCTCTTTCTCTGCCATATAATACAGCTCCACCCGTCTCGTGGTGAACTGAGGCATCTCGATAATAGACGTATAGGCGGGCCCTTCGTATCCTGCGGACGTGAACACTTTTGCAATCCCCGCCTCCCTGTCATCCTCGACCCAGGCGGCGGTGCCGTCCACGGCCAGGACGGCCTTGCGGATTTCGGCGGAGGTTTCACGAATCTTGACCCCGTCCAGGTAGAGGTGATATACGCCCGTACTGACACGCCCGGCAGCTAAGGTATGCGCGCCGTCCTCGCTGAGAGTCAACTCTCTGAGTTCTTCGAAAACCGGCCCCTCGACCCCGTTAAACACAGGTATTTCCCAGTCGCCGAGTCTGGCCTGGAAACAGAAGCTCTCGCCATTCTTCGAAAAATTCATCATGTAGCTTGGCACCTCGTTGAACCATTTGCCGGGTACGCCATTGAGCACCACGCGCTGATGGCCTTCTTCACCTTCGATCCAGGCGACTTTGCCCATATCCTCCGACAGCCTGAGTTCCATTCTCTTCAGTGTCTCGGCGGGGAGTTCGAAGTCAAATTTTTCCGGGGCGGGCACCGGCCAGGTCCAATGAGGGTCAGCTCCGGGCCCGGCCAGGGGTTTATCCTGGCCCACGGCAAAAAGGCTGAGGCCATCGGCATAGACATCCCCGGGCATGGCGATGACAACCCAGCCGATGCGCTGAAAATCGCCGCGCAGCCTGCCGAATTCATACGTCCCGATGAATTTTTTGACCCTGTAGGTCATGTAGACGCCGATGGCACGGGGTCCCACAGGCAGTCCGGTTTCCGAGTCCAGCTGGGGGGTCCAGGACACGGAGCCGTCCTTTTCACCCCACTTGTCTTCCTGAAAGCCGATTTCGGCATCTCCGGAAGCTGAGTCCGCCACAATGAAGCGGTATTCGCGGCCCGTGATCTCATAGCGCACGTTGTCCCTGGCCTCCTGCTCGGTCAGCTTGATGACCGGGTTCTCCGGGGCTTCTACCCGGATGGAAATCGGCGTGCCCAGCTGGGCAAAACCGAACCGGCTTGCATAGGGCGCATCGCTGCTCCAGTTGCCATTGGCTTTGGACAGCTTTTCGACCTCCATTTCCTTGATCCGCGCCGTTTCCAGCCAACGTGACGGCTGCTGCTGCTGAAAATAGGGGTTATCGCCTCCGCCGGCGTTCCGCAAACCATCCACGATGAGTCTGGCCCGATAGATTCCGGGCTTATCCCCGTAAATTGGGAATTCCAGCCCCTCGCCCTCGGTCTCGGATGAACCAGTCGACGATGCCAAAGCTGATTCGAACGAAGGCGTGGGAGATTCTGCCGCCGGAGCAGGTTCGGGCGTCGGAGCGGAAGCCGGCTCCACAGGCACAGGTTGGGGAGAAACCGTTGCCGATGCAGCTGCCGGTGGCGCTTTGGGCGTATGGGACCAACGCTTCCCTTCTTGCCGCATCAGTGCCCCCTCGGCCAGGCTGGACTGGTCCTGGACCAGAGTCCACTCCAGGTGTTCGCCTCCGTCCATGTATCCGACCAGGGCCTTAAGCGCGTCCTGGTGCCCGGCCAAAACAGCGTCCCCGCCTTCAGCCTGTCCGACCCAGACGCGGATCTGCGCCAGGTCCGCGCCCAGAAGATCAAGCCCGGCCTCCTGGCGAAGCTGCTGGGCAAGTTTTACATAGGTGTCGGGCAGGCGGCCCCAGGCGCGCAGAGCGCGCACCGTAACCGTGCCCTGCTGTTCGAGCTCAAGCAACCCCTTGGGACCGGTGGCGGCCTCCATGGCCGGTACTTCCTGAGACAAAGCAGTGCTCCCGGTCACACCCACAAGCAAAACCACCACCATCAGAAACATCGAATGAAAACGCATGAAAACCTCCTCGTAGCAATAAAGTCGTAAACGACATCTCTTTCACTGTTCCAGGTATTTCTTTCTCAACTGCAGCCATTTCTGATATTTTGCATTGTCCTTGCTGCGAAATTCCCGGATAGCCTTGGCCACGCCGCAGCCTTCCAGGCTGGCCTGGTCCATGGCCGGCTCCTTGCGAAAACAGCCCCAGTTCCCCTGGATACATGGTGGGCCTGGGTTGTCGCAGGATGGGCTGAAATTCTTAGTGGGTTGCGGGTGGTAGGAACAGCTATTGCCCATAACCGAATGTCGACCACAGAGACACTTCAGGATATCCTCATTGCCGCTGGCCTTCAGCAGCACCGCGATGGCATGGGCGCTTTTCTTGGACAACTCTTTAACCTTTGGATTGGCTGTCGGCGGCAATGGCTTGGGCAGGGCACCGCAGACCTCGGCGTTGGCCGCCATGGTTTGTTTATAGATGGCTGGATTGAGCACCGCCTCGCAGGTCAGTTTGTCCAGGAGCCTATTGTTTTGCGGGGTACCCAGGCGGCAGGCCTGGTCCTTGCCTCCCTGCCAGCCCGCCATCTGCTGCAGAATCTGCCCCCGGAGGTTGAGAAAATTCTGAAAGGCGACCGCCTTTCGTGCACAGGTCATCGAGGAAGAGGTTTTCTGGCCACCCAAGGCTCCTGAGACGGAGCTGGTAATATGCCCGCCAAGCTCACTCATGGTACCGAAAAAGTCCTTCTTGGCCACCTCGGCCTTGTAGGCTTCGAACTTGCAATCACTGGCATACCAGGCGTTCTTCATTTCCTGGTACATTTTTTCCTTTCGCGTATCCTGGACTTCTTGCTGGTACCACTGTTCCATATGGCCCATGATCACACTGTCGATCTCCCCGGCACTCAATTTGATGGGGTGCCCATTGAGCAGCAACCGTTGATTCGCTTCCGAGAGATATTTCTTGTAGCCGGCGGGATTGCTTTCCATCCGTTCACGCAGGGAAGTCATCAGATAGTTCACCTGCTTGCCGGCAAGGACATCATGCACTTGGCTGATAGTACTGCCCTCATTTCTCAGTTTTCGATACTCATCCATGAACTCGACGGTTTCATGGTCGATCAAGGCCCCCCTGAGAACATTGAGGGTTTCATAGTAGGCCTTCAACGCCGCCCAACCGGGCACTTTGCTGACCATGGACATGGTAACGGTCTTCATGGTATTGATCGCCGCTTCTTTGGCCATTTCCTTGGCCTTGGTTCCGGCATCGGGCACGCTCAGCTGCCCTGCCAAGTCGGCAAATTGCGCGGTCTGGGTCTCCAAGGCTCGGAGGTCACCGGGATCCAGCAGCACCACCATCCGGGTATACTCCTTTTTCCAGGCCTCCTGTTCCTCCTTGCTCATCTTGGTGGGATTATACCCCTTCAATTTGTGTTCAATGGCCTTGCGCCCCAACTTGGACAGGCAACCATCGGTGACACACGAGTTGAACATGGCCTGGGTGGAATCCCACAGCGCCCCCTCGACGGTTTCCTGCCAGCCGTTTTTCTCAACGCCTCCCTTCAGCTTCATGGCCTGTTCGTAATAGCCTTTTGACTGATCATAGTACTTCTTGGCCTGGGCGATATGCTTCTCGCCGAGGACCAGATCCGAGGCCATTTTGGTTGCCAGCTCACCGACAACCTGCCTGACGTTGACGCCGTCGCCGAAGTTGATGTTGACCTTGCGCATATTCTCGATGGCCAGGTCTATATCGGCCTCGCAGTCCCTGGTGGTTGCGGCGGCGCAGGCGGATGCGGGCGCCAGGAGATCAGCAATTGTCCCGGCCAGATGCGCGGGAGAAAGGTTTGGCACGCTGCCCTGCAGCTGTTGCAGCATCTCTGAGCTGACCGGAATCGACCGAAGAGTGGGTACCTCCAGTTGCTCTTTGTAGGACTCCCTGATCGATTGCTTGATGGCTTCCACATCCTCCTCGTATTCGGGCAGGGTCTCCAGCCAGGCGTCGGCCTCCATCTCGGCCTGCTTTTCGAGCATGGCCATATCCGCTGCCAGCAAATTGATGGCGCGCTGCAACACCAGTTGACCGTTCTTGCCCCCGTCATACATGACCAACTGGTATGCACCCGACTTTTCAGGGGCAAGAAAGCTCATTTCGCCGCGGTCCTTGCCATTGAGCCCGGTTGACCAGAATGCTGATTTTCTGGCCGCCTCCGATGTAAGTTCCTTTGCCGGCGGCGAGGCCGGCAGCAGCCCGATCCAGGCCGAGCGGTCATAATCGATACTGGCGGTAAAGGTACCTGTGGTGAACATTCCTGCATAGAGGGTGTCATCCAGGGCAAAATAGGCGCGCAGTTCAACCTCCGGCAGGTGCTGCTGCACATAGGCCTGCGGCAGCTTGAGGTTGATGGGCAGGGTCACCACGGTGGCGGGGAGTTTGGCATAGTCCCTGGTACCGTCATTTTCCCAGAGGCACAGCTGGTATTCGCCTGGTGTCCGGGGCAGGGTAAAGGCTGTACGGACGACCCGGTCAGCCTGTTCTTTGGTGACGCGGGGCGGATCGACAAACCGGTATGTCCCGCTTGCCTCTTTGACGGCCAGGGCCCAGGCCCAGCCCTTTTGCCATTGGGCGGCGGGCGAGAATTGCGCCGTCACCATCCCCAAGGGCATGAGCTCTTTTTCCAGGTGCCGAACGGCGGTCTCTTGAAGAAGGCTGGGATTCGCCACCACCTGGACGGTATGGATGGTCTGGTTATTGCCGACAGTCAGCTGATAACGGCCGGGCTGCAGATCAAGGGCCAATTTCGCCTGGTAGATGCCGTGAAAAACCGGCTCAAAGGAGGCCGTTGCCAACGTCGCAGAGTTATTGCGAATGGTATTGACAATCTCGGGATAGAGGCGGACGGATCGCTCCTCCTTGGCCAGTTCCTGTTCCGGAGAGGTGACTAGGCGGAGGACAACATCGCCCTTGGCAAAGACTGTTTCTGGGATCTCCAGCCGGGGCGTCGGCCCCTCCTGCCTTACCTTGAGTGGCAGCGTGGTGATGAGACTGGGCGGTCCGGCCTTTGCCCAACGCAGGGTATCGTAAAAACAGAGATCCCACTCACCGGATTGCAGGATTTTCAAGTTCAGCAGATCCTCGGCAGAACTCAACTCCTGTACCTTGATGGCCCCTTTCATCGCCTGGGCCAGGGACGTGGGTTGCATTCCCCGGGGGACCACGACCACGCAGGCCGGTAACCTATTGGGAACGGAGTAATTGATAAGCACCTCCTGGCCCACCGCAACCTCGTTGTTGAACAGGGTAAAACGGGCCAGGCTGCTGCCGGAAAGAGGAGTGGTCTGCGAAAAAAGGGCCAAGACTTCAGGGCTAAAACCCGATTGATCTGCAGCAGAATCGGATTTGGCCATCGTCGCCCCATCAATAAAGGCGACCTCCACCTGAGCCAGCACCGTTGCCTGTTGATCTTTGGCGCCGCCAGCCAGAAAAAATCGCAGCTCATATGCTCCGGATTCCTTGGGGGCCTGCAAGGTGACGGGATAATCCATAGCTTGGGGTGAGAGGGTTGTGCCACTGACCTCCTTGTCCTCCTTGAACAGGCCGACTCTTCCCGCCTTGGCCATGCCTTCGGCAGGAGGGAAAACCTTGAAGCGGAAGGGCTGGCCGGCCAGGTACACGCCCTGGCTGAGGACAATCTCCGGGCCAGGTTGCAACCTTTTTTCCACGCTGACCGGCCGGACCGCCACCAGCTGCCTGTCATTATAGGCCGCGAGGATATATTTCCCCCGTCTAAGGGGAGCGGTCATGTCGCTCCAGCACCAGCCTTCGGGGCAGTTTTTCGTGTTAAGAAAGACGGTATGCCGTTTTTCGCTAACACTTCTCGCCTTATCCGCCCGGACCTGCATGTTTTCCTCGGCGAGAAGATAGAGACCGAGGTTCTGGGCCGAACTGCCGAATCGGGCCGCAAAACGGATATTTCCTCCCGGCGGCACAGCGGTCTGGGGCAGGGTCAGGGCGGCGGTAACCGTTTCTTCCACGCGAATCCGGGCCAGACGAGCCAGGGGTGGATCCTCGTGCAGGGCCAGCCAATGCGGGGCGTAAAGAATATCGTACTCCCCGCCCGCCTCCGGCAGTTCGATCTGCGCGCCATCACCCCGCTTCATGTCGGTATTGACCGCCAGAGCATGGTTCAGACCATGCTGGATATCTGCAGGCGTAAACCAGGACGGCACCACCAGGCAGTGGGGATCCAGGTTTCTGATCCTATCGAAACCCAAGCCCGTATTGGCTATCCTGATCTTTTGTCTTGCTGTGAACAACAGGGACGGCCTGTCCTGGTCGGCATCCGCGAAGCGTTGCACGGGCAACAATTCCCCGACCATGATGTCGGTGGTCAACAGCAGTTCCTGGTCCTTGCCCTGTTCATCGATCAGGCGAAACTGGTATTCTCCGGGCTCCTTGATAATGGTCTTTATCTGGGAAAACTGCTGTTTCTGACGAATATACCAGTAATTGATCGGCCGCTTTCCCGTCTGGGGATCCTCTTTTTGATACAGCCCCACCCAGAACTTTTTGTTGTTCCCCCCCTTGACCCATTCCGGTTTGTTATGGACCACATAGGTGATCTCCGTGCCCGGCTCCACAGGGATGCCTCCCAGCCCCGGATAGCCTTCGGTTTCTCCTTTCAGTTCTCCCTCCCAGACCGGGGCTGGGAGGATGGCGACTTTGCCCTCGGTAAGAAAGCGACCATTGCCATCATAAACCGACAGACTGTAGTCGCCCGGTGTCTGCGGTAATTTTATTGTCAGGATATGGTCCAGGGACTGGGCGGGATAAAGCACGGGCATCTCTTCATCTTTTTTCACGTCTTGCCCTTTGTCTCCCTCCGGCCGTAACACCAGCCACACGCTGCCTGGCTCCCTGGGCAGCACCTTGCACAGCAGGGTTTGTCCGGGGCGATACACCTTTTGGTAGAGCAAAAGGGTATTCTCTTTTCCGGGCGTATCCGGCGCCGCCGGCTTCGTGTCAGCCTGAGGTGCGGCAACGAGTTGGGAGGACGATGCAGCCGGTTGACCTGAACCATGCACCGAGCGCTGTCCATTTCTGCGCACCAGGGCGCCGGCAGGAAGTTGCGTCTCATCGGTAACAACGGTCCATTCAAGATAGTCGCCCTGTTCCATGAACACCGCCAATTCGGCGAGACCGTCCTGCATTTTCGCCAGAATTGTGTCGTTCTCTTTCGCCTTTTTAATCCAGGCCCTGATCTGGTCGAGATCGGCGCTCAGCAGATCCAGCCCAGCTTCTTCGCGAAGTTTTTGCCCCAACTGTATGTATTTGTCCGGCAAACGTCCCCAGGCCCGCAGAGCGCGAACGGTGATTTTGCCCTGCTGCTCCAGCTCAAGCAAGCCGGTGGGGCCGGTCGCCGTCTTCATAACATTCGAAGATGCATCCTGAGAGCAATAGGCGGGGTCGAGACCTTCCCCATAGCCAAAAAACACAGCCAGTGTCAGCAATGTCACAAAAAAGCGCATGGAAGCTTTCTCCTTCAATTTGAAAAATGTCTTTCTCCGGCTTTCAAAGCACAGCCATAGCGAGGGCCGTTCTTTTTAGCATGCTGCCAGCCGGTGGCACCATGGTCATTTTTTTACTGGTTGTTGTTCGTTATTGTACTGAAAACAGTTCATCGACTGCCGCCATAAGCCGGGCAATCTCCCTAAATGCCTCTTCGGAAACGGGCCGGTCAGGCTGCAGGCCGACATCCGAACAGGAGTGTCCATCCGGCAGCAGAACCTGTCGATTGGTATAGCGCAGCACTGAGCCATCGGAGAGAGGGGCATCCGTCTGAGAGCTGCATTTTCCATAGGTTTGCCGGCCAACAAGTTTTGCCCGACCTTGCTGCTGCAGGCATCCGGCAAAGACTTCGGCGGCGCTGGCGGTATCCGGTCCCACCAGAAGCGCCAGAGGCATGGTGAATTTTTTTCCTGCCGGTGCCCGGAATTCACTCAGCTCTCCTTTTCGATCGGCAAGGGTTCCCAAAACAGTGCCGGGGGGAAGGAATAATCCTGCCATGTCGAATGCTTCATAGAGATCACCGCCACCGGCATCACGAAGATCGATGACCAGCATCTGCGCTGCACCACCGGCCTTAACGGTGGCGGTGCTGTCGAGAAAATCGATAGTTGCCAACAGGGACGGTCGGGTCACGCCACCGACAAACTCACGTATCCGCACGATCCGGCGCGTACCCGACGGCACAAGCTCTACATCGAGGGGAGTGAAGACGCGCCGCTCCACCCGGGTTGTGCTCCGGTGACCATCAGGGGGTTCGATAGAAAGCGTTACAACAGTCCCTTCGCCTCCTTTGAGAAGGTCAGCAACGGCTGCAACCGGCAACCCGGTAATTGCCTGTCCATCGATTGACAGCAACCTCGAACGATCAGGCAGGCCGGCCAGATCCGCAGCGCCGCCCTTGTAAACTGCCAGAAATACCTCTTCCCCACGAACTGCCAGATCCGCGCCAATGCCTGTCCAGGCATCACGCCCCAGGCTGGGAGGTCGATATTCGCCGGACTTGAAAAAGCGCGCGTACGGGTCAATTTTTCTCAGACCATCTGCCAGATGCTCTTCGCTCAGGGCGAGCAGGTCTGCTTCAACCGATGGTTTGAGGGCGTTCGTGCGCAGAATCCTGCGAATTTCATCCAGTGGTGCAGTCTGCGCCATGCCCTGTCCTGCAAGCATCAGCGCTATGATTACAGTAGACAAAGCACGTTTAATCACTGGGCCAGTTCCACCTGCATTTTCATCAATAAGTCATATTCACGAGCCAGAGCAACACGCTGTTGTTCAAGTTGCCTGCGACGTAAATCGACATCGGCATCGCCAAGGCCACTGCCTTCCAGATCATCAAGAGCAGAAGACTGTTTCTTCATCTTGCCCTTAAGATCAGCTGTCCGCCTTTGCAGTTCAGCCACACGCTGTCGGTCCGCTCCCTGTTGCGCGGTCAATGCTTTGGATGACTTTTCCAGCTTGACTATTGCGGATTGCATCGCTGTAACCTTGGTTTGATCCTTTTCCAGCTGTGCATAGGCCGCGGATTGTTGCTGCGTAAGCTGTCCCTTCTCGGCATCGAGCTGACTCTGGGTGGCCCGTAACTGTTCAAGGCGAACCTGCCGCTCTTTGACGCGATTCTCATACGCTCCGCTGCTAAGACCGGATATTCCGCCTAGTATCCCTCCTGTCCGAGGGTCTTGATCGCCAGTGGCACAGCCACCAAGTAGACCAGCAAAAAACAATATCAACACCACACAATAACGACTCATACCGACAACCTCTGATCAATACCGGCGAGTTGGGTGCTGCCTTCTCGCAGAGTTTCCAGGTTCTTCTGCAAAGTGTTCACTTCTTTTTCCAGACGGGCTATGTATTGGTCATCAGCCGGACGATGCTTGCGTTCCTGGGCAAGAATCTCGTTTTGAACTTCAAGCTCCTTGGCCAGGGTGTTCTCAAATTTTGCACTCTCGTCAATCCGTTTTTGCAGGTCTTTGTTTTTCGCGACAAGGGTACTCTTTTTAATTTTCCCTTTGTCGTACTGCGCCCGCAGGGTTTTTGATTCCTTTTCCAGTGCCGCTATGTCCTTGGACAGTTTCTTGTTGTAGGCCAGAGTCGTCGCGTTGAATTCCTGGGTACCGGCAATCTCGGCATTCAAGAAATCTTCGTTACTGGCATAGGCCTTTTTACGTTTGGCAATCTCATTGCCGGCCAAAAAACCTGCTCCCGCTCCGGCCAGGGCACCAATCGCGGCACCTTTCTCTCCGCCGATCACCATGCCAAGCAAGCCACCAGCCACAGCACCGATGGCCGTACCTTCCGTCTTCGTTCGATTTTGATCCGACATACCCGCACATCCCGGGATCAAGGCACAGATCAGCAGCGCCAAAAACATCGTTCTCGTCATTTTCATACTCTTGTTCTCCTCTGGTTATTTCCCTATGTTTATGAATCCGTAAATTCATCAAAACGCTTGCGAAACGCCTCAAGCCAGCTGTCAACGTCGGCACGGCGCTTCTCGGCAAAGTCCTGAACATGAAGCTTAAGTAGTTCCATGACCACCCGCTCACGCGTCGTCATCTCCTTTGCTCCGAGCTGCTCAAATGCATAATCGACATAGACTGTCTCGTATTCACCCAGGCTGCCTATCTTGTCGCAATAGCCCTGCAACTGTCCCTGCAGGGCGGTTTCCAACTCACGAATCGATTTTTCCACGGCAGCAACCTGTTGCTGATAACGGGCGGAAACCGCGGCCAGCTCCTGCGCGGTTTCCAAGGTTGCCGTCAGCCGTTTCAATCGGGACAGATAAACGGACAGATTAACGCCGTTGCGGCCCGCGTCCTGAGCCAGGCTGCGCGCACTTTCCCGCTGGGCAAGCTCCAATCGTTCCTTGGCCTTGACCAGGGTCGCCTGTACCGCCGTGAGCGGTTCTCGCAGGGCCGCGTTATCCTGGATCAGCCGGGCCAGAATGGGATCAACCGAACCGAGCTGGACTGAGGCCTGGGCCACAAGATTATCCAGAGTACGACCCACCGGCATAGTACGGCGCAGGTCCGTTCGATATGCCTCGTACTCTTTCTCTATTTCGGCGCGCTGGGCGGTAGTGACAACCACATTGGCACCTATGGCCAGCCGGGCTCCTGTATTAAAAGAACGCCGCTCTTCGACTTTTTTCTCATCCGCATTCCAGGCATATGCATCAAGCTCGGCCCGCAGCGCACTGCGCAGATCCGCAGGCGGAGTGGACACGCTGCCGCCGCGAACCGCCACACCGCCGGGCTTGCCCTGCCAGATCTCCGGCCGAAACAAACCAGAGGTCATTTCCTGGGCATTGCCAAAGAGATCATGAAAACCAAGAGCATCAGGTTTGCGCAGTCCCACCGGCCGTAACTGGTGCTTGGCATTCCCCAGGTGCCAGGCAAATTCGTTGGCTTCAGCCACCGGAAACGGCAGCCCATTGTCAAAGGTACCGCCTTCCATGGCTTTCAATCCGCCCCGGGCACAGTACTCCCACTCATCCTCGGCGGGCAGACGCATGAAACCGGGAGCGCCATCCACTCGCGGCATGGCTGCGATGCGCTCGGGATGAGCGGAATCAAAAAGCCATTGATTGTAACGACGAATGAATTCGAGCATATCCCCATGGCTGATATAGCTGAGTGGACGCATCAGGGCATCGCGCAGCGAACGCCCTTGCAGGGTCGGCAATTTCTCGACCTCGGCATCCCCGCTGGCGGCGAGCAGGGCATCCATACCCATGACAGCAATATACTGGCCACGGGTCAGTTCGTATTTGGCCAGAATAAGCTCCCAGACAGTACCTTCTTTCGCCGGGAAGGAACCGCTGATCTGGGTCCGCTGCAGTCCCTCAAAGATACCACCGGCAGCATCGCCGATCTGGATAATGCGACTCCGGTCGCCCCAAAAGCCACTCCCCGGCACCTGCACCCGACGAAAGACCATCTCGGCGTCACCAGGCATGGGTAAAATCAGATCATCCTCTGCCGGTTTTGGAGTGTGCACGGTTTGCGGCAGGGGTTCGGCAAATGATGCCCCAGTCAAAAGGGCCATATCTGCACAGCCAACCGTAACGACCAGGAAAAAAATCGTGGCCGGTAGGTTCCAGCCGAAAAAACCATCATTGTTCACGAATAACCTCCGCGGGATCAATACATGTTGCCCGCCATGCCGCAACCAAAGACGCCAAGGCGGCCAGTACGAGTGTTGCAAGACAAAAAACGGGAATATACTGCGTCGGCAAGAGGCAAAACGCTTCACCGGGGGCAAGTTCGGTGGAAAAAGCGTGGTTGATCACCCCCGCCAAGGTGGCATAGCCGCCAAATCCGGCGAACAACCCCAAGCTCGCAATCATGATCCCCTGGGCAATGGGAAAGAAAAACACATGACTGCGCGCAAAGCCCAGCAGTCGCAATACGCCAAGATCCCGACGCCGTCGCTCGACTGCTGCATAGAGGCTCGCCACCAGCACGGCCGTACCACCAAAAAGCCCGAGCAGGGCGATAAGCCAGAAGAGACGAGTCAAACCCTGATCAAGAACCTGAATACGTTCGATAGCTTCCACCTCAGCCATGACCTCAACACCCTCGCTTTTAAGCTTGTGATAGAGAGCAGGCACATCATCAATACTTTCTGCATAGAGCCGAAATCCACGATATCCACCGCGGGCCATTTCAAAACGCTGCCCGGCGCTGTCAAAAATAATCGCCCGCTGCTTGGCGGTGCGCAGTACACCCAACAGTTCGACCGGAACCACCGGTCGTTCCAAGGGAGTTGAACCAACCAGGCTCAGGGTAAATTCCAGGTCTGCCTTTCCGACCGCGCGCACGGCGATCGTCTCGCCCATGCTCCGGTTATCCGCCGTGGGCCATAAACCGTGCACAAGCCGCCCATCCGCAGGCAAAGTACCGGTGTACCCACCCCAGGGTGTCGGCGGAATTCCCAGCAATCGAGATTGTTCCGTATCAATCGACAACCCCAAGGGATGCAATGCCATTCCATCATTCTCCAGACTGATATCACGAACATAGGGCAGCAAGATCCGGGTCTGGCCCCTGAGTTTCTGCTCGATGGCGCGCATGTTGGTCATTGTCACGGGTGCACCGGGAGCGAGCAGGTCATACGCGCTCAACCCATCGGGTGGAGAAAAGCCAAGCAACTCTCTGACATGATCCGTTGACACATCGACAATACGGCCAAAACCGGTGTTGATGATAAGACCTGAACGGGCGATGGGGAGCATTGGGTTTGGCAGGAGAAGCACTGCGCCGTCAAAGCTCGGGTACGGCTGCGGGATTTCACCCGGCCACCCCCGGGAGGGTGCAGCGTACCCTTCCTTATACCCTTCCACATCCAGGACAAAGGCAAGAGGTGCATAGACCCGCGCCAGGGATCCGGCACGAGGATGGAGAACAGCTATAACACGCAACCGCTCTTCGACGAATTCCATGCGTCCGCCACGGGATCTGGTAACCCGGACGACAACGTCTTGCCCAACACTTACTCCGCTTCGCCGGGCAGCCTCAACCGAAAGCACGACTTCACCGTCGGCCGGCACAATCCCGCCATTCTCTAGTAGCAGTGGATCATATTCGGCAGTCGGGATCAAATCGAAGAGTTCAGCGTTTTTTGCGTCACGGGAAACTATCGATATAACAGAGGACAAGGGCAGGATAGTCGGCGTGAAAAAACCGACTCCCGGCCAGGAAGACAACTCCTCAAACCACTGAGGCGTGAATTCACGCGTCTGGGATGGCCTGATCTCCCGGAAAACCGGATCTTCGACCAAGCGCTCGCGCAAGGTCTGAATGGTGCCGTATTTGAGGCCGAGCAGGACCAGGAGAGGAGCAATCACCGCCGCCAGGGCAATAACAAGACAGAAGGTCAGGATCCATTCGTGACGGAGGTGAGACGCAGCCAGTAAGGGGATATGCTTAAGGGGGTTGGCGGAACGGGTCATGAGCTATGCTCCCTGATCGATCGACAAACGGAGCGGGTACGTTGTTCGGACAACTGCATCGTATCGAAGGTATAGGCAGCGTCAGCCCGGTCCATGATCAAGTCCACATCATGGGTCACCACGACCACAGCTACGGATTCCTCCTGAGCCAGCCTCTGCATGTCGTCCATAATGGACCGGGCGCGGTCCTTGTCTACCGCCGCGGTCGGTTCATCTGCCAGCACAAGGCGGGGGTGATGCGCCAGCGCACGCACAATAGCAACTCTTTGTCGCTGCCCGATAGACAGGGAAACCGGCATCCGCTCAAGACAACCGGCAACGCCCAACCGCCTGGCCAGCATCTCCACCCGGCCGGAAGAGATACTCCTGCCGCTGATTCGTCCCGGCAGGCAAATGTTCCGGCGCACGCTTAAAAACGGCAACAGTCCACCGGTCTGCAGAACGTAGCCAAAAGAGTCGCGGCGAAGCGCGGATAAGGCCCCTTCATCATCACGCGCCCACAACGCCGCTACGTCATTGACAACGGCAGCGTCGCCTGCGGATATCTCAAACCGCGCAACTTCAGTCGGCGCCATGACCAGGGCGATGATGTCCAGCAAGGTACTCTTGCCGCAGCCGCTTTCCCCGATGACGGCCACCATCCGTCCCGGTTTGACTGTAAAATCTGGCACTTGCAGTTCGAATATACTTTCGCTCTGGCTGCGTATTTTGACAAGACCTTGCAGACACACCATGGGCGTTATCGATTCAACCAGGAGGCTGTTCATTTACGGTAAATAGTCAAGATGGAGAGGATAAACACCATCCTGGTCGAGATCCGTATCGTTCACGCGGAACCAGGCGTCTACTTGCTCATTGATAGTACGATACTGATCGAGTTTGGCCAAAATACTCCATTCCAGCTGCGAACGCTGTTCGGCTGTCATACTGGCGAACATATCATCGGTCAGTGACAGGATATCGCTTTTGTAGGGCAAACTCTGGATAAAAGCCGGCAGCAAACCGGTGTCGGCCAGACGAGCCCCGCCGCCGAGATCTTCGGGCCGTTTCATTGCCTGCCCCGCCACGCCTTGCAATGCTGCAAAGAATTGTCCCTGCGTCACCTCGGCACGCATCAGCGCCTGCACCACCTGGTCCAGAGCCTGGGCCAGCGACGACAATTGCTCTCGTGTGACTAACACACGCACATCCATGGACTTGTCGGCAGGATTGATCAGATCGCGGTCCAAAGTCCAGGCGACAATATCTTTTGGAGGTGTGGCTTCCTTGCCGATGTATTCGATCAGCGCAGATTCCCAGAGCTTGTCGAACTCCTCAAGCGGCGCCGACGCACCTGTGGCTTTGCCACCCGTGACCACAGTAAGCTGATCATTGATACGTGAGGTCAGATGTTCGACCAGCATGCGGTACTGATCTTCCTCAAAGGCGTTGATCTCCTTGATGGCGGCACTTGTATCATCACCGCGTACACGGGCAAGATGCGTGAATTGAGCCAAAGCCCGAGCATGGTCCTCGGCAGCCCGGGGATCCTGTAGATGAATGGCAAAAAGATGGACCTGGGCATCATCATATTCCCGGCGCAGATCGGTCTCATCCTTGCCGGTTGTGTTCTGGGCATGTCCCTTGGGGTGTGAGCTTGCATCGCCGATGAAAATGACAAAGCGCAGTGCGCCGTCACGCCACTTTGACTGCAAAGCCATCTCAACCCCGGCAAATGCCTCCTCGGCATAATCAACACTGCCGACCGCCGTAGCCTTGCCATCTTTTTCCAGGAGCTCGGCCAGTTGCCCGCCACTGACCAGCTCAGGGGTGAGATTGCGGGTCACATATTCCAGTTGGGGTGCGACCTCCAGGGAATCCCGGAAGACAACCAGCCCAAAGCGGAAACGGTCGGCGGTTTCCGCGCTGAACTTTTGTGTCATCTGCGCCACAGCTGTCCGTGTCATATCAATAAAGGGCTGCATGCTCCGACTGGTGTCGATGACAAAGACAATGTCGGTCTTGGCATCTTTCAACAATGCACTGCCGGCTGTGCGACCCACCTGGGCCTGATCGCGATACTCAGCTTTCTCGAGGGTGTCGGCCCCGCGGCTGCCCGGTACTGCAGCCGCCAGCTGCAGAAGCCGGACATCGTCGCCATTTATCTGAGTCTGCGACCACTGCAGTATGGGCAGCACATAGAACTGGCGGGTGATATCGACAAATCGGCGCGGCTCCATGCTGACCACGGTTTCGGGAATGTTTCCGCTGTTTATCCCATCGTAGATGTTCTTGGCTCTACCGGCCATATCCATGTCATCAACGATGGCTTCAAGAGCGGCCCGATCGCGGAACATAAGTACCGGGCTACGCCCTTCAAGGGGGTTGCCGGGATGGGTATACGAAACGAGCAGGGCCTGCCGCCATTCGAGAACATCCTTGGCCTGCATCCAGCCCTCGGCTGCAGTGCGCGAACGGCCGACCTGATACCACCCACTCGGTTCTGCCGGACGACTCAGGTCAAGCCCATGGCGATTAAACACATACAGCGGCTGGAAGGCCGGAACGTTGGCCAGAACGATTCCATCTTCGCTTGCCGTCATTTCTTGGTAAAGATGGGAAAAAGGCCGTGGCAACACGCGCAGGGGCAGCTGTGTCGCCGTTTCCATACACAGCCCAGCGGGCTGACAGGCAACCCCGTCGTCAATGATCTGTGAATCGGTTTCCGTATGACCGGTGGTTCCTTCCAAAGCAGACAAGGTGCTCGATGCCAAAGCCCCCACGTTTCCTTCAAGGTCATCAGGACCAGCTGCCGGAACCTCTGTGTATAAGATAAACAAGCACAATACCGTGCTCATCCAAATAACTCTTCGTACAGATGCAAGATTAAAAAACATGATGCCTCCCAAATACGTGGGTTGAAATGAATGTCGCATAAGTAATTACGATACAATTTATATATCACAACTTCATGGCCTTAACAAAATATTTACAGCACATATATCAAACTGCAGAAAAAACTGTCCTTGACCATTGAGGAGGGCACATTACAGAGTGGGAAAGTTGCAGATATAGTTTCTGATTGACTATAAGTCATAGAGTATGTAGACAAAACAAACGGATATTTCACTTGATACAAGCCGCATAAAAAATGAACTATTGCGTATTGTTAGAGAGTACAACCCCTTGAATCCATGATAAATCCTGCTCAATTAAAAAATAGTCAGACTTCTATTGCCAACATCTTTTGGGTCTTGACTGTCTTTTTTGCTGTGCTGTCAGTGTTTCCTTTTATCGAAGGCAACATGGTAAGTGGCTTTTGGGCAATGGCCTTTATCTCATTTTTTTTAACGTTGTGTTCTTGTTCCATCGCCTTGATATTTCTGAGCAGATCAAAAAAAATGGCAAAACTTTTGGCCGGCGATCGGTTGCTTGCCCAATGGGAATTGGATGACCAAACGCTGCACCAATATGTTGCTGCTCAAGCAATGAGCAACACCGAAAAAAATAAGGCCATCATGGGGCTCATCACTGTTCTTTTTGGACTCATCACCATACCTTTTTTGTTTCTTTTGGAAGGTGATGAAATGGCGGGATTTTTACTGATAATGGGAACAACGCTCCTCATGGTTTTCATCGCCTCGCGTTTTTTCCCTTGGTATTACCATCGTCAAAACTTAAAAGGAGACCGGCAAATATTGATTGGCGAAAAATATGCCTACCTGAATGGGTATTTCCATAATTGGGATTTTCCACTCTCGGGACTGAGCAAAATAACCATCATTAAAAAACCATTTTACGGCCTGCACCTTACCTACTACTACACCGACAGAACATTCAAACACACCCATGACTTGAAGATTCCTGCTCCCGCCGGGATGGATTTGCAACCGCTCATTGGCTTGATACGAAAAGGCAATTAGTACCTTACGGATTGCGGCTTATTTCCCGTTTACCGGGGTGAGACTACTTCTTCCCAAGGCGCTTTTTTTTATGTCGTTTTATTGAAATAGAGATCAAGCAAATCCCCGTACCAATCAAGACCAGATTGCCAATTGAAAATTGGGTGTATTTCTCAAATTGATGAATTCTTGGGAATTGCCTGAGATACAAGATAGAAACAGGCCCTTTGGCAATCCCTGCACTATAAGACGTGCCGACAACAGTCGCCCCACCCTCGATTTTTCTTCCATCAGGAAGCACAAAATAGAAACCTACTCCATAATCGTAGAGGTTTCGGGTCATTTCATTGCGTTCCCCACCTTGGCGACGAATGTCGGTGATAATTCCGGTTGTTCGGGTACCGATGATCTGCAGCATAGGCATAAGAATTGCGTATCCCGTCAAAATAATACCCAATACCATCAGAAAAACCGAGGTAAACAGTTTTTTCATGACCCCTTCTGTTTAAATTTTTATCATGTTTCATGGTAGCTCGTGTCTTTAACGTACACAACAAAAAAGCTGCCCCGAAGGAGACGGCTCTCGTTGTGCTAAATAACAATATTGTATAGAGACCGCGCGTGGAAGACAGGTCTGAAGCCGGCTTCTTTCATCGGTGTGTTCCTCCTCCGGCCGATCTAGAGAGTTTCTTCGCCGGCCCCCCTACCATTAAAATGTATTAATATTCATGCGCTACAAGCAGATTCATAACCAGCCGAATCAATAAATCCTTCTGTCCAGCATCGCTCTCAGCGATCAATAAAGCCAGAGAAACCAAGCCATTGTCTTTTATGGCCGATTGCTCAAGAAGTCCGTTCAGATCGAGGAACAATAAGAAAAGCAGAGAGCCGATCCGTTTATTTCCATCAGCAAAGGGATGATCCTTAATGATAAAATAGAGCAGGCAGGCCGCTTTCTCCGCAGCGTTTGGATAGAGATCCCGGCCGTCAAAGGTTTGATTGATATTTCCTAAAATCCCTTCAAGTTGCCGGTCACGTTCCCGACCAAATAAATCGCTTGCTTCCCCGCGCTTGACAAGCTCGTTTTTGAGGATGGCAGCAGCCTGTGTAGCCCTATCATAGTCAAGGATTCTTTGCGTCGATTGTGCCTCTTTTGGACGTTCAAGGCTGTTCTCATCATATTGCAGCAGAAGAGTCCAGGTTCTAGCGTATCTGTTGATTATTGTCTCATACGTGGCTGATTCATCCGATAATTTTCCCATGACCCTCTCGCTTCCCTGTTGTTATTTTTTATTTTGATGTGTACGTCGCACCATACCACCCCCACTATGCCAACCGATGTCATACCATCAATATATTTCCACCAACCTGTCGATTTCCTCTTTGACAAGTATCCGCAGTTCCGGCGGTTCAAGCACTTTCATATCGGCGCCGTAGCCGAGGATGGTTTTTGTCAGTTCGCGAAAATCGGCAACCGGAAAATGCAGGGTCAAGCTGCCGTCCGGGTTGACTGTTGACCGTTGCCGTGGATGCCAGATCTGTTCGCTTACCCGGGAGGCGATCTTTGGGGCAAAGCGCAGGCCGACTTCGGCTGAGGTGTCGCCCTGCATAATGCCGAAGTGCTGCCGGGTTTACTCCTTTAGCTCGGGAAGCTGCTCGGGCAGGGGCAGGTTTTCCCTGGCGCAACTGCTTATGCGGATGCGTGACAGGGCGAAATTGCGCAATTCCTTTCTGGTGCCACACCAGGCGATGAGATGCCAGCTTCCCATATAATGCATGAGATGGAGGGGATGGATGGTTCTTGTAGTGGTGGTCTCGGTGTGGGGCGAATAATAGACGATGTGCAGGGAGGTTCCGGCAAACAGGGCTTCGACCGTTTGCCGGAAGATGTCTCTGTCCACTTGGGAGTATTCGATATTTTTCACGGAGATCCTGGCGCTGAGCCGTTCCAGACATGGCGTGGATTTGTCGCCGATGCCCATCGGAATCCGGTCGATCAAACGGCAGAGTTGATCCTTCAGAGCCTGATCGGGAATAGTCGAGGCCAACCGCACCGCGAGGCTCAGAGCGAGGATATTCGATTCGCTGATCCACAGCGAGGGCAGTTCATAGGAATCATCAGTGTAGCAGTAGCCGCGCTTATCACAGTGATATTGCAGCGGCGCATCGAGCCTGTCGCGGATAAATTCGATATCTCTCTGGGCTGTCCGACCGGAAAGCTCGAAGTTGTCGGCAAGATTGCCGGCGTTGGGAAACCGACCGGCCTTGATCTGGCCATGAAACCACAAGAAACGCTCATACTTCAACCGGTCGGACATACATCCTCCAGAATATGGCATTGTCGGAATAATCTTTTTTCCCGACAAAAAAAATGCATGATATTATATTTTTTCCTGTCGAATCAGTAAATTCTATTACCTAGCGCACGAACAGCGCCAGTGCAATACATATCGTCCGATGGAGTTAATAAAATGGGGATCTGCTAAGAAAATGATGTCGGTGGGGAAAACAGACTCGGGGTGTACGTCATGTTGAGAGTGATGATGTGGGCCGTGCGGAGTTTTCAATTGACCGCAGGACAAAACTAGGATACAAATGGAAGGTTTGACGCAAGGAAAAGAGAAGAGATGTGGCGGAAGTGCATGGGAATCGAACCCACCTAACGAGCTATTAACCCGCTACACCGGATTTGAAGTCCGGGAGAGCCACCAGTGCCCTATCCACTTCCCTGAATGCGACAAAAAGAGAACCGATTATACTAATAAGTGTTGACCTTGAAAACAACTATTTATTATATTGCGTCTTTTTATTGGTGCAACCACATAGATCATTATGCACTGCACTTTCATTCTTACTAACCCCCGGCAAGCGGGATAAGTGCCTTCACGAAATTTTTTCTTGAAAAAACAAGAAAAAAATCATCTGGCACTCATCAAAAAAAACCAATTGAAACTAAACACATGCAGTGCCAAAGACTCGTTAAAATGATTAAGTCGTGGTATCTCCACGTTCGTGATGAAACCATGGCTCCGGCCCGGATGATATCTTTCATTGAAGAACATGCAGAGAGCTGTGATATCTGCCGGCAAGACCCTGACCTTCAAGGAGAAATTGCCAAAATTACCGAACTGGTTCTGCCGGAGTCAAAAATTCCCAAGGCAGTCCGCCTGAAAAACAGCGAAGACGACGAAATCGACGCAGACGAAGAGATAGAAACGGAAGAGGAAACCAAAGAAGAATCTGATGACTCTACCGACGACGAAGTGGACGTGGAAGATGAAGATGACCTCGACCTTGCTGATGACGGCGACTCCGAAGATGACATCGATGACGATGATGAGATCTAAAGGATTGACTGACAAGTACCGTTCTACTCCCCGGGGGCTACGTACAGCTCCCGGGGACACCCTCGTTTACACATAACCACGAATCACCCGCACGTCAGACGGTCCAGTTTTTCATCTTCCCGGCAATAAAGGCATTGACGGCTGCCTGCTCCACATCACCTTTCCCCACAACTGTTATCGGCTCTCCAAAAGCGAAATGCGCGGTTTTTGTTACATCGAGTCTGCCGAAATCTTTAAATTTCTTGCCATTTTGCCAGCAATCTGTTTTCAGGGCCAGCGGAATAATCGGCACCCCGCCCTTTTTGGCAAGTTTCACACCGATAGAGCTCATCTGCGTCGCATCAAAGGTATGCGCCCTGGTCGTCTGCGGAAAGACGATAATGGAAATACCGTTATTTAACCGATCGAGCCCTTCATTCATGACGGTTTTTAAATCTTGCCTCGGATTGGTGCGCGTCACGGAAATGGGGTTTCGAGAACGCATGACATACTTGAACACCGGATAGGAGAGGAGGGTTTCCTTGACGACAAAGGTTATCGGCTTTACCGGCTGAATCATCACCGGCAGCAGTAATGTTTCCATCATACTCATATGATTGCCTATAATGACCACCGGGCCATCGCAATTCACGATATTGTCAATCCCGGAAATTTCTATACGAATCCCGGCTTTTTCCAGACTCTGCATAACCGCATAGCTGCTTTCCGTCCAGTCTGTACCGTCATAACGATTTCTTTTCGCCAGCCTGCTTGCGCGAAAAATAATCCAGAAAAGACGCAAATAAAAGACCAGGGTCGGAAACAGCAGGAATCCTGTCGTTTTTTCCGTTTGATAATGAAAATCGGTATACGATAATTTATGCATAGCTCAGTCGAGGAGGAGAAATGTTCAGTAGACCAGGTAGGATTGCTTATGACAGCTTGAAACTAGCATGAAAAGCACTATTGTATCAAGAATTTTTCTTTGCGTTTGAGCGTATTTACGTCTTGTCTGGTGTTTTTTGTCCAGGGCAGAATAGATGATCAAGGCACGGAAGAAATTTCGCAGAATTCAGCGCGACATTGACAATGCAGACAAAAAAGAAGAAAAAATATTTTTCGGCTAAATCGTGTCGCATTCCTTTAGTAGAGGCAATCCTTTACCGAGAGTTTCCAGCACTTGGTCAATCTGGTCAAGGGTTATCACCCTCTGTTCCAGCAAAATCCTCCCCACCAGGCGATGTTTGCCCTGATTATAATCTTCCATCAACTGAATCTTCAAGGCGTCGACAAACTGCTCCGGTGAACAGTACCCAAGTTCAATGGCGATAACACCGAAGCGTTTCTCTAAATGTTGTGTCTCCATCTCTCTCCTTTAATGATCATTTATTCTTTACGTTATAGTCTCCTTACCCGCAAAAGCAAAAATAATTTACAAATTCTTGCAGAAGATTATATTCTGATGCTAATGGAAATAAAAAAATGGTAAAAAAACAATGAAAGACAAAGACGTTACCGCCACTGCAAACAGGCCCAAAGCACTTCGTAACCGGTCATCTTCCAGCGAGATAGCCTCTTTTCTAAAGGATGCAGGCGTCGCAGCCCTCTCACAGAGCGGCAGGTTGATTTTTGCACTGGATGCAACAATGAGTCGTCAGCCGACCTGGGACAGCGCGGTAACTATCCAGGCTTCGATGTTTGATGCAGTCGCTAAGACAGGTGGGTTATCAGTGCAGCTGATCTATTTTCGCGGTATCGATGAATGTCGTGCCTCGAAATGGGTCATCAATGCCGGCGCATTACGGGATCTAATGCTAGGTATCCAATGCCGGAGCGGCCAGACACAGATTGCCAAGATCCTTGACCACGCCTGTCGTGAAACGGCAAAAGCAAAAGTCTCGGCGTTGGTTTTCATTGGTGACGCCCTGGAAGAGAGCGTCCATTTGCTCTGTCAAAAAGCGGGAGAACTTGGTTTAAAAGGGGTGCGCTGCTTTTTCTTTCAAGAGGGACATGATGCTACAGCGGAAAATGGTTTTCGGGAAATGGCCCGGCTGACTGGCGGCGCCTATTTTCACCTGGGACCTGATTCGGCAAAGGAACTCGCTGAACTTCTGGCTGCGGTTGCCGTCTATGCTCGTGGCGGCTTAAAAGCCCTGTCAAACTCCGGTAAACGCGAGGCGCGCCTGCTCCTCGAGCAAATGACTCCATGATGGCGTCGTAAAATATTTTCACCTTTTTCGTCTGGACAATGGATGGCCTTATATTTTTTAATTTTGTTATTTGCGCTCTTTAGCTTTTTCTGGCTGATCAGCATACCAGCTCAGCAACGAGCGGCTTTTCTGACAAACGCCGGGCCGCTTCTTCTTATTTCGGTGGGTGGTCTGCTGACTCTTTTACGACGTGGAGCGATCGGCATCCCCTTGGTTTTTATTGGAATTTCCTGGTGGCGGCGCAATCGTTCACAGCGACCAGTTCCCTCTGCTGAAGGGCCTAAATCAACTGTCCGCTCGGTAAACCTTGAGATGGAACTCGATCACGACACAGGTGAGATAGACGGCACGGTATTAACCGGCAGTCTGCAAGGGGCTCGTCTTTCCACACTTACCGAGGAGGAGCTGCTGTCGCTCTACCGGGAAGTTTATGCCGATCCGGATAGTATCGCCTTGCTCGAGTCTTTTCTTGATCGCTACCACCCGAACTTGCGGGAACATATCGACCCTGAATCCTTCAGATCACGGGGCCGGGCCTCTGATTTTACCCCGATGACCAGGCAGGAGGCTTACGAGGTACTCGGCCTTGAGCCCGGCGCCTCTCAGGAACAAATCCATCAGGCCTGGCGGCGACTTATGAAAGGGGTGCATCCGGACAGCGGTGGCTCAGCATTTCTGGCGACAAAGATCAATACTGCCAGAGATACTCTCATGGAATAGTCTAACACACACAATGTGGCTCTTGATTTAGGCTGCCAAGGAAACAATAATTTTTTACTCAAAGGATCCTTACTGAGCGAGCTTGAAAAGAAAATAGCAGAGACATTTCAGGGGGAAAATATGGCCACCATTACCCACGATATTAAAGATATTTCCCTGGCTGACAAGGGACTGGACCGCATTGAATGGGCGAGCAAGGAAATGCCCGTGATGCAGCTTCTCATGAAGCGCTTTGCCGGAGAAAGGCCTCTGCATGGGGTACGCATCAGCGGTTGTCTGCACATTACCACCGAAACAGCAAATCTAGCCCGTGTTCTCGTCTCGGCAGGCGCCGACCTTGTCCTCTGTGCCAGCAATCCACTAAGCACACAAGATGATGTTGCGGCCGCCCTGGTCAGCCATTTCAATATCCCTGTCTTTGCCATTAATGGAGAGGGCAATCAGACCTACTATCAGCACATTGATGCCGCCCTGGACCACCAGCCCCAGATAACCATGGACGATGGCGCGGACCTGGTGAGTGAAATGCACAAAAATAGACCAGGACTGCTGCGCAACATGCGGGGCGGGACGGAAGAAACAACGACCGGGGTCATAAGACTGCGGGCAATGGCCCGGGAAAATGCCTTAAAGTTCCCCATTATTGCCGTAAATGACGCCATGACCAAGCATTTATTTGATAATCGTTACGGCACCGGCCAGAGCAGCCTGGACGGAATCATACGGGCGACAAATATTTTAATGGCCGGCAAGGTCTTTACTGTAGCGGGCTACGGCTGGTGCGGGCGCGGTATTGCCATGCGGGCCAAAGGTCATGGCGCTCAGGTGATTATCACGGAAGTTGATCCGCTCAGGGCCTTGGAAGCGGTTATGGACGGGTATCGGGTTATGTCGATGCTGGAAGCGGCAGTTATCTCGGATTTCATCATTACCGCCACCGGTGATAGAAATGTCGTCGATCAAGCTCATTTTGAAGTAATGAAAAATGGTTGCATCATTGCCAATGCCGGCCATTTCAATGTCGAAATCAATATTCCAGCCCTGGAAGGATTAGCCCACGAAAAGCAGCGGATCAGACAATATATTGATGAATATCACCTACAATCCGGTCGCACTATCCGTTTACTTGCCGAAGGCCGTTTAGTCAATCTGGCAGCGGCCGAGGGACATCCCGCCGCAGTTATGGACATGAGCTTTGCCAACCAGGTCCTCTGTTGCAGCTTCATCCACAACAGCAAGGAACACCTGGAAAATAAAGTCTATCCTGTTCCGGATGAAATTGATCGGGAAATCGCCCGCATGAAGCTGAAGGCCATGCAAATAGATATCGATAGCCTGACGGAAGAGCAGAAGGAGTATTTATCCTCCTGGCGCGGAGGCACCTGAGAAAACTGCAGGATCTTACTCTGTCACCAGACAACAAAAAGCCCGCTATTCCGAGTAGAATAGCGGGCTTATATATGAAGCCGGATGTTGCCGGACGATGACGTGGTGGCGATGCAGGGAATTGAACCCCGGACACTACGGATATGAGCCGTATGCTCTAACCATCTGAGCTACATCGCCATGTGATAAGGCGAAGAAAACTACCTTATTGCGGCATCCCTGTCAATATTTTTCAGGCACTATTTTTAAAATGATTCCATCAAACGACAAAAGGCCCCGAAAACGGGACCCTTTGCCTACTGCTCATTCTAACCAATCAAAAGAAGACTGGCGATTTTTTTACATCATACCGCCCATGCCACCCATGCCGCCCATACCGCCCATGCCTGGAGGCATTCCGCCACCACCACCAGCACCGGCTTCCTCTGGTGCATCGGCAATGACACACTCAGTGGTCAGCAGCATTCCAGAAACGGATGCAGCGTTCTGCAAAGCGGTTCTGGTAACTTTAGCGGGGTCAATAACACCAGCGGCGATCAGGTCTTCATACAGCTCGGTGGCTGCGTTGAAACCCATTGCACCTTCCAGGGTCTTGACATGCTCAACGATGACCGACCCTTCACGACCGGCATTGTTGGCGATTTGACGGATAGGTTCTTCAAGGGCACGAAGAAGAATATTTTTCCCAGCGATCTGCTCACCCGGCAAGTCAAGTGCGGCCAAGGCTTTCAGACATCGAATATAAGCAACACCACCACCAGGAACGACACCTTCCTCGACAGCAGCACGGGTCGCATTCAGAGCGTCTTCAACACGGGCTTTCTTCTCTTTCATTTCCATTTCAGTAGCTGCACCGACATTGATGACGGCAACACCACCAATCAATTTGGCAAGTCGCTCCTGAAGTTTCTCGCGATCGTAATCCGAGGTCGTATCTTCAATCTGATTACGAATCTGCTTCACGCGGGCAGCAAGTTTTTCTTTGTCGCCGGCACCGTCGATGATGGTAGTATTGTCTTTGTCGACAGTGATACGCTTGCAGGTACCGAGATCATTAACGGTAACATTCTCAAGCTTGATTCCGAGATCTTCGGTAATAACCTGACCACCGGTAAGAACAGCGATATCTTCGAGCATTGCCTTGCGACGATCACCAAAGCCAGGTGCTTTGACGGCCGCTACATTCAAGGTGCCGCGGAGTTTATTGACAACCAGGGTAGCAAGGGCTTCTCCGTCTACGTCTTCAGCGACGATGAAAAGGCCTTTGCCCATTTTGGCAACGGACTCGAGTACCGGCAGGAGATCCTTCATGCTGGAGACCTTCTTCTCAACTAAAAGAATATAGGGATCTTCCATGCTGACTTCCATACGATCCGGGTCGGTGACAAAGTAGGGAGAAAGGTAACCACGATCAAACTGCATACCTTCAACGACATCCAGACTGGTGTCCATTGACTTGGCTTCTTCAACCGTGATAACACCCTCTTTACCAACTTTATCCATGGCCTCGGCAATGATATTACCGATGGTCTCGTCGCTGTTGGCGGAGATGGTTCCAACCTGAGCAATCTCTTTCTGCTCTTTGGTCGGGGTGGCGATTTTGGCAAGTTCAGCAACGACAACCGCAACACCTTTATCGATGCCGCGTTTGATTTCCATAGGGTTGCCGCCGGCAGCGACCAGCTTGACACCTTCTCTATATATAGCCTGAGCCAGAACAGTTGCGGTTGTGGTACCGTCACCGGCAACATCGGAAGTTTTAGAAGCAACTTCCTTGACCATCTGTGCGCCCATGTTCTCAAACTTGTCCTTTACCTCGATCTCTTTTGCGACCGTCACACCGTCTTTGGTGATGGTGGGTGCACCAAAGGATTTCTCGATCAGTACGTTACGACCTTTGGGACCGAGAGTCACCTTTACTGCATCCGCGAGGATATTTACCCCAGTGAGGATTGACTCACGGGCCTTTACGCCATATTTCAGTTCTTTTCCAGCCATTATATTGTTCTCCCTTTTTCTACGAGATGTTTTTTTTTAAATCTGTACAAATAAGCTTTATCTACAGTCAAAAAATATTATTACACAATGATTCCGAGTATATCATCTTCACGCATGATGAGATAATCATCTCCATCAAGCTTCACATCGGTACCGCCATATTTAGAAAAAAGCACGCGGTCTCCGACGGCTACCTGCAAGGCAATTCTGTCACCCTTATCATTTGTCTTGCCTGGTCCGACGGCCATAATTTCTCCCTCTGCCGGCTTCTCCTTGGCACTATCAGGGATAATGATACCACCTGCGGTTTTTTCTTCCTCGGCAAGTCTTTTCACCAAAAGACGGTCATTCAATGGACGAATTTTCATTACTACCTCCTAACTGTACTAATTAATTGTTTCGAAAAAAAAAGGGCCCATCGATTATATGTTTACATGGAATCCCAACGTTGTAAGCTGCCTCTTTATGGGGCAGATGCATCAAACTGCGCTAGAATATAGGGTTTGATTTTCAAAAATCAAGGGCGCTCTTCAAAAAAAACGAGACGGGTTCGGCAGCCCCGACAGAACAGCACAAGACTGCCGAATGATTAGGTTTTTTGTGCTAGGCGAGACGGACAACCCAATTAAATGGATCGGCCTGGTAACCGTTCTGAATGGCCTGCAGTTCCTGCGATAATCTGGCAGCCAACTCACCGGTCCTATTGTTGTTAATCACATAGCCGTGGTCTTTATAATAGAACTCACCGACCGGAGAAATGACCGCAGCGGTGCCCGTGCCGAACGCTTCCTGCAGTCGCCCTTTTTCATTCGCTTCGAGCACTTCATCAATAGAAATCGGTCGTTCGACAACATCCACCCCCCAGCTCGAGGCAAGTTTAAGCACCGAATCCCGAGTAATCCCTCCGAGAATAGACCCTTCCAATGGCGGCGTTATCAACCGATCGTCGATTCTAAAGAAAATATTACTCGTCCCTACCTCTTCTATATATTTGTGCTCGCAGGCATCCAGCCACAATACCTGTGAACAGCCGGCTTTCTTGGCAATCTCCGACATATAGAGCGATGCCGCATAGTTTCCAGCGGTTTTTGCACTGCCAACACCACCTTTCACTGCCCGGACATATTCATCACTGACATAAATCCTGGTGGGTTTACATCCTTCCGCGTAATAATCGCCGACAGGACATAGAATAATATAAAAATAGTAGACGCCGGACGCTTTAACGCCGATTGTCGGTTCGACAGCGATCATCGTCGGCCGGATATAAAGCGTTGCCCCCGGCGCACTCGGCACCCAGCCTTTTTCGAGATAGATCAGAGCTTTAAGTACTTTGACCATTTTTTCAGCAGAAATTCGCGGCATACACATGCGCAGCGCGGAATTGTTCATACGTTCAAAATTGTCTTTGGGCCGAAACAAAAACACCTGATTATCTTTACCCCGATATGCCTTGAGACCTTCAAATATTGCCTGTCCATAATGGAAAACCATGGCCGCGGGACTGAGGGTGAAATCCTCTAAAGGACATATTTTGCTGTCATGCCAACCATTCTCTCTGTCCCATTTCATCAAAAACATGTGGTCGGTAAAATGCACACCAAAACCAAGGTCATCGGCGGATGGTTTTTCTTTCCGTTTATCTGCCTTTACTTTTTCCAGCGCAACTTCCAGATCTTCCCACATTCCACCAATCTCCTTCGTACCAATAATTTTTCCACTAATTTGTCTTTGCTTAATTCAACGAAGGATATATACTTTTCGCTGTAACTTGAACAAAAAACCGCTGCAGGCCTTGCTATTTTGACAGAGCAGAATACCTTAGCCGCGGGTTGAATTGCAACCCAATTTCACTCACTCATCCCGATAAACAGAACGCTTTTCAACCCACTTCAAGGGTCAGAAACGTCTGTAATAGATAATTCTGCGTGTCCACAATAGAACAACGATGAGCAACTCCCCGTCAACACTTCAGTTCAAAGACCAGCCGCCCAGCCCGGCGAGTTTGAAATACTTTCTCCTGGTCTTCATAGTTTCCATCTTTTTCTTTGGCCGCATTCTCTGGCCGTTCTGGTCTATTCTGGTGCTGTCATTTCTATTGACCAATCTTTTTCGACCGATTTACTGCTTCATCTGCAGAAAACTGCCGGACTCGGTCGCCTCGGCAATGACCTGTCTGCTTATCATCGCCATCGTGATTATTCCTCTGGTATTTTTTATCTTCGCCCTCACCGACGAAGCGCTGAGCCTCTACAGCTGGGGCAGAGACAGCCGGGTCGGGTTGAAACTGCAGGTCTTTCTCCAGGAAAGTCCCCTCATCCTGCAAATCCAGCAACAGTTGCAGGAGGTGGGCTTTCGATTCAATCCTTCCCAGGTAACGGACACTTTTTCCTATCTTGTGAAAAACGGCGGCTTGCTTCTCTATAATCAGGCGAGCGGCTGGGCGGCCAATATTCTGCAGTTTCTCTTTCTCTTTTTTATCATGATCCTGGTTATCTTCTTTCTCCTGATGGATCAACCAAAACTCATTGACTACATGATCCGTCTCTCTCCCCTGCCGGAAGACGAAAACCATCTGCTGATTAATAAATTTCAAGAAATCGCCAACGCCATCCTGAAAGGAAACGGTATCTGCGGCCTGATTCAGGGCATTCTCGGAGGGATCGTTTTCTCCATCATGGGACTGAACTCGCCGCTGCTCTGGGGCTCTATTATGGCAGTCCTCGCATTTCTGCCGATTTTCGGCATAGGCCTAATAATGGTGCCGACTGCATTCTTTTTAGCGCTCACCAACCGAATAGCTGAAGGTATCTTTCTGTTTATCTTCTATATCATTCTTTCCGGCACCATTGAGTATATCGTCAAACCGAAAATGGTCGGCACCCAGGTGAAGATGCATACCCTGCTGGTGTTTCTCTCGATCATCGGTGGCCTGAGCGTGTACGGCATTCTCGGCATCATCTACGGTCCGCTGATCATAACCGCTTTTCTCACCCTCTCGGATATTTATCTCAAAAGGTATGACGAGCGCATTCAACGTTTGTAAAAACCAAACCCTAAGCAAAGTCAATGGGAATAACATCCCAGCAGGTCACCATCTCCCTCGACCAGGTGACGACGCGGGCCTTGGCGTCCTGGGAAACGATGATGCCCAGGGCATCGTGGAGCTTATGGCAGAGATAGTAGAGGGAGCGGTGCCGTGTGCCGACGCTCTCAACCAGCTCCACCTGTCTTCGAAGCGCTTCCGGGTCAAGGGCCAGCGCGACATTCTCACCCACTTCCATCGTGCCCTGGATGATACCGCCGAAACCAATGAGTTCCAGTCCCTCGGTGGTCACTACAGCGCCGTCCACGCCGGTTAATCGGGCAATAAAACGGGCATATTTAAACAGCCGCTCATCAAGCTGCGCCAGTTCCTCCGTTTGCAAAGAGACGTAATCCTTCCATCCGGCCTGATAGTCAGGACCATAGATTCTGCCGCAATTTCTCGCTAAAACTTCCATGATGTGCAGAACGATTTTCCGCAAATGATTGCCGGCCCCATCATCCGCGAAACGATATTTAAGATCAATATAGGGGTTCTCCCGGGCGGCAAGCTGCTCCATTCCGGCGGGCAAGGAGATGATCGTTCCACCGTGGCCCGATCGCCGCATCGTACTGATAACATGCTTGAAAAACTGCAGATAGAGATTGGGGACAAAAGTGGAGTCGATCCGCGCCCAATCGTTTTGTCGCATACGCTGATTTTGTTCATGCAACAGGGCCAATCTATCGCGTACCCGCCCAAACCTCTCGGCGACCCATTGCGACTGAAAAACATTGGTCGAAGGAGAAATAATGTTCCCACCAGTTAACTGGGCAAGTATGTCCAGCCCTCGACAGACAATCAGCCGCCCCGACCCGACGACATTAATGCCAAGAGCCGACGGCAGGGGAGTTGCCTGCTTGCTGCCGCCGTGGATGACATGCATCCATTTCGAGCCGGAATGGATCAGACCCCATATCTGCAGGCCTTCCGAGCGCCTGTAACGTATGCCGATGAGTGAATTATTATAATCCGTTGATGGACCAAGCTTTAACAGTTCGTACTCGTTATATGGCCGTGGCTCAGAAAAGACCAAGGTAAACATCCCCTTTGGCTCACTTTGCCCCTCCAGATCAATATCTTCCGGCTCACAGAGCATTATCCTGAAACGAAGCCCCCGCGCCTCCTCCTGCATCTGGCTGACCTGATAACAGGTAGAGACAATGTCCTCCAGGACATCAAAATTCGGCAGCTTCTTATAGCATTTCCCACCACTCTCCGGAACCGGACCACCGGTTCGCCAGAGGGCAAGAAGTTCAAATACCAGATCTTTTGGGTACTTATGCGTCATAGGAGGAGAAAATCTCGGTGGCTAGGTTTTTACTTAGCCGTCAATAATAAGAGATTACGAGCAACAAGAAAACTCTTTTGTTGCGAAATCGGTCATTTCCCACGGCGGAGAACCCGCGGCAGATCATTTCAACGGCAAACCATAACTGTTTTGACCGAGCAGATGAATGGCACTGTCCCCACCAAAAAGCTGCAGAAAACTGTCATCCGCCAGATTACAGCGAAACCCACGGCAGGTCTTTGGACGATAGTAATACAATTTACAATAATATTTGTCATTACGGTGTTCCAAAAAAACACAGCCCTTGTCATCGGGGTGGATCATATAGACCTTGCCTTTGCTTTTGGCCTCGGCGGTTGCCGCCTCAAGGCCCTGCGTACGAATAGCCGCCATACTGACATCAACACCGACATGACCACCCATTTTCGTTATAAAATCAACCTCGTTGGGCTGCAGCACAATTTTTCTGTACTTTTTACAGCAGGTGCCGCACTGGCGACACTCGGTAAAAATCGTCCTCAGCGCATCCTCATCGACATGATTTTCTGTCATTTTCTTATCCTACTATAAGGTCCAATAATTGCGTAATGGATGATTTTTAATAAGTTGATTGGCACGTTCGGAAAAAAACACACCGATGCGGTCCGGCCGCGTCGTCAAAAGATTATCACAAGTCGTCAGAACCGAGGCCTCGAGAGAAACAGCATTATATCCGCCTTCAAGGACCAGCAGTAACCGGTCGCCGCAGATGTCGTGGGCATACTGTTTAAGCATCGCCGTAACCAGGCCGTACCATTCCGTAGAGAGCAGGGTACCACTGATCGTCTCGTCCTTATGGCCGTCATAACCGGCGGAGACGAGGATTATCTGGGGCAGGTACTGTTCCACCACACTCTGCAGGATGCGACCGAGCAAAAAGGTATATTCCGCATCACCAAACTGCGGAAAAACGGGGATATTAATGGTATAGCCTTCGCCTTTGCCCTCACCGACCTCCGTCACCTCCCCGGAAAACGGAAAAAGTCCCCGCTGATGCAGGGAAATGAACAAAACCTCGTCGGTGTCGAAAAAGACGTCCTGCGTACCGTTGCCATGGTGCGCATCGAAATCCAGGACGAGAATCCGGTTCAAGTTATATTTTCTGCGCAGATACTGGGCAGTAATCGCCACATTGTTAAAGATGCAGAAGCCCATGCCCCTCCCCGGTTCGGCATGATGCCCGGGGGGGCGGATCAGGGCAAAGCCGGACTCAATATCCCCGGCTATAAGCCGGTCGGCAAGTTCCAGGCAGCCGCCTGCGGCAAGTTTGGCGACATGCAGCGAGCGCTCCATAAGATACGTATCCCGGTCGTAGGAATAGGGATCGGGCCGCGAAATATGCTCGCGCAACTGCTCCAGATAGAAAGGGGAGTGCACCGCTTCGACATCAGCGGAAGCGGCGGTTCTGGCCGGATAGATCGGACATTGTTTTGTGTATTTTTCCCTGACGATCGCCCCCAGCCGCCTGAGACGTTCCGGGTTTTCCGGTGAGTGCCGCGAGATCGCATGATCAAGATATCGATCATCTATTAAAAACCCCACCTTAGTTTTCATAATGGTACTGATAAATGGCAGTTTTACAAAACGTCGCCGCGTCAAGCCGATACAGATGGCCGACCCGCTGCACCCGGCAATCGTCGTAATGTAACGAATCGACAAGCTCAAAGCCGAGTTTATGCAGACATCGCTGCTGCGGTCGGTTGTTGATATCGGTATACATCTCGACATGCTGCAGTTTCATCTGCGTAAAAAGCTGTATGATGGCATATTTCTGTGCCTCGGTACCGTAGCCTTTATTGCGCATGTCCGGTTCGGAAATTTTCAGTGCCATAACCGCACAGCCTTTTCGCTCGGACCTCAGCCAGTAATGCAATGTCCCTAGGGGTTTTTCCTCTTTCAATTCGATGAGAAAGACCCGATTTTCCTCGTTCCAGTAAGCGCCGGAAGCAATCTGCCCAAGCCCTAATCGCGCATCGATACGCTCCGGCGTAAGGTATTGTCCGTGGGCTGTCTCACTGTGACTCCAGGCGACAAAAAGAGGCAGGTCACTCTCGACAATGCGCCGCAGCTTGAGACGTGGAGTCAATATTTTATCACCGAAAATCATGGCATTGCGTCCATCCCCGATCAAGGCCGTAGAGACTCCTGACCGGGGACTGTCAAAGGTTAGAGATTCTGCACCGCCTCCTGGAGGTTTTTATTCGAGCTGACCAATCGGTCGAGGGCATTGACCGTCTCGGACAGCGACTGGTTGACGATACCGATGGACTGCTGATTCTCTCTTGAGGAGACGGTGACATTCTCTATCTCCGTCATAACATTTTCCCCACTGGCACAGAGATCCTTCGATTTCCGGCTGAGATTATCTACTGACTGAGAAATGGTGACAATGCCCTTGGAAATTGTTTCCATTGAAACGAGTGCGGTGTTGATAACCCGGCCACCATCATCGAGCATGGTCATGCCGGACTGCATGGCGGTGATGGTCTGCATGGAATCTTTTTCCACCTGCTTGACGATATCGGAGATATCAATCGCCGATTTTGAACTGTTTTCGGCAAGCTTACGCACCTCATCGGCCACAACGGCAAAACCGCGACCGGCGTCACCGGCCCTGGCTGCCTCAATCGCCGCGTTAAAAGCGAGCAGGTTGGTTTTCGAGGCGATGTCCTTGATGATATCAACGAATCCGGAGATTTTTTCCAGTTGATTCACCAGACCGCCGACCATCTCATTATTTTTCTGCATGGTGCTGTTAATCTCGACCAGTTTCTGTTCGGCATTTTTTCCGGCCGCCTTGCCCGTCTCCGCCTCTTTGGACAGATCAGTGGCCAATTGGTTGGATTCGGTTGACAGATTGAGCATCATCGAGGAGCCGGCCACCATTTCCGTGACCATCTTCAGGGATCCCTCCAGTGTTTTCGCTTCTGCATCGATGAGGACGTTCATCTCATCAACCTTGAGGTTGGCCTGCACCATCTGCTGCTTCGATTCATTGACCAGACTGTCAACATCACCTACCGCCGCACTGATGAGCTTTTCGACCGCTTTCTCGGCAGTAACATCGGTAATATATTCCAGGGCGCCTTTAATATTGCCCTTGGCATCCTTGATCGGCGAACCGGTATATTTAATCGGCATGACCTTGCCATTGGGATTGGCGGTCGCCTGGCCATGGACAACGGTATCGGTGCGCATCGCCTGGCCGCAGGCACATTTATCCGTCCGGCAATGATCGGTCTTAAACAAATCGTAGCATTTTCTGCCGATTGCTTCATCCGGTGTCGACCCAAGGACTTTAGCCCCGGCCGGATTCATAAAGGTGATGGTATAATCGGTATCGATCGACATGATCGGCGTCGGGATGGTATTGAGGTTTTCTATCTTTTCATCGGCCGCCTGTTTCTGTTTCGCCTCTTCGGTCATATCGAGGACATATTCCAGCGCGCCTTTAATATTGCCCTTGGCATCCTTGATCGGCGCCCCGGTGTATTTGATCGGGATAATCACCCCCTCGGCCGGCCGGGCAATGGTCGTCTCGGTCACCACCGAATCGGTGCGCATGGCCCTGGCACAGGCACATTTTTCCGTCCGGCAATGCGGCGTTTTAAACAGGTCAAAGCATTTTTTGCCAACAACCTCATCCGGCGTCGAACCGACGACAGCCGCCCCGGCCGGATTCATAAAAGTGACGGTATAATCGGTATCGATCGACATGATCGGGGTCGGGATGGTATTGAGGTTTTCTATCTTTTCATCGGCCGCCTGCTTCTGCTTCGCCTCTTCGGTCACATCGACGATATATTCCAGCGCTCCTTTGATATTCCCCTTGGCATCCTTGATCGGCGAGCCGGTATACTTAATCGGCACAATCACCCCTTCCGCCGGACGAGCGATAGTATGGTCACTCACCACCGAGTCGGTCTTCATGGCCCGGGCACAGGCGCATCTGTCTGTTTTGCAATGGGGGGTTTTAAAAAGATCGTAGCATTTTTTGCCGACCAGCTCATCGGGCGTGGAACCGACAACCGACGCCCCGGCCGGATTTATGAAAGTGATGGTGAAATCGGTGTCGATCGACATGATCGGCGTTGGAATGGTATTGAGGTTTTCTATCTTTTCATCGGCCGCCTGCTTCTGCTTCGCCTCTTCGGTCATATCAAGGACATATTCCAGCGCGCCTTTGATATTGCCTTTGGCATCCTTGATCGGTGAACCGGTGTATTTTATCGGGATAATCACCCCTTCCGCCGGGCGGGCGATGGTCATTTCGGTCACCACCGAATCGGTGCGCATGGCTCTGCTACAGGCGCATTTCTCCGTCTTGCAGTGGGGGGTTTTAAACAGATCAAAGCATTTTTTACCAATCACTTCATCGGGGGTTGAGCCGACGACCGCTGCCCCGGCCGGGTTCATAAAAGTGACGGTATAATCGGTGTCGATCGACATGATCGGCGTCGGGATGGTATTGAGGTTTTCTATCTTTTCATCGGCCGCCTGCTTCTGCTTTGTCTCTTCCGTCGTATCAAGAATATATTCGAGGGCGCCGGTAATGTTCCCCTTGGCATCCTTGATTGGTGCACCGGTGTATTTAATGGGGACGATGACGCCATCCTGCGGCCTGGCAATGGTATGCTCGGTGACCACGGAATCGGTTTTCATCGCCCGTGCGCAGGCACATTTTTCCGTCTTGCAATGGGGCGTCTTAAAAAGATCGTAGCATTTTTTACCGACGACCTCGTCAACCGTCAGGCCGGCGACGGAAGCTCCCGCCGGATTCATGAAAGTGACGGTAAATTTGGTATCGATCTCCATGATCGGAGTGGGAATGACATCGAGGTCGGTGGATAATTGCCGTAGCCTGGCCTGGGTCTGTTTCAGGTCACTGATATCATCGAGTTTGACAAAAGTACCGCCGCTACCGTTCATCGGCGCCGCTTTACTGGTAAAAAACGCCAAACCGTTTTTCCCGTCGTTATAGATCACCTCGGCGGTTACCGGCTTATTAATTCTTCGCGACTTTTCGACCGGACAATCCTTTGTTCCACACAGCTGCGTCGGGCACGTCTCTTCACAGCTCATTTGGTTGATAACAGCATCCGCGGTAAGATGAAAGCGATCAAAGAAACCTTGATTGGCCCAGGTGATCACCTTTTTCTCATTGACGATATAACTCGGTTCCATCAGTACGTTCAAACACGACACATCCTGCTCTCTTATCTTTCCTGTGTTCTCCATTCTCCACCTCTTTACTTAATTTTTTTTGGCAACGGTTTAAAACAGTTAAAGAATATATAGTTCTCAAGCCGCAGCCACGTCCACGTGATTACGAATAAGATTATGAATGTTTACCACCAGAACGTGTTCTTTTTTCCCGACACCGCCATCAAAGATTATCAGCCGGTCGAGGGTGTCTTCTCTTTTGGCCAGATCCGCTTTGAGCGAGGTGGTGTTCTGGTACTGTTCTTGTTTGTAGATGGTGACGATACCGTCTACCTCAAGGGCGATGGTTCGAGCTTCCGTTCTGCAGATGATAAGTTTTTGCTGCACCGGATCAGCCCCCCCACGTGCCTCGCCCTTTGGATAGCCGAAAAATTCTCGCAGATTGATAACCGGAACCACCGCACCGCGCAGATTGATAACGCCGCGACTACATCCACTGCCGCCGGGAACCGATAATATACCTTCTTTTTCTATAATCTCCTGGACGTCCTTCAGCTGCACCGCCATATGTTGACCAACGCTGAAAACCAGATAGCAGTTCTCGGTAAGAATGTGCTGGGAACCGATTGTCGATGCACTGCTCTCGGTTTCGACCCCTTCGACGCCGCAGCTCAAACGGCCCATTGCCTTGAGTTCGTCCATGCGATCGCAGACGAGATTTTCCATATCCAGCAACATGATATTGTGTCCTTCCGCTTTTTGATAGATCCCGGTAACGGATGGGTTTTTAGACATGCCCATGGGCATAATCTCATCTTCTGGAATCTTTTCGATCGTTGTCACTTCATCAACGATAATCCCCACGGCGCACTCGTCGCTGGTGAGCACGAGAATCCGGCAATTTTCGCCCATCGACTCTTCACCGATCAGGCCGGCACCGCGCAAGATCCGCCCGGCCCTCAAGACGGGAATGGTCCGCCCTCTCAGAGTCAGGGTACCGTCGATATCGCCGTGTTTAAAAATATCCTCAAGGGAACCGCTGAAATTGGGGTCTTCTTCAACTTCTCGCTGGTAGGTATGTTTTTCGGCATCAAAGAAGGTTATTTCCTGGGTACATTCGACCGGTACGCCAAACGATTGTCCGGCAAAGATAAACACCACATAACGGAGGTATTGTGTTTCTTTTGTGCTTTTTTCATCCTGCAGCGTCTCGCCGATCTTCTCCAACTCAAGGGATTTTCCGAAAAAAAGGCAATTAAGATCGAGGAGCTCCACAGTCCTTTGGTCTTTTTTCGTCTGGATAAGGGCAGAGATGATTTTATCGTCGGTCTGCAGGGCGCCGTCGACCTTACGGACATCGACCACGTTTGCGGCAAACACTTCCTTAATCTCGTCAAAAAGCAACCCATAACGTCGATGAAAGAGTTTGACCACGGCAACCATTGCCCCCGCATCGTACTCCTTATCTACCAGGCCAAGCCGTTTCTTCAGATTGATGATCGGAATTGTATCCTCGCGCAGCTGCATGATCCCTTCAACGAAATCAACACTGGCCGGCAGTTGCCGTATCGTACCGTTTATCGGCGTAGCTTCCGTGACGCTTTCCGCCCGGAGTGCAATCTCCAGGCCTTGAGTTCTATCGAGTAAAAAAGATGCAAACAACTGGTCCTGTGCCATAGTCATTCCCTTGTTGAAAATAAATATCTCCGGGGGTTAATGGGTCTGCCTTTTCATTTTTTCAATCACCGCCTCCAATTCACCCATATTTCTCTCGGCCTGGGTAATAAATCTCGGAGCGAGCATATGGTATTTATCACCGTCGACACCGGCGGAATCAGCCACGACCAATATTTTTTTCAAACCATCAAAGCCATCCCTGGCCGCTATCATGGCATCGATGTGCGCAGCATTCTCCGCATAGAGGATGACAATATCGCCATTGCGAGGGCTGGTCGGGAGAGGTGGGGAGAGAGAGGAAATTTTGCCGAAGAGGGGACGGATATTCCGCAGCGCCTTCATCGTTTTTAACTGTGCCAGATATCGTTGCGGACAGACTTGCCAGTGACAATTCGCACCGCAGTTGGATTTTTTTATTGAGTAGAAAAATGTTCTCATGCTTATGCCGAATGTGGAAAAACACCTCTGTTAACATTTCTAGACACCTGCTTTCTTTCTATTAGGTCATAGCAGTAAACGTGCCAACAGCCGGAATGCAGTGACGAATGAAGTATTATTGATACAATATCAAAAACTTACAAAAAGACGAGGACTCGGCAAGGATAAGGAACAAGCAGAAGCAACTGTACACAAAAGATGAATTGTTCACTTTTATGTACAGGCCTTGAAAGTGGTAGCCGAGATGGCGAGGGTGAGGGCCTCAGGAGAAAGACATGCGGTATTTTTCAAGAAGCTGATACAGACGGGTTCTGGAAATCCCCGAGAGCCGGGCGGCCTCGGTAACATTACCACCGGCGACACGCTTCAGATCGTGCAGATAATCAAGTTCACACTTTTTTTTATAGGCAGCCCAGGTCGGTACAACCTTTCCTGATGCTTCCTCCGGCAAGGCATTTTTCGCCTTGACACCGGCCCGGGCCTGCTGGATCCGGAACATTTCCGGGAGATGAATGGCAAAGCAGGTTGGCCCCAAAAGCGGATTGGTGAACACCTGCTCCATAATCTGGTACAGTTCGCGAACATTGCCCGGCCAGTCGTAGGCCAGGAGGGCCTCGGTAAAATCAGTGGCAATACCTTTTATTTCCAACCCATAACGTCGGCACAATTTGCCGATAAAGTACGAAACCAGTTCCGGGACATCTTCCAGCCGGGTTTTCAATTCCGGCAGCTCAATGGTATAGGCCTGCAACCTGAAGAGAAGATCATTTCTAAAACGGCCCCTGGTGACACATTCCTGCAGATTTCTGTTGGTAGCGGCAACAACACGAAAATCGCTGTACATCTGTTGGGTTGATCCGACCGGCCGGTATTCGTGTTCCTGGAGAAGCCGCAGAAAAGTTTTCTGGGTATTCAGCGGGAGTTCGCCGACTTCATCGAGAAAAAGCGTGCCGCCATGGGCATGTTTGACGAGACCGTCCTGCGTCGAATCGGCATTGGTAAATGCCCCTTTAATATGGCCGAAAAGCGTGCTCTCGATAAGCGTTTCCGGCAGAGAGGCGCAATCGACGACGACAAAGTTTTTCTCGGCTCGATGACTGTTTTCATGGATGGCCTGGGCAAAAAGCTCCTTACCGGTGCCGGTGGCGCCGCTCACCAGAACACTCACGTCGGAAACAGATGCCCGGGCAAGCTGGTCAAGGCATTTCCTCATCGGTGGACTACTGCCGATTATGGCGTCGCGTTTGAGAGCAACAGGGATTGCCGCAACCTTTTGTTTCTCCCTTCTGTACTGCAGGACACGGGTCAACTGTAGCGAGAGTTCTCGTACCACATAGGGTTTTTCGATATAGCTCCAGGCACCGCTGACGACCGCCTTTTCGGCACCATCCGCTTCGCCCTGACCGGTGATAATAATCACCTCCGGTCTGGAGGCGCAGGCCGTAATAGCCGGGAGATATTCCAGTCCATTGCCATCCGGCAACTGTACATCAAGGAGAACGATATCAAAGGGTGTCTGCTGCAACAGAGCAATCCCCGTTGCCAGCGTCGCGGCCGATGCGGCATCATGCCCACCTGCCGTCAGCTGTTCAAGGAGCATATCCGCCAACACACCATCATCATCAATAACTAAAATTCTTGCCATGCTCGAGTACCTTGCGAATAACCTGATAAAGTTTTTCCTGCTTGACGGGCTTGAGCAAGAGCTCTTTAACCCCTGACTGTTTCACCCGGTCTCGGTCAAAATTTTCACTGTACCCGGTCAGGATGATAATGGGCATATCGACACGTTGAGCAAGAAACTCCCGCGCCAGTTCGGCACCGGTCATCTCGGGCATAAGCATATCGGTGATAACCAGATCACAGCAGTGCGGGTCCAGGCGAAAGTGTGTTACCGCGGCGATACTGCTGGTAAACATCGTCACATCATAGCCTGCTTTTTGCAGGATAACCCGCAGCAACTCGGCGACAGAAATTTCATCGTCGATAATCATTATTCTTTCATTGCCACCTGGTTCAACAGATGCTTTTACTTTTTGTTTTTCAACTTTCCTGCCGTCGGCGACCAGATAGACATGAACGGTTGTCCCGACGCCAACGGTACTGGTAATCTCAATTACCCCTTTATGCTTTTGTATGATGCCATGGACAACCGCAAGTCCCAGCCCCGTCCCCTGCTCCTTTTTTTTGGTGGTGAAAAACGGATCAAAAATCTTCTCCAGGGTCTCTGCATCAATACCGCAGCCGGTATCACTGACTTCAAGGTCAAGCAGGACACCCGATGCATCCGAAACAACAGTCATCCCGACGGGTCGATCTGCCGCGCTTCTTTCTGAAAGTTTGATGGTGATGCATCCATGATCCTCGCCTATCGCTTGCCTGGCGTTGGTGCACAGATTGATCAGCACCTGATAAATCTGCCCGGAATCGGCAAAAATAGGGCGACAGGACGTGTCTATGTCATGCTCCAGTTCAATTGTCGCCGGCAGAGATGGCCGAAGCAGTTTGATGACCTCCTTGACGATATACTGCAGCTTAAACATACGGAATTGACCATAGCTCTCCTGCCTGCTGAAGGTGAGAATCTGTTTCACCAGATCGACCGCTCGGTCTCCTCCGGCGATCACCTGGTCGAGATCCTTTCTCGCCGGATGTTCGTGAGAGAATCGCCCCTTGGCAATTTCGGCATAACCGATCATGGCGGATAAGATATTATTGAAGTCATGGGCAATCCCTCCAGCGAGGGTGCCCAGCGCTTCCATCTTCATCCTCTGATGCAACTGCTGCTCGAGAAGCTCTTCCCGGGTCACATCACGCTTTAAGGCAACATAATTGATAATTTCTCCGGTACTGTCAAGCACGGGAGAAATCGTCGTCTCCTCTTTAATGAGGCTGCCGTCTTTTTTGCGATTGGTCAGTCGTCCCCGCCAGACCTCTTTACCAGAGAGCATCTGCCACATCGACTGGTAAAATTGACGATCATGTACCCCGCTCTGCAGAAAATTGATATTTCTGCCGATCGCTTCTTGTCGGCTATAGCCGGTCATTGCCTCGAAGGCTTGGTTGACATACTGTATTTTCGCTTTGCTGTCGGCAATAACCACCGAATCCGAAACCTGTTCAATGGCCGCCATGAGGCGGTTTTTTTCCGACGCATTACGCAGATATTGCGAGACATCCCGTGCCACATGAACAAACTGATGCAGGTTCTCGTCCTGATCGAAAATTGGAAAAGAGGTCACGCTGAAGGTTTTGTCTAAAAGAGCGTTGTAGCTTGTACCGGCATGGGAACAATGATCCGTACGCGTTTTCGTGACCGGGCAACCGGCACAGGGCGTATTTTGGTTATGGAAAACCTGATAACATTTTTTGCCCTTGAGATCACCCAGCGTATAGCCAAACAGATGGTGGGCCGCTTTATTGGCCCTGACTATGCGCATCTCCTCGTCCTGAATGGTGACGATATCCTGCAGGGCATCGACGGTGGTCTCCCACTCCCGTTTCGCCAGAAAAATCTGTTTATGGGTGTTTTTTTCTCCGACCAGATCAGTTATCACGGTAAAGGTGAGGGCTGCGGCAGTGAGCGTGCCGTCGCTGGCCGAGATTGGCTGCAGCATGGCCCGACACCATTCAACCCGTTCAACGGCCTGGAATTGCATACCGAAATCAAATTGAACGCCGTCAAATTGACCACCATTTCCTTTACTCGTCCCAATTTTATGTAACGGAAACCTGTCTCCTGGTTCAGGGTATCCGTCGGTATCGAGGAGCTGCACATCAAGCTCGGCCACTCTGCGTCCGATAAGTCCTCCCACCGGTTGCCGCAGGAGTTCTTCCGCAAGGCTGTTACAGGCAGTTATCACCGAATCGGCATCAAAGACGATGGTTGCCATGCCGATATTTCGAAGAAAACTTTGTGATATATTCCGGTTAGAGTTCATTTAAAGTAAAAATATATCGGAGTCTACGCTTACCTGCGAGCATTATTTTTCTCAAATAACCTGGAGCTGGGAAAAATGCCTCTTCTCCGACCGCCTCTTAAGAACCTGCCGGCAGATGTTTAACCGGATTTTTCCGATACCTGTCACTCTGCTCACCGTTTAAATAGATCGCTTCGAGGTAGGATAATTTTCTCGGCAACTGCGCCGGGGCGCCCCTGGCAACCAGAAAGGTTGCCGTTTTACCAGGTGCTATCCGCCCAAAACCTTCAAGGCCTAGCAATTCGGCGCCATTGCTGGTCGCACAGCGTACGGTTTCCGCCAGGCTGTAGCCGGCCTTTTTATAGAGCTTCATCTCATCCACCATCGCTTCGCCATGCAGGACGCCAAGACTGCCGGCATCGGTACCCAGAGCGACCTTGACACCGAGTTCCCTGGCTATTACCAGCTGTTCGAGCTGATGGTTGAGATTTTTTTCGATGACCTGCCGATCGGCACCGGCCTTAGCGTAGGCGATATTGGCCGCATAAGCCTTCATGGTAAAAAGGGTCGGCACCCAGAAGGTTCCTTTTTCGGCCATCAGTTGAAGATTTTCCCGGCCCATGAAAAAGCCGTGCTCAATGGAGTGGCAGCCGCCCTGCACGGCTCGCCGAACCGGCTCTTCACCGTTGGCATGGACCATCACCTTTCTCCCCTGCTGCTCTGCAACAGCCACCAGCTCGGTTATCTCTTTCACGGTAAACTGCGGCGCGGTCTCCCGGCCAAAGATGTCCAGGCTGTTTAAGCCCGAATTGACCAGCTTCACCTGATCGATGGGATCAGTTTCTTTGGCATATGCGGTAGCCAGACTTTCCCCTTCCGCCGGGTACCGGCCGATAAGCCCGCCGTAGCGGCCCTTTTGGTGCCAGGCCCGACCAGTGACTTGCAGCACCATCTCTTTATGCATGGCCTTTTCCGATCGGTAACGCAGGGCAAAGCCGCCCCGATCGCCGCCATCACGCACGGCGAGCACTCCATGGGAGAACAGATAATGCAGATGCTGCTGAATAAGCGGACGCAACTCCTCGTATCCCGCCGCCAGCTGCCACTGCCGTGTCTTGTGGTCGATGGTTCCGGACATGAACAGATGAACATGGCTGTCGACAAGAGGGGGCAAAACAGTGCAGTGGGACAAATCGGTCAACGTACAGGCTGCCGGCACACTCTCCGGCGTATACTCTTTTATTTCGGCAAATCGGCCATCAACAATCGTCAGCAGCACCTTCTCCCGGATCGGCCCGCCACTGCCGTCAAGCAGCCAGCCGGCGAGAATATATGTCGTCGCACTCATAGTCGTACCTTTCTTTTATGATTTCTTTTTTATCCTGCCGAAAACAGAGCAATTACCGCCCATCCCGACTCTGGACGCACCCGGCCATTGTCTCCTCTGATTGTCACTCTTCCTTTTGTATCAATGACAAAGAGTTGCACGACCTGCTCCCCCGCCTGCTCGACAAACGTCTCATAAGTGAATTTTTCACTCAATGTGCTGGTCCTGATCTCTCCCCCGGCGGTGAGCGCATCGAACAAAAAACCATAGTTGATATCATTGCCAAAAAGCACGTTTCCCTTTCTCTCTACCGCTAACCCCGGCTCCGTTTCCCCCTGCTCCTCCGACCGATTCGACTGGAGCATATACACACTGTTGCGCCCAAGCTCCATGCGGTAGTGCATAACGGCCGAAATATTCTCACTTTCATAGGGCGACAGAGCAAGCATCCGGCCGATCCCGGTGAGATGCATGCGCCGGTCGATATGGACGGAAAGAGGATTGCCGTGATAAGCATCCAGGCCCTCACTTCTAGCCTTCTTGACATTCTCCAGACCGGTATCAGCGAGAAGCACCTTGACGCCATTTTCGGCCAGTGCCCTGGCAATTTCCCGGGCTACGAGATTGGCACCAATAATGAGAAAACCCCGGGGTTCGGGCAGGGCGACACCCAACCAGCGGGCTATCGGTCGGGCCGTCGTGCTCTGCAGCAGGACGGTGCCGATAATGACGGTAAAGGTCAAAGGGATAAGAAAACGGGCATCGGCAAAACCGATCTGTTCAAGTTTGATGGCAAAGAGCGAGGCAATAGAGGCGGCAACAATACCCCGAGGGGCAATCCAGGCCAGGAGATACCGTTCGGGCAAGGAGAGCTGCGAGCCGAGAGTGGAAAATAGTATGTTCAACGGTCTGGCCAGAAATTGTACCGCCAGAAACACCAGTACTGCCGCCCAGCCGATCTCTTTAAGGGAGGCGATATCGAGACGCGCTGCCAGCATGAGAAAAAGCAGGGAGATGAGCAGCACACTCAAGCTCTCCTTAAACTCGAGGATCTCTTCCAGGTCGACGCCCGGCATGTTGGCCAACCACATCCCCAGGACCGTGACCGCAACCAGACCGGATTCCGCCTGCAGGGTATTGGCCAATACAAAAGAGAAAAATACCAGGCCAAGGGTGGCGACGTTCTGCAGAAATTCGGGTAACCAGTGATTGCGCAGCACGAGACCAAAGCAATAGCCGCAGCCAACACCTACACAACCACCGGCAACAATAATCCCGGTAAAGGTGAGAAGGGTATTTCCCCAGGCCTGCTGCCCGCCACCGGAGATGATAAACTCATAGACAAGAACGGCCAGAGACGCCCCGATCGGATCAATGACGATCCCTTCCCAGCGGAGGATATTGGCCACCGGGGCCGTTGGCCGCACCGTGCGTAACAGCGGGGCGATGACCGTCGGTCCGGTCACTACGGTAATCGCGCCGAACAGAAAAGCCAGTTCCCAGGAAATGCCAATGGCAAAGCGGGCGGCAACGGTGGTAATCAGCCAGGTGATAACCAGGCCGAAAGAGAGCATGTTCCGCACCACCGACTGCAGCCCCGGAATTTCCCGGAACTTCAGGGTCAAACTGCCTTCAAAAAGAATGATCGCCACACTGAGCGAAACGAAAGGAAAAAACAGATCGCCCATGAGCTGTTCCGGGTCGAAGATCTGCAATACCGGGCCGGCAATGATCCCGGCGAGGAGCAAAAAAATAATTGCCGGCAGCTTGACCCGCCAGGCAAGCCACTGGCAGAAGGTACAGACGGCAAAGGAGCCGGCGATAATAAGGAGTGTTTCCTGGTTGTTCAAATGTTATGCCCCCAGCTCCGGCAAAAGCGTCAGATAGCAGAAACAAAAATAAGCTTGTCCACGGCAAAGCCGAGCTCCCGTGCCCGTTCCAGCAGCATTGTCTGGGTTGCGGCATCGAGATCGGCTTGTCTGGCCAGGAGCCAGAGATAGTTTCTATTTGGCCCGCAGACAAGGGCATATTGATAGGCATTATGATCCAGGCCGATAACCACATACGAGCCGTAAAAGGGTCCAAAAAAACTCACCTGCAGATAGCCCAGATCAGGTGAATCGACAAAGCGGGCCTTGCCCTCGGCGGTCTTCCATTGTCCTTTTGCTGCATCGTACCCCCGGTTGATAACCTTGACGCTGCCGTCTTCGTTCAGGCTGTACTCCGCTGTCACACGCGTCAAACCTCGCTCAAACGAATGATCCAGACGGGCAATCTCATACCAGGTGCCGAGATAGCGCTGCAGAGAAAAATCCTCGACAGGCTGAATACCGTCCGGCAGCCCGACACAACCGCTGAGCAACAAAGAAAGCAAAACATACAGGTTTTTCATCAGCTGGTCCCGGCAAAAAAGAGTGATTCTTGTGATGTATCGTGCCAGCCTCACACTATATGCAGTTGTCGTAAAAATGGCCAGTGCCCTAAGCAGTATTGGCAAGTACCATTTTTTTCGTGCCTGAAAACATCTTACACCCCCATATTCACTGACGGTTTTTCGTGAAATTATCTTCCCTTTGATCTTGCAACCGTGAAAATCGGCAGCATATAGTATGCTGATGAGCAGTTTTTTACTGGTGGAGAACCAGAATATTTCCCGGTGCAGAAACTATGAGAAAAAAATCAGTCGTAGTACGGAATGCCGTCGAGGCAGATGTTCCCGCCATCGTCGAAGCGGCCGCCAAGGCGTATTCCAGGTGGTCCTCCGAACAAATGGCCAGCGAGCGCAACTATCGCATGCAGATCACCGCCTTTCCGGAAGGACAGTTCGTCGCGGTGAAAGACGACAAGATCGTCGGCTACTGTTCCAGCCTCATCGTCCATCTCGATGACGACTCCCCCTGGTACGCCCACGGCGAGATCACCGGCTTCGGTAGTTTTTCCACCCACAATCCTTCCGGCAACACCCTCTACGGTGCCGATATCGCCGTCGACCCGGACTATCAGCGACTGGGCATCTCGAAAAAGCTCTATGCCGCGAGAAAGGCGCTGCTGCGGCGGCACAACCTCAAACAGATGGTTGCCGGCGGCCGTATCCCCGGATACGGCGAGTATCGCGGAAAAATGAGCGCCAAAGAGTATGTGGCCAAGGTTCTTAAAGGTGAATTACATGACAAGGCTCTTAATGCCCATATCCGCGCGGGATACGAGATTCGCGGCGTGCACTACGGCTACATCGATGACGAACAGTCTCTTGGCTACTCCACCCATCTGGTCATGCCCAACCCCAGGCATAATGCCAACAAAAGGGCGGTGGCCGGACAGCCCATCAAAAGAACCCTCAGGCGGGCCCGCATCTGCGCCGTGCAATACGAAATGAGGAAAATACGCAACTGGGAGGAGTTGTGCGAACAGGTGGAGTATTTCGTCGATACGGCGGATTTATACGACAGTCATCTGGTCATTTTTCCGGAACTGTTTATCGCCCAGATGCTCTGCACCTTCGACCGGACGACGCCTCTGCCGGAACTGGTCTCGCAGCTTGCCGATCTGCATGCCCAGTACGTCGAATTATTCACCGGCCTGGCGACAAGTCGGCAGATACTCATCGTCGCCGGCTCCGTGCCGGTGCGTCAGCCGGACGGCAGCATCCGCAACACGGCGCATCTCTTTTCCCCGATGGGCAATGTCTACACCCAGGAAAAGCTGCATCTGACCCCGGCGGAATCGACCTATTGGGGACTCTGCCAGGGAGAAGGCCTGAAGGTTTTCGAAACCCATCTCGGCAGGATTGCCATTCTCATCTGTTATGATATTGAATTTCCCGAACTGTCAAGAATGCTTGTCGATGCCGGTGTCGACCTGATCGTCGTTCCTTTTGCTACCGACGAGCGCAAGTCCTACCAGCGGGTGCGTTACTGCGCCCAGGCGCGGGCGGTGGAAAACACCATCTATGTCGTCTTGGCCGGAAATGTCGGCGCCCTGCCGCGCAGCCCGGCGATGTCGCTCAATTTTGGCCAGGCGGCGGTGTTGACACCGTCGGATTTTGCCTTCCCGCTCAACGGCATTGCCGCCGAAGGGATCATCAACACCCAGACGGTGGTGATAACCGATATCGACCTCGGCGCTCTGGAAGTCGAGCGGGAAGTGGGCAATGTCCGGCCACTTATCGATCGTCGCCCGGATATCTACTTCATTCAGAGCAGAATCAAGATAGAAAAGTGCAAGGTCAGCTGAACCGGCGGTAGCCTGGAATACCGCCGGAATACGAGAAGTCACATAACATCGAGAAGCTCGACTAATGCATCAAGGATATACGTCGGCTGCGCCACGGCGAGCTGCGCCCTGGTCTGGGCTCCGGTCGTCACCCCGACGGTGATACCGCAGCCGGCATTCCTGCCTTCCTCTATATCGATGGCGGAATCCCCGGCCTTCAGGGTGGCGGCACTGTCCGTCACTCCGGTATGCTGCATAGCCAGCTCGATCATGTCCGGATACGGCCGTCCGCGCAGGACATCGTCGGCGGTGATGAGCGTTGCGTACTGCTCACCTTGTTTCCAGCCGAGTTTATCCAGCAGCAGGTTGGCGATTCTCGCGTTGTAACCGGTATTCAGAGCGACATGAATGCCCCTTTCCCGCAGGGTCGACAACAGATGCTCAACACCCGGAAAGGTTTTCACCGCAAGATCCGCATAGGCCGCATCGAGATTGTCGGTAAAAGCCTTGAAAATACTCACGGTGACCGCTGTGGTAATGTTTTTTGCGGCAAGGGTGTCCTTGATCGCCACATGCTTTTCCTTGCCGGCGCCGTGCTCCAGGACATCTTCGAGACTAATGTCGTAGCCGGCTGCAACGATACTTTTATGCACGGTTTTGTAGACGACGTTGCCCTCGTCAACTGTTGTACCGGCCATATCAAAAACTACGAGTTGGATTTTGCTCATTTCAGGGTCCTCTTTTAGGGAGCTGTCCAGTACATGGAAGATCGTATCGCCTCAATCAGCTGTTGCATATCCGTCGGATGGATGTCGCCGATATTGCCGATACGAAAGGTGTCGAGTTGGGTCACCTTGCCCGGATAAATGACGAATCCCTTCTGTTTGAGCTGCTGGTAAAATTCCGAAAAATTATACTCGGCATGATCCGGGCTATGAAAAGCGGTGATGATCGGCGATTGCAGATCTTGCGGCAGCAGTGTCGCAAAACCTAATTGCCGCATTCCACTGATCAGGATTCGATGATTTTCGCAATAACGCGCATATCTTTTTTCCACCCCGCCCTCATGTTCCAGTTCGTCAAGAGCCTGGGCGAAAGCCCGTACCACATGGGTCGGCGAGGTAAATCGCCACTTGCCGCCCTGGCTATCCATCGTTTTCCATTGATCGTAGACATCGAGACTCAGCGAACGGGCATTGCCTTTTGTCGCCTCCAGCACCGCTTGCCGGGCCAGGATAAAACCGAATCCAGGAACGCCCTGTATACATTTATTGGCGCTGCTCACCAGAAAATCGGCACCGATATCGGCCATGTCCAGAGGAATGCCGGCAAAGCTGCTCATGGCATCGACAATATATTTTTTGCCATAGGCCCGAACCAACTCGCCGATAGGTCCAATTGGATTGAGCATGCCGGTGGTGGTTTCACAGTGCACCACCGCCACGTGGGTGATATCCCGGTCTTCCTTGAGGTGCTTTTCCAGTCGGCTAAGGTCCGGCGGTTTTGTTTCGGCATTTCCCTGAACAAGGAAGGGAATCCGGCAGCGCTCGGCAATCTGGGCCATTCTCCGGCCGTATTCGCCGTTGGCAAGGACGAGCAGCTTGCCGCTGTCCGGGACACTGGTCGTCAGGGTGGCTTCAATGCAAAAAGTACCACTGCCCTGCATCAACACCGACGTATAGCCGGCCTTGCTTGTGGCGAGCGAAGTCAACCTGCGGCGAATGTCCTGCACTATCTCATTATAATCCGTGTCCCAGGTGCACCAATCGCGCAGCATCACCGCTTTCACAGACCTGGTTGTCGTCAGCGGCCCAGGCGTCAAAAGCAGATAGGGATTATCCGGTAATTGTTCTTTATGCATACTGTATCCATTTGTTAAATTTCGAAATCGAGCGAGTATATTGTTGCTCACCAACAGCGCTCAGCATAAGCGCCAGGCCTGACTGCGTTTCAGTAAACCTCCGGCAAAAAAGGCATGGAGAATTCTGGCGATAATCGAGGTGTAGACAATCATCATACCCATGGCCGCAGCCGGAGCGATATCACCGGCATCATCCATATTGAGAACGGCGATGGAGGCAAGTGATGTATCCGGAGAATAGAGAAACACCACGGCGGAAACGGTGGTCATGGCGTTGAGGAAGAGATACATGGATATATCCAGGATAGCCGGCATAGCCACCGGCACCGTCACCATGAAAAAAGTTTTATACAACGGCACCTGCATGGAAGAGGAAACAGCCTCAAATTCCGGATCCATCTGCTTGAGCGAGGTCACCGCGGTTAAATGACTGACCGTGTAGAAATGGCTGATGGTGCACAGGACAAGTATCGTCATGCTTTGGTAGAGAAAATTGAGCGGGTTTCCCGGTGCGTTAAAAAAGAAAATATAGGCAAGCCCGAGGACCAGACCCGGAACCGCCAGCGGCAGCATAGTCAAAAGCTGAATGGTGCCACGCAAATGTTTATATCCCCTGCTCTTTTCAATGAGGTAGGCTCCGGTAAAAATTATGCTTGTGCCAAAGAATGCGGTCAGGCTGGCCATTTTTATACTGTTCCAAAACGACGACCAGCCACCCCCGTCCATCATGTCAAAATTATAGTGGGTGAAACCAAGATCGAGATTGTAAGGCCAGAAGGTGATAAAGGAGGCGGCCATGGCGACACCCAGGATAGTCAGCAGCAGCAGCGAAATGATCGTGCAAAAGACGAAAAACATCATGTCGAGTTTTTTATTCGGCTTGGGCTGCAGCGGCACCGCCTTTGAGCCAAGCTGCGCCGATTGCTTTTTCTGCATATAACGGTCGACGGCAAAAGAAATAACCGCCGGCAGCAGCAAAATGAGGCTGACCACCGCTCCCATCTGAAAGTCAAGGCGTCCGACCACCTGCTTGTAAATATCCGTTGCCAGCACATTATATTGCCCGCCGATAACCTTGGGCACACCGAAGTCGGTAATGATAAGCGTAAAAGCGACAAAAAAAGCGGACACGAGGCCGTAACGGATACCGGGCAGAGTAACGGTAAGAAAAGTACGGGTTCTGCTTGTGCCAAGGACCTGGGCCGCTTCAAAAAGCCGGGCATCGGCAAAAGACATGGCAATGATGAGCACCATCAGGACATGGGGAAAGGCAAAGAAAACCATGGCAATGATGATGCCGATAGGACCGTAGATTGAATGACCAAAGAGCAGCACTTTGAGAACGCCCTGGTTGCCGAACAGATAGACCAGTGAAATAGCCGGCAGCAGCGAAGGCATCAACAGAGGTATGGTCGACAAGGCCCTGAAAACCGGCTTATAAGGCATCGAGGTACGGGTGAGTGCATAGGCAAAGCCAAAGGCCAGCAGCAGGGTGATAACCGATGCGGTTATGGCAATAAACAGACTGTTGGAAATTGAAGCAGACAGCGACGGATCCGAGAAGAAGGTAATAAAATTTGCGACGCCGACAAATTCACCCTGCGCATTCTGGAAACTTTTCGACAAAATGGCATAGAGGGGAAGAAAGACAAAAAAAAGCAGAAAGGCACCGATGAGACAAAGCGCGCCACGCATCAGCCAGTCTTCTTTTGCCGCTTTTATCTTGATTACCGTAAGCGAACCACTGCCGCAGGTATCAGCTGGACTGATTTTCATGCACATGTTCTTCGGCATTTGATCAACCGCTGTCACGCCTGGGCGGCGAAGACGCGAATGGACGGCTCGGGAATACTAATGTGCACGGATTTTCCCTGGGCCATATCCAAGCGATGAAATTGCTCGACGGGCAGGTCGGCCCGCAGGACAAAGCCGTTTTTTCCTTTTGGATGCAGATCAGCCCGATAATTGGAACCAAGGAATTCCAGACGAATGATTTCCGCCTCCAATTGATTGCTTGCCGTTGCCACGGTATGAAAGAGGATCGATTCGGGACGTATGGCCAGGGTGACCTTGCTGCCTACGGCGTTGTCATGGGAGCCATTGACCGTTCGAAAAGACATGTCACCAACGGTAATGAGATCCTTTTCACGCACCGTGCCCTTGAGCAGATTCATCGTCCCGATAAAATCGGCAACCAGCACGGATGAGGGGTTCTGATAAATCTCCGTCGGAGTGCCGACCTGCTGGACAAGGCCATCGGCAATGACCAGAATCCTGTCGCCCATGGTCAGGGCCTCTTCCTGATCATGGGTGACCATGATCGTCGTCACGCCAATACGTGCCTGCAGATCTTTCATCTCTTGACGCAGATGGCCACGAACCTTGGCATCGAGGGCAGAGAGCGGTTCATCAAGCAACAGGAGGCCGGGGGAGGTCGCCAGAGCCCTGGCAAAGGCTACTCGCTGCTGCTGTCCGCCCGAAAGCTGTGCCGGAAATTTGTCAGCCTGATCAAGCAGATTGACCAGGTTAAGTAGTTCCATGACCCGCTCCTTCACCTTCGATTTGGCCATCTTCTTGTTTTCAAGCCCATAGGCAATATTTTTCTTCACCGTCATATTGGGAAACAAAGCATAGGACTGAAAAACGATGCCGAAATCCCTTTCCGATGCGGGAAGCGTGCTGATATCCCGGCCTCCTTGTTCTATTGTGCCGTAAGTCTGCACATCAAGACCGGCAATGGCCCGCAAAAGCGTTGTTTTCCCGCAACCGGAGGGCCCGACAAAACAGACGAATTCGCCTTCATAAATTTCCAGATTGACATCTTGCAGCGCGGTAAAATTGCCGAATTTTTTCGTTACGCCGGTTAATTTCAGATAGGGTTGTGGTGCGGTCTGTACCGTCTGAAGCTGTCGTGAACTCATAATCGTCTTTCCCAGGTGACATAGAAAAAAACTTCGAGAACAGAAGACCATGCCCTGAAAAGGACTTTGACCTTCCGTTCTCGACCTGATGCGTTAATAAGTAGTTATTTGGCCTCAGACTTAACGTCGTAGCGTGTACGCCATTCATCGAGAATGGCCGTTCTGTTTTTTGCCGCCCAGGCAAAATCGTTATCAATCATGCGCTCTTCGATTTTCGCTGGAAAATATTTAACAGGTTGGGCTACCCCCGGCACGGCGACAACGGCCATCGATTTATTGTAGAGTTCCATGGCTTCATTGCTTATCGACCAGTCAGCAAATTTTTGCGCCGCCGCCATGTTTTTTGCTCCCTTGACGATACCAAAAGCTTCAATGTCCCAGCCGACACCTTCCGAAGGAGCAATAATGTCGATGGGAGCGCCCTGCTGTTTGGACTGAGCCCCTCGGTAGGCAAAGGAAATCCCGACGGTGGTCTCACCTGCCGCTGCCTGTTTGCAGGGCTTGGACCCGGAGTGGGTGTACCAGGCTATATTTTCATGCAGCTTGTCCATATAGGCCCAGCCCTCTTTTTCACCCATCATCTGCAGCCAGGCGGAGACATCGAGAAAACCGGTACCGGAGGAGTTGGGGTTGGGCATGACTACTTTCCCCTTGTACTCAGGTTTAACAAGATCAGCCCAGGAGGTTGGGGCTGGGACGCCGTTTTTCTTTCCCTCCGGCACATTATAACAAATAGAGGCAATCCAGGCCCGCTGGCCGACCCAACTCGGGGGCATTGCCTTGTCCTTGAAGCGAGCCTCTACTTTTTCAATCCCTTTTGGCGCATAGGGGGCAAAGTAGTCCATATCGTTGAGCATCATCAGGCTGGTGGCAGCGAGCCCCCAGACAACATCGGCCTGAGGATTGGCCGCTTCGGCGATCAGTTTTGAAGTCATGATACCGGTGGAGTCCCGAACCCATTTGATTTCGATATCCGGCTGCTGTTTTTCAAAAGCCTCTTTCAATGCCGGCAATTCATCGGCCTCAATCGCCGTATAGACGAGAAGCTCCGTGGCACCATAAGAAACCGAAGTGACTCCGAAACAGATCAACACCAGAGTCAAAAATGTAAACGAAATTTTCTGCATGGTTTTTCTCCCTTGTAAATTAAATAAATAACGATAGCTTAGCCAAAAAAATCTCTTTTCGTGCTGACATATTATTTTTGACTGTGACGCCGCGATATTTAGCAAGAAATTATTAGACGACGATTAGCACTTCATTAAAAAGCCGTTTAAGGACAGGGAGGGTTGGGAAAGGTAGCAGAGCAGGAAACAAATGAAAAGCGTGGGAGGAGTGATGGGTATCTTTGCGAGAGGGTCCCATGCGGCGCATGGGACCCAGAGGTATTAGATTATGCAGCCGCCTTGGCCGCTGCCTCCACGCCTTTGCTGAAATCGGTGGGAATATTCGCCGCCCGGGTGGATAATTCCCGGTCGAGCATCAGCAGGGCATGGACGTTATCGCCGATCAGTTTCAGCTGGGCGATGATGTCATTGTCATTTTCTTCCTCTTCCACCTGCTCGGTGACATACCACTCGAGAAAAATCTGCGTTGCATGGTCCTTTTTACTGATAGCCAGTTCCATGAGATCGTTGATCGAACTGGTTATGTACTGTTCATGGGTCAGCGTCTGGGTAAACATGTCAAGCGGCGACGCAAACTCGGCAGGAGGGGCCTTGATGGCTTCGAGCTTGACGTCTTCCCCCTGGCGCTGCACATATTCATAGAGTTTCATAGCATGGTACATCTCCTCGTGATATTGCACCATGAACCAGTTGGCAAAACCTTTCAGACCGGTTTTATTGGAAAAGGCGGACATCGACATATACAGATAGGCGGAATACATCTCTTTGTTTATCTGATCATTAAGGGCCTGGGCCATATCTTTATTGAGCATGGTGATCTCCTTTTATTATGGGTGATGGCGTCGTAAAAACTTCGATTTCCGATGGATGCGTCAAAAGCAGCTGACTGACAATACTGGTAAGCATAAAGTCGGGCCGGGCAACCTGGCCAATCATCGAATGCCATCCGGCAGTCGATACATGTCATCTTATTCCGCAGACACAACAGATTTCCGGAGCACCCTTACGCAACGTCTGCCGGAGAATTGACTCCCTGCTATTTTCTTTTTGCTTCCAATTTCTCCATATCGGCGAGATATTGTTCAGATCTGTCCAGATAGAAGGCCAGTGGTTTCGAAAAATTTTTACCGACCAGCCCATCGACAAAGACCTGGCTTATCTCCTGCTGTCGGTTGAGAACCAGTTGCGAACGATAGAAAATCAGCCATTCTTCTCGGGACATTCTCTGCAAAATGATCTCCAAGGCCTTCCGCGCCCGAGGCTGATACATCCAGAAATACATAAGATCCAGGGCGTTGACGATAATAAAGCGCTCCTGCTCCCTGGCCTCATAATTGAGGGTCTGCATCATCATCTTTGGCGACTGGAGCATCTCCAGGACATCTTCCTCGGGAAATTGCAGGTCCAGACGGGAAAATACGGCAAACAATTGAGAAATCTTCGTCTGGTATGCGGCAAGCCGTGCCCGGATATTGATCTGCCGGTCAGCCAGGCCCTCGATAACGCCGGCCACACAGTCCGAGGCAAACTTGGAAATGATTGCCGCCCATTTCTGCAAAATGCCGGCTGTGTCGGGGATGCCGCTCAGCTGGAGCACCAGGCCAATAGTCGAATTCAAAATAATGGCCAGGGGGATGGCCAGAATGGAGCGGAAAAAGTTACCGACCGCAGCCGTCCTCGGCAGGCCGCGAAAAGTATTATGCGTGGAAATATAAATACCGTTGGCAAGTCCCATGACCGAATAGAGCAGGACCGGATTGGTCGTCGTCGTAACGCCGAAGCCCTGTTCAAGCAGCAGGGTTTTCACCAGATAATCAAGAAGCGGCACGGAGAAACCGGTATAAAGCAGCGAATCGGCAATACGGCTCCAGCTGACCAGGGAGTTCCAGGGCAGCAGCGGGGAACGCCGCAGTCCGCCTCCGCCGAGAACCGATTGAATAATATTGCGTGCTCCGGTAATGCTGAACCAGATGAAGGCCCCGAAATAGGCGAGAAGCCACCAGTCTTTGGTCAGGCTGAAGGTAAGAAAGGCCGGAATAAAGCCGAGCAGAACCTTTAAACTATTTTTCAGGTTGGTATTGAGGTATTTCCAGGGATGCTTCAGTCGCTCCCGCACCCGTCTTTCGATAAACACCTTGCCGTTGTCGCCGTTTCGTCCCAGTCCTCCGAGTGTCGCTACATTACCATTTTTTTGCGGATGGACAAGAAAGCCATCGAGACTCCAGTCCCACCAGCGACAGTCAACAGTGTCTCGCCAGAACAGCAGCTTCCTCAAAAAACTTTTTTCCCGGTACATCGCCGAAGTCTCGTGGGTGCGACTATGCATATTATGCGTCAACAGGGCGGTGACCGGTATGAGCGACCGTTTTTTCTGGGCGATCCCTTCATCGACGGCTTTTCTCGCCCTGGCCGGCAGGGTATCGAGCACCACCAAGCCCATGCCGTGCTGGTGTTCCGCCAGCCCTGTCGATCCTGATCCGATCCGGGAACCGAGGGTACGTTTTTTATAATACTTATGGAAGCTCTCCAGATTATAGAGAATATCCATCAACTGTAATTTTCTTTCCTGCATCTGTTGATATTCCCGACTAAGCGTTGCTCCCTCGTGCTTCTCCGCGGGCAATATTTCCAGTTGCTTTTTCAAGCGGAGTCGTTGTTCTTCAAAATCCCAGATGATGGCACGAATAACCCTCTTCAGATTGATGACATTGTCTTCATTGAGGGCTTTCTGCAGTTCGCTTATCAGACTGTAATATTGCTCGGGACTTTGCAAATCAACAGCCTCTCCCTCATGCCGCTCCTGGCTGATGCCGACGCCGGAGGTTATGCCATGGGCAGCGTCTTTCAGATTATAGGCCTCGACATGACTGATCATTCCCTCGCAGGAATAAAGCAATTCCAGGGTATCCTGAACAGACAGATTGCTAAGATTTAAGGTGAACTTTGAACTTGAGTGCAAAGACAACAGCTTGCTCAGTTGTTTATCGAGGCTGTGCCTGAGTAATTCCGGGGTGTTCGGGCTGTCCTGGGGCTTGGCGGGGTTCTGAACCTCGGGGTTGCGCGAGGGCAAGAGAAACTTTTCAATTATGGTTTCTACCGACAAATCCTGCAGCTGGTCAACAAGCAAAGAGATGCGTTTTTTTGTTTCCTCGCCTGTTTCCTGCTGATTGCGCGGAAGGACATTTATCTCCTCCTGGATATGTTTCATCACTGCGTTATGAATATATCTGGCAAGATGGAGCACCGAGGGCTGACCGACGCCAACGAATCGGAGAAAATCGTCCTGCGGCAGCGGTTCAAGGGACAGCTGCAGATCTTGATTAAGATCCAGGCGATGCCTGCCATTGAATACCTCGAATATTTCGAAGACATATCTTTGCTGATAATTCGAGACAAGACGGCCTTCATGCATCAGCTGTATTACGGCCTCTTCCTGCAGAAAGTTGAGAAAAGAGCGGTGGTCATTAAACCCGTGGGGTTCCCAGGTAAACCGCACATATTTATCGCGGAAACGAGACGACATCTCAATGCCGACCTGCACCCTGACATCAAGTATGGCACTGGCCTCAATCAGCTCTTCAATGACCCCCTGACTGACATAGTTGTAATACACCACGGTGAGAAAGCGGATGCCTTTGATCCAGGCGTCCATCACCAGATGCGTCGGCGATTTTCGTCCCTTGGTATTCGAATCGTGCACATGATCATCAAAGGCATACTGGTTCCATTCTTCCGGCATTTCCAGCAGGTGGTATCTGGCCAGTTCCGCCCGCACAACTCGAGGATTGCCGGTGGAAACCATGCGAAAATCATGTGCCAGTTTCAATTGACGCAGTTCATTATCGTGGGCGCGCAACAGATCTTTCATGATCTGCAGCAGGACGCGGGCGGTGTTTTTCTGAAAAAAGGTCGACGAGGTGAGAAACACCTCGTCACGCAGGGAGCGTAGCAGCTTGATTCGATCTCCGGCACTGCCCTTTTCGAAAGAGCCAAGCAGACCGGCAATGGCGTAGGCAATGCGTACTCCGCGGGGGGCAGCCATTTCCTTGATGCCATGCGGGTGCATATGCTCGACGAGCAAAGAACGCAGATCTTTTGATTTGCCGCCACGTTCCAGTACTTCTTTGACAACACTGAGCAGCTGGTAATCGTTTTTATCGAAAAATCTCGCCGCTGTTTTTTTATCCATCATTTGCCGATAAGCTCCACTATCCTGTAGAATGCATACAAGGAGGCTGTCCGAGAATGGTAAGGAAGACAGGTAAACTGCTGTACATTAAGCCTATCCTGTTTTACCATCTCAGACAATGACAGAGAGTGAATAACAGTGTATTTTTTAATATCAAAAGAGAGCTTCACCATGACAGCCGGTAAAAAAATGGCTCCGACAAGGCCCGCCAGGTCGGACGAAATGACAAATCACACGGAAATACTGGCAAAAACCTGGCCGGAAAGAGACCAAAGCACGGCGACCACCATCAACCCGCCCCTCTATAAAGGCTCGACCGTCCTCTTCGACAATTATGGTGAGATGGTAAAGGCCAGTCGCCACGAATACCAGGGAATCACCTACGGCACAGACCGACTGCCGACCCAGCGGCAATTTGAGGAGGCAATGCGCGAACTCGAAGGGGGAGCGATTACCAGAGTCTTCCAATCGGGCATTGCCGCCATCCAGACCGCGCTGCTGGCCTTTACCAAAAGCGGCGATCATATCCTGGTCTGTGATAACGCCTACGGGCCGGGCCAGCGATTCTGCAGAAAGGTGCTGAAAAAATTCAATATCGAATTTACCCTGATACCACCCAACGTCGGGGCGGATATTGCGGAATACGTCCGGCCCAATACCGTCTTGATCCTGCTTGAATCCCCCGGTTCCATTACCTTTGAAATCCAGGATATTCCGGCAATCACCGCTATCGCCCGGCAAAAAAATATCGTCACCCTGCTCGATGCCACCTGGGCCACACCGCTCTATGTGCAGCCTTTTGCCCTGGGCATTGATGTTTCCATCCATTCGGTGACCAAATATATATCCGGCTATTCCGATGTGCTGGCCGGAACGGTGACGGTCAATGAGCGATACAGCCAGGTTTTCGACAGTTTTTACAAGCTGATGGAAATTTATACCCCGGGGGAGGAATGTTACCTGGCCCTGCGCGGCCTGCATTCGCTCGCAACCAGACTGCGACAACACGAACAGTCGGCGCTGACCATTGCCAAATGGCTGCAGACCGTGCCGATCGTCGACAATGTTCTTCACCCGGCCCTGCCCTGCCATCCGGAACACCATCTCTGGCAGCGTGATTTTCAAGGCTCCTCGGGACTTTTTGCCTTTACCTTCCACCAGGACTATGCCGACGACCAGCTTGCCGCCTTTATCGACTCACTGCAACTGTTCCACCTGGGTTACAGCTGGGGCGGCTATGCAAGTCTGCTGACCGCGGCCAAGATCAAGCGAACCACCCCGTCGCGGTACAACGGCAAAACCATTGTCCGTCTGAGTATCGGCCTGGAAGACTGCGACAAGCTCATCGATGATCTTGGCAAAGGTTTCGCCATCCTTGTAGAAAAGAGGTTCCCATGACTGAAACGCCAGGACAGCAGATCGTCCCCCTGCCACGCATTGACCAGCTTGATTGCTGCTCCCCGGCGCCCCTGCAGGCGCCGACAGAGGTGCCCGACGCCCCCTGCTGAGGCCCGAAACCTCCTCCACGGTCCAGTGGATACGCTCGCGCCGGTTATGTTATTTATCCCTTTGTTGAGGACTTTATCAAGACGCCAATCGGCCCGGTACCACGGGTTGCCACCGCCCTGTCCATCCGCGACGGCCTCGGCACCCTGGGCACAAGAACCGGCTTTACCCGGAATAATTACAGCATTACCCCTGGTCTGTACTGCATCGGCAATCCGGACCACAACGCCCCGGTTCTTGTCACCGCCAACTATAAACTGACCTTTGACGCGCTGCGCAAGGAACTCACCGGGATCCCCGCCTGGCTTCTCGTTATTGATACACGGGGCATTAATGTCTGGTGCGCGGCGGGCAAAAAGACCTTTACCGCAAAAGAAATTGCCTACCAGGTGCAGAATGCCCAGCTCGACCGGCTGGTCAGCCATCGGGAATTGATCCTGCCCCAGCTTGCCGCCCCCGGGGTGGCCGTCCGTGAGCTGAAGAAACTCTGTGGCTTTACCGGTCGCTTCGGACCGATTCTCGCCTCGATGTTACCAAAATTCCTGCAGAGCGGCAAAGAGGATGAGACGATGCGCACGATAACATTTTCCCTCAAAGAACGCGCTGTCCTCATCCCTCTGGAAGTGTGCATACTGTGGAAAAAGCTGCTCATCGCCTTGACTGTTTTCTTTCTGGTGTCGGGAATATCACCGGAAATTTTTTCCTTTGCCGCGGGCCTGGCGAGAAGCACCACACTGCTTCTTGCCACCCTTACGGCAATCCTTGCCGGGGCGGTGCTTACCCCTCTGCTGTTGCCTTGGATCCCCTTTCGCCAGTTCTGGTTAAAAGGTACCTTCACCGGAGGCCTTGCCGCTCTGTTATTTTTGTTTACGGCAGAGGCAAGGCTGCATGGAGTTGAACAGCTGGCCCTGTGGCTGTGGATCACCGGCTGTTCCGCCTTTCTCGCCATGAACTTCACCGGCTGCACCCCCTTCACCTCCCTTTCCGGGGTGGAAAAAGAGCTGCGCCGAGGCCTGCCAGTGCAGATAGCCGCGGTAACGCTGGCTCTTTTTTTCTGGGTGGCCAGCCCTTTTATTTGACGAGGAGATCGATTATGAAAGGTTTCAGATATCTTGACGAAACAGCAATTTTACGCTTATCGACGGAAAAGTGCATCGGCTGCGGCAATTGCCGCCTGGTCTGTCCGCACCGTATCTTCAGGATACGGCAGGGCAAGGCCGAAATCATCGACCCGGACGCCTGTATGGAATGCGCCGCCTGTGCGACAAACTGCCCCACCGGCGCCATCTATGTCAACCCGGATGACGGTTGCGGCTGTGCCGCTTATATCATCAACAGCTGGATCGCCAGGGTTTTCGGCAAGGCTTCCTCCGACTGCGGCTGCTGAGTTTCACACAAAAGTATAGCGTCTTTTCGGTCCATTCTGTATTCATAGATGTAGGCGCCTGTCTAAGAAGTGGCATTTTTTCTTGGATCAAGGCTATTTCCTGCTTTCGGAAAAGACCCAGACAACGATAACGCACACGAACCATGACCCAGACAATCGTCATAAGCAGCGGCAAAGGCGGGGTCGGCAAGACGAATATCAGCGTCAATGCCGCCATCGAACTCGCCCAGCGCAATTATCGGACGTGTCTCTTCGATGCGGATCTTGGATTGGCCAATGTCAACATCCTTTTGGGAATCCACCCGGAACATACCCTCGATGATTATCTTTTCGGCGACAAAAATCTTCATGAAATCATCGTGCAGACAAAATTCGGCATAGATGTCATCCCCGGAAGTTCGGGAATCGAAAAAACGGCCAATCTAACGCAGGAGAGCATCACCGATCTTGTCGACGCCTTCGCACAGATACCCGGCTATGATTATTTCCTTATCGACACCTCTTCGGGTATTTCCAGAGGGCTGATCGCCTTTTGCCTCGCCGGCAGCCAGACGATCCTCGTCATTACCGCCGAGGCAACATCGCTCACCGATGCCTATGCCCTTTTGAAAGTTTTGGCCCACAATAACTACAGCGGGACGGTAAAGATCGTTGTCAACAAGAGCCCCAGCGTTCCCGAAGGGAAAGAAACCTATCTGCGTTTTAAAGATGTCGTCAGCCGGCACCTGAAGATCGACATGAGTCCCGTCGGGATAATTCTCCAAGATGCAAATATCGAGGCATCGACCACCCAGCAAGAGCCGGCCCTGGTCCTCTATCCAAATTCTCTTGCCTGCCAGTGTCTCCGGACAATGGTCTCCAATCTCCTGCTAAACGATACACACCCTCGTCAGGAAGAAAATCTCACCGAATTCTGGCAACGCTATTTCGATTATACCCGCCAGGATCTCGCATTGCCGGCAAACCCCGGTCTCGGGAAGACGCCTAAAAAGGCTTTCCAACTGCTCCGCCCGGCACAAGTGCACGACAACCGCGCCCCTGACCAAGAAGAAAAAACTCTGCCCGCGAACAGGCCGGAATCTATCAGTCCTTTTGCCGAGAGAGGTGGCATTTTCGATCTTACAAAACTTGCCGTCCCGACCCCATTGCTGGCAAAAGCTATGGCACTGCAGATGAGCGGAAAAATGACCGAGGAAAAACTCCTCGATTTCTTTTGCTGCGATCCCGTCCTTATGGTCATGGCCTTGAAACTGATCAATGGATCCGCTGCCGGCACCGACAGGTCCAGACGAGTAACCACGCGACAGGGAATTATGGCGCAGCTGGGGCCGGAGGTACTGACAAATCTCCTGCATACCACAGCCATGCAGCGTGGCCTGCAGCAGTCAATCACTGTGGAAAACGCCACATTGACGGCTGCCTTTTGGATGCATAGCTCTACCTGTGCATTCCTGGCTGAAAATATCGCCGAGCTCACCGCCTACCCCTTTCCTGAAGAGGCTTTTATTGCCGGACTTATCCACGATATCGGCAGGCTGGCCCTGCAAACCGATTTCCCGGCAGGGTATAAACAGTTTTCTAAACAGTTGTCCGAGAATTTCGGCCATGACGCAACACTTCTTGACATGGAGTGGCGGATATTTACAACGAGCCATGCAGAAATTGGGGCAAAAACCCTCCAGAGCTGGCAGCTGGATAGCTTTCTGGTCGATGCTGTCCGGTACCATACCGAGCCTTTTTCCAGAATCGTCACGGCCTTTAGCCTGGTACAGATAGTCTCGCTGGCCGGTCAACTGGCTGAGTCGACCAAAGCTAACAGCGAGACAGAGAAACTGGGGGAGACTCTATTCGGACTTTCAGCCGATCAACTACAAAACCTCGCCGCCAATGCGAGAGAAAAAACACAGCGGCTTGCCGGCCGATTGGATATTCCACCGGTCGCGGAGATGGACGACAACAAAAGCGCGCAAACCGAGCGCCGTTTCCGGCAACAGGCAAGGGAATACGCCCTGCTGCAGAGTGCCCTGCCCCACACATTTACTGGGTCAAAAATTCCGGAAATCCTCCGCGGTCTTTTTTTCGCCTGCGACATTCTCTTTGGTATTCGACCAGTCCTTTGTCTGGTGCCGGATCGCCGACTCTCGCTGTTAAAGGCCATAGGGTATCCCGGCTGTTTCGGCTGGGATACCCTTGTCGACATACAATTTTCTCTACAATGGGAAAAAAGCCTGGTTGTTCAAGCATTTCTTTCCGGGGGATTAAAGAGAGTGACTGAAGAAGATAGAGAGGTGCTGTCTCTGGCCGATCTGCAGTTATTTCAAGCTATTGGTGCCGATGAATTTGTCTGTGTGCCGATGATTACCGCAGGAATAAACCACGGCATTATCGTGTTTGGTCTGCGAAAAAACCAAGGCACACAGATTGATTTTTTGCGTCATCGACTGGAGCAATTCGGCGCTCAGGCGGCTGGAATCTTTTACAGTTTGCCGGATGAAGCAATTAATCCGAATAAAACCAACCAACTTCCTTGACAAACTCCCTGCGTACCATTTACACTTTGTCAATAAAAAGTGATTGATATTTTTTTAATTAATGGTATCAAGAAGATGACATATTGTTACGATGTAGTCATGCACTCTGCATATTGTTATTTTTATATTATATAAATAAAAAATTTCCAAAGGACTATCAAGGTCTTGCCCCGAGAAAAGGAACGATTTCCCCGTCCCCCTCGCAGTCTGTTTTTTATCTGAGGGGTGTACGTGCGTTACGGTACTCAAACTCTCGACCTGGGTCTTTTTATATCAAGTACTATCAGGTCGGAGTATATGAGCAGCAAGGATACCATTTATTCCCGCATAGAAAAGTCCGGCAATCTGCCGACCTTGCCGGCAATTCTCCTCAAGTTACTTGCCGCGTGCGACAAAGATGACACGCCGATGTCTGAAATTGCCGCCATAATAAACAAAGATCCGGTTCTGAGCTGCAAGGTCCTGCAACTCGTTAATTCAGCATATTACGGTTTTCGCTATTCTTTTACCGGCATGGATAAGGCGGTTGTTTATCTTGGGGCGAATACCCTTAAAAATATCGCGCTAACCATGTCGGTGCACCAGGTTTTTGAGCAAAAACGCTTTAGAAATGTCGGCCGGTTTACTGTCAATGTGTTCTGGTATCAGTCACTGATGTGTGCCACTCTGGCCAGACGAATTGCCCAGAAAATCGGTTTTACCGACATGGATGAGGCATATCTCGCCGGCCTTCTGCATAATATCGGCCGGCTGCTGCTGATTGCCACCTTCCCAAAAGAGTACGAATCCATTCTCGCCGAGACGGAAGATGGTCTCGATACCTTATGGGCCGAGACACAATTACTTGGAGTGACCCATTGCGAAATCGGTTCCTGGTTGATACAAAACTGGCATATGAACTCGGTGATGGCCGATGCCGTACGCTACCACCATGAGCCGCTGGAAAAAATCAAAGAAGCCTTTCCGCTGGTCAAACTCGTTTATCTCGCCAATCTTCTCGGTGAAAACAGCGACAATGTAGAAAACATACCTGCTATCGACGGTTTGCTCACCGGACTGCAGCACAGCGATATGCAGACCATAGTCGATGGAGCTGCGGAAGAGGTTGAACAGATTGCCGCAAGTCTGGAAATTATAGTAGAGAAACCCTCTGAGGCAGACGATGCTCCTGCCCTGTCTGTCGCCAAACAATCGGGGAGAGCAGCTGTCGCGGATGGGGCTCAGGATAAAGAAGAGGCCCTGCAGGAGGACCTCAAGGCTCGTATAAAAAGTGTTTCCCTGCTGTCGAACTTTCTTCTCAACCTTGCTCAGGCAGCAGATATCGCAGGGATTATTGCTGCCTGTGAGCAGGCCGTGCGCATACTCTTTACTATAGAGAAGGTGCTGTTTTTCTTGACCGATCCCGGCAACATCCTGCTCAAGGGACAGACGTCATCGGTCAACAGTCTGCAGCAGACCAGCCGGGGACTGACGCTCACCCTGCAACAAAGCTCAAGCCTCATCGTTAAAACCTACCTTGACATGTCGGCGGCCTATCTGACAGTCGAAAAATCGATGGACAATCTCGCCGACATGCAGATTCTGACCATCATGCAAAGCAGTACGGTTCTCCTCGTCCCGCTCGTTGCCGATCATAAACCGGCGGGAGTTATCTTACTCGGCCTGCCGCAGGATAAGGCTGCCCTTTCAGCAAGTGACAACAAACTTGTCCAGGTTGTCGCCCAACAGGCGGGACTCTGTCTGCAGCTGGAAAGGATCAAGGAACAAAGAGCCGCAGAATTAGAAGCTGCACGGCGGGCCGCCATATCGCTGACCGCGAGAAAAGTTGCCCATGAGATCAATAATCCGCTGGGTATCATCAGCAATTATATCACTTCAATAAAACTGAAGCTGACGGATGCGGCACACATCAACAACGACCTGACCGTCATTGATGAGGAAATCCAACGAATCTCCATGATGATCAGGCAACTGGACCTGTTCTCACAGGATTCGAAATACAGTTTTGCCTTCACCGATATCAATGCAACCATTGCCGACATTATTCAGCTTATCAAAGCAGCCCACTTCGCCAGACCGGAAATCGTCATTTCCTTCCACCCTGACGACAATCTTCCGCACATATTTACCGCAAAGGACGCTCTTAAACAAATTGTCATTAATTTGCTGAAAAATAGTGCTGAAGCGATGAACAACGGTGGCAGCATAACAGTGACAACACGGCAAGCCGACAAAGAGAAGTTCGTCGATGGACAGGGCATTGAGATAGTTGTCGCGGATACCGGACCGGGATTGCCCGAATCGGTATCCGCCAGACTCTATTCTCCATTTGTCACGACAAAATCGACTGGACACTCGGGTCTCGGACTGTCAATAGTTCATAAAACCGTGGAAGACCTCGGCGGCACACTCTCATGTACAAGCAGTCCGACGAACGGAACTCGTTTTTCAATTATTCTGCCCAGCTCTCCCCCGGATGAGTTGAGGTAAAAGTGAATGCGACAGATATGAAATCAAATATTCTTCTGGTTGACGACGAACCACGATTTATCGACAGTCTGCACAGTATCCTGCAGCATTTCAACTACAACTGTACCAAGGCAGCCACCGGAACGGAGGCCATCGAACACCTGAAAACCAATCAATTTGACCTCGCCCTCCTCGATGTGGGACTGCCCGATATCTGTGGCTGCAGCATTGTCGAATTTATCAAGACCTCCAAGATACACACCGCCGCCGTCATGCTCACCGGCAGCAATACCGTTGAAACGGCGGTCAAGGCCATGAAAATGGGCGCCTATGATTTTCTCCGCAAACCAGTCAATCACGAAATTCTCATAAACACCATAGCCAAGGCCCTGCAGCACAATAGTCTGGAAAATGAACTGCAGGTCAGTGAACAACGATTTGAGACCCTTTCCGAAGCGGCCTGGGAGGGAATTGTCATCCATGAAGATCTGAGAATTATAGAAGCGAACGATCAATTTCTGCAGATGTTCGGCTATAACCGTGCAGAGATGCTGCAGGGCTTATTCCTGCAAGAAATATTTGCCCCGGCCTCCCTCGAAACGGCCAACCAGTTT